>NZ_JACJUU010000003.1 GCF_014237865.1 Pusillimonas minor
GGTTACGGACTGCCGGACTTCGCAGAGGAACTCAACTACGGAGTCGATCTATCAACCATCTGAGGGTGGTATCAGATTGATGGGGTGAAGGTGCCCCATCAACCATTAAATCCGTATACCCCGTATTTTTTGAAGTCGATGCGGCGCTGTTCGCCATTGAAGCTGAACGATACACCTTCGTGCACCATGCCCTCGCGGTCCATGCGCTCGTTGACCTTGGCTTCGCGCAGCAGGTCGACCAGGCCTTGTTCGAGCACACCGGCGCGAATGCGGCTAAGGACGTATTCGGGCGATTTGCGTTCAAGGATGACGGTGTCGATGCCCTGCAAGTGCAGCAGGTGACCCAGCAGCAGGCCCGAAGGGCCCGCACCGATAATGGCAACTTGTGTTTTCATTTTTTTCATGATGGCTCCTGAGAGTGCCCCAGTTCAAACCTGTGGTGGTGACTGGAATGGCATTATGTTGCGCTTTGTGGGCCGGGAAGGGAATGGATATTTGCCTATAATAATTGTACTTTTCGAAAATAAATATCTAAGCGTTAAGTTCAACCCACTGAAAAATAAAGTATCCTAGGGTGAACCCTAGCGACCCGCTTGTATTAATGACGCAAAAAAATCCCGTTTCATCAAACGCCGCGATACTGACGTCCACGCCCATGCCCACGTCCAGGCCCGCGCCAACGCCGGCACCGGCACCGGCATCAACATCGACGACAACGTCTCGCGTGCCGGTTTACAAGCTGTATGGCGAAAGCGACCAGTGGCTGACGCCGGACATGGTGCATTGCGAACTGATTGCCGACCGCAGCCGCCTGCACGACTGGGAGATCAAGCTGCACCAGCATCATGGGCTGGTGCAGTTGCTGTACCTGAAGGGCGGGACGGCCCGTGTTGGTCTGGATGATCATGTGCACGATATGCAGCCGGGCCATGTGGTGTTGGTGCCGCAAATGTGCGTGCATGGGTTTCGTTTTGCGCCCAATGCCCAGGGGCATGTCGTGACGATGGCTCACCCCTTGGTCGACACGCTGCTGTCAACGTTGGGTGCGGTCGACAGTGGCTTGCTGGTCCCGGAAATCTACCCGCTCGATGTGGAGATCGACGCCTCAGTAGACCTGGCTTTCTCATTGCTGGATCGCGAGTACCGTGGCGCCGCATTGCACCGTGAACGTCTGATGGAGTCGTTGCTGCAGGGCATTTTTATCTGGATCAGCCGGCAAACGGCCAACAATCGGGGCGGCCAGGCGCGGCCGGAAGATCGCGGACGTGAGTATTTCCGGCAGTTCGGGGCGCTGATAGAGCGCCATTACGCCGAAGGCTGGTCGGTAGAGCAATATGCGCAGGCCATCGGCATTACCGCGGCCTACCTTAATTTGCTGTGCAGGCACTGGGTGGGCCAATCGGCCTTGGCGCTTGTTCATCAGCGCATTATTCTGGCCGCCAAGCGCGACCTTGTTTACACCACTATGACGGTCAGTGTGGTGTCGTATGCCCTAGGTTTTACCGACCCAGCCTATTTCACGCGCTTTTTCAAACGGCACGTGGGCGTGTCGCCCAAAGCATTCAGGCAGCAAGCCACTAGTATGCTCGAATTGGCAGGTCGTTAAAGGGCGCCAGGCGGAGCGCAGGCTGTTCTAGTTAAAGCCCGGTTTCTGCAACCGGCGGGGCATTGAGCGTAAGGCCGTGGGGCGGTCGGAACGCTGTTGACGCTCATTAAAAACGCCGCCCGTTTCGGGGCGGCGTTGCGTGCATCACACGGTTTGCTTGTGCGTCAGGCGCGGGCGTCGACCAGCTTGACGGGTACCAATGCTTGCAGCTCGTCAAAGCTTAAACCCTCGACGATATCGATGACACGTGCGCCTTCGGCACCCAGGTCGAATACGGCAACGTCGGTGTAAACGCGGCTGACGCAGCCTATGCCGGTCAAGGGGTAGGTGCAGGCATCGACCAGCTTCGATTCACCGGTTTTGGTGCGCAGATCCATCATGACATAGGTTTTTTTGGCACCAATGGCCAGGTCCATGGCGCCGCCGACGGCAGGGATGGCGTCGGGTGCGCCGGTGCTCCAGTTGGCCAGATCGCCTTTAACCGATACCTGGAATGCACCCAGCACACACACGTCGAGGTGGCCGCCACGCATCATGGCGAAGCTGTCGGCATGGTGGAAAAAGCAGCCGCCCGGCAGCAGGGTAACCGGCTGCTTACCGGCGTTGATCAGGTCGTAGTCTTCTTCGCCCTTGGCCGGGGCAGGGCCCATGCCAATGACGCCGTTCTCGCTGTGCAAGATGACTTCGCGGTCGGCCGGCAGGTGGTTGGCCACTTTGGTGGGCAGGCCAATACCTAAGTTGACGACAGCACCGTCGGGGATATCGACCGCCACACGAGCGGCGATCTGGTCACGTGTCCAGGACGGAATAGTTTGTTGTTCGCTCATGTCAGGATTCCTTAAGCCGTTTTGAAGCCGGCTGGGCCAGTGGCCGTGCGGGGGACTTTAACGATGTGTTTGACGAAAAGGCCGGGGGTCACGACGGTTTCGGGGTCGAGCGTGCCCAGCTCGGCGATTTCGTGAACCGAGGCAATAGTGCATTTGGCCGCTGTGGCCATGATGGGGCCGAAGTTGCGCGCAGTTTTGCGGTAGGTCAGGTTGCCCCAGCGGTCGCCCACTTCGGCCTTGATAAGCGCAAAGTCAGCAAAAATGGGGTATTCGAGCACGTAGTTGCGACCGTTGATTTCGCGGGCCTCTTTGCCTTGGGCCAGCTCGGTTCCAAAGCCGGTGGGGGTGAAAAACGCCCCAATACCGGCACCGGCGGCGCGGATGCGCTCGGCCAGGTTGCCCTGAGGGACGAGTTCGAGTTCGATTTTGCCGGCGTGGTAGAGCTCGTCGAACACGTAGGAGTCGGCCTGACGCGGGAAGGAACAAATGATTTTGCGCACGCGCCCGGTTTTAAGCAGTGCGGCCAGGCCGACGTCGCCATTGCCGGCATTGTTATTGACAATGACCAAGTCTTTGGCGCCGTGTGAGATAAGGCCGTCGATAAGCTCGGCAGGTTGGCCGGCACCGCCGAAGCCGCCAATCATGATGGTGGCGCCGTCGTGTACCGAAGCCAACGCGGCTTCGACAGAGGGAGAAATTTTATTGATCATGTTTTCCCTGCGAACATTGTGTTGAAAATTTTAGAATATGTTCGTATAGTGAACAAATATTCGTATATAGAACTAACCGTGTCTAGCTTAATCAGCCGTGCCGGGGTTGTCAATCTCGGGCCCGGTAAAGGGCGCGTGCGTGCAACAGTGCCGGCCGTCCCGCTACCTTGAAGGTGGGCATTCTTCACTTTGGCGGCCAGTATCTCAACCAGGTTTTTCATGACAGACGCTTCATCACCTATTGCCAACAACGCCTCGGCCGTCGGGTCGGTCCGGCCGGGCGACAGTTATGTCCAGTCGTTTGCGCGTGGTTTGGCGGTGCTGCGCAGTTTTGGTGCCAATGCGCCCGCGCAAACGTTGTCCGATGTCGCCCAGAATACCGGCCTGACGCGGGCCGGCGCGCGACGCATTTTGCTGACTTTGCTGGCTCTGGGGTATGTCTCCAGCGAGGGTCGGCTTTTCCGCCTCACGCCCAAGGTGCTGGAGCTTGGGTTTGCGTATCTGACATCGTTGCCGGTCTGGACGCGGGCGCAACCCGTCATGGAGGCGTTGGTCGAGCAATTGCGCCAATCCAGTTCGGCTGCCGTGCTTGATGGCGATGAGGTCGTGTACGTATTGCGCGTGCCGGCCCACAAAATCATGTCAATCAACCTTGGCGTAGGCAGCCGTTTGCCGGCGCATTGCTCGTCGATGGGCCGGGTATTGCTGGCAGCCTTGCCCGACGATGTGCTTAAGGCACGATTGGCTCAAATGACGCTGACGGCTTACACGCCGCGTACGGTCGTCGATCGCGACGAGTTGTACGAGACCTTGTTGCAAGTCAGGGCGCAAGGGTGGAGCCTGGTGCGTGAAGAGCTGGAGCCGGGGCTGGTGTCGATGGCAGCGCCCATACGCGACATGAGCGGCAAGGTGGTGGCGGCCATTAACGTAAGCGGTTCGGCCGACAAGGCCGATGCCCACTACTTGCTTGAGGTGTGTTTGCCGCGATTGCTGGCGGCCGCCGCCAGAATCAATATGCTGCTGGGCGCAGCACAGTAAAAGTGGTGCTTATAAAGTAAAAAGCGGTACTGGTCTGAAGACCAAGTACCGCTTTGACCTTACGGGCAGTGCCCGATAACGCCGCTAAATCAGGCGTCGAAGAACACAGTTTCGTCTGGCCCTTGCAGGTAGATGTCGAACGTGTAAACCACTTGGCCGTCTTTCTCGGACTTTTGGGCAACCAGCGTTTTGCGACGGCCCACCCATTCGATCCCGTTCAGAACCGGGTCGGCCGCGTTGGCGGCTTCTTCGTCAGAGAAGTACATGCGGGTTTGCAGGCCGATATTGATGCCACGCGCGACAATCCAGAGGTTGATGTGCGGTGCCATGGGTTTGCCATGACGACCGGTGACCGAACCGGGTTTGATGGTTTCGAATGCGTACACGCCGCTTTCGAAATCGGACGTGGTACGGCCCCAACCCCGGAAACTTGGGTCGACGGGCTTGTCGATTTGCTTGTCGGCAGGATGGTTGTACCGGCCAGCCGCATTGGCTTGCCAGCATTCGATAAGCACGTCTTTGATGATGTGGCCGCTGCCGTCAAATACACGGCCTTCGACACGAATCCGCTCGCCCTTGGTTTCGGGCTTAACCAGTACGTTGCCAAAGTTGTTTTCGAAGATATCGAAGCCCGCTTGCTTGGGGGCCAGGCCAATGTGAACGTACGGACCTGCCGTTTGTGATGCGGTTTCTTTCAGGTAAACAGGCGTATTCGGGTTCATTATTTGGCTCCCTGGATGTGGTTTTCGAACAAGGTGGCGCGCGAGCCGCGAATAGTGATGTCGAAGCGGTAGGCCATGCTGTCGAGGGCTACAAACGCGCCACGATCCATTTGGGCGATCAGGCCGCGTACGGCGTCTTCGTTGGGAATGGCGCGCACGATGGGGCAGCCGGGGATGAGCGGGTCGCCTTCGAAGTACATTTGCGTGATCAGGCGCTGGGCAAAGCCGGTGCCAAAAATGGAGTAGTGGATGTGGGCCGGGCGCCAGTCGTTGATGCCGTTGCGCCATGGGTATGGGCCGGGCTTGATGGTGCGGTAGAAGTAGTACCCGTTTTCGTCGGTAATGACGCGGCCACAGCCGCCGAAGTTCGGGTCGATGGGGGCAATGTACTTGTCGTTCTTGTGACGATAGCGGCCCGAAGCATTGGCTTGCCAGACTTCGATCAAGGCGTTGGGAACGGGGCGACCGTTTTCGTCGCGCAGGTAACCGTGCACCAGAATGCGCTCGCCAATGGGCAAGCCCGACTTGGCGTAGTTCATGATCAGGTCGTTATCAAGGGCGCCCAGTTCATCGCGCGAAAACAGAGGACCGGTGATGTCGGACAGATCGTTTTCGATGGAAATGAGCGATTTTTGCGGCGACCGCAATACGCTGGTTTTATAACCGGGGGTGTAGGCAGGCGGATGCCACGTGCGGTCACGTTGCAGAAATTCGCCGAATTGGTCGATAGGGGTCGTCATTGAGGGCTCTCCTGGTTGTTCTGTCTGGTCTGACGTGCAGCTCAGTGGGGCCATCATAATGCGGGCTATGGGTGATGTAAATTGAATTAATGGCGAATATTTGATAACTTGCGGTTATGGAAAATGATCGCTTTCTTCACCGGGTGCGCTTGCGCCATTTGCAGTGCTTTGTCACCGTCGCCCAAGAGCAAAATCTGGGCAAGGCGGCCGAAAGGCTTAACCTCAGTCAGCCTGCCGTATCCAAAACGCTGGTCGAGCTTGAGCACATGGTGGGTGCCGCACTGTTGCGTCGTGGGCGCTTTGGTGCTCGCCTGACGCTTGAAGGCGAGCATTTTCTGGTGCATGCCTTGTCGGTGCTCGACGCCCTCGACGGTGCGGCGCGTGCGGTGGGCAAGGGCGGCGGGGCCTCGCAAGAAACGGTGATTGTGGGTGCATTGCCTACGGTTGCCCCCGACATTCTGCCTCTGGCCCTGACGCTATTTCGGCAGCAGTATCCTCAGGTACGGGTCGAGGTTCAAGTAGCCGCCAATACCGCTCTTCTTGAAAAACTGAAGGCCGGCGAATCGGATGTGGCCGTGGGGCGCATGGCCGACCCGCAAATGATGGTGGGGCTGTCGTTCGAGTTGTTGTATGTCGAGCCGCTGATTGCCGTGGTGAGGGCAGGGCATCCGTTGCTGGAAGGGGGGTTGTCGTTGCCGCAGCTTATTACCTGCCCATTAGTGGTGTCACCGCCTGGCACGGTACCGCGCCACAATACCGAAAACTATCTGGCCGCCCGTGGGCTGAAGTTGCCCGGCAACTGCCTTGAAACCTTGTCGGTATCGGTCGCCCGCCTGGTCGTGTTGCAGTCCGACGCGGTCTGGTTTGCGTCTGCCGGTGCGGTCCGCGATGATATCTCGCGCGGGCTGCTGGCCCGGTTGCCTTTGGCGTTCGAGGGCACCGAAGAGCCGGTGGGCCTGTTACATCGGTCTGATGCGGTACTTAGTCCCCCCGCGCAGGCTTTAATGAAAATCCTGCGCGGGGCCAGTCGGCGCGCAGCAAACGAATAAGCATCCTCGGCGGGGCTATTGCGTCGAAACTAAAAAACAGCAGGCCGGCGAAATATCGCCGGCCTTCTGTTTTTTTGCGGCGTGCAGATTTTTTGTAGGCCTTGGAAAAGCCCTGTCTGTTTTTACTTAACCTATTTCGGGTCGGTAAAAACGCTCGATCTGCATTGCGGTCTTCAGGCGTTCAAAAATTCCTGAACTGCATCAATAAAGGCTTGCGGCTGTTCGGCCACGGCCAGGTGCGAGGCGTCTTTGAGCACAACCAGCTTGGCGCCCGGGATTTGATTGACCATGGTTTCCGACATCGACACCGGGGCGCCCTGGTCCAGCTCGCCGGCGATCACCAGCGTGGCTGCCTTGACCTGGGGCAGGCGGTCGGTGGTATTGACGGTGCCCACGGCGTTGCAGCAGCCGATATAGCCTTCGGCGTCTGTGGTCACCAAACGGCGGCGATACGAGGCCACGGTGGCGGCGCGTTCGGCCCGGAAGCCGGCATGGAAGTAGCGCTCCATTACGGCGTCGGCAATCACTTCAATGCCCTGGGCTTTAACGGTGGCAATGCGTTGTTGCCACACGTCGCGCACCGCATCGGGGTATGCCGATGTCGAATTGGCAATCACTAGTTTCGACACCAGTTCGGGGCGGCGGATAGCCAGTTCTTGCCCCACCATACCGCCCATCGAAAGGCCAATCCAGATCACCGGGCCGCAACCGAGTTCTCCAATCAGGCGAGCGGCGTCATCAGCCAGCGCTTCCATTGTGTACAAGCTGGCCGGTGCGTCGGACGAGCCGTGGCCGCGATGGTCGTAGCAGACGACGTCGTACTCGGCCGCCAGCACATTGGCCAGGCGATCCCACATGGTCAGGTCGCAACCCAGCGCGTGGCTAAGCACTACGGTTTGACGCGGCCGGCCGTTACGCGCGGGGCGGCGGGTGTAATGCAGGGCAGGCTTGCTTTGCGTGACGTGTTCGTGACCGATCCCCGGGTGGCAGGTGTCGGCCGGGTTCAGCGGTGTCAGGGTGTAGCCGATTTCTTCACCGACTTCTTTCAAGATGGCCTGCGCATGGGTAAAGCCGGTGTTGGCTGCCGGTACGCCCGCATAAATGGCGGTTTGGATAATGATTTCTTTCAGTTCGTCGGGTGTCAGGCGGGTTTCGGGTGTGCCCCCGACCAGGCCGGCACGTACGTGCAATTCAAATTCTTCCCAGCGACCCAGCGCCATAGTAATGGCCAGCACCATGGCGCGGCGGGTTTTCTTTTCCAGGCCGGGGCGGCCCCAGATTTCATTCCAGGCAAAACGGGTGATCAGTTCCTGGAATTCGGCGTTGAAATTGGTGGCGCGCTCGAGCGAGCGGTCGACCCAGGCGTCGCCCAGAATTTCACGGCGATTTTTCAAGCCGCGTTCAAAGTCGTGATTGGTCGCATCAAAAGTCATGGTGATCCCTGAGGTTCAAGTATATGGGTTAAGCCAGTTGGGCAAGCAACTGGGGGATAAGCGTGCGGGCCATGGCGGCGCCGCTGCCGGTGGCGTTGACCGGGTCGAAAAGGGCGTCCAGGGCCGATAGATCAAGCTGGGTGCGCAAGGCCTCGTCGGCGTTAACGGCAGCCCGTACCACGTCAGACAAGTGTGCTTTTTCCGTGACGGCGCGAGCGGTCAGGGTTTCCATCAAGTGATGTGCAGCCGGGCGCCCGATGACGCCGGCCAGGTAAATGGACACCGCTTCTGCAAAAATCAGCCCTTGCAGGGCGTCGATGTTTTGTCGCATGCGTTGGGTGTCGATAACCAGGCCGTCCATCGCTTCATGCAATGCCGTCAGCGCACCGTGGGCGCTTAAGAACAGTCCCGGCCATTCGGCCAGTTCGGCCTGCCAGTTGCCCAGCCCGCGTTCGTGTTCTTGCGGCATATTGGCCAGCAACGCAGCAGCGCGATGGGGCGTGCGGCCTGCGGCGGCCAGCGCAATCATGGACGACACCGGGTTGCGCTTGTGCGGCATGGCCGAGGAGCCGCCCCGGCCCTGGCCGGACGGTTCGGCCAGCTCGGCGATTTCGCCTTGGGCCATCAGGCTCAGGTCGGTAGCGATTTTACCCAGGCTCCCGGTTAATACGGCCACCTCCAGGCCCAGGCGAACCCATTCGTCGCGCTGGGTATGCCAGTTGGCTAGCGGGTTGGCCAGCCCCAGGTCGGCCGCCACGCGTTGGGCCACCGCCGGGCCTTTGTCGCCCATGACAGCCAGGGTGCCGACGGCGCCGCCCAGCTGCAATTGCAGGGCGTTGTCGGCCAGCGCTTTAAGTTGGGTGCGACTGCGCACCAGCGGTGCAGCCCAGTTGGCAAACTTGAAACCCAGGCTGGTGACTTGCGCGGGTTGCATAAGTGTGCGGGCCAATACCGGTGTTTGTGTGTGGGCTTGTGCCAGGGTGAGCAAGCGGGCCGCCAGGCTGTTTAATTCGCCGTCGATCAGGGCCAGGGCTTTGCGGGTTACCAGTACAGCCGCAGTGTCGATTACGTCTTGGCTGGTGCTGCCCCAGTGCACTTTGGTGGCGGCCTCGGCGTCTTCGGCGGCCACTTTTTGCGTCAGCGCTTTGACCAGCGGGATGGCCATGCTGCCGGCGCGGCGCGCGGCGACGATAAGGGCGCTGATGTCGAATGTGTCGGCAACGCAGTGCTTTTCGATGATGCGCGCGGTTTGGGCCGGAATCAGGCCTTCGGCGGCCTGGGCGCGCGCCAGCGCGGCTTCAAAATCCAGCATGCCTTGAATCACGGCGACATCGTCGAAAACGTCGATGATGTCGGTGGTGGTCAGGAAGCTGTCAAAAATCGGTACGCTCACGATGTCTCCGGAAATAAAACGGGGCCAACCCTGCGGTTGGCCCCGGTATTGTAGCCTCGTGTAACGCGGCGGCTAGCGCAGCACGGCCGACAGGCCGGGTTAGCCGGCCAGTTTTGGTTCGTCGGAACCCACCTGGGCAGGGCGCCCTTTTTGGCCGACGCCGGTATTGAGCACTGCAATGGCCACGCCCAGGTTTTCGGCCTCGGCCGACAGGTGGCGCACGGTTTGCCCCAGGTCGTGAACCATGTTGGCATTTTGCTGGGTGACGGTGTCCATCAGCGAGACCGCCTGATTGATTTCGGTCAGGCCAGTGGTTTGCTCGACCGATGCCGTTGAGATTTCGGCCATAACGTCGGTGACGCGACGAACCGAGTCGACGATTTCCTGCATGGTGGCGCCGGCACGCGATACCTGTTCGGAGCCCGCGGTAATGCGCGAGTTGGAGTCGTCGATGAGGCTTTTGACCTCTTTGGCGGCCTGTGAGCTTTTTAGCGCGAGGTTGCGGACTTCGCCCGCGACGACGGCAAAGCTTTTCCCGGCTTCGCCGGCCCGGGCCGATTCGACGGCCGCGTTAAGCGCCAGAATATTGGTCTGGAAGGCAATGCCTTCAATAAGCGTGACGATGTCTGAAATTTTGCGTGAACTTTCGCTGATGCCGTCCATGGTATGAACGACTTCGCCGACGACTTGGCCGCCGCGTTGTGCGATTTTCATGCTTTCGTCGGCCAGGCGGCTGGCCAGGTGGGCATTGTCGGTATTTTGCTTTACGGTGACCGTCAACTCTTCCATGGCCGCTGCGGTTTCTTGCAACGACGCGGCGTTGTCTTCGGTGCGGGCCGACAAATGCGTGTTGTTGGCGTACAAGACTTGCGCGGTGTGGGCCGTTGAATGCACGCCGACTTCGACGTCGTGCGCGATACTGATCAGGCTCTTGCGCATGATGTCGAGGTAGAAGTTAAGGTTATTGACCTCATCACTTTTGCCTTCGTGCAGTTCAAGCGTCAGGTTGCCGGCCGAAATTTGCCGCGCCACGCGGGCGGCATCGGCCAGCGATGTAATGGCGCGTTGGGCCACCAGCCAGCCATAGCCCAGCATACCTGCGGTTAGTACGCCAACGGCAGGCCACACAACCCAGGCCTGGCTGGCGGGGACGCCGCCCTGGGCAGCGAACCAGCCGGCAATACCAATAGCACCCAGGCCCATTGCCGACATGCGCAGCAGGCTGGAACGAAGGCTATTGTTAAAGGGCATGGCGGCGTAGTCCAGTAGGCGCAGTACCCCTTTACGGACTTTTTGGCCGCCCTTGACCGTGTGCCAACGCACCTTGCCTTCGTTGATCTCTTGGTAGAAGGCTTCGGCGGCTTTGATTTGCTCTTCGGTGGGCTTGACCCGTACCGAGGCGTAGCATGTGACTTCGCCGTTTTCGACGACCGGGTAGGCATTGGCCAGTACCCAGTAATAGCCGCCGTCTTTACGACGGTTTTTAACAATACCCAGCCAGGGCTTGCCTTCTTTTAGCGTGTCCCACAGGTCGGCAAAGGCCTCGGGGGGCATGTCGGGATGGCGAATCAGGTTATGCGGTTTGCCCAGCAGCTCGTCGCGCGTAAAGCCGCTGACTTCAATAAATGCCGGGTTGGCATAGATAATCCGACCTTTCATGTCGGTTTTGGAAATCAGGTACTGGTCTTCGCGAACAACAGTTTCGATGTTGGTGACGGGCAGGTTTTTACGCATACAGAGTGTGGGTTCCGTTTTTTCGCTACAAGGTGCGCGAGGTTATGTCCGAGCTACGTCTAACCCGCAATTGTAAGTGGGTGAAACTGCCTGCTACCCCAAATTAGCCGGGCAAATTGCCCCTTGCTTGTGTCATTGGCAGTAAAAACCCCTGCCGGATGGTAACCCGACAGGGGTATTAACGACTGAGGCGCCTGGTTGTTTAGTTGATGTAAATCAAGCGCGGCCCAGCTTTGCTACGCCGTTTGGTTTATTTGGCCACCTGCACAAACTGGTTGGTAAACAGGTCGTTCAGGTCGATGCGGTCGCGAATAATGCCTTCTTTCAGATAAAAGTCTTGCAGGGCCGATACGCGTTTGGGGTCGAAGCTGCCGGTGCGTTCCTGGCCCGAATACACATTTTTTGCGTAGTAGGTCAGCACTTGCTCTACAAATTTTTCACGGCCTTTGTACGACGGCATGAACGACACGTATTCGGCAGTGGCCTGTGCTGGGTTGTCACGGACCTCGGCAAACGCTTTCAGCGTGGCGTTCAAGAACTTCTGAATAATTTCGGGCTTTTCGGCAATCATTTTTTCAGACGCCATGATGGCCTGCGCCATACCGGGGAAGTACTTGCCGGTGGACTCGTACGTCATGGCGATGCCGCCGTCTTCAACCATAAAGCCGTTTTCGGGGGCGCCGATCATGCCAATGGCTTTGCCGGTACCCACCAGTTGCCAGATGCCGACAGGGCCGGCGGCTTGCACATCGGTATCGTCGCGCTTCAGCCCGGCTTGCGCCAGTACGGCCAGCGTCGCGTAAAACGAGGTGTCTTGATACGACATGACGGTAAAGGTTTTGCCTTTCAGGTCGGCGGGCGATTTGATGTTGGCGTCGGCGCGCATCATGATCTGGTGCAGGGCCTGGCCACCCAGCAGTGCCACCCCTTTTACGGGGATGCCGTTCTGGCGAAGAATAATCGGGGTGTCGCCCAGCGCGCCGCCCAGTGGTGCGTTGCCCGCGCCCAGTTGCTTGCCAACATCGGCGCCGCCTTTGGCCGTCACAAAGTTCACTTTCAGGCCTTGTTGGGCGTAGTAATTTTTGTTTTGGGCCAGCATGAATGGGGCAAAGGCAATCACGCCTGCCGGTGCGGGCATACGTTTTTAAGAATGGCGGGGGTGCCGTCGGCTTGCCGGTAAATAACGACCGGTTCGTTGCAGATAATGCGGCCTAGCGGCTGCTGGGCCAGCTCGGCGCTGGTACAGGCAACGTACCAAAAGTTCTTAAGCATTTGAATTCACGCATTTAAATTAATTAACGTTAGCGTGAATTATTGGCCCCTTAACAATACTGGGTCAATCAGGGTTAGCGCTAGGTTCTGCCAGCCCATGTAGCATCAGGTCGGTCAGAAAGTTGACATAGCGCGTTTTAAGCTCGGCCGGGTCGGCATCTTCGCCAAATAGTTCAGACAGCAGCGGGCCGGCTGCCGTAAAAAATTCAGTCAGGCCGATTAGCGCAATATGCAAAAAGCGCGGGTCAATGGCGCGAACGGGGGTTTGGGGGTTGTCGTGCAGCATGGATACTGTCAATTGCATCCCGCGCGACGTCACACGGTTTAGCAGGGCATTGTCTTTGCCTTCGGCCGACTTCTGATAAATCTGGTCCAGCACCAGCCGATGAAAGTGCGGGTTGGCTTCAATCAGCTCGATCATGCCGCGCAATCGTGCCGCCAACTTGTCGCCCAATGGTGCGTGGCTTTGCACCGATGGGCGCACGGTGTCGTGCTCGCCTTCTACCAGTTGCTGGGTTGCCGCCGTCAGCAAGCCGTCTTTACTGCCAAAGTAATAACGAATCAGCGCCGGGTGTACCCCCGCGCGCTGCGCCACCGCTGCCAGCGTTAGCGCCTGAGGCGTGGTGTGGCGTAGCTCTTCAATAGTGGCTTGCACCAGGGCTTCGGGCCCCACACCGTCAACAGCGTCGGGGCGGCCCTTGGCGCGGGGTTTGCGAGGTTTGGCGGGTGTAGTGGTCATGGAGTGGTGCTTGTCGTGTTGCGATGGCTTTGGGTACTGATGGCGGCGTAGCCCTGTGGTGCCGAAGTGCAATACGGGGGTACAGCGACCGGCCACAGGTTTTTAATTATCTTAAGCGTGAATTAAGGCCGGTGTAAACCGTCGGGGGCCTGGGTGGGGCTGCCTGTTTGTACTTTTTTTGCGGATGGGGTGTTGGCCTTTAGTAGACGGCCGGACACTTTTCGCCGACTCGGCATTTGCGAATTGTTGGCGCGAGAGCAAACGCCCACACTGACAGTCATCTGATCAAGGGGGCTTTATGAGAATGCGGATGCACAAACAAGCGGGCCAGGGGATGACCGAATACATCATCGTCGTTGCGCTGGTCGCAGTGGCGGCCATCGCGGTCTATCAAACTTTTGGTCAGGTGGTCAGGTCGCAAACCGCCGCGATGGCCAAAGAGCTGGCCGGTGAAGACGGCACGGCCGAGTCGCAAATGGCACAAACGGCCGCGCAGGCAGCGGCGGCGCAAACTGCCGCCAAAAGTCTGAAGTCGTTTACCGGCAATGCCGGCGGCGGGCAGTAAAGGTGTTGCGCGCTGCCTATTCTGTATCGCGCGGTCCGGCGCGCCAGCACGGGCAATCCATGGTCCTGGGGTTGCTGCTGGCCGGTGCGGCGGCATTGGCAATGGTTCGGTACTTTGGGGTAGGGCAGGTTTTGGGCGCGCGGGCCGACCAAACTCACGCGCTCGATGCGGCCGCCTACAGCGGTGCGCTGGTACAGGCGCGAGCCTTGAATTTATTGTCGTTTATTAACAGGGCGCAGGTAGGGCATCAGGTTGCCATGGCGCATTTGGCTACGCTTGGGTCGTGGGCTTTGTTTGGCGGGCACGAAGCCAGGCAATTGGGCCAGGGCAATCCGCCAGCCTATCTTATTGCCATGATGTTCGGCCCGTCGCATGGGGCGGCGTATGCGTCGGCCTCGATGGCCGCCGGGCGCGAAACAACCGCCGCCGGGTTCGGGGCACTGGCACAAGCCTATGCCGCCCACGATCGCCTGGTGCACGACACCTTGTTCAAGGCGCAGCAAGATATCGTCACCAATTTGCGTCGTTCACGCGACGAGGCCATGACCCAGGTGCTCAACCGTAGCTACCCGGACGGGAATTATGCGCTGGACGTGTCCGATGACGGCCTGGATGATTATCTGACCTTGCAGGGCGGGTTGTCGTTGTCGGGTTTCGTGACCGACGTTGTTGCGCGGTTTGCATTTCTTGCCCCTCGCAACGAAACCGCGCGTAATGCCTGGATGTTCAATCCACGCTGCCCCCACTTGCGTCATGAGCTGCGTCGCAGGGGTGAAACCAGGCTTGCTTCAGACGGGCGCTGGGCCGTTACAGACACGCAGTCCTACCATGCGTTGCGATCGAACAAATGGATAGGCTGCTACTACCGCGAATATGCAATGGGGTGGGGCTGGATAGCTGGTCAACAAGCTACCGGGCACGACATGCCCCATGTGCAGAATCCCCCCGACAACTTTGCTGCGCAAGATTTTTGGCGTTGGGTCCAGACGCATACCGACTGGGATATTTTTTCAGGCGCCGCCAACCCTTTGGCAAATTCAAGGGCGGCGGCGCAGCGTCCGCTTTGGTCCATGCGCGGGCTGCCGGGGTACTTCGATGTGCGTCAGGCCGGCCAGTCTAAACCGCTGTATTTCTCGGCGCGTCTTGTGCGCGCAATTGCCTCGGGCGAACGCATGCACACCTATAGCGCCGCCGAAACCTACTTTCAGCGGCCGCAGGCGCGTGCAGATCGCAGGCTCGAGCGACAGAATCTGTTCAACCCGTATTGGCAAGCGCGGTTGGCGATCAGCCCGGCATTACGTCATAACACTCAGGTGGGGTCATGAGGCGGCCCACAACACGGGCGCGCGGTCAGGCACTTGCCGAGGGGGTGGTGGTGCTGGTCGTGCTGTGCGGCCTGTGGGCGGCATCAACCTGGTTGTTTCGGCTGCAAGATATGGCCTTGCAGGTTTCGCATGCCAGTCGTTCTGTTGCCTTTGCGGCCACACGGGGTGGCAGTTTGTTTGCGGCTACCGACCAGGTACGTGAGCGTTACTTTTCCGGTCCGTCGCACCAATGGCGTACTCGTTCAGGCGTGTCGTGGCTGCGTGCGGGTCGCTCCGAACTGTCGGTCGATATCGATACCTTGCCGGTGTTGTCGCCCTACGCTCAACCTGGCGCTGGGGCGCATGGTGCCGGGGTACTGGCCGCATCACTGGGTGTGGGTGATCGGGTATTGACCGAAGCCGTTGTGCAGTTGCAGCCACGGGCGCTGGATACGGGCACCGCCCCGTTGTTGATAGGCAAACAGTCTATTTTGGTGGGGGCGGGTCATGCCGCTGATGACGTCGGTGTGCTGCATCGGGTGGGTTCATCTGCGGCGGCGTGGTCGGTGGCAGCCGGTAGCTCAGTGGCGACGGGGCAAGCGCTCGCGTCGGTGCTTGCGCCACTCGATAGGGGGTGGTCGCGCACAGCGCCCGACTTTGACTGGTTATCACCCTGGCAGGGCGATGTGCCCGCCATGCACCTTGATTCTTCAGGCGGGAGCCCCGGATGATGTCTCCAAATTTTGTTATGCGGTGGGCGTTTGCCGGGTGCATGTTGTGGGCGACATCGCCGGTGCAGGCCGGCGCCGATGTCATGCGGGTATTTGAGCGTTTGGCTGCACCCGATATGGTGTGGGAACCTATAGAACAGTCGACGCTTGCGGGACAGCCAGTGTATTGGCGGATGTTCTCGGTTACCGGGCCGCTCATGGAAGTCGCTGCTCGCCTGAGCCAGTTCTCCAGCGTGTTTCAGCGCGCGTTGGTATTGCGTCACAAGGTGGTGTTGTCTGGTGTGGCGGGTCGCAAGCATTGGGTGGCCGATCTTACGACAACGCCCGACGGTATCAAGGGTGTGTTGTCTATGATGCTGCTCTCGGGTAAACCGTCTGTCGGGCAGCGGGCCGCCGTCTTGCCCTGGCTGTCGCAATGGGCGCAATCCCGCTACAGTCAAACTACGCATTCGGCGATGGCAACGACAACCCACGAGGTGTATAGCGCGTCAATGCCGCCTGCGACGCTGCGTCGGCTGATGCGCGAAAGTTTGCAAAAAGAAGGTTGGACGGCGTTGTCTGCAGCGTCGGCCGGAAGCCTCGAGCGATGGCGTAAACAGAGCGTCAAGCTTTTGTTCTCAACATATGAGGCGGGGGCCGGCACAACGATTTTCTTGCATGCTGCCGAGCCTGTCCGGGTGGGGGGCGGCTGATATGCAGCTATTCGCGCGTCGCCTGCCGGTTGCCGGGCGCACTTTGGCGGTGTGGGGACTGGCACTGGCTTCGGGGGTGTTTGCCGCATTGGCGGCTCAGCGCCATCTCGACCAAAAAGTACGCCAGCTCGAGGCGGCAGCGTCTGTTCCAACCGTTGGTCGTATCGTGGCAGCGTTCGATTTACCGGCAGGCACCTTGCTTGACACCAGTCATCTGGCCACGCGCCAGTATCCTCGCGCGCTGGTGTCCAGCGATTCCATGCCGCCCGAGCGGGTCTCTTACGTGGTGGGGCAGGTCTTGACGGTTGCGCTCAAGGCGGGCGATGCCATCGGGGCGGCCCACACGCGCGGCGCAGGTCCGCCACCGTTTTCCAGTCAGCTTGGGGTAGGCCGCAGGGCAATTACCATGCCGGTCGATGCTATCAATGCCGTCGCTGGCCTGCTTAAGCCGGGCGACCTTATCGACTTGTATGTCTCGTTCGATTACCAGCGTCGGCGGATTACGGCGCCCCTGTTGCAAGGGGTGCAAGTATTGGCAACGGGGCTAGACACCATGGCCGCCGACGGTCAGCCCCTCCGGGCGGATTCGGGCGGCTTTGCTACGGTCACCCTCGATACCTCGCCCGAAGATGCCGTCAAGTTGGTGGCCGCGCGTCAGGGGGGCGTGATTACATCTGTCCTGAGGCGATCCGACGACGCCCATTCGAGCCGGAAGGCGGTACGAGGCGATCTGGCCAGTCTGCTGGGTGTGGCTCGCCCCCCACCCTTGAATTTGCGCCCGAAGCGGGCGCCGGTCATCTACGGCAGTACCGGAAAGTTGACTTTGCCGGGGCTGAACCCGCTGGCGCCGGCGGTCCGCCAGGAGAGTGGGGTGTTCGATCTTCCTGCCCGGCCCCGTCTGGTGCGTGTGTCGCCTGAAGCGTCGCCCGGCTTTGCACCGGGTCATGAGACCGGTCAGCATGTTGAAGACGATACTTACGATGCTGAAGATGGTGCCGGTGAACCGCAAGCAGCAGACGGAGAGACCCAATGAATTGTGGTTTTAGCCCTCAGTTATTCGTCCGCATTGTCAAGGCGTTCGCGCGGCAATGCTTTGCATCGATTTTGGCCATGCTTGTTTCGTTTATGGCTGTCGGGCCTATTCAGGCGCAAACCGAGCAGTTACTTCAGATGCAGGCCGGCGAGGTGAGGGTATTGGCCCTACCCGACGTGGCGCGAGTGGCGGTGGGTGACGGCCATGTGGTCAATGCCATCACCACCGAAGAAAAGGAAGTGATTGTTTTTGCGCGCAACGAAGGTTCAAGCGCTGTGCAGATATGGACGTCGCAAGGTTTGCGATACCGATATCAGGTCGAAGTAGCCCCCGAGGGGGCCCGGCAGACCCAGGCCGAGCTTGAATCTGTGCTTCAGCGAATTCCGAATGCAAAAGTGTCGGTGGTGGGTGACAAACTGCTTGTCGAGGGCAGCGATTTGTCGGATGCCGACCGAAAGCGTGTAGAGACACTGACAAAACGCTACCCGCAATTGGTTGATTTCACGAGCAGTATCGGCTGGGATCGCATGGTGCTGCTGGATGTGCAGGTGGTTGAGGTACCCAAAAGTCAATTGCGCGAACTGGGTGTCAGATGGGATACCGAATCGGTTGGGGGTGCCGGAATGGGCGTGGCCTGGGAGGGGGCGTCGCGCGGCATTGAAATGCGTCCGGCCGAGGCTCCGCTGGCCTTGCCGTTTCCGGCTGGTATTGCGGCGGGTTACTTTGGTGCTAACGCCTTGCTGTCGGCAAAAATAAAGTTGCTGGCCCAAACCGGCGATGCCGTGGTTCTGGCACAGCCGCAGTTACTGGCGCGCAGCGGTGCAACAGCCGAGTTCCTGGCCGGTGGTGAAGTACCGTATTCCACTGTCGACGCTCGCGGCAATACTAATACGTCTTTCAAGCCTTACGGCGTTTCATTGCGTATTACACCTCAAGTCGAGGCCAATGGGGCGATCCGGTCCCGAATGGAGGTCGAGGTCAGCTCCATAGACACCGCCTTGTCGATCCCTACAGGCCCGTCGCTTAAAACGCGTCGGGCATCTACCGAATTCAATGTGCGCTCCGGGCAGACCCTTGTACTTGCGGGTTTTATTTCTCGGGAGCTTTCCAGCAACGTCAGCAAGGTGCCCGGGCTGGGCGATATCCCGGTGCTTGGCGAGCTTTTCAGGTCCGAGCGCTTTCAGCGCCAGGAAACCGAGCTTGCCATATTTGTCACGCCCATGGTGGTGGATGCCGAAAATCCTGATCTGATCGATCGTATCCGGCGCTCATCGGTTGCGCTTGATGCCGCCTTTGATGGCGCGCCCCGCATCAATACGCCTGTCCGTTCTGCAGTCTCTTTACCTGCGTTAGTTGACGGCGGCGATCGGCAGGCGTGGCAGCCTTACGATGGGCCGGGTTCGCAATGGTCAGGCACTGCTGCCGTGCCGCATAGAAAAGAGGCGCCGTAATGTTGACGTTGTCGTTGCACTACGAAGACGGGCAGACGGCAGTTGAGCAATTTGCTTTGCCGTTGGCGATAGGGCGCGATGCCGACTGCGGTCTGCGCATCAAAGCGTGGCGCGTGGCAAAAAAGCACGCCCGTATCGAAATGCGGGCGGGCAAGTTGTTTCTTGAGGACTTGGGTTCACTGGCCGGAACAGCCTTGAATGGTCGGCGGGTCATTCAACATACTGCGCTGGTTGCCGGTGACGAACTCGTAGTCGGCCCTTGTCTGATCAGAGTTCAAGGCGAAATGTTTGACGACACGCCTGCGTCGTCCCCTCCCGAAGAAGGGGCCGACGTTACTGTCGATGGGGCGACGGCTTCAGCGACAGGCACAACAGCTTCGATAGACAGTGCAAATACTGGCGCCCCCGCAATGGACGACGATACGCTGTTCAGTGCGGCGCAACAGGCAAAAGCCCTGTCTTTAAGAGTGGGGTTTCATCAGGCCCTGATTAAAGAGTTTGACCTGCGTCGTCGCGATATTGCCGCGTTAAGCGATGAGGATTTGCGCGCTGAGGCCCGGCGGGTGGTGCATCGGCTGGTGCACGAGGACAACCGGCTTCCCGAATGGATGGATACGGCCGCGCTGATTACCGAGGTCGTGAATGAGGCCGTTGGGTTGGGGCCGCTGGAGCCGTTGCTGGCTGACGCCACTATTACAGAGATTATGGTCAACCGGTACGACGAAATTTATACCGAGTCGGCGGGTCAACTGCGGCGGCATCCGGCTATGTTCAGTAGCGAGCAGGCCGTGCTTGAAGTTATTGACCGCATCGTGGCGCCGTTGGGCCGTCGTGTCGATGAAAGCGTGCCAATGGTGGATGCCCGACTTAAAGACGGTTCGCGCGTTAATGCCGTGATACCGCCAGTGGCGTTGCGGGGTGCCAGTTTGACCATACGCAAATTTCCGGCACGCCGGCCCACCATGTCTGATTTGCTTGATGTCGGGGCGCTGGACCCGCATATGGCCGCATTTTTAGCGTTGTGTGTCGAGCACCGAAAAAATATTCTGGTGTCCGGCGGGACTGGGTCTGGCAAGACGACGTTGCTGAACGTGCTCTCCAACTGTATTCCCAAAGGCGAACGGGTTGTCACGATTGAAGACGCCGCCGAGCTGCAGCTGACGCATCCACATCGGGTCACACTCGAAGCACGACCGGCCAACCTCGAGGGCCGGGGGCGCATCGATATTCGAGATCTGGTGCGCAACGCGTTGCGGATGCGGCCTGACCGGATTGTGGTGGGCGAGTGCCGGGGTGCAGAAGCCTTTGATATGCTGGCCGCCATGAATACGGGGCACGAAGGTTCGTTAACCACGCTTCATGCCAATAGCCCGCGCGATGCCCTGGCGCGCCTTGAAACCATGATCTTGATGGCCGGCATGGACTTGCCCCTGACTGCAGTCAGGGAGCATATCGCCGCAAGTATTGATTTGATTGTTCAACAAGCGCGGTTGGCCTCGGGACAACGACTGATTACCGCTATTGTCGAAATAGGGGGTACCGAGAGCGGGCGCATTCTGTCGCAAACACTATTTCAGTTCGAGCCTGAGGACCCGGCTTGCTTCCGCGGTTGCGGCGTTTTGCCAGAATCATTGTCGTTGTCGCTGCTGGGGCAGGCGGGATTGGGCCCCGACACCTTTGGCCAGCACACGCCGTGGCGGCCTTCGTCGGCGGCATTCGCTGTTGATCGGGCCGCTTGCGCGAATAACGGGACGACACCGGTAGGGTTGATTTAATGATGGGCCTATTTGCCTTCACGTTGCTGGCGGTCGCGTTACTTGCGCGCCTGGCGCAACAGGCCTTGATTGTGGCTTACGGCCGTTATCGCGCTATTTTTACCGATCAGGCCGATGTCCGGTTGGCCGAAGTGTTTTTGTTTCTCGACGCGCGTCAGTTATGGGTCGTCAATCTGGTGTTCTGTGCCGTCGTGGTGCTTCTTGTCGGTTTGCTGTCTTCCAATATTGTGTTGGCGCTGTTGTTAGGTGCGGGCGCATTGGGTGTCCCGCCGCTACTGGCCAGGCGGGCGCGCAAACGCAGGTTGTCCCGATTCGACGCCCAGTTGCCCGACTTGTTGCTGGCGCTTGCGGGGGCGCTGCGGGCGGGTTCTGGCGTCCAATCTGCGTTGCGGCAAGTCGTTTCGGGGTTTGCGCCACCATTGTCGCAAGAACTGGGTTTAATGCTGCGCGAGCAGCGCATGGGGCGAGCCTTCGACGAGGCCCTGGGCGGCTTGTCTTTTCGCATGCCCACCGAAAGCACGCGCCTGGTGGTTTCTGCATTGACCATTGCCATGCATAACGGCGGCAATCTGGCTGAAACACTCGAGCGCATTGCGTTTACCCTGCGATCTCGGTTGCATTTGCTGGGGCGCATCGACGCCCTGACGGCACAGGGGCGTATGCAAGCCTGGGTGATGGCCGGGTTGCCACTGTTGCTGGGTGCGGCGCTGCATTATCTTGAGCCCCAGGCCATGGCGCAGCTTTGGGAAAGTGCCATGGGTTGGGCGTTGATCGTTATTGTTCTTGTGCTCGAGGTGGCCGGTGTGCTGTTGATCCGTCGTATCGTCAACATCGAGGTGTAGTGGGCGTTCTGTCCAGGGTGGGTGTGTCACAGGAGGGGGTATGTTCTGGCTCAGCGTAATGGCTGCGGGTATCAGTCTGTCTTGTCTGTTGTGGTTGGCTGTTCGGCCTTGGGCGCAGTATCGCTGCGTTGCCTCATCGCAAGCGCGTGGCGGGTTGTTGCGTGCAGTCTGGCCCTGGGTTCAGGCGCTGGCGTTGGTCTGTCGACCTTTTATTACCTGGGCCCGGCGTCGGCAGCTAAGCCAGCTCGTCAACCTTGCAGCATGGCCCGACGACTGGCTGCCGGAACATGTCGTCGCGCTCCAGGCGTTGTGTTTCATTGGCGGCGCGGCGGTATCGGTGTTGGTGCTTTTTCAGTATGCAGGTGCCGGGTGGCCTGTATCGTTTGGTGGTGCTCTGGTCGCCGGCGGTATGCTGGCCTGTTTACCCGTTCAACACTTGCGTCGCCGTGCAAAAGAACGGCAACTTGGCATGCTGCGTGAGTTTCCGTTCATGCTTGATATGACCACATTGTGTGTTGAAGCCGGCTTAAATTTGCAAGGGGCGTTGATTCAGGCCGCGACGCATGGCCCGCAAGGCGCCCTGATGTCAGAGCTGCGCCGTGCGCAATCCGATATGCGCGCCGGGATGCCGCGTATTGCCGCGCTGAAATTATTTGCGGCTCGTACAGGCCTGACCGAAGTTCAGCAGTGGGTGATGGCCATGGAGCAGGCCGATAACCTGGGTATGAGCCTGGGCCCCATTTTGCGGGCGCAGTCTGAACAACGACGCAATGAACGTTTTTTGCGCGCCGAAAAGCTTGCCTTGCAGGCGCCGGTAAAAATGCTTTTCCCCATGGTGGTGTGCATTTTCCCGTGCACGTTTCTTGTGATTGCATTTCCTATTCTGGTAAAGCTTTTGTCTACCGATTTTTAACGGCGAAAAAATATGGTCGTTGATCTTGCAACCTCGTGGTTCGCGCGCTTGTTGGGGGTGTGGCGCTGCGGTATTCCCGGGCGGGGGCGGGCCCTGTGGCTTTACCCGTGCTGCTCGGTGCATACGTTTGGTTTGTCGTGCGCCATCGACGTCATCTATTTCGACAAACAAATGCGCCCGCTAAAGTACGTGCAGGGCTTAAAACCCTGGCGCGTCAGTGTGTGTTTGCGGGCGCGTTCTGTGCTCGAATTACCCGCAGGCACATTACAACGGGCGCGCCGTTCGTGTTTACAATGATCAGGTGCTGTCATCCTTTTACGCCTTTGGCCTCCCATGAGCAAAGCCTTCACCAAAGAAACCGACAACGACGACGATGACGACCTTGGCCCCGAGGCCGTGCCGTTGCCCAAGGGCACCAAAAATTACATGACGGTGCAGGGGTATCAACGTCTGCGTGCCGAGCTGGCCCACTTAATGACAGTCGAACGACCCGAGGTGGTGCAGGTGGTGTCGTGGGCCGCGTCCAATGGCGACCGCTCTGAAAACGGCGACTACCTGTACGGTAAAAAGCGTCTGCGCGAAATCGACCGGCGCATGCGGTTTTTAACCAAGCGGCTTGAGCAGGCCGAAGTGGTTGACCCGTCGTTGCAGCCCAACCGCGATCAGGTGTTTTTTGGGGCAACGGTGTTGTATTGCGACAAAGCCGGCGAAGACCACCGGGTCACCATTGTGGGCGTTGACGAGGCCGAGCCCCTGCAGGGCAAAATCAGCTGGATTTCGCCGGTGGCGCGGGCGCTTATTAAGGCCCGAGAGGGCGACACCATTACCTTGCGCACCCCCGCAGGGGTCGACGAGCTGGACATTATCGAGGTGTCTTACCCCGAGCCGGGCCAGCACACGGTTTAAAAGGCTAAAATGATGGATTGTCTCCCCATCATTTAGCGCGTCCCACCGTGAACTCTATCCAGCATTTCCTCGGCTCCTCTGTTCTGTCTGCTTTTCGTCGCGAGCGTCTGCTCCAGAAATTTTCCCAGCTAAAACTGCCAGTGGCCGATATTCAGGGCCGCTACGAGCATTTTGTCTGGACTGAAGCCGGGTTCTCGCAGCCCGACGCCGACCGCCTGGCCCAGTTGCTCGATTACGGCACGGCAGACCCGGCAGCCAAAGAAGACAAGCACACGCTGGTGCTGCGCGTCATTCCCCGTTTGGGTACGGTTTCGCCGTGGGCCAGCAAGGCCACCGACATCGCTCACAACTGCGGTCTGGCCGCTGTGCGCCGCATCGAGCGCGGGGTTCGCTATACCGTTCAGCCGTCGCGCGGCCTTTTGGGGGTGGCGTCTGTTTCGCCCGAACAGTTGGCGCAAATTGCCGCGTGCCTGCACGACCGCATGACCGAAACCGTGGTCGACGCCGCCTTCGATGGCCAGGCGCTGTTTGCGTCTTTGCCCGGCAAGCCCATGCAAACTATCGATGTTATCGGTCAAGGTCGTGCCGCGCTCGATTCGGCCAACCAGCAGTTGGGTTTGGCGTTGTCCGAAGACGAAATCGAATACCTTGAACAGTCGTTCACCGGTTTGGGGCGCAACCCCACCGATGTCGAGCTAATGATGTTCGCGCAGGCCAACAGCGAGCACTGCCGCCACAAAATTTTCAATGCTCAATGGGTGATCGACGGTCAGGCCCAGCCCAATACGCTGTTCGGCATGATTCGCGCCACCCACGCCGCCCAGCCGCAAGGCACAGTAGTGGCTTATTCTGACAATGCCGCCATTATGGCGGGCGGCCCGGCCACCTTGTTTTATGCCGGCCAGGGCGAGCACGCCGGGGCTACAGCTTACGGCCATCATCAGGCTACCGTGCACACCCTCATGAAGGTTGAAACGCATAACCACCCGACGGCAATTGCGCCGTTTCCGGGGGCGTCTACCGGCGCCGGGGGCGAAATCCGCGACGAAGGCGCGACAGGCCGGGGCTCCAAGCCCAAAGCGGGTTTAACCGGCTTTACCGTGTCCAACCTGCGTTTCGACGATGCGCTCGAACCCTGGGAAGTCGATTCCCACGGTATGCCCGATCGCATCGCCAGTCCGCTCGACATCATGGTCGAAGGCCCGCTGGGCGGCGCTGCATTTAATAACGAGTTTGGTCGCCCCAATCTGGCGGGTTACTTCCGTACTTTTGAGCAAACTGCTGGTGGCAAGCGTTGGGGTTATCACAAGCCCATCATGATCGCGGGTGGTTTGGGCAGCATCGAAGACGGCCTGACGCATAAAGATCCGATCCCGCCCGGGGCATTGCTCATTCAGTTGGGTGGCCCGGGGATGCGTATTGGTATGGGGGGTAGCGCGGCGTCCAGCATGAGCGTGGGCACCAATACCGCCGAGCTTGATTTTGACTCGGTCCAGCGGGGCAACCCCGAGATCGAACGTCGGGCTCAAGAAGTCATTGACCGCTGCTGGCAGCAGGGCGCGCAAAATCCTGTGCTGGCCATCCACGACGTTGGCGCGGGCGGGTTGTCCAATGCCTTCCCCGAACTCGTCAACGACGCGGGCCGTGGCGCAATTTTTGAACTTACCCAGGTTCACCTCGAAGAATCGGGGCTGTCGGCTGCCGAAATCTGGAGCAATGAAGCGCAAGAACGTTATGTGCTGGCGATTTTGCCGCAAGACTTGGCCCGCTTCGATGTTATTGCCCGTCGCGAACGTTGCCCCTACGCGGTTGTGGGTGTGGCCACAGAAGAACGCCAATTACGTGTCACGCTGGGCGAAGGTCTGCCCGGCGTTACCGACTTGACCCCCAAAGACGAAACCCGTCCGGTCGATGTTCCCATTGACGTCATTTTGGGCAAGCCGCCGCGCATGACGCGCGATGTGCAGCGCCTTGAAAGTGTTGCCGAGCCCGTCGATTTGCCGCTAATTGCATTGCCCGAGGCCATCGAACGCGTATTGCGCCACCCGACGGTGGCCAACAAAACCTTTCTAATTACCATTGGTGACCGCAGTGTTGGCGGGCTAAACAGCCGCGATCAGATGGTGGGCCCGTGGCAAGTGCCGGTGGCCGATTGCGCCGTTACCCTGACCGATTTCGAATCGACCGACGGGCAGGCAATGGCCATGGGCGAGCGCACCCCATTGGCCATGATCGACCCCGCCGCATCGGGCCGTATGGCTATTACCGAAGCGCTGACCAATTTGGTGGCGGCCGATGTGCGGTCGCTGAAAGACATTAAATTGTCGGCCAACTGGATGGCCGCTTGCGGTGTGCCCGGGCAAGATGCGTCGCTGTACGACACGGTGTCGGCGGTCAGCCAGTGGTGTCAGCAGCTCGATTTATCCATCCCGGTTGGTAAAGACTCACTGTCCATGCGCACCACCTGGTCCGAGAACGGCGCTTCGCGCGAAGTCATTTCGCCGGTATCTCTTATTGTGACGGGCTTTGCGCCCGTGGCCGATGTACGTAAAACACTAACGCCGCAGTTGCGTACCGATGTCGGCGCGACAGCCTTGATTCTTATCGATCTGGGGCAAGGGCGTCAGCGCATGGGCGGGTCGGTACTTGCTCACGCGTTCAATCAGGTGGGCGACAGCACGCCCGACGTCGAAGATCCAGCCGCTGTCCGCGCGTTCTTCGAGGCGATTCGAGAACTGGCCGATGCCGGCCACATTCTGGCCTACCACGACCGTTCCGATGGCGGGCTTTTGGCCACCGTCTGCGAAATGGCGTTTGCCGGCCACACCGGGGTATCGATCAACCTCGATATGCTGACCATCGACCCGGTGGCCGCTGACTGGGGCGATTACAAAATCCGCCCCGAGCAAATGGCAGTGCAGCGCGACGAAATCACCCTCAAGGCGTTGTTTAACGAAGAAGCCGGTGCGGTTATCCAGGTGCCGCTCGAGCAGCGCAATACCGTATTGCAAGCCCTGCGCGAAAAAGGCCTGTCGGCGCATTCGCATGTCGTGGGTTCGTTAAATACACAAGAAGAAATTCAGGTGTTCCGCGATGGCAAGTGCGTGTACCAGCGCCCTTGGCGCGAACTGGCCCAGCAATGGAGCGAGGTCAGCCGCCGCATTATGGCGCGCCGCGACAACCCGGCGTGCGCGCAAGCCGAATACGACGTTTGGGCCAACACGCAAGACCCAGGCTTTACCCCCAAAGTAGGCTTTGACCCTCAAGCAGATATTGCCGCGCCCTTTATTGCCAAGGGTGCCCGCCCGCGTATGGCCATTTTGCGTGAGCAAGGCTGCAACAGTCAGGTAGAAATGGCCTGGGCGTTCGACAAGGCCGGCTTCGAAGCGTGGGACGTTCACATGACCGACCTGCTGTCGGGTCGCGTGCGCCTTGATGACGTGCAAGGCCTGGTTGCCGTGGGCGGTTTCAGTTACGGCGACGTATTGGGCGCCGGCGAAGGCTGGGCGCGTACCATCCGTTTCAATGCCCAACTGGCTGACCAGTTCGCAGCGTTTTTTGGCCGCAGCGATACCTTTGCGTTGGGGGTGTGCAATGGTTGCCAGATGATGGCGGCTTTGGCCGGCATGATTCCAGGCGCTCAGCATTGGCCGCGTTTTACGCGCAACCAGTCCGAAAAATACGAAGCCCGTTTGTCGATGGTCGAGATCCCCGATTCGCCGTCGTTGTTCTTTAAGGGCATGGCTGGTATGCAGGCGCCCATTGCTGTGGCGCACGGCGAAGGCTTTGCCAATTTTGCTGCACAAGGCGATGCCGCCCAGGTAATCGCGGCCATGCGCTATGTCGAGAACACTGGTAAGCCGACTGAAACCTACCCGTACAACCCCAACGGCAGCGCCAACGGCTTGGCCGGCGTTACCACGGCCGATGGCCGCTTCACCATCATGATGCCGCACCCCGAGCGGGTTACGCGCAATGTCATGATGTCGTGGGCGCCCGAGCGCTGGGGGCAGGCCGATGCGGGCGGTGAGTTCAGCCCCTGGTTGCATATGTTCCGCAATGCCCGCGTTTGGTTGGGCTAAGGCTTACATCGTATAATCTTGCTTTGCACACGGAGTAATTGAATGCGTCTCATCAAAAAAGCGCTAACCTTCGACGATGTGTTGTTAGTCCCGGCCTTTTCACAGGTCCTGCCTCGCGATACTTCCCTTGCCACCCAATTTACGCGCGACATCAGCCTGAACATCCCGCTGGTGTCTGCTGCCATGGATACCGTAACCGAATCGCGCCTGGCCATTGCCATGGCCCAGGAAGGCGGCATCGGTATCATCCATAAAAACCTCACGGCCGACCGCCAGGCTCAGGAAGTGGCCCGCGTCAAACGTCACGAGTTCGGTATTGTTATTGACCCGGTAACGGTCACGCCCACCATGAAAGTGCGCGACGCTATTGCGTTGCAGCGCCAACATGGCATTTCTGGTCTGCCCGTTGTCGAGGGCGGTAAAGTGGTTGGCATCGTCACCAACCGCGACCTGCGCTTCGAAGATCGCCTCGATGTCCCATTGCGCGACGTCATGACGTCTCAAGAACGCCTTGTCACGATGAAAGAAGGCGCCACGCTTGAAGAAGCTCAGTCGCTGATGCACAAGCATCGCCTCGAGCGCGTTCTTATCGTCAACGAAAACTTCCAGTTGCGTGGTTTGGCAACGGTTAAAGACATCGTCAAGAACACAGAACATCCTTATGCCTGCAAAGACGGCCAGGGCCAATTGCGTGTTGGCGCTGCAGTGGGTGTGGGCGAGGGCACTGAAGAGCGCGTCGAAAAACTGGCGGCTGCCGGTGTTGACGTTATCGTTGTTGATACCGCCCATGGCCACTCGGCCGGCGTTATTGAACGCGTGCGCTGGGTCAAAAAGAACTACCCCAAAATTCAGGTCGTGGGCGGTAACATTGCCACCGCTGCTGCCGCACTGGCATTGGCCGAAGCCGGCGCCGACGCGGTCAAGGTCGGTATTGGCCCCGGGTCTATTTGCACGACACGTATCGTGGCCGGTGTCGGCGTGCCGCAAATCACGGCTATTGCCGACGTTGCCGACGCGCTTAAAGGTTCGGGCATTCCACTTATTGCCGACGGCGGTATCCGTTATTCGGGCGACGTGTCCAAGGCCCTGGCGGCCGGCGCATCGGCCTGCATGATGGGCGGCATGTTTGCCGGTACTGAAGAAGCGCCGGGCGAAGTCGTGCTGTTCCAGGGCCGTTCGTACAAGTCGTATCGCGGTATGGGCAGCGTTGGCGCCATGACAGACGGCTCGGCCGACCGCTACTTCCAAGACCCGTCCAACAATGCCGATAAACTCGTTCCCGAAGGCATCGAAGGTCGCGTTCCCTACAAGGGCAGCGTCATCGCCATTATTTACCAGTTGGTGGGCGGTATCCGGGCATCTATGGGCTATGTCGGTTGTGCGTCTATCCCGCACATGCACGAAAAAGCCGAGTTCGTAGAAATTACCTCGGCCGGTGTGCGCGAGTCCCACGTTCACGACGTTCAAATTACCAAAGAAGCGCCTAACTACCGCGCCGACTAAGCGGCCTTAAATATCCCATCATGCATCAGCGTATCCTCATTCTCGATTACGGTTCACAAGTCACCCAGCTTATTGCGCGTCGCGTGCGCGAAGCCGGGGTCTACTGCGAAATTCATTCAGGCGACGTCGACGACGCCTTCCTGAAGTCGCAGCCAGGTCTTAAAGGCATTATTTTGTCGGGCAGCCATGCTTCGGCCTACCACGAAGAGTCCCTTAAAGTACCTGCGGCCGCATTCGAAATGGGGGTGCCTGTGCTGGGTATTTGCTACGGTATGCAGGCCATGGCCTTGCAACTGGGTGGCAAAGTCGAGTTCTCCGATCATCGCGAATTCGGTTACGCCGAAGTACGGGCTCGGGGCCACACGCGTCTGCTAGATGGCCTTGAAGACTTCACCACGCCCGAAGGCCATGGCATGCTCAAGGTCTGGATGAGCCATGGCGACAAGGTTACCGAATTGCCGCCCGGGTTCAAACTTATGGCGTCTACCGAGTCATGTCCCATTGCAGGTATGGCCGACGAAGCCCGCAATTTTTATGCGGTGCAGTTTCACCCCGAAGTTACCCACACCACGCAAGGCCCGGCCATGTTGTCGCGCTTTGTGCGCGAAATTTGCGGTTGTGAAGGCGACTGGAACATGCCCGACTACGTACAAGAGGCGGTTCAGGCCATTCGTGACCAGGTCGGTTCCGACGAAGTCATTCTGGGTTTGTCGGGCGGGGTTGACTCGTCTGTCGCCGCCGCACTTATCCATAAGGCCATTGGCGACCAGCTCACCTGTGTGTTTGTCGACCACGGCTTGTTGCGCCTGAACGAAGGCCAGCAGGTCATGCAAACATTTGGCGAGCATTTCGGCATGAAAATCATTCATGTCGACGCTACCGAACAATTCATGGGCAAGCTGGCCGGCGTGTCCGACCCAGAAGCTAAACGCAAAATCATTGGTAAAGAATTCGTTGAAGTCTTCCAGGCCGAGGCCGCCAAGCTGAGCAATGCACGCTGGCTCGCCCAGGGCACAATTTACCCCGACGTCATTGAGTCGGCCGGGGCCAAAACAGGTAAAGCCGTTGCCATTAAGTCGCACCACAATGTGGGTGGCCTGCCCGAAACGCTTAACCTTAAATTGCTCGAACCGCTGCGCGAGCTGTTCAAAGACGAAGTGCGCAAGCTGGGCGTTGCCCTGGGCTTGCCGCCCGCCATGGTGTACCGTCATCCATTCCCCGGCCCGGGCCTGGGCGTGCGCATTCTGGGCGAAGTCAAAAAAGAATACGCCGACTTATTACGTCGCGCCGATGCCATCTTCATCGAAGAGCTGCGCAAAACCGAAGACCCGATCAGCGGCCAAAACTGGTATGACCTCACTTCACAAGCCTTTGCCGTTTTCTTGCCAGTCAAGTCAGTCGGCGTCATGGGTGACGGCCGTACCTACGACTACGTCGTTGCCCTGCGTGCCGTACAAACGTCCGACTTCATGACCGCCGACTGGGCCGAGCTGCCCTATGCGTTGCTTAAAAAGGTCTCCAGCCGCATCATCAATGAAGTGCGCGGTATCAACCGGGTAACCTACGACGTCTCCAGCAAACCACCGGCGACAATTGAGTGGGAATGATCCCGCGTCTGGCATGGTCAGGCACATAATGGCATCAAAAGCCGCAAAGCCCGCGTCATTGCGGGCTTTTTTGTTTGTGTTTGGCACGATCTGGCAACGGGAGGAAGCGCCAAGCACCGTTTGAGCATGGCATTAAAGCTGGTATTATGGTTTGGCGATGCCATGATTGATGCCGATACCATGCTGCGTTCTTTTGTGTGTTCATGGTATTAATATTCTATAAGTTACTGTTTCGTAAGAAAAAATACGATAAATTCGAGATTTTTTCAGCATGGTATCGGAGACGAAGAAGGACAAGGTACATGCTGACCGATACCAAGCTGCGCAATCTCAAGCCCAGGGACAAACTCTACAAAGTGAATGACCGGGAAGGTCTCTATGTGGCAGTGACTCCAGCCGGCTCCATCTCGTTCCGTTACAACTACTCAATCAACGGTCGGCAGGAGACCATCACCTTTGGGCGTTATGGTGTCGGTGGCATCACCCTGGCCGAAGCCCGCGAGCTGTTGGGTGACGCCAAGAAGATGGTTGCGGCGGGCAAGTCGCCGGCCAAGGAGAAAGCCCGAGACAAGGCGCGGGTGAAAGATGCAGAGACGTTCGGTGCCTGGGCGGAGAAGTGGCTGCGTGGCTACCAGATGGCCGACTCCACCCGCGATATGCGCCGCTCGGTTTATGAGCGTGAGCTGAAGCCGAAATTCAGCAATCAGAAGCTGGTGGAGATCACCCACGAAGACTTGCGGGCGCTGGCTGATGCCATTGTTGAGCGAGGCGCACCGGCCACCGCCGTTCATGTGCGTGAAATCGTGTTGCAGGTATTTCGCTGGGCCATCGAGCGTGGGCAGAAGGTCGAAAACCCGGCAGAACTGGTGCGCCCAACAAGCATCGCTCGATTCGAGCCACGTGACCGAGCGTTGACGCCAGAAGAAATTGGGCTGATGTACCAGTACATGGAGCGAGTGGGCACAAGCCCAACAAACCGTGCGGCGGCCAAGCTGTTATTGCTGACGATGGTGCGCAAGAGCGAGCTGACCAATGCGACCTGGAGCGAGATCAATTTCAGCGAAGCGTTGTGGACGATTCCAAAGGAGCGGATGAAACGCCGTAACCCGCACCTGGTATTTCTGTCCCAGCAGGCTCTGGATATTTTCATTGCCATGAAAACCTTTGCCGGTGGTTCCGACTTCGTTTTGCCATCACGGTACGACTCGGATGCGCCGATGAGCGCTGCCACACTTAACCAGGTGCTGACGCTGACTTACAAGGCGGCGCAGAAAGATGGGAAGTCACTTACCAAGTTCGGACCGCATGATTTGCGGCGCACAGCCAGCACGCTGTTGCATGAGGCCGGCTACAACACCGACTGGATCGAGAAGTGCCTGGCGCACGAGCAGAAGGGCGTGAGGGCTGTCTACAACAAGGCTGAGTACCGCGAGCAGCGGGCGGCGATGTTGCAGGATTGGGCCGATATGATTGATGAGTGGACTTCGGGAGGCAGTAAGGGTTGATGTTTTTGCTATCTTTGATAGCATTGAAGTTGATGCCGTGAATTTATAAATAAGGCCGCCATTGGCATCGGGCAGGTCAATTACCGATTAGCTGCTTCGCGCAGCTACTCGATGAATAGCAACTATTCATTTGAGAGGTATTGACCCATGCAAAATATAAAGACCCTCATCAACAGGAAGAAGCTCCTGGAGATGATCCCGCTTTCGACACGAACAATTTATAACCTGGAGCAGCGAGGGGATTTTCCACGCCGTATCGCGTTAACCAGTAGAAATGTCGCCTGGGATTTGTCAGAGGTCGAAGAGTGGATTGAGGCACGTAAATCATCGGGTGATCAAGCTGCGCGACCTGGCCCTATAGAGGGCTAGTTATATGGCTCTTGATCTTATGGCGGCTTTCACGGAATTGCCGCCACCCATTGATTATGTTCTGCCTAATATGGTTGCTGGCACTGTTGGTGCTCTTGTGTCGCCTGGTGGGGCTGGTAAATCCATGTTGGCCCTTCAATTGGCTGCACAGATTGCAGGCGGGCCTGATTTACTTGAAATAGGCGAGTTTCCCACCGGGCAAGTGGTCTATCTGCCTGCTGAAGATCCACCGGCCGCTATTCACCATCGTCTGCACGCCCTTGGGGCACACCTCAGCGCAGCGGAACGGCAAGCCGTGGCTGATGGTTTGCTCATTGAACCCTTGATCGGTAAATGCCCAAACATCATGGCTGCTAGCTGGTTCGATGCTCTCAAACGAGCCGCTGAAGGTCGTCGCTTGATGATCTTGGACACTTTGCGGCGCTTCCACATTGAGGAGGAGAACGCTAGCGGGCCGATGGCGCAGGTTGTTGGGCACATGGAGGCCATAGCCGCTGATACAGGCTGCTCCATTGTGTTTCTGCACCACGCGAGTAAAAGCGCAGCCATGATGGGGTCGGGCGATCAACAGCAGGCCAGTCGTGGATCGTCCGTACTGGTTGATAACATCCGTTGGCAATCGTACCTATCCGGCATGACGCAAGGCGAGGCCGAGATACTGGGGGTCGATGATTGTCAGCGTGGGTATTTTGTCCGCTTTGGCGTCAGCAAGGCCAACTATGGCGCACCTTTTCAAGAACTCTGGTTTAGACGGCACGACGGCGGCGTGTTGAAGCCTGCTGTACTGGAGCGGCAGTGCAAGGTGAAAAGGAGACAGCGTGAAGAAGCCTAAGCATGACCTGACCCACGTCCGACATGATCCCGCGCACTGTTTGGCACCTGGCCTGTTCCGCAGCCTCAAGCGTGGCGATCGCAAACGCTGCAAGCTGGACGTGACCTACACCTTTGGCGAGGACGAATCCATGCGTTTCGTCGGATTCGAACCTCTCGGGGCCGATGATATGCGTCTTTTGCAAGGCATCGTGGCCCTTGGCGGCCCGAACGGCATCTTGCTAACCCCGGAACCGACCAGTGAGACGGGGCGACAGCTACGGCTATTCCTTGAACCCCGTTTCGAAGCCATTGAGCAAGACGGCTTGGTGGTTCGTGAGAGCCTGACCAAACTGCTCTCAGAAACGGGCATGACGGATAGCGGCGACAACATCAAGGCGCTCAAAGCCAGCCTGCTGCGCATGTCGAACGTCACCATCCTTGTGACGAAGGGACGGCGGCAAGCCGCGTTCCACCTGATGAGTCATGCTTTTGACGAGACGGACGGCAGGCTATGGGTTGCCCTGAATCCGCGTATTGCCGAAGCGATCCTGGGGCATCGTCCATATGCCCGTATCGACATGGCGGAAGTGCGGGTGCTACAGACTGATCCGGCACGGCTGATGCACCAACGGCTATGCGGCTGGATCGACCCCGGCAAATCCGGGCGCGTGGAACTGGACACGCTTTGCGGCTATGTCTGGCCAGATGAAGCCAATGCCGAAGCTATGAAAAAACGCCGTCAGACTGCCCGGAAGGCACTGGCCGAACTTGCCGCCGTGGGTTGGGTAGTGAACGAATACGCCAAGGGAAAATGGGAGATCAAGAGGCCTGGCCCCACGGCAACTGCACCCGTTTACCGTCGTAACGTTCCCTTGTTACCGTCGTAACGCTCCCCTTCTGCCGTCGTAACGTTCCCCGTCCCAATTTGGAAAACCCAGACGGTGCGCTGCTTTGCGGGCAGTTTGGGAAATCCATCCAAGATTATCTAAAGATAATCCATCATGCGCGGTGCAGCTCGCGCCTTGAGGGCGCGTTCTGACCTTGCCAATAAAGCCCTGGCGGGCTTTATCAATCGGCCATAGGCCGATGGTTTAACGCCAAGAAGAGAAGGCGGCTTCAGTGGCCGCTGAAACGCCTTGTGAGAGGGGAAAACAACCCGGAGTCCCTTATTCCATGAGCTGAAGCAGAATCTGCGTCTAACGGTGCTGGAGGGCCGCTGTGTGCACTTGTAGTTATCTGTACTGAAACCTTGGCTCGAAACGTGAAATGGCTAAGCAGTGCCCATTCGTTCGGTAAGAATAATAAGAAGATTATTATTCTTATTATTACCAAGCAGGAATGAGCCGTGTGTGTTGGACGCCCATAACCAGTAACCTGCGTGAAGGTGTCAACATCAGGAAAGGTTGCCCCTCAAGTATCAATACGTCGCCTTAGTGGTATGACGGGAGGGGAGGCAAATTTCTTGTGTTCATTGACACTTGAGGGGCGGGTTATGCCCTTCTTTTTTGGCGTCCAACTCGCCCCATCGGGGCGAATGGTTTGTGTCGATTGTTGGCATTTTAGGTTCCGATTTAAAGCCGATTGAGCAGCGATTTTGAAGCGACTATGTCGATTGCAGGCCGATTTGGTGACGATTACGGTTATGTTGCCAAGAATCGGTGTTTGTTTGACGATAAAACGCTTTACGTTCGATATGCGCTAGATTTTCAATAGTGGGTGAAATGCGGGCAGGATGGGTGAAGTTAGCTAACCGGCAAGCCGGTTATCTATCTTCACTGTCCCTTATTCGCGCCGGGGGCACTCAACGGGAATCCTGCCCTGCGGGGCTGATCGGCTACCGCCGGTTGCAAGAGTATAGGTCTTGCTATTTTTAATATCTTTGATAGCATGGTTGTCGGGTACACCAAAAGGGTATTGATATGGCAAATGTGCTTATCAGGAATTTACCCGCCGAGGTGCACCGTGCGTTGAAAGTTCGAGCAGCGCTCAACGATAGGAGCACCGACGCGGAAATACGCGAAATACTGACGGCGGCAGTACAGCCGCTAGAGCTTGAAGAGATTGGCCGGGAAGTTGGCTTGTCCGAAAGCGATAAAAAAACAGAGTAGTTTTACGTTTGTAAGTCCGGGCCTCAGCGCCAAGGGCAATACCGATCAGCTAGTGGCGTAGCTCTTCGATGAAACGTTGCCGAGAACAAGCACAACGCTTGGTCAAGGCAATGCCTTCTTTTCATCGACGGAGTACGACCATGAAGTCCAAAATTTTAGCGGCTAAAAAAACCGCTCTAGCCGTTGCACTCGCAACCGGCTTTATCACCACTACCACCGCCCCTGTGCAAGCTGGTATCCCCGTCATCGACGGCGGCAACCTGGCCCAGAACATCATGACGGCCATCGAGTCGGTGGCGCAGACGCTCAAGCAGATTGAGCAGTACCAGACCCAGTTGCAGCAGTACGAAAATCAGCTCCAGAACACGATGGCCCCAGCCGCGTATATCTGGGATCAGGCGCAGACTACGATCAACCGGCTGATTGCCGCGCAAAACACGCTGGCCTATTACGAGAACCAGCTAGGCAGCCTGGATCGTTACCTGGCCAAGTTTCAGGACGTGGCCTATTACCGCAGCTCGCCATGCTTCAACGGCAGCGGCGGATGCACGCCGGCCGAAAAGGCAGCGATGGAAGAGAACCGCCGCCTGGCGTCAGAGTCGCAAAAGAAGGCCAACGATGCCCTGTTCCAGACCGTTGCCGACCAGCAAAAGGCTTTGAAGGATGACGCCCGTACCCTGGAGCGGCTGCAAGGCGCGGCCCAGGGTGCAACTGGCCAGCTACAGGCCATCGGCTACGCCAACCAGCTCGCCAGCCAGCAGGCCAATCAGCTCTTGCAGATTCGCACCATGTTGACCGCCCAACACAACGCGGAGGCAGCCCGGATTGCAGCAGAACTCGATGCCGAGGCGCGAGGTGATGCCAGGGCCGAGCAAATGCGTACCTGGACGTTTCGCCCGAGTCCGGCAGACAACTACTAGGGAGGCGGTGAGATGAAAAAAATCTTTTTTACTACCGCGGCTACGTTGCTGTTGTTGGCTGGATGTGAACAGGAAAGGATGCCCGAACCAAATGCGGCGACGTGTGCCCCCGATGCGTTCCAGGCAGCACTGAATGAAATGCGCAGCGAAGCGAACCGAGAGGCCTTTACCGAGGAATGCAGAGCATTCCAGAAGGCCAAGCAGATGCGTCAGTGGGAGTTCAAGCCCAGCCCTAAAGATGATTATTGAGGTGGTCGCCATGAGAAAGAAAATTGCTCTAGGTGGCTTGATGATGGTCGCCACAATGGTGCTGGCTGAACCTGCAATGGCGCAGGAGCTAAGTAGCAGCGGTGTTATGAATGATGTGCTCAAGCGTTTTCATGATGCTGCCGCAACATGGGGGCCAGCTATTGAGTCCGCTGCATCGCGTTTGTTCTGGACGCTGGTTGTGATTTCGATGGTCTGGACATTCGGCATGATGGCTTTGCGCAAGGCCGACATTGGCGAGTTCTTCGCGGAGTTCGTTCGCTTCACGATCTTCACCGGCTTTTTCTGGTGGTTGCTGACGAATGCGAACCAGGGCATGAATATCGCCGGTACGATTGTTCAGTCATTGCAAACTCTGGGCGCGCAGGCGGGGGGACTTTCCAATAGCAATCTTGGGCCCTCCAGCATCCTTGATCTTGGTTTCGAGTTATACAACCGCACAGTACAGGCCACCTCGGAGCTGGGATGGCGGCAGATGGCAACTGCTCTGGTCATGGAGCTAATGGCCCTGGCTGTTTTGTTTGTCCTGGCGTTGATTGCGGTCAACCTGTTGCTGTTGCTCGCATCAGCCTGGATTCTGTTGTATGCCGGTGTGTTCTTCCTTGGCTTTGGTGGAAGTCGTTGGACTTCCGACATGGCGATCAATTACTACAAGACCGTGCTGGGCCTGGCCGCACAGCTTATGGCAATGGTGCTTCTGGTTGCGATTGGCAAAGAGTTCATCAATCACTACTACACGCAAATCAGCGAGAACATGGCATCCCAGGAACTGGCCGTGATGTTGGTTATATCGGTCATCTTGCTTTTCTTGGTCAACAAAGTTCCGCCGATGATTTCTGGTCTTGTGTCTGGTGGTGGTATTGGCGCAGCCGGTGGAATTGGAAACTTCGGTGCGGGTGCGGCAGTTGGGGCGGCGGTGACGGCGGCCAGTATGGCAACTGGCGGCGCTGCCCTGGCAGGTAAAGCGGTTATGGGTGCCGCAGCCGGTGCAGCCGGAGGTGCAAGTGCACTCCAAGCGGCTTTTCAGAAAGCATCAGCGAGTATGGAAACCGGCGGTGACATGTCCAGCATGGGGTCAGTTGTCAGCAGTGGCGGAAACGGTGGTGGTGAAGCGGGTACTGCTGGCAGTAGCCCATTCGCCCAAGCGGCTGGCTTTGGTGACAGCGGCAGTAGCTCAAGCGGTGGCGGCTTTGCCAAGGCCGCGAAGCTGGCCACAGGCACGGCCTCCGAGTTAGCCAAGGGTGTCGGCTCTCAAGTGAAGCAGGGATTCCAGGAGCGAGTGAGCGAAACCACAGGCGGAAAACTGGCTGCTTCGATACGCGAAAGCATGGAGCCGAAAGAAGCAAGCCAATCTGGCCAGTTCGAGGGCAATAGCTTGGGCGCCGATTCTGGCCCAGATAGTAACGAAGTCAGGAGTTAGCACGATGACGACATCAACATACATGGCCGCATTGGCGGCCCTGGATGAAGCGCCAAGGGAAGAAGTCAGCCAGGTATTTATTTCGCCGCTGGGTGATCAATCGACCGAGGTCGATGCAGAGACAGAAACAGCCGCTTTTGTATCACGGCCAGACCCTATGAGAGAGAGCGAAACTAAGCCGATAAGTATTGAGGTTAATGGCGGCAGGAATGAGCGGTCAGCATTCGCGGAGGCGGCGGGGCTGTACCTGTAGGCGCACCGGGCTGGCCACAACCAGCCCGGCACTTTCAATCAACACCTACTGGAGAGGTGAATTATGACAACACAACATATTATCGAACCAGGGCAAGCAGTGCATCAAGCAGCGGCTATTCTTTCTTCTTTGGAGTACATCAACCAAGCGGAAGCGCGGAGCCTTGGGCCATTGGCCGAAGCCGTCGCTAATGCTTTTATGGTGGTGTACTACCAAGCTGAAACGGGCCGGGCGACACAGGCTGATTTTCAAGAAGCAATGAACGCCTTGCGCCAAGCGTGCAGCTAATGACGAAAGGGCGGCCACTCGAACTGGCCGCCTTTTTCAATCTTCACTGTTTGGCCATTCCCGACCCACAGACGGCGCATCCATCCATTCGCGTTCCTCCGGCGGCAGCGGGTAAGCCCCGGATGCTTCCGCGTCGGCCAGTAGTTCGGCCAGTGTGTAGCGCACCCGACCAGTGGAAACGGCGCGGGCCGGGTCGGCCTTCTCATGCAGCCTGTTCTCTAGGTTCTTTGGGTCTGTCATCGGGCGACCTCAGCAAGCATGGATACTAGGTGTTCCAGGTCAGTGATCGAATGCGCCAGGAAGCGGCCGGCGCGGCAATCTGCAATCATTTCCTCAGTTTTTTCCTACTCATGTTCAACCTCGTTCGTACCAGCTCTTCGAGCGATTCACCACGCGCACGACCAGCAGCATCACCGGCACTTCGACCAGGACGCCGACCACGGTTGCCAATGCAGCGCCGGAGTGCAGACCGAACAAGCTGATGGCGGCCGCCACGGCCAGCTCGAAGAAGTTGCTGGCACCGATCAGGGCCGAAGGACAGGCGACAGAGTGCTTTTCCCCCGCCCGCTTGTTCAGCCAGTAGGCTAACCCGGAATTGAAGAACACTTGAATCAAGATCGGCACGGCTAGCATGGCGATCACTAACGGCTGCCGGATGATGGCCTCGCCCTGGAAGGCGAACAGTAGAACCAACGTCAGCAGCAGCGCGGCCATCGACCACGGCCCGATCTTCTGCATGGCCCGTTCAAAGGCGGCCTGTCCTTGCTTGAGCAGATGCCGCCGCAAGAGCTGCGCCAGGATCACCGGCACGATGATGTAGAGCACGACCGAAATCAGCAGCGTGTCCCAAGGCACCGAGATCGAGGACATGCCCAGCAGCAGGCCGACGATGGGCGCGAAGGCCACGATCATGATGGCGTCGTTCAGAGCCACTTGCGAGAGCGTGAAAAGCGGGTCGCCGTTGGTAAGGCGGCTCCACACGAACACCATTGCCGTGCAGGGCGCGGCGGCCAGCAAGATCAAGCCCGCGATGTAGCTGTCCAGTTGATCGGCCGGCAGGAACGGAGCGAACACTTGTCGGATGAACAGCCACCCCAGCAGGGCCATCGAGAATGGCTTGACGGCCCAATTCACGAACAGCGTGACGCCGATGCCGCGCCAATGCTCTTTGACCTGGTGCAGCGCCCCGAAGTCGATCTTGACCAGCATCGGGACGATCATTACCCAAATCAGCAGGCCCACCGGCAAATTGACCTGGGCCACTTCCATGCGGCCTATGGCCTGGAACACGTCAGGAAGGCCCTGGCCGAGCGCAACACCGGCGACGATGCACAGGGCCACCCACAGCGTCAGGTAACGCTCGAAGCCGCTCATCGGGGCCTGGCGCGGCTTCGCGGCGATGGCCTGTGCGCCGGCGCTCATGCTTCCTGCTCGGTCTTGCCGATGTTCGCCAGCTCGCGCTTGATGGCCGTCTGGTCAAGCATTTTGAGAGGCAGATTCACGAACAGGCGGACGCGGTTCATCATGTGCCGGAAGGTTTGTTCGAAGGCCCGGCGCTTCTCGGCGTCAGTGCCTTCGACGGCGGCCGGGTCTTCAAATCCCCAATGCGCCGAGATCGGCTGACCAGGCCACACCGGACACATTTCGCCGGCGGCGTTGTCGCAGACGGTGATGATGAAGTCCATCTTCGGTGCGTCGGGCGTGGCGTACTCGTCCCAGCTCTTGCTGCGCAGATTCTCGGTCGGGTAATTCACCGACTCCACCTTTTCGACGGCGAAGGGATTGACCTTGCCGGTTGGGTGACTGCCGGCGCTGTAGGCGCGGAAGCGCCCTTGCCCCATCGTGTTGATGAGAGCTTCGGCCATGATGCTGCGCGCCGAATTGCCGGTGCAGAGGATGAGGACGTTATAGATTCTTTCGGTCATGATGTTTCGCTTTCTGGTAGTGGCTGGGGAGCAATGGCGATGGATGAAAGATCGGTGGCCTCGTCGATGACGTGGCCGGCCGCTTTCCGTTCGGAATAGCGGTCTGTCAGTGCTTCACGGTGCGGCCGTACCAGCGCCGTGAAGCGCACCAGTTCTTCCATCACATCGGCTATTCGGTCGTAGTACGGCGAGGGCTTCATGCGGCCCGCCGCGTCGAACTCTTGGAACGCTTTGGCGATACTCGACTGGTTCGGAATGGTGAACATTCGCATCCAGCGGCCGAGCAGACGCAAGGTGTTCACGGCGTTGAAGCTCTGCGAGCCGCCGGATACCTGCATCACGGCCAGGGTGCGGCCTTGGGTCGGCCGGATGCCGGCCATTTCAAGCGGCAGATGGTCAATCTGCGCCTTCATGACACTGGTAATCTGACCGTGGCGTTCCGGGCTGCACCAGACTTGTCCCTCTGACCACTCGGACAGGGCGCGCAGCTCCTTGACGGCCGGGTGATCGTCGCTTTGCACTTGATCGGGCAACGGCAAATCGGACGGGTCGAAGATGCGTGTTTCTGCGCCAAAGAATTGCAGCAGCCGGGCCGCTTCCTCGACGGCCAGCCGTGAGAACGAGCGGGCGCGCAGCGAGCCATACAGCAGCAGGATACGCACCGGCGGGGCGTCGGGTGCCAGCCCGAGCGCCGGGCGCTCGATGGCAAAGGATTTGTCCAAAGCGGGCAAAGAATCGGGGTCGGAAAGATGGCGAAGTCTCATGCCAACACCTTCCCGGCTTCCGTGGTGCAAGACAGGTTGCACACCTGGCCGCCGCAGCAGTTTTCCGTGAGAAAGGCCACCAGGTTAGTGGCCGTCGAAAAGTTCGCCTCGTAGATCACAAATCGGCCTTCTTGCCGCGACGTGACCATGCCGGCGTGTGCCAGCTCTTTCAGGTGGAAGGATAGCGAAGACGGCGGGATGCCGGCCGCTTCGCTGATTTTTCCGGCGGCCATGCCGGCGGGGCCGGCCTGGACGAGAAGCCGGAACACCGCGAGGCGCGATTCTTGAGCGATGGCCGCCAGGGCGGCTACAGCATTTATCGTTTCCATGTTTCAATAATAGTCGAAATATGGAGTGTGCTCAATAGCTCATTTAAGCTGTAAAAATGAGCTAGGCGCATTTTGTCATTTTCAGAAGACGACTGCACCAGTTGATTGGGCGTAATGGCTGTTGTGCAGCCAGCTCCTGACAGTTCAATATCAGAAGTGATCTGCACCAATCTCGACTATGCTCAATACTCGTGTGCACCAAAGCGAGGTGAGCATGGCGACGGACACCCCACGGATTCCAGAACAAGGCGTGGCCACTCTGCCTGATGAGGCTTGGGAGCGTGCGCGCCGTCGTGCGGAGATCATCAGTCCGTTGGCGCAGTCGGAGACGGTCGGGCACGAAGCGGCCGATATGGCGGCTCAGGCGCTGGGCTTGTCTCGGCGCCAGGTATACGTTCTGATCCGGCGTGCCCGGCAAGGCAGCGGCCTCGTGACGGATCTGGTGCCCGGCCAGTCCGGTGGAGGTAAAGGTAAGGGGCGCTTGCCGGAACCGGTCGAGCGCGTCATCCACGAGCTACTGCAAAAGCGGTTCCTGACCAAGCAGAAGCGCAGCCTAGCGGCCTTTCACCGCGAAGTCACTCAGGTGTGCAAGGCTCAAAAACTGCGAGTGCCGGCGCGCAATACCGTGGCCTTACGGATCGCTAGCCTTGACCCGCGCAAGGTCATCCGCCGGCGGGAAGGCCAGGATGCCGCTCGTGACCTACAAGGTGTGGGCGGCGAGCCTCCTGCCGTGACCGCGCCGCTGGAGCAGGTGCAGATAGACCATACGGTCATCGACCTGATCGTGGTCGATGACCGCGACCGGCAACCTATTGGCCGCCCGTACCTGACCCTCGCCATCGACGTGTTCACCCGCTGCGTGCTCGGCATGGTCGTCACGCTGGAAGCGCCGTCTGCCGTTTCGGTTGGCCTGTGCCTCGTGCATGTCGCCTGCGACAAGCGCCCTTGGCTGGAAGGACTGAACGTGGAAATGGATTGGCAGATGAGCGGCAAGCCCTTGCTGCTCTACCTAGACAACGCGGCCGAGTTCAAGAGCGAGGCCCTGCGCCGGGGTTGCGAGCAGCATGGCATCCGGCTGGACTATCGCCCGCTGGGACAGCCGCACTATGGCGGCATCGTGGAACGGATCATCGGCACGGCGATGCAGATGATTCACGACGAACTGCCGGGAACGACCTTCTCCAACCCTGACCAGCGCGGCGACTACGATTCCGAAAACAAGGCCGCCCTGACGCTGCGCGAGCTAGAGCGCTGGCTCACATTGGCGGTCGGCACCTACCACGGTTCGGTGCACAACGGCCTGCTCCAACCGCCGGCCGCGCGCTGGGCCGAGGCCGTGGCGCGTGTCGGCGTACCGGCCGTCGTCACACGCGCTACTTCGTTCCTGGTCGATTTTCTGCCGATCCTCCGGCGCACGCTGACCCGCACCGGCTTTGTCATCGACCACATCCACTACTACGCCGATGCGCTCAAGCCGTGGATTGCGCGGCGTGAACGCTGGCCGTCCTTTCTGATCCGGCGCGATCCGCGCGACATCAGCCGTATCTGGGTCCTGGAACCGGAGGGACAGCACTACCTGGAAATTCCCTACCGTACCTTGTCGCACCCGGCTGTCACCCTCTGGGAACAACGGCAGGCGCTGATGAAATTGCGGCAGCAAGGGCGCGAACAGGTGGATGAGTCGGCGTTGTTCCGCATGATCGACCAGATGCGCAAAATCGTGACCACCGCGCAGAAGACCACGCGCAAGGCGCGGCGCGACGCAGATCGACGCCAGCATCTCAAGGCAACGGCACCGCCTGTCAAAGCCACGCCACCACCGGACGCTGACATGGATGACCAGCAGGCGGACAACCAGCCGCCCGCCAAACCGTTCGACCAGATTGAGGAGTGGTAGCCGTGGAAGAATATCCCATCATCGAGCTGTCCCACCTGCTGCCGGCGGCGCAGGGATTGGCCCGGCTGCCGGCGGACGAGCGCATCCAACGCCTTCGCGCCGACCGCTGGATCGGCTACCCCCGCGCGGTCGAGGCGCTGAACCGGCTGGAAACCCTGTATGCGTGGCCAAACAAGCAACGCATGCCCAACCTGCTGCTGGTCGGCCCGACCAACAACGGCAAGTCGATGATCGTCGAGAAGTTCCGGCGCACGCATCTGGCCAGCGCCGATGCCGACCAGGAGCACATCCCGGTGCTGGTCGTGCAGATGCCGTCCGAGCCGTCTGTGATCCGCTTCTACGTCGCGCTGCTCGCGGCGATGGGTGCGCCATTGCGACCGCGCCCACGACTGCCGGAAATGGAGCAACTGGCGCTGGCACTGCTGCGCAAGGTCGGCGTGCGCATTTTGGTGATCGACGAGTTGCACAACGTCCTGGCTGGTAACAGCGTCAACCGCCGGGAATTCCTCAATCTGCTGCGCTTCCTCGGCAACGAACTGCGCATCCCACTGGTCGGGGTTGGCACGCGCGACGCCTATCTGGCCATCCGCTCGGATGACCAGTTGGAAAACCGCTTCGAGCCGATGATGCTGCCGCTGTGGGAGGCCAACGACGATTGCTGCTCACTGCTGGCCAGCTTCGCCGCTTCGCTTCCTCTGCGGCGACCCTCGTCGATTGCCACGCTGGACATGGCCCGCTACCTGCTCACACGCAGCGAGGGCACCATAGGCGAACTGGCGCACTTGCTGATGGCAGCGGCCATCGTCGCCGTGGAGAGCTGCGAGGAAGCGATCAACCATCGCACGCTCAGCATGGCCGATTACACCGGTCCCAGCGAGCGGCGGCGGCAATTCGAGCGGGAACTGATGTGAAGCCAGCGCCACGCTGGCCACTGCATCCGGCTCCCAGGGAAGGCGAAGCCTTGTCTTCGTGGCTCAACCGCGTGGCCCTTTGCTATCACATGGAGGTGTCCGAGCTGCTGGAGCACGATCTTGGTCACGGTCAGGTTGATGACCTGGACACCGCGCCACCACTGGCGCTGCTGGAGATGCTCTCCCTGCGGAGCGGCATCGAGCCGGATCGGCTGCGTTGCATGAGTTTCGCCGGCTGGGTGCCTTGGCTACTGGACAGTCTTGATGATCAGATTCCAGATGCATTGGAAACCTATGCGTTCCAGCTCTCGGTGCTGCTGCCGAAACTCCGCCGTAGGACGCGATCCATCACGAGCTGGCGTGCCTGGCTGCCCAGCCAGCCGATACATCGCGCCTGTCCGCTCTGTCTGAACGACCCGGCAAACCAAGCCGTACTGCTTGCATGGAAGCTGCCCTTGATGCTGAGCTGCCCGCTGCATGGCTGCTGGCTGGAATCCTATTGGGGCGTGCCTGGGCGGTTTCTCGGCTGGGAGAACGCCGACACTGCGCCGCGCACCGCCAGCGACGCGATTGCGGCGATGGACCAGCGTACCTGGCAGGCACTGACAACCGGTCACGTGGAGCTGCCGCGCCGACGCATCCACGCTGGATTGTGGTTTCGGCTGCTACGCACGCTGCTCGATGAGCTGAACACCCCGCTTTCGGCGTGCGGAACCTACGCGGGGTATCTCCGCCAAGTCTGGCAAGGCTGCGGGCATCCGCTGCGTGCTGGGCAAAGTCTGTGGCGACCGTATGAAACCCTGAACCCGGCAGTACGGTTGCAGATGCTGGAGGCAGCGGCAGCGGCAATCAGCTTGATTGAGGTGAGGGATATAAGCCCGCCAGGCGAGCATGCAAAGCTGTTCTGGTCCGAGCCCCAAACCGGGTTCACCAGTGGTCTGCCGGCGAAAGCGCCGAAGCCCGAACCCGTCAATCACTGGCAACGGGCGGTCCAAGCTATCAGTGAGGCGATCATTGAAGCGCGGCACAACCCCGAGACGGCGCGCTCGCTGTTCGCCTTGGCTTCCTATGGTCGGCGCGACCCAGCTTCCCTGGAACAGTTGCGAGCCACCTTTGCAAAGGAAGGCATCCCCCCGGAATTTCTGTCACATTACGAGCCTGATGGACCCTTTGCATGTCTTAGACAGAATGACGGGTTAAGTGACAAATTTTGACGGCCAGAATTTTCCGGCGCACACTGTCACATAATCGAACGTATACGTGACGGGTGAAAAGGTGCTGATCGGCTACATGCGGGTATCGAAGGCGGACGGATCCCAGTCCACCAATTTGCAACGCGATGCGCTCATCGCCGCTGGTGTGAGCCTTGCGCACCTTTACGAGGATCTGGCCTCGGGCAGGCGCGATGATCGCCCAGGGTTGGCTGCTTGCCTGAAGGCGCTTCGTGAAGGGGACACGCTGATCGTGTGGAAGCTCGATCGGCTTGGCCGTGATCTGCGCCACCTGATCAACACCGTGCACGACCTAACTGCGCGTAGCGTGGGCCTGAAGGTCCTGACCGGTCACGGTGCGGCGGTCGACACGACGACTGCCGCCGGCAAGCTTGTGTTCGGTATTTTTGCCGCGCTGGCCGAGTTCGAGCGTGAGTTGATTTCCGAGCGAACAGTCGCTGGACTTATCTCGGCGCGCGCTCGCGGCAGGAAAGGGGGGCGCCCCTTCAAGATGACCGCCGCCAAGCTACGCCTGGCGATGGCCAGCATGGGGCAACCGGAAACCAAGGTGGGCGATCTCTGCGAAGAACTCGGGATTACCCGGCAGACGCTCTACCGGCACGTGTCGCCCAAGGGCGAACTGCGGCCAGACGGCGTAAAGCTGCTCTCCCTCGGTTCAGCCGCATAAATGGAGGCGACCTGGAACGGGGCGCTGTTCAGTGCGGCAACGATCCGATTACCGGTGTCGACCCAGAGCAGCCGTAGAGCTTTTGGGAAAGCTGTCGTTCAACGCCGAGTTCAGCGGCAGTTTTTAAGTTGTGATTTTATGGAATACTTTTGCGCAGCAAAACCATAAAGCCGCGACTTAAAAACTGTCCAGCGCAGGCACGAAGTGCTGGAGCGGTGCTGCAACGACTTGTTAGATGACTGAGTTTATTAGTGGGCACTTGCTTTGGAAAGCAAGTTTAAAACTACTACACCACTAACTATGAGCCCCATACCTACAAAGCCCCACGCATCAAGCTTTTGCCCATGAAGCAACCAGGCAATGGCTGTAATTATGACGACGCCGAGTCCCGACCAGACTGCATAAGCAACACCGACAGGGATGGATTTCAGAACCAGAGAAAGAAAATAAAATGCGATGCCATAACCGATTATGACAACGGCGGAAGGGGCAAGCTTAGTAAAGCCCTCGCTAGATTTTAATGCGGATGTTGCGATTACTTCGCCAACTATTGAGATAGCAAGAAAAAGCCAGCCTTTCATGATATATCTCCCAATTTGTGTAGGGCTTATTATGCACGCTTAAAAATAATAAAAACAGACTTGACCTGATAGTTTGGCTGTGAGCAATTATGTGCTTAGTGCATCTAACTTTGTTTTAGGGCGACTGCCCTGCTGCGTAACATCGTTGCTGCTCCATAACATCAAACATCGACCCACGGCGTAACGCGCTTGCTGCTTGGATGCCCGAGGCATAGACTGTACAAAAAAACAGTCATAACAAGCCATGAAAACCGCCACTGCGCCGTTACCACCGCTGCGTTCGGTCAAGGTTCTGGACCAGTTGCGTGAGCGCATACGCTACTTGCATTACAGCTTACGAACCGAACAGGCTTATGTCCACTGGGTTCGTGCCTTCATCCGTTTCCACGGTGTGCGTCACCCGGCAACCTTGGGCAGCAGCGAAGTCGAGGCATTTCTGTCCTGGCTGGCGAACGAGCGCAAGGTTTCGGTCTCCACGCATCGTCAGGCATTGGCGGCCTTGCTGTTCTTCTACGGCAAGGTGCTGTGCACGGATCTGCCCTGGCTTCAGGAGATCGGAAGACCTCGGCCGTCGCGGCGCTTGCCGGTGGTGCTGACCCCGGATGAAGTGGTTCGCATCCTCGGTTTTCTGGAAGGCGAGCATCGTTTGTTCGCCCAGCTTCTGTATGGAACGGGCATGCGGATCAGTGAGGGTTTGCAACTGCGGGTCAAGGATCTGGATTTCGATCACGGCACGATCATCGTGCGGGAGGGCAAGGGCTCCAAGGATCGGGCCTTGATGTTACCCGAGAGCTTGGCACCCAGCCTGCGCGAGCAGCTGTCGCGTGCACGGGCATGGTGGCTGAAGGACCAGGCCGAGGGCCGCAGCGGCGTTGCGCTTCCCGACGCCCTTGAGCGGAAGTATCCGCGCGCCGGGCATTCCTGGCCGTGGTTCTGGGTTTTTGCGCAGCACACGCATTCGACCGATCCACGGAGCGGTGTCGTGCGTCGCCATCACATGTATGACCAGACCTTTCAGCGCGCCTTCAAACGTGCCGTAGAACAAGCAGGCATCACGAAGCCCGCCACACCGCACACCCTCCGCCACTCGTTCGCGACGGCCTTGCTCCGCAGCGGTTACGACATTCGAACCGTGCAGGATCTGCTCGGCCATTCCGACGTCTCTACGACGATGATTTACACGCATGTGCTGAAAGTTGGCGGTGCCGGAGTGCGCTCACCGCTTGATGCGCTGCCGCCCCTCACTAGTGAGAGGTAGGGCAGCGCAAGTCAATCCTGGCGGATTCACTACCCCTGCGCGAAGGCCATCGGTGCCGCATCGAACGGCCGGTTGCGGAAAGTCCTCCCTGCGTCCGCTGATGGCCGGCAGCAGCCCGTCGTTGCCTGATGGATCCAACCCCTCCGCTGCTATAGTGCAGTCGGCTTCTGACGTTCAGTGCAGCCGTCTTCTGAAAACGACACATTTAGATCGATATGTGATAAATTGGCCTGCCAGTTTAAGATGGGTGCATTTGAGTATGCCCAAAGGAGCCCGCAAGTATGCGCAGGACGAAGCCAGTAGCCGCGCCGATGGTGGCGCGGGTCTATCTGCGCGTCAGCACCGACGCGCAGGACTTGGAACGCCAAGAGGCGATCACTACGGCCGCGAAGGCCGCCGGCTACTACGTCGCCGGCATCTACCGTGAGAAGGCATCCGGCGCACGCGCCGACCGGCCTGAGCTGCTGCGCATGATCGGCGACCTACAGCCCGGCGAGGTGGTCATTGCCGAGAAGATCGACCGCATCAGCCGCCTACCTTTGCCCGAGGCCGAGCGCCTGGTGGCCTCGATACAGGCCAAAGGCGCACGCCTGGCCGTCCCTGGCGTGGTCGATCTATCCGACCTGGCGGCCGAGGCCCAGGGCGTCGCCAAGATCGTGCTGGAAGCCGTGCAGATCATGCTTTTTCGCCTGGCCTTGCAGATGGCCCGCGACGACTACGAGGACAGGCGCGAACGCCAGCGCCAAGGCATTGAGTTGGCCCGCCAGGCCGGGCGGTACAAGGGCCGCCGTGCTGATCCGAAGCGCCGCGCCCAAGTTGTCGCGCTGCGCAAGTCCGGCTACAGCATCAACAAGACCGCCGAGCTGGCCGGGTACAGTGCGGCCCAGGTGAAACGGATATGGGCCGAGGTCAGCCAGGCCGAAGCGAAGCAGCACGGCGCGTTCGTGGAGGACGCATTGACGGAAGCCGATGCCCTGGCCGCTGTCGGCCAGGATGAGCGCCAGGAGGAAAGGGCATGAAGAAGCCGAACCAAGACGACGAGCCGTTTTTCATCACCGAGGAGATTGCGGCCGAAATGATCGCCGGCGGCTATGAGTTCGAGCTGCCGCCCATTCCTTGCACCATCCGCCTACGCGACGTGCTGGAGCGCATGACCGATGCTGAGCTAGCATTGCAGCCGGGCGAGATCGCCGACCAGGAGCGTGAACGCTGCCGGCGCAAGCCGTGTTCAACCTCATGATCTGGTCATGGTATTTTTCATGGCACTGAGCCTGATAGTTCTTGCAAATTGTTGTCACTAAAGGGTTTTGTGTGCTTGTTTACAATCGAGTGGGAGTGACGGGCACTGGCTGGCAATGTCTAGCAACGGCAGGCATTTCGGCTGAGGGTAAAAGAACTTTCCGCTAAGCGATAGACTGTATGTAAACACAGTATTGCAAGGACGCGGAACATGCCTCATGTGGCGGCCAGGACGGCCAGCCGGGATCGGGATACTGGTCGTTACCAGAGCCACCGACCCGAGCAAACCCTTCTCTATCAGATCGTTGACGAGTATTACCCGGCATTCGCTGCGCTTATGGCAGAGCAGGGAAAGGAATTGCCGGGCTATGTGCAACGGGAATTTGAAGAATTTCTCCAATGCGGGCGGCTGGAGCATGGCTTTCTACGGGTTCGCTGCGAGTCTTGCCACGCCGAGCACCTGGTCGCTTTCAGCTGTAAGCGTCGCGGTTTCTGCCCGAGCTGTGGGGCGCGGCGGATGGCCGAAAGTGCCGCCTTGCTGGTTGATGAAGTACTGCCTGAACAACCCATGCGTCAGTGGGTGTTGAGCTTCCCGTTTCAGCTGCGTTTCCTGTTTGCCAGCCGGCCCGAGATCATGGGGTGGGTGCTGGGCATCGTTTACCGCGTCATTGCCACGCACCTGGTCAAGAAAGCGGGCCATACCCACCAAGTGGCCAAGACGGGCGCGGTCACCCTGATCCAGCGTTTTGGATCGGCGCTCAATCTGAATGTTCACTTCCACATGCTGTTTCTCGACGGTGTGTATGTCGAGCAATCCCACGGCTCAGCGCGTTTCCGCTGGGTCAAGGCGCCGACCAGCCCAGAGCTCACCCAGCTGACGCACACCATCGCCCACCGGGTGGGTCGCTATCTGGAACGGCAAGGCCTGCTGGAACGGGATGTCGAAAACAGCTATCTGGCCTCGGATGCGGTGGATGACGACCCGATGACACCCCTGCTGGGGCACTCGATCACTTACCGTATCGCTGTCGGTTCACAGGCGGGGCGAAAGGTGTTCACTTTGCAAACTCTGCCGACCAGTGGTGATCCGTTCGGTGACGGGATTGGCAAGGTAGCCGGGTCCAGCCTGCACGCCGGCGTGGCGGCCAGGGCCGATGAACGCAAGAAGCTCGAACGGCTGTGCCGGTACATCAGCCGCCCGGCGGTATCCGAGAAGCGGCTGTCGTTAACACGAGGCGGCAACGTGCGCTACCAGCTCAAGACGCCGTACCGGGACGGCACCACGCACGTCATTTTCGAACCATTGGATTTCATTGCAAGGCTGGCCGCCCTGGTACCGAAGCCCAGAGTCAACCTAACCCGCTTCCACGGGGTGTTCGCACCCAACAGTCGGCACCGGGCGTTGGTCACGCCGGCAAAACGGGGCAGGGGCAACAAGGTCAGGGTGGCTGATGAACCGGCAACACCAGCACAACGGCGAGCGTCGATGACATGGGCGCAACGGCTCAAGCGTGTTTTCAATATCGACATCGAGACCTGCAGCGGCTGCGGCGGCGCCATGAAAGTCATCGCCTGCATTGAAGACCCTATAGTGATCAAGCAGATCCTTGATCACCTGAAGCACAAAGCCGAAACCAGCGGGACCAGGGCGTTACCCGAAAGCCGGGCGCCACCGGCTGAGCTGCTCCTGGGTCTGTTTGACTGACGAGCCTGAAGGCCAACGATACCAATCAAAATGCTGCGTTCACAGCGCCGCGGCAGGGATCCGCCGTGCTGGTTGTCGGAAAAGGAGCCGCTAGTGGGAAAGAGGAGGGTAAATTTTCAGCGTTGCTGGCTCCCCGTCAGCCGGATTGGGTTGCATCGCAGGGGTGTCGAAAGAGTCAACTGCGGTCCAAAGCTGTTGGACTTGGGTGAAAAGGGCGTTTATTCTTCCTATACGTTGTCGGCAGCGGGCCAAAAAGGAATACGTCCATGCCCATCGAGGTGAAACCGGCTGTGAGCGCGGGTTCAAGCATATAGCCCGACAGGCGCGTATCCTTGCCGATCACGACACGATGGCGGTGGTCACCGCGACGAAAGACACGGCCAGCCGCCATGCCGACGCGCAAGGCGGTTTCCGCCGTCATCGCGCCTTCGTTGGCTTTGCCACGAATACCGTCTGTGCCGAAATATTTGCGCACCATAAGGTCGATTATCCTGTCGTCGGGTCGCCCTCAAAGGGGACATGCCTGCTGAACCGCGAATATAGAGAAATATCCCGAATGTGCAGTTAACGAATTCTTGCGGTTTCTTTCAGCGCCGCCAATACCGCCAGCCCGTCGCGCAAGGGGCGCGGCTCGTGTGTGCGGATGAAGTCAGCTCCACCTGCGGCGGCGGCAAGCTCTGCAGCGAGTGTCGCGGCCCCGACATCCCCCGGACCACGGCCTGTGAGCGCGCGCAGAAAGGATTTGCGCGAAACAGACAGAAGCACCGGCAAATCGAAGCGCAGCCGCAATTCATCGAACCGCGCCAGCACCGAGAGCGAGGTTTCGGGAGCAGCCCCCAGAAAAAACCCCATGCCGGGATCAAGGACAAGGCGGTTGCGTTTGATACCGGCACCCGTCAGCGCCGCGATGCGCGCGTCAAAGAACGCCGCAATGTGATCCATGATGTCGCCAGCGGGTGCCTCGCGCCGATCTGCCTGCCCGTCTTGCACCGAATGCATAACGACGAGTTTGGCAGATGATTTCGCCAATTGCGGATAGAACGCAGCGTCTGGAAAACCGCGAATATCATTGAGATAGGCCACACCACGCGACAAGGCATAGGCTTGCGTCGCGGGTTGATAACTGTCGAGCGAGACGGGAATGCCATCTGCCTTGAGCGCGTCCAGCACCGGCGCGATACGCGCGATTTCTGTGTCGGACGAAACAGGCGCGGCGTCGGGATTGCTGGATGCCGGACCGAGGTCGATCACATCTGCCCCCTCGGCCATCAGCTTACGCGCCTGCGCAATGGCTGCGTCTGGCGCCAGATACCGGCCTCCATCGGAGAAACTGTCCGAGGTTATGTTGACGATGCCGAAAATGATGAGCGATTTATTCATGGGGGCTTCTATAATAATAATAATCGAGCATGAGTCTCATACGGATGCTCGGGTCGAAAGGGAATCCCCAGGCGAGTAACCTGTTTGCGGTGATCCATTAGCTGCAGGAGCAGAAGAGCATACATCTGGAAGCAAAGCCAGGAAAGCGGCCTATGGAGCTGTGCGGCAGCGCTCAGTAGGCAATTTTTCAAAATATTGTTAAGCCTTTTCTGAGCATGGTATTTTTCATGGTATTACCAATTAGCAGGAAAATAAGCCATTGAATATAAAAGATAAAAATGTCTTGTTTACAATAGAATGGGAATGATCCCGCGTCTGGCATGGTCAGGCACATAATGGCATCAAAAGCCGCAAAGCCCGCGTCATTGCGGGCTTTTTTGTTTGTTGCATGACTGGTCCATTATCCTTGTATGAATGACTGCATAATCCTATAATTGCAGTCACAGACAGCAAGCTGGAGGATTTGAATTATGGCAATCCTGACCGTAAGAAATGTGCCAGATGATGTGCATCGTGCGTTGCGCGTGCGGGCGGCGGAGCATGGCCGTAGTACGGAGGCCGAGGTGCGAGAGATTCTCGCCGCGGCGGTCAAGCCAGAGAAGCGTGTGCGTGTAGGTGACGCTCTGGCCGCCATCGGTCGCAAGGTCGGTCTGACCAACGAAGACCTTGCCATCTTCGAGCGTGTGCGGGATAAAGCACCAGCCAACCCTATGGGTTTTGACTAAATGATCGTCCTGGATACCAATGTCGTTTCTGAGGCGATGAAGCCGGAACCAGACGCGTCGGTAAGAGCCTGGCTGAACGATCAGGCTGCGGAAACCTTGTATCTATCCAGTGTCACATTGGCTGAGCTACTGTTTGGTATTCGAGCGCTGCCAGCCGGAAAACGCAAGAATTTGCTTGATCTTGCCTTGGATGAACTGCTAGAGCTGTTCAAAGATCGACTACTACCATTTGATACCGATGCGGCGCGACACTACGCCGATTTGGCCGTGACAGCCAGAAATGGAGGGCGTGGCTTCCCGACACCCGATGGTTACATCGCAGCTGTTGCAGCATCGCGTGGTTTCATCGTCGCATCACGTGACACATCGCCCTATGAAGCGGCCGGCGTGACAGTCATTAATCCCTGGAAGAGCGTATAGCCACACGGCATCGCTGCAAATTGCCAAGAACATAACCGCGAAGCTCCAGCCCTGCTGGCTGCACAGCCGCGTTGGGCGTGGCCGCGCAAATTATGACGATAGTGCCAATTTTCGCTACCGGCATTGGCACCGGCAACGACCTACTTCCCAGTTTATTACTCTAAATTAAACGGCCATCTTGCAGAGAGCCCGCTACGAGCCGAAGCTGTGGTCCGGCATGAAAGTTTGAGTTTTCTAAGTCGTTGAACCCACAGTCATTCAAAAACGCATAGATAGCGTGGTAGGCGATAGGTGGCCGCGTCACATCTTCGCTAGAGCCTTCGGGCACGAAAACCACCATGCCCTTTTCATGTGATCTGCGCCGGCCACTGATCGCACGACCTTGGGTGATTTCCGTAGTGGACCAAGTTGATCATTGCCGGTGGTTTGAGAATCTGATTCAGGCACACTGTTGTGTCAGTTCACATAGAAGCTTGCTGCATTACACATTGCAGACACTTTTACTGCGAAGCTAAGCGCTCTTTGATAATGGTTGTCTATTGACAACCTTATTGTTTGCATATACAGTGGAGACTATTGATGACGCGTTCGCTCCATCCAAAGAAAGAGGTTGAAGCCATTCTGAAGTACGCCGAGCAGCATGGTTGGCGAATCAAGGTGGGTGGTGGTCATGCTTGGGGCCGAATGTATTGTCCGTACAACCAATACGATTGCCGCTGCGGCGAATTTTGCGTTGTTAGTATCTGGAGCACACCTAAGAATCCGGGCAGTCATGCACGCGCCTTGGGGCGTGTTGTTGAAAATTGCACTGTGCATCGTACGTGCGAGGAAATCAGCCGCATTTCTCAGGACCACTGAAATGGAATATATCTTTACCTTGAAGTACCAGCTAGCAGACGGCGATTGCGACCACGACGACTTGGTCGGGCGCCTAGCCGAGGCCGGTTGTGACGATGCTTTGGTCGGCGTTGGGTTGCCCGGGCGGTTGGCGCTCGAATTTACGCGCGAGGCCGAAGATGCCGATATCGCGGTGCGCAGCGCATTGGCCGATGTGCAGCGTGCTATCCCTTCAGCAACGCTTATCGAAGTTGCGCCCGACTGGGTGGGGCTTACCGACGTAGCGCAAATCGTGGGTGTATCGCGCCAAAACATGCGCAAGCTCATGCTGGCGCATGCCGGCAGTTTCCCGGCGCCAGTTCACGAAGGCACGACAACGGTCTGGCACCTGGCCGATGTGCTCGGGTGGTTACAAACCAAAGGGGGGTACGCGGTGCCCCAAAATGTGGTCGATGTGGCACACGCAGCGCTGCGCGTTAACGTCAACAAAGAACATCAACGTTTGCCGTCCACCCCGTCTAAATAATCCAGTCGGCAGGTTTGCCGTTGCTTTGTAGGGCAGTGCCGTGTCAAAAGTATAGGTTGCCGGCCGTTCTGCAGTACTCAACTGGGCGCCGGCCCATTCAGTAAGCGCTTCTGCCAGCGTCGAATCCTTTCATAAAACCACAATGGCTCTAAGGCAGCTGTCTTCGTCTGCTCTTACTAGCCTGACGACAACATAACGATTTCTCACTCTTTATCCAGAGAGGGTCTTGGGCGAAAAAAGCAGATAAAAATAGTTGTAACGCCTTATAATTTTTTGCATGAAATCGAACGCTTACACGCCGATAGCCAGCTTCGTTGATCTTCTGATGGACGCTGTCTTTGCGGTTAACCTTGATGCTTCCATCGTCTTCGCAAGCGCGTCGTGCGAACGTATTTTCGGTTACACGCCAAAAGAAATGATTGGCAAAAATATGTTTGACCTGATGCTGCCCGAAGACCGCGAGCGCACCCGGGCATCGGTTCAAGAGGTCGTGTCGGGTTGCCCGCAGCTTCACTTCGAGAATCGCTACATCCGCAAAGACGGGCAGGTCGTGCATATTATGTGGTCGGCACGATGGTCGCCGGCCGACCAGCTACGTATTGGCGTTGCCCGCGACATCACCGAACGCAAGCGGGCCGAATCTTTGCAGGCGGCGCTTTACGCTATTTCCGAAGCCGCCCACCGCGCCGATGATTTGCTAACGCTGTTTCAACACCTTCATCATATTGTGGGCACGTTGTTGCCAGTTGATGATTTCTCGGTGGCGTTGGTCGACCCCGAAACAGGCGAGCTTGGTTTTCCGTATCCAGAAAGTAAAGGTAGCCAAATGTTGGCGCAGCTCAAGGAAATTTCTGGCCCGCTTTGTAGTCAGATCGTTCGTACAGGCCTGCCCCTGCTGCTGAACCCCACAACAATGCGGCCGTACCTTGACGAACTTGACGTGCCGCCAGGCGTGCAATCAGCGGCGTGGCTGGGCGTACCGCTTAAGTCACAACATGAAGTCATAGGCGTCATTGTGCTTAACAGCCATCCTGGCGGGGCCTGCTACACCCACGAAGATCAGGCGTTGCTGCAGTTTGTCTCGACGCAAATCGCTACTGCAATCGAGCGTCAAAAAATGCAAACACGGCTTAAGCAAATGGCACAGTACGATCAGTTAACAGGCCTGCCTAACCGCGCATTACTGTACGACCGTCTAAAGGTGGCGTTGTCTATTGCAAGACGAGAACAAGAGCAGTTTTCTTTGCTGTACCTCGATATAGACAAATTCAAGCAAGTCAACGATACCTTGGGTCACAGCGCCGGAGACCTGTTGCTAAAAGAGGTGGCCAGGCGCCTGAAGCTTTGTGTGCGCGAGTCGGATACCGTTGCCCGAATGGGCGGCGACGAGTTTGTTGTGTTGCTGCATCGCAGCCCATGGCCGGATCAAGCCGAAGAGGTCGCCGAAAAAATCCGCGATGTCTTCAGCCAACCCTGTGTTCTGAACGGGCACAGCCTGAACATCGCGTGCAGTATCGGGATTGCGCTTTACCCAGAGCACGGTAGCGACGAAGCGCAGCTTATTGAGTTTGCCGATAAAGGCATGTACCAAGAGAAAAAAGCCAAAGTCGGCTAAGTCACGCGGCCAACACGCGCACTGTTAACGCAAAGCGTTACCGTATTTAAGCGATGCGCCTGCTGATCAATGCGCTTGTTGACCACTACACGTATTGATCAATGCACTGGCCTGGGCAGCCACCGCCAGAACACCCAGGCTGCGGCAAACCCCAGGCCGCCCACCATGGCTACACCGGCGCCCAGCGAAACCATGGCGGTTACGCCAGACAGCAATAAAGGCCCGGTACTGCCGCCAATATCCGACAGCAGGCGCCAAAGGCCCAGAAACTGCCGACGCCCTTCGGCCGGCGAGGCATCGGCCCCAATCGTCATAATCAAGCCCGAGCCTATCCCGTTGCCAAACCCCAGAAGCATGCTGACGATAATGAACGCTGACAAGCTTGTGGTAAAGGGCATGATGAACAGCATGCTGCCCATGATGATCATTGACGGTAGCGCCACCCAAAGACGCCCCTTTTTATCCATGACTTTGCCTGCGGGGTAGAACAGCAGCATGTCGATAGCCCCCATCAGCCCGTAGACCACGGCCGTGGTGGTGGCGTCGACACCAATATGCGCGGCCCATAAGGGGATAACCACCTGACGACATGAGCGAATGGCCATGACGCATACACAGCCCAGCCCCAGCGTTAGATACGTACGTGCATGACTGCGCGCAATATTGCGTAAATTTGGTTTTGGGCCGGCTGGCTTTGCTCCAGACGCGTCGGTGACCGGTTTGTGCTCGAAATCGGGAATGCTGAAGGCTAGTGCGCCGGCTGCGGCCACAGCCACCAGCGCAACCATATAGCCGCCCGATAGCCCCGCAAAGTGCATGACGCCTGCACCCAGAAAGGGCCCTGCAAACAGCCCGATACGCGTGACCCCACCCAGGGTGGACAGCGCTCGTGCCCGCATGCCGATGGGGACGGCTTCGGTCAGGTAGGTTTGCCGTGCCAGTAAAAAGACCGAATTCGACATCCCGATAAGCAGCACGCCCAAAGCCAGTACCGCTGCGTGCGGCGCCAGCAGGCACAACAGCAACCCAACCAGGCTCAGCAGCGCCGCGCCGACCATCGCGCGGCGTTCTCCGTATCGGGCGGTGAATAGTGCCGCCGGAATATTATTGAGTAATGAACCAATGCCAATCAGGGCGACAATAAAGCCCGACAGCGCCACCGAAGCACCTAGCTCGCGTGCAGTCAACGCAATGATCGGATAAATTGCGCCTTCGCCAATACCAAACAGCAACGATGGGCCGAAGGCGGCAACTGCAATTTTGCGCAGGCTGAATTCTGTATTATGGGTAGGCACGACGGGATCTTGGTGAAAAAATAGCGGTGGCGGGCGTTGTACCCGCAAGATCTGTGTATTGTAAAACGGCACACCTGACTGACATTTGAATAAGACGATGACCATGTTTGGGCTCATCTTGGTCAGGGCGCAAAAAATAAATGAAGGGGAAAACGCATGCCGGTGTTAACGGCGGTGGCCGTATTACTTGTTTTGCAACTGGTTGGCGAAGTGTTTGTGCGCCTCACGCAATTGCCAGTGCCAGGTGCGCTGGTGGGGTTGCTATTGCTGTTTGCCGGCCTGGTGTGGCGTGGTCGCTTGCCAGCCGCACTGCGCGATACGGCCAAACACGTGCTGCAGCACCTGATGCTGCTATTTATTCCGGCCGTGGCCGGCATTATGCTGCACTTCGATCGCATTGCGGCCGAATGGCTGCCGTTTCTGCTAGCCTGCATTTTGGGTACGGCCATTACCATCGTGGTAACGGCGCTAACCTTGTCCTGGATGCTGAAGCGCCAGAATAATCGGGGGCAATCATGACAGACGCCCTGATGTCGTTGTGGTCGGGGCTGCAGGCGTCGCCACTGCTTTGGGTAACGGTCACCACTGTCATTTATTTGTTGGCCCTGATGCTTTACAAGCGGTCGGGCAGCCACCCGTTTTTATTGCCGGTGTTGACGTCGGTGGTGGCTATTGTGGGGCTTTTGGTGCTTACAGGCACGCCATTTCAGTCCTACGAAGCGGGCACCCGGTTCATGAGCTTTTTGATCGGCCCGGCAACCGTCGCGCTGGCTGTGCCGCTTTACAGCCAGCTGACTCGTCTTAAAAGTATCTGGAAGCCTTTGGCCGTGGCCCTGGTCGTTGGCTGTTTTACCGCCATTTTTTCGGCGCTGGGTATCGCTTGGCTGTTTGGGGCCTCTACTGAAACCCTATTGTCATTGGCGCCCAAGTCGGCCACCATGCCCATAGCCATGGAAGTGGCCCAGCTAACCGGTGGTTTGCCATCGTTTACAACGGTGGCGGTGGCCATTACGGGCATTGCAGGCGCCATTATTACCGGCCCCATTTTGCGTATTCTAAACATCAGCGATCCGGTCATTCACGGCTTTACCAAGGGGCTGTCGGCCCACGCCATCGGTACGGCCAAAGCGATACAGGTGGGCGAAACCAACGGTGCATTCTCTGCGCTGGGGTTGTGTCTTAACGGTATCGCTACTGCGCTGGCGGTGCCGCTGGTGCTCAAGCTTTTTGGTTTGTTTTAATTTTCAAGGAAATTGTCATGCCTTCTTTTGACGTCGTCTCCGAAGTCGATAAACACGAGTTAAGCAATGCGGTCGACCAGGCCAATCGGGAACTGGTCAGCCGTTTTGACTTTAAGGGCAGTAATGCCACCTTCGAGCTTGAGGGGTATGTGGTCACGCAAGTGGCGCCCAGCCCGTTTCAGCTTCGTCAGATGCTTGATATTTTGCGCGGCCGCTTGTCGGCACGCGGCATTGATGTGCGTTGTCTTGAAGAGGGCGAAATTGCCGAGAACGTATCTGGCGCACGACAAAAAGTGACGGTGCGCCAAGGTATCGAACAATCGGTGTCCAAAAAGCTGATTGCGGCGATTAAGGCGGCCAAAATTAAGGTCGAAACACAGATTAATGGCGACAAACTGCGGGTCACCGGCAAAAAGCGCGACGATCTGCAGTCGGCCATTGCGCTGTTGCGCCAGCAAGACGTCGACTTGCCGTTGCAGTTCAATAATTTCCGCGATTAGGCTTCTGGCTTTTGCCGTTACACGTCAGCGTTAATGCCGCCAACCAAAGCGGCGTATTAATGGACTAGTTGCGCAGCCGGCCACCGCAGCGTTTTAAAAGACTAGTTGCGCAGCCGGTATCCGGTTTTGAATATCCAGGCCACAATGCCCAGGCACGCCGCTAAAATGCCCAGCGTTACGCCCAGGCTAACGGGCAGGCTGACGTCGGCGGCCCCGTAAAAACTCCAGCGAAACCCGCTGATCAGGTAAACCACCGGGTTCAGCAGGCTAACCGCCTGCCAAAAGGGCGGCAGCATATTAATGGCATAAAAACTGCCGCCCAAAAATGTTAGCGGCGTCACAATCAGCAGGGGCACAATCTGCAGGTTTTCGAAGCTGTCGGCCCACACGCCAATAATGAATCCGAACAAGCTGAACGTGAGGGCGGTCAGTACTAAAAACACCACCATCCAGACCGGGTGTTCGATGCGCAAGGGGACGAAAAACGTTGCGGTCGCCATAATGATGAGAGCCAGTACCAGCGATTTGCTCGCCGCTGCTCCTACATAGCCCATCAAAATTTCTATATATGAAACCGGCGCCGAGAGCAGCTCGTAGATGGTGCCTGTAAACCGCGGAAAATAGATGCTGAAAGACGCATTGGAAATACTTTGCGTCAGGACTGACAGCATGATTAGGCCCGGCACAATAAAGGCGCCGTAACTGACCCCGTCGATATCCGCCATACGACTACCAATGGCCGACCCGAACACCACAAAGTAAAGCGATGTCGACAAAATAGGGGCCAGCACGCTTTGCGACAGGTTGCGCCGCAGGCGATACATTTCGAACATGTAAATGGCTTTTATGGCTTGAAGGTTCATGTCGTCTCCTTGATCAAGTCGACGAAAATGTCTTCAAGCGAGCTTTGCCGGGTGTGCAGGTCGGTGTACACAACACCTGCCCGGTACAGGCGGTCGATCAGGGCGGCAATGTCGGCGGTGTCGTCTTTGGTGTCGTAGGTGTAAACCAGTTGTCGGCCGTCGGCTGACAGCGCAATGTGCGGGTCTTGCAAGGTATCGGGCAAGCGGGTTAGCGCTTGCTTTAGTTCAAGGGTAAGCTGCTTTTTGCCAAACGAACGCATGAGGGTGTGTTTGTCTTCGACCAGAATCAGCCGCCCTTGGCGTATCACCCCGACGCGGTCGGCCATTTCTTCGGCTTCTTCAATGTAGTGCGTGGTCAAAATGATGGTGACGCCTTCTTGCTTGAGCCCGCGGATGACGTCCCACATGCCCTTGCGCAGCTCAACGTCGACACCGGCTGTGGGCTCGTCAAGAAACAATACCGGCGGTTCGTGCGACAGCGCCTTGGCAATCAGCACGCGTCGTTTCATCCCGCCCGACAGGGTCAGCATGCGGTTGTTGCGTTTGTCCCAAAGCGACAGCGACTTGAGGATTTTTTCGATAAGCGCAGGGTTGGGGCGCTTGCCGAACAGCCCACGACTGTAGCTGACGGTATTCCAGACTTTTTCGAAGGCTTCGGCGGTCAGTTCCTGGGGTACCAGGCCAATGCAACGGCGGGCTTGGCGGTACTGACGCACGTTGTCAAAGCCGTCAATGGTTACCTGCCCGGCGGTTAAGTTGACCAGGCCGCAAATACTATTAATAAGCGTTGTTTTGCCGGCGCCGTTCGGGCCTAGCAGGGCAAAGATCTCACCGCGATGAATGTCGAGGTTGATGTTGTCCAGGGCTTGAAACCCGGAGGTGTAAGTCTTTGAGACGTTGCGGATGGAGATAATGGGTGATGCCACACAGCCCTCGTTCTGATGAATCGCCGATACGCAGCCAGCCCGATTTGCCCTAACATTAAGCGCATTGGCCGGCAGGTCGTATCAGTATAAAGACTACCATGAGCACACATGAATCAATGGCGTTATTGACGCCTGCCGAAATGGCCCAGGCCGACGCTGCGACGGTCGAACGAGGGGTGTCGGGCATTGAGCTGATGGAGGCGGCGGGTCGTGCCGTCGCGCAGGCCATCATGCGGCGCTGGCCGCGCCGACCTGTGCTGGTAGCTTGCGGCCCGGGTAACAACGGCGGTGACGGCTATGTGGTGGCGCGGCATCTGGCGGCACATGGCTGGTCGGTGATGGTTGGTGCGCTTAGTGGCGCCCGGCCGTCGGCCCCTGATGCCGCGCACCACGCGGCACTGTGGGAAGGCGTCGTTCAGCCGCTGTCTGTCGGCCTGCTCGACGATGCCGAACTGTTGGTCGATGCCTTGTTTGGCGGCGGTCTTGGTCGGCCTCTGGCGGGCGACGCCGCCGAGTTCATTGAAGCTGTCCGCCATCGTCGTATACCGGTATGCGCAGTCGACTTGCCCAGCGGGCTTGACGGCAGCACGGGCAGGGCGCAAGGGGTGGCGGCCCGTGCCGACCTGACCGTCACTTTTTTCCGGAAAAAGCCTGCCCACGTACTGTTTCCGGGCCGGGGGTTGTGCGGCGATATTGCGCTGGCCGACATCGGCATTCCCTCTGAAGTTCTCGACACGATCGCACCGGCCGCTTTCGAGAACAGCCCTGTGCTTTGGCAACGCCATTTTCCCTGGCCGTCGCTTGAAGGACATAAGTACCATCGCGGGCATGTGCTGGTCGTAGGCGGGCAGACGATGACAGGTGCGGCCCGCTTGTCGGCGCGCGCGGCGGCCCGTGTCGGGGCCGGGTTGGTGACTGTCGCCGCCCCGGTGTTTGCATGGCCGGTGTATGCGGCTGCCCTCGAGGGCATTATGGTGACGCCGTTTACCGATATGGGCAGCTTGCACGATATATTCAGCGACAGTCGAAAAAACGTGCTGGTCATTGGCCCCGGCGCCGGCGTTGGCGGGCAAACCCGCGAGCAAGTGTTGGGGGCTTTGGCGACGGGTCGGCGTCTGGTGCTCGACGCCGACGCCATTACGTCATTTGCCGCACAGCCTCAGTCGTTGTTGTCGGCACTGCATCACGAGTGCGTGTTGACCCCGCACGAAGGCGAGTTTGTGCGGCTGTTTGGCACGGATGACGCCGATAAACTGACGCGGGCCCGCGAGGCCGCCCAGCGTTCGGGGGCCGTGGTTGTGCTGAAAGGGGCCGACACCGTCATTGCCGCACCCGATGGCCAGGCCGTGGTTAATACCAACGCCCCGGCCTTTTTGGCCACAGGCGGTACGGGTGATGTTTTGACGGGTTTGATTGCAGGCCTGATGGCGCAGGGGATGTCGCCGTTTTGGGCCGCGTGTGCGGCCACTTGGGTGCATGCCGAAGCGGCAACCCGATTTGGCCCCGGGCTGGTGTCTGACGATTTGCCGGGGCTGGTGCCCGGCGTGCTGCGCGCGCTTTATGGCGATGCCGGCCACGATGGCCGGCATACGGGTTAGGCGGGCAATTAGTGGGAAAACAAAATGGGCACTGTCATGGAGTCGAGCAAGGTTTTTGAGGTGCCCCCCAGCATCCATTCGCGTGCGCGACTGCGGTTATAGGCGCCCATGACAATCAGGTCGGAACCGTGATCGCTGGCGGCGTTCAAAATGGTGTTGCCAATGCCTGCGTCAGCACTGTCCAGACGTACGCGCCGGGGCTTGACATACCCCTTCGAAACGCAATAGGCCTCGATGTCTTCTTCGTGAACATCTTGCGACACCAGACGGTTCGATCGTTCGTCGATGCTGACGATGACGATTTCTTTGGCGTTGGCCAAAATGGGTGCAGCGTCGGCAAACGCACGGGCGGCGCGACGACCGTGATCCCAACACACCAAAATGCGTGAACCCACCGGGTGCTGTTCGCCGATATAGGGCACCATAAGCACAGGCCGGCCCGCCGACGTAATGACGGCTTCGGCAATACTGGGGCGGACGCTGGAGGTTTGCTTGACGGTTTGGCTCATGACCACCAGGTCGCAGTACCGCGCATGCAAGGCCAGAACGTCTTCAGACAGACCTTTGGGGTTGCGCCAGATGGCCTTGACACCGGCGGCGGCCGCCTGGTCTTCGAACAGCGCTTTCATTTCGTCGCGCTCTTGTGCCAAATGGGCGGTCATCATCTGGCTGACTTCGCGAGGAATGAGGCTGCCGTCGCGCAGGTAGTCGGAGGGCTCCGGGCTGGGGTAGACACCGACGACTTCGGCATTGTGCGTTTTGGCCAGCCGCAACGTGGTTTCAAGGCGGCGAACCTGGTTGTTGTCTTTGGTAAGATCAATAGCGATACGTCCCAGCATGCGCGTCTCCTGACGGGTTATAAAGTGGGTTGGACTCCGGTTTTTGTTAATTTTGATTCTAAATACGAAAACCGGCCATAAGCTTGATTAAACGCAAAGTTCGTAGCGCTAAAAATATTATGTCCGATGTCATTGCCCTGGTTTTTGATTTTGACGATACCCTTGCCCCCGACAGCACCAGCGGGTTTTTAACCGAAATGGGTGTCGATGCGGGCCAGTTCTGGTCCGACCGGGTCGGACCCTTGCTCGACCACCACGACTGGGACCCGGTGCCGGCTTATCTTCACGAAATGATCGAGCTGTCAAAGTCGCAAAAACACGGGCTCATCACCCAAGAACGGCTGCAGGCCTGGGGCCAGCGTTTGCCCTTGCACGACGGCGTCACCACACTGTTCGACCGCTTGCGTCGTCATGTTCGGCAAGCGCACCCGCAAGTGCAGCTCGAGTTCTATCTTATTTCCAGCGGCATCGGCGATGTCGTTCGCCATACGCCTATTGCCCACGAATTCACCGATATCTGGGCGTCAGAATTTATCTACGGCCCCGATGGTGGTATTCATTTTCCGCGTCGTATTGTCAGCTTTACCGACAAAACCCGTTATCTGTTTCATATTCAAAAGGGTATTGTCGGGGCCGCGTCGCGCAAAAAGCCTTTCGAAGTTAATCGAAAGGTCGATCAAGACAAGCTGCGCATCCCCTTCCAGCAAATGATTTTCATCGGTGATGGCTATACCGACATTCCGTGTTTTTCGCTGGTGCGTAAATCGGGCGGTGTGGCGTTTGGCGTCTGGGACCGAAAACACCGCGAAAAGCGCAGCCGGGCCTGGGGCTTTATCCAGGAAGGGCGGGTGTCGAACCTGAATCAGGCGCGTTACGACGAAGATGCCGAGCTTTATCAATGGCTTGAAGAGGCTGTAGAAAGCCTGGCCGGGCGCATTACGCTCAATTCGCGTATGTATGTGGGCTAAGCACCCATGTCGGTAGATTCGTTTACGCCGCTCGACCACTGGGCGATGCAGCAAGCCATGCATCAGGCCGCCAATGCCGCGCAAATCGGCGAGGTGCCGGTTGGGGCGGTGGTGATTGATGCCGACGGGCACATTATTGGTACGGGGTACAACCGTACCATCACCGATCACGACCCCACGGCCCATGCCGAAATCGTTGCATTGCGCGACGCCGCTGCGCGTGTGGGCAACTACCGGCTGCCCGGGGCCCGTGTGTACGTCACGCTAGAGCCGTGCACCATGTGCATGGGCGCCATGGTGCATGCGCGTGTCGCCCAGGTTGTCTTCGGGGCGGTCGACCCCAAAACAGGCGCCTGCGGCAGCGTGCTCGATATTGCCGCCATCAACCAGATCAACCACCACACCCAGGTGGCCGGCGGTTTGCTGGCTGAAGCCTGCGGCGCCTTGCTGTCCGACTTTTTCCGCGCGCGGCGTGCCGCCATTCGCGCGCAAAAGGGCAAGCGGCCGCTGGAGGGGGTCGTGCCCATTTTGCCTAATGTCTCGCTGCCGCAGAAGGATGTTCCGCCGCCACAGCCAGATGTCTCACTACAGCCAGATATCCCCTCGCCACAGCCGGGCGCGTTCCCGCCACTGCAGGGTGGTGATTCGTCATAAACTGTTTGTCTCACTGCTTTGGCGTCGCGTTACTTCTGTCGCGTCGTCAAAGCAGTGCCATTTCAGCCCTTTTTAGGTTTGCCCCCAATCCATGTCAGTTCAAGCCTCTGCCGTGCACGACCATCACCATGATCACGACCACCATCACGACCACTGCCAGCCTGCACCCGACGGCATCTACCTGATTTCGCCATCGGGTGCAGTTTCCGATCCGGCGGCTGTCGATCTGGCGTGTCAGCGCTTGCAGGCCATGGGTTTTAAAACCACGGTCGATCGCACCGCGCTGGCCGTACACGAGCGCTTTGCCGGTACCGATAAACAGCGCCTGGCAGGTATCAACCGCGCGCTTAAACAAAAGCATCCTGTTGTCATGGCCACGCGCGGGGGGTACGGGCTAAGCCGCCTGTTGCCGTTAATCGACTGGGCCGCTGTGGCACAAAGCGGCAAGCAGTTTGTGGGGCTAAGCGATTTCACACTCTTCAACCTGGCCTTGTTGGCCAAAACGGGCGCCCAAAGTTTTTCGGGGCCGATGGCTGTGGGTGACTTCGGCGCTAAAAAGCTCGACGACCTGACGGCTGCATTGTTTACCGAGGCGTTGAGCGGGGAGCTAGAAATTCTTAGCTTCGAATCGCCTGACGCCGACAAGGTCGATGCACGGGGCGTGTTGTGGGGCGGTAATCTGGCCATGGTGGCGGCGTTGGTGGGCACGCCTTACATGCCCGACATTGACGGCGGCATTTTGTTTCTTGAAGACGTGGCCGAGCACCCGTACCGGGTCGAACGCATGCTGAACCAGCTGTGGCAGGCCGGTATTCTGGGCCGTCAAAAAGCCATTGTGCTGGGGCACTTTACCGATTACAAACTGGCTAAAAACGACAATGGCTTCGACATGGCCAGTGTCATCAAGTGGTTGCGTTCCACCGTTAAAGTACCCGTGGTTACTGGGCTGCCGTATGGCCATGTGCGGGTCAAGGCGACTTTGCCCGTGGGTAAGCCGGTGGGTATCGCCACCGAAAAAGGCATGGCTTATCTGGTGCTCGACGAGCATTAGGGTAAACTACGGGGTTACCCTTAATTTTTGTTTAGTGATGGCGGGTTACGCGTTGCGTGGCCCGTCCGGTCAACCCTGTTTTTGGTGATACGTTTTAAGTGATTTCTACCGCTAATCTTACGATCCAGTTTGGTCCCAAGCCCCTATTTGAAAACGTCAGCGTCAAGTTTGGCGAGGGCAACCGCTACGGTCTGATCGGGGCCAACGGTTCCGGCAAGTCGACCTTCATGAAAATCATCGGCGGAGACCTCGAACCTTCGTCGGGTAACGTATCGCTCGAACCTGGCGTGCGTCTGGGCAAATTGCGTCAAGACCAGTTCGCCTACGAAGATATCCGGGTGCTCGACGTGGTCTTGATGGGTCATGCCGAAATGTGGGATGTCATGGCAAGGCGCGACGCCATTTATGCCAACCCCGAGGCCACCGAAGACGACTACATGGAAGCGGCCAACCTCGAGGCCAAGTTTGCCGAGTACGACGGCTATACCGCCGAGGCCCGTGCCGGCGAGTTGCTGCTGGGCCTGGAAATCCCGGTCGAACAGCACAACCTGCCCATGCGCGAAATTGCTCCGGGCTGGAAGCTGCGCATATTGCTGGCGCAGGCGTTGTTCTCGAATCCCGATGTCCTGTTGCTCGACGAACCCACCAACAACCTCGATATCAATACGATTCGCTGGCTGGAAAACGTGCTGAACAGCTATCAAAGCACGATGATCATCATCAGTCACGACCGTCACTTCCTGAACCAGGTGTGTACGCACATGGCCGACCTCGACTACCGCGAACTGCGCGTGTATCCGGGTAACTACGACGATTACATGCTGGCCGCAGCCCAGGCCCGCGAGCGCGTCAGTGCGGTTAATGCCAAAGCCAAAGAGCGTGTCGCCGAACTGCAAGACTTTGTGCGCCGTTTTGCCGCTAACAAGTCCAAGTCGCGTCAGGCGACGTCGCGGTTAAAGCAAATCGACCGCATCAGGGCCGACACCATCGAGGTCAAGCCGTCCTCGCGCCAGAATCCGTATATTCGTTTCGAGCAAAAGAAAGTCATGCATCGTCTTGCCGTGACTATCGAAAGTATTTCCAAAGCCTACGATCATCCCGTGATCCGGCCTTACTCGGCGATGGTCGAGGCCGGCGAGAAAATCGCGATTATCGGGGCCAACGGTGTCGGTAAAACGACTTTGCTGCGCATGCTGGCCGGCGATCTGGCCCCCGACGCGGGCAGTATCAAGTGGTCCGAAAACGCCGACCTGGGTTACATGGCCCAAGACGTTTCCGATCAGTTCCAGTCCGACGACAACCTTTTCGACTGGATGGCTAATTTCCGTCAGCCCGGCGACGACGACCAGGCCATGCGTTCGGTGTTGGGGCGCTTGCTGTTTTCTGCCGACGACATCGTCAAGGCGGTCAAGGTATTATCGGGCGGCGAGAAAAACCGCATGAGTTTCGGCCGCCTGATGCTGGGCCGGCACAACGTTATGCTGCTCGACGAGCCTACCAACCACCTCGATATGGAATCCATCGAGTCATTGCAGTACGCCCTCGAGAAGTACGAAGGCACACTGTTCTTTGTCTCGCACGACCGCGAGTTCGTTTCGGGCCTGGCCACACGCATTCTCGAAATCCAGCACGACGGCCAGGTTGTGGACTACGCCGGCGGTTACGACGACTACCTGGCTTCGCGGGGCATCGAGGGCTAAGCCGTTGCCGTGACATACACACTGGTTGCCACGGTTTCGTTTCAAGAAGAGATACGCAAAAGTCGTTTTGCAGTGTGGGCTGCGCCAGTGCAAAACGCACAAGACGCCGCCGCATTCATTGCGGCGCACAGCGACCCGGCCGCAACGCACAACTGCTGGGCCTGGAAGGTTGGTCAGGCCTACAGGTTTAACGACGATGGCGAACCCACCGGGACAGCAGGCAAGCCCATACTGCAGGCCATAGAGGGGCAGCAACTGGACGAAGTTGCTGTGCTGGTGGTGCGCTGGTTTGGTGGCATCAAGCTGGGTACAGGCGGGTTGGTGCGGGCCTATGGCGGCGCAGCCGCCCAGTGCCTGCGTGCCGCCGAAAAAATCGAACAGGTCGAGAAAACCAGGGTGGGTTGTGCGGTGTCGTTTTCGGATATGGCCTTGGTGCAATCAAGGCTGGCGGGCTACGGTGCAGTCGTTGTTGCCGAAACATTCAACGCGCAAGGCGTGAACTGGCAACTGGATATGCCCGTTGAGCAGCTTGCTGTGTTTACTGCAGAATTTGCAAACCTGACGCGTGGGCAGGGTCGCCTTGACGTGATGACAGACCCGTCTTGACGTGGTGATTGACCCGCCTGCACAGGGCGGTTACCCAAGCCGCGAACCTGTTCCCTTATAAACAAAACGCGCCCGGTAAACAGGCGCGTTTTGTTGTTGCGGCCCCGGTAGGGGCGTTTTTACTGCTGGCTGCCCGAAAGGGCTTTTTACTGGCCTTGCTGTTGCTGTTGTTGCGCGGCGATGTCTGCATGCACCTGCGCCATATCAATACTTTTAACCTGGGTGACCAGTTCTTCAAGCTGGCTGGCCGACAGGGCACCCGGTTGGTTGAACAGCAATACCTGCTCGCGGAACACCATGAGTGTTGGAATAGAGCGGATGCCCAGGGCGCCGGCCAGTTCTTCCTGGTCTTCGGTGTTGACCTTGGCAAAGGTGATGTCGTCGTGCTGCGAAGCGACTTTTTCGAATACCGGCGAGAAGCTGCGGCAGGGGCCGCACCAGGGGGCCCAGAAGTCGACAATAAGCGGTTTGTCGTCGAGGACGGCAGCCTGGAAGGTGTCTTTGGTCAGTTCGATCGTGCTCATGTGGGCTCCCGAAATAAAAAAGCGGCTGTTGAAGCCGCTTGTGAGTTTTGCTAGTGATTACCAGTGTACTGGTTTATGTTTTTTATTGCACGTTGGCCTTAGTGCCCGCCGAAGTAGGCGTACTTAATAACAAACAACACACCCACAATGAAAGTGGCGGGGTGGATTTGCTTGATACGGCCGGTGATGATTTTAAGTACGACGTAGCTGATGAAGCCGAAGGCCAGGCCGTTGGCAATAGAGTACGTGAACGGCATGGCGACTGCGGTCAGTGCGGCCGGAGTAGCTTCGGTGGCATCGTGCCAGTCGATTTCGGCGACTTCGCGCAGCATCAGGCCAGCCACGTAAAGCAGGGCGGGTGCGGTAGCGTAAGCAGGTACCGAGCCGGCCAATGGGGCCAGGAACAGGGCCAGTACAAACAACACGGCAACGGTCAGGGCGGTAAGACCGGTACGGCCGCCGGCCTGTACACCCGAGGTGCTTTCGATGTAGGCGGTGGTGCTGCTGGTACCGAGCATAGAACCTGCAACAATGGCGGTACTGTCGGCAAACAGGGCGCGACCCAGGCGGTTGGGCTTGCCTTCAGGCATCAGGTTGGCCCGCTTGGCAACACCGATCATGGTGCCGGTGGCGTCGAAGACTTCGACCAGGACCAGAACCAGAATGACGTGGACAAAGCCAAAGCTTAATGCGCCCATGACGTCGAGTTGCATGAAGGTAGGTGCCAGGCTTGGTGGTGCCGAGAATACGCCGCCAAACTGCTGGTGGCCCATGATGATGGACAGGATGGTGATGGCCAGGATGCCGATCAGGATGGCGCCACGTACCTTGAGGGCGTCGAGGGCGGCAATGATGAACAAGCCCAGGATGGCGTAAAGGGTAGACGGGGCTGTCAAATCGCCCAGTGCAACCAGCGTGGCTTCGTTACCGACAACAACGCCAGAGCTCTTCAGGGCGATGATGGCCAAGAAAAGGCCAATACCGGCCACAATAGCCGAGCGCAGCGACTTGGGGATGCCTTCGACAATCCAGGTACGTACGCCGGTGACGGTAAGAATCAGGAAGATGATCCCTGAAATGAACACCGCACCCAGCGCTTGTTGCCACGAATAGCCCATGGCGCCGACAACCGTAAAGGCGAAGAAGGCGTTTAGCCCCATGCCCGGTGCCATACCAACAGGCCAGTTGGCCACAAATGCCATAATTAATGTACCAATGGCTGCAGCCAGGCAGGTAGCGACAAAAATGGCGCCGCTATCCATGCCGGTGGTCGACAGAATGGCCGGGTTTACAAAGATAATGTAGGCCATCGTAAGAAACGTCGTCACACCCGCTAAAATCTCGGTGCGTACGTTGGTACCGTGTTCTTGCAGCTTAAACAGGTTTTCAAGCATACAGCGCCCTCCCTAGGCAATGAATTATTTCAAGTTTGAATATTAGGTAGTACGACGGTGCAATTCTAAGCCGTATTTTCCCTGTGCAGTATTAATTTCAGACCGTAATTACCCGCATATTTATTAGGTTTCCAGCGATTTTGTCCGACATTGTGCCCACATGATTATTCTTGGTTATGAAAGTTCCTGCGACGAGACCGGTGTCGCGTTGGTATGTACCGAACGCGGCTTGTTGTCGCATGCGTTGCACAGTCAAGTCAAAATGCACCAAGAGTACGGCGGGGTGGTGCCCGAACTGGCATCGCGCGATCACATCCAGCGGGTGCTGCCATTAACCGCCGAAACGCTGGCGGCGGCCGGCATGCAGCTGGCCGATGTCGACGCCGTAGCCTATACCGCAGGCCCGGGGTTGGCCGGCGCCTTGTTGGTGGGCGCCAGTGTGGCGCAGTCCATCGCCTGGTCGTTGGGCCGTCCGGCTATTCCGGTGCATCACCTCGAGGGGCACTTGTTGTCGCCGTTGCTGGCCAACCCCACGCCTGCTTTTCCTTTTGTGGCCCTGCTGGTTTCTGGCGGGCATACCCAGCTTATGCGGGTTGACGGGGTAGGGCGCTATGCCTTGTTGGGCGAAACACTCGATGACGCGGCCGGGGAGGCATTCGACAAGTCTGCCAAATTAATGGGCCTGGGATACCCGGGTGGGCCGGCTCTGTCGAAGCTGGCCGAACAAGGCGACCCTACTGTTTACGATTTGCCGCGCCCCATGCTGCATAGCGGCGATCTCGATTTCAGCTTCAGTGGTTTGAAAACTGCCGTGCTGACCCGAATGAAGTCGTTTGATGTTAACGGCGGAGCGGCGTTCGAAACGGCCAAGGCCAACCTGGCAGCGGCCACCGAGGCCGCCATTGTCGATGTGCTGGCCGCCAAATCGCTGAAGGCCATGAAACAGACCGGGCTAAAGCGCCTGGTGGTCGCCGGTGGCGTGGGCGCCAACCGGCACTTGCGACAGCATCTGGAAACCGAAATGGCGCGTCGTGGCGGCGAGGTGTTTTTCCCGCCGTTATCGTTATGTACCGATAATGGCGCCATGATTGCGTTTGCGGCCGCACAGCGGGTAAATGCCGGTCTGGTCGATTTATCGACTTCGTCTCATGCGTTTACCGTCAGGCCGCGTTGGGGGTTGCACGATATTTAGACGTAGTCTGCCTGTAGTGCCCTTCAGTGGCAGCCCCAGGGGCACGCGGCATTAAAAGCCGCGCGTTGTTCAGGTTTTGTTTTTTTGTTTTGAAGCGCCGATGCGTGGTTCGGTACCTTTCATCAGGCGGCTGATATTGGCGCTGTGGCGAAAGCACAGCATGACGCTGATGACCACGATGGCGAAGGCGATGCCGGGTTCAAGTCGCCAGGCAATATTGCCGCCAAACAGGTAATACAGCGGCGCAAAAATGGCGGCCATAATGGCAGCCAGCGACGAATACTTGCTGGCATAAGCCACAATCAGCCAAGTGGCCACCGTAGCCAGCGCCAGCAAGGGCTGCAGACCCAGCAAAACGCCCAGTGCCGTTGCCACGCCTTTGCCGCCCTTAAAGCCCAGAAATACCGGGTAAAGATGGCCCAGGAATACTGCCACTGCGGCCGCCGCAACAACCCAGGTATCCAGTGCAAAACCCGATACCAGCATTTTGGCCAGCCAGACGGCAGCCCAGCCCTTCAGCGCGTCGCCCACCAGCGTCAGCAAAGCGGCTTTCTTGTTGCCGGTGCGCAATACGTTGGTAGCGCCGGGGTTTTTCGAGCCGAATGTGCGGGGATCTTGCAGGCCCATGAGCCGGCTGACGACAACCGCGAACGGGATGGAGCCCAGCACGTAGGCGCCGGCGATAATAAGCAGGCTGACAGCCAGGGCGATCATTACAGTCATGACAGGGGCAACTCCGTTTACTAAAAATCAAGGCGCGGCAATTCTACCCTGTGTGGCCCACCCATGTCGTTTTCGAGCGGGTACAATTGGCCACATTCATACGAGCAAAATGGAAGCGTAATGCGCATATTAGTGTCCAACGACGATGGTTACAACGCAGCAGGTATCGAGGCGTTGACCGAAGCTTTGCGTGGTCTGGGCGATATCACGGTTGTTGCACCCGAAACCAATTGCAGCGGCTCTTCAAACTCCCTTACGCTCAATCGTCCGTTATCGGTTCGACAGGCTTCAAATGGCTTTTTTTATGTTAATGGCACGCCCTCCGATTGCGTGCACATTGCCTTAACGGGCTTGCTCGATTTCCGCCCCGACCTCGTCGTTTCGGGCATTAACAACGGCGCCAATCTGGGCGACGACACCTTGTATTCGGGTACGGTTGCGGCGGCCACCGAAGGCTACCTGTTCGGTATTCCATCCATAGCATTTTCCCTGGTCGAACGGGGCTGGAAGCATCTCGATAATGCGGCACGCGTGGCGCGCCAGGTCGTCGAGCATCATATCGCTCAGCCACTCGACAGCAAGGTTTTGCTTAACGTCAATATTCCGGCGGTGCCATCTTCCCAATTGGCCGGCACTCGGGTCACGCGCCTGGGCAAGCGCCATCCGTCCGAGCCCGTCATTAAAAGCGCAACCCCTTATGGCGAGCCTGTCTACTGGATCGGCCCCGTTGGCAATGTATTCGACGCAGGCGCCAATACCGACTTTGCCGCCATCGAAGAAAACTACGTGTCGGTCACGCCGCTCAGGCTCGACCTCACCTATCACGAGCAGCTCGACGCCGTTACGCGGTGGGCTGGCCCGCTATGCGAAAACCCGTAACCCGGTCGCCGTTTGGCACTGGTACGGTCAACCGGTTTGGCCGCTCCAGTCTGGGGCATGGCCTAACGGTCAGCAACAGCAACGCCCGCGTCAGCGCGCCGGGCCTGACTGCGCGCAAGCCGGTCGTAACCAGTGCCGCTACGTCGTTGCCTGTCCCCGGGGTTGACCGCATTCAGGCCAATTTGGGCCTTAATTCCGATCGTCTTCGGGCGCAAATGGTGCAGCGTCTGCGTACCCAAGGTATTACCGACGAGCGTGTGCTCGGGGCCATGCTGGCGGTGCCCCGGCATTTGTTTGTTGACGAAGGCTTGGCCAGCCGGGCATACGAAGATGCGGCTTTGCCCATCGGCTATGGCCAGACCATTTCCCAACCCTGGGTGGTGGCGCGCATGATTTCCGTGGTTTGCGAAAACCGCGTGCCATCGCGGGTGCTCGAAGTCGGTGCGGGCTGTGGCTACCAGGCTGCGGTGCTGGCTCAACTGGTTCGCGATGTCTACGCTATCGAGCGTATCCGCGGGCTGTATGACCTGGCTCGCGAGCACCTGCGAGCACTCAAGCTGTCCACGCGGGTCCGGTTGTCGTTTGGTGATGGTATGCTCGGTTTGCCGACGTCGGCGCCTTTCGATGCCATTCTGGTTGCGGCGGCCGGCATCAAAATTCCGCAGGCGTTGCTCGATCAGCTGTCTATTGGCGGGCGTCTTATTGCGCCCGAAGGCACATCGAACCAACGGCTTATTTTGGTCGAACGTACGGGCCCGTCCAGTTTCGCCCGGCAAGACCTAGAATCAGTTCGTTTTGTTCCGCTTCGCGCGGGAACACAGTTGTAAGGGAGATTTCTTATGTACGCAGAGTCGTTTACGTCTGGCGCTTCTGCTCGGCCTCAATCGCACGCGTCCGTCCGTTATTCCAGGGGCTTACGCCTTGCTGGTGTGCTGCTTATGGTGGTGCTGGCCGGTTGTGCGTCGCGTAAAACGCAGGCGCCCGTCAGCGATATGTCCAGTGGCGGCGGTTCGGTGGCTGCGGCAGGCGGCATTTATGTGGTGCGCCCGGGCGATACGCTATACAAAATAGCGCAAACCTACAATGTCGATGTCAATACACTTATTCGGCTTAACAATATCAGCGACCCCAGCCAGTTGCGGGTTGGGCAAACGTTGCGTCTAACTGGTAACGCCGATATGGCCAGCGCGCCTGCTCCGGCGTCTGCGCCGGCAACGCCTGCCAAGGCTCCCGCCGACACATCATCGGCTACGCCGTCGCGCGCCAGCGATGCGGCCTTGGTGTCGTGGGGTTGGCCTGCCAATGGCAAAATCATTCAGGGGTTTACGGCCAACACCAAAGGCATCGATATCGAAGGCAAAGTGGGTGATCCGGTTACCGCTGCTGCATCGGGCAAGGTCATGTATGCCGGAAATGGCGTGCGTGGTTTGGGCAACCTGATTCTCATCGGTCATTCAAACGGTTTTATTACGGCTTATGCCCATAACCACAAGTTGCTCGTTAAAACCGGCCAAGAAGTCAGCAAAGGTGTAAAAATTGCCGAAATCGGGCAAACCGACACCACATCGCCCAGGCTGCACTTCGAAATCCGTCGCAGTGGCACGCCGGTAAACCCCTTGGCTTATTTGCCGTCCCGATGACGCCGACCCTGGTTTTCGACCTCGAAACCATCCCAGACGTTGACGGGTTGCGCCGCCTGAATGGGTGGGGTAGCGACCTGACCGACGTTCAGGTGGTCGAGGCCGCGCAAGCGGCCCGCATGCAATCGCACGGAACCGATTTTTTACCTTTGCACCTGCAAAAAATTGCCGTTGTAGGTTGCGTGTTTCGTGATGCCCAGGGCTTTCGCGTCAAAACCCTGGGCAAACCCGACGACCCCGAGGCTGCACTGATTGCGGGTTTCTTCAAAACCATCGATCACTACACCCCACGCCTGGTCAGCTGGAACGGTTCAGGGTTCGACCTGCCGGTACTGCATTACCGCAGTCTTATTCATGCCGTGCCTGCGCCGCGCTATTGGGATACCGGCGAAGATGATCGCGACTTCAAGTACAACAACTACATCAGTCGCTATCACAACCGTCATATCGACCTGATGGATCTGCTGGCCAAATACAACGGCCGTGCCAACGCACCGCTCGACGAGCTGGCCAAGCTGTGCGGGTTTCCGGGCAAGCTGGGTATGGATGGCAGCCAGGTGTGGCGCGCCTGGGCGTCGGGCCAGCAAGAAGAAGTGCGTGCCTATTGCGAAACCGATGTGGTCAACACCTGGTTGGTGTATTGTCGTTTTCGATTGCTTAAAGGCGAGCTCGATCCGGTCGCCTACCAGAACGAAGTCGATCTCGTCCGTCAAACGCTTGCAGCATCCGAAGCCCCCCATTGGCGCGAATATCTCGCCGCCTGGGACGCCGAAGCCGGCGGCTGAGTCGTTTCATTAAGGCGCCACGCCAAACCGCAGGTCATGCCGTTCGTTCAAGTTCGGCGTCGCCTTGTCTCTGAAACCGGTTGAAAGATTTTCACCTGTGGCCGAAACAAGCCCGAAACGTACTTCGCCTGACAATGAAGCTTCCTTAATCACTACAGGTGAACTTCATCATGGCACGTCAATCTTCTGTTGTTGCATCCGCTTTGGCGGCTGTCGTTGCAAGCGTTGCGTTACACGCACCCGTTCTGGCCGCGCCACCGGCCGGCGATCAGGCGCCTGTCGCCGCTGAAGGAAAGCGCGGACACTATCATCACGATCGCAAGGGTAATCGTATGGCCCACGCGCAAAGCGGCATGGTGGTTCCCGGATACGGCGTTATCAGCCAGCAGCAGCTCGACACGCTAGCATTGACTGACGCCCAGAAAGCACTGGTCAGTGAAGCGCGCGACGCACAAAAAGCAGCCTGGTCGGCGCATCGTACCGACATGCAGGCGCAGCGCACTGCCCAGCTCGACGCACTCAAGGCGGGTAAGGCCGATCCGCGCGCTCAGGTTAAAGCCATGGCCGACCGGCAGGCGCAAATGATGCAGGCGCGCACCACCATTACCGACAAATGGCTGGCGGTTTGGGATGCGCTTGACGATGCGCAACGCCAGAAAGTGTCGACCTTGCTGGCCGAGCGCGCCCAGCTTAAACAAGAGCGCCTGGGCCAGCGCATGCAGCGAGGCCCGGCATCCTGATTCGACTTATGGGCGTTAGAGTGTCAAAATTCGGCCCTGATCGTTTTTTGCACACGCTAACCGCCCATGTCCGAATTAGTCCTTGATATTCAGTCGCTCGACCTCGAAGCCCGGGGTGTCGCCCGCCACGAAGGCAAAGTTGTGTTCGTTGAGGGGGCCCTGCCCGGCGAGCAAGTGGCGGCCAACATTGTCCGCCGCAAGCCGTCGTTCGACACCGCACGTACCGAGCGGGTTTTGCGGTCATCCTCACAGCGTGTAACCCCCAAGTGTCCCAATTTCGGGGTATGTGGGGGCTGTGCCATGCAGCACCTCGAGCCCGCTGCGCAGGTCGCCGTCAAGCAACGCGCGCTTGAAGACGCGCTATGGCATATTGGCAAAGTAAACCCGCACCGTATTTTGCCGCCTATGCACGGGCCCGTTTGGGGGTATCGTTATCGTGCCCGGTTGTCGGTCAGGCTGGTGCACAAAAAGGGCGGGGTGCTGGTTGGCTTCCGCGAAAAGCGGGGCGCTTATGTGGCCGACATGACCGAGTGCCTGGTGCTGCCGCCCCATGTATCGGCCATGCTTGTGCCGTTGCGCGAATTAATCGGGCAGCTCAGTATCCCCAAGGCCATCCCCCAAATAGAGGTTGCCGTGGGCGACGAAACCACGGCACTGCTGTTGCGCCATATGGAACCGTTAACTGCGGCCGACCAGGCCTTGTTGACGGCTTTTGCGCAAACCCATAATGTCAGTTGGTGGCTGCAACCGAAAGGGCCGGAAACCGTTCAACCCATGTTGCCTGAAGATGCCGATCGTCTGGCGTATGTGTTGCCGCAATTTGGCCTGCGCATGGCGTATCGCCCCAGCGACTTTACCCAGGTCAATCACGCCATCAACCAAACCCTGATTGCCCGGGCACTGTCGTTGCTCGACGTGCAACCCAACGATCGCGTTGCCGATTTGTTCTGTGGCCTGGGTAACTTTACGTTGCCCCTGGCGACACGGGCCCGCGAAGTTGTGGGTATCGAGGGCAGTAAAGCCTTGATTGATCGTGCCCGCGAAGCGGCGGCTGCCAATGGCCTGGCCGACACCACTGACTTTGCCGTACTTAACTTGTTTGAGGTTGATGTGGCCTGGTTGCGCGACCTGGCGTACTTTGACCGCATGCTGATCGACCCGCCACGCGATGGCGCCGAGGCCGTGGCCAGAGCATTGTCGGCGCTGGCGCCGGGCGAGCGCCCCAAACGCATTGTTTATGTGTCGTGCAACCCGGCTACATTGGCGCGTGACGCTGGTATTCTGGTCAACGAAGGCGGGTACCGCATGCTGGCCGCCGGTGCCATCAATATGTTCCCCCATACCGGGCACGTCGAATCTATTGCCGTGTTCGAATAAAAAGGGGCCCGAGGGCCCCTTTTTTAACACTGCAGGTTATTAACGCTGCAGATTTTTAACGTTGCAGATTGTGATGCGGCCGACTTACGCTGCCGCGGTGTCTTTAAGCACGCGCTCGGCTTCTTCCAGAACCCGTTGGGGTGCAGTGCCGCCAACGTGATTTCGCGCGGCTACCGAACCTTCGAGCGTAAGAACGTCGAAGACGTCTTCGTTGATAGATGCGTTAAAGGCTCGCAACTGCTCCAGGCTCAGGTCGGCCAGGTCGCAGTTTTGTTCTTCGCAGGTGCGCACCGCATGGGCAACGGTTTCGTGGGCGTCACGGAAGGGCACGCCTTTCTTCACCAAGTAATCGGCCAGGTCGGTGGCGGTGGCATAGCCCTGTAGTGCAGCAGCACGCATGGCATCGGGCTTGACTTTGATGCCGCTGACCATATCGACAAAGATTGTCAGCGTATCGCGGATGGTATCGGCCGAATCAAACAACCCTTCTTTGTCTTCCTGGTTGTCTTTGTTGTAGGCCAGCGGTTGGCCTTTCATGAGCGTAAGCAGGCCGATCAGGTTGCCGTTGACGCGACCGGTTTTACCGCGTGCCAGTTCGGGGACGTCGGGGTTTTTCTTTTGGGGCATGATCGAACTGCCGGTGCAGAAGCGATCGGCCAGTTCGATGAAGCCGACGCGCGGGCTCATCCAGATGATCAGCTCTTCGGACATGCGCGAAATATGCGTCATGATGAGGGCGGCGGCGGCGCAGAACTCGATGGCGAAATCGCGGTCGGAAACGGCGTCGAGCGAGTTGCGGCAGATGTCGTCGAACCCCAGCGTGCGGGCGACGCGCTCGCGGTCGATGGGGTAGGTGGTGCCTGCCAGCGCGGCTGCGCCCAAGGGTAGACGGTTAACACGCTTGCGGCAATCGTGCAGGCGTTCGGCGTCTCGGGCGAACATTTCGGCGTAGGCCAGCAAGTGGTGGCCAAACGTTACCGGCTGGGCCACCTGAAGGTGCGTAAAGCCGGGCAAAATAGTGTGGGCATGCGTTTTGGCCAGGGCGGCCAGGTTGTGCCGCAACTGACGCAGCAGGTCGATGGCGATGTCGATTTCGGCGCGCAGCCACAGGCGGATGTCGGTAGCGACCTGGTCATTGCGCGACCGGCCAGTATGCAGGCGCTTGCCTGCGTCGCCCACCAGCTCAACCAGACGTTTTTCAATATTCAGGTGTACGTCTTCGAGGTCGATTGACCAGTTGAACTGGCCTGCGTCGATCTCGGACAGTATCTGCGCCATACCTTTTTGTATGGCGGCCAGGTCGTCGGCACTGATAATGCCTATGGCAGAAAGCATGTCGGCGTGGGCCAGTGAACCCTGAATGTCGAATGCGGCCATGCGCTTGTCGAAGTCGACAGACGCGGTGTAGCGCTTGACCAGGTCGGAAACAGGCTCGGAGAAACGGGCGGACCAGGCTTGGGCCTTGTTGGCGAACTGGTCTTGACTTGCGGAGTGGGTATTTTTTGACATAGTGCGCAATTATAAGGGAGCGTGCGATAATTTTAGCGTTATGCCCGCAGTGCGCCGGCTTTACAGTGCGCGTTGTTTGGGCGGTTCGCCAACACAAAACATATCAAACAAAGTACCGGAGCCCGCATGAAACTCATCACTGCCATCATCAAGCCCTTCAAACTCGACGAAGTGCGCGAGGCACTGGCCGAGATCGGCGTCAGCGGCCTGACGGTTACCGAAGTCAAGGGGTTTGGCCGGCAAAAAGGGCACACCGAGCTGTATCGGGGTGCCGAGTACGTTGTCGATTTCCTGCCCAAGATTCGTATTGACCTGGTCGTCGACGACGCCCTGGTCGAGCAGTCCATCGAGGCCATTCTTAAAGCGGCACACACCGGCAAAATCGGCGACGGCAAGATTTTTGTCATGCCGGTCGAGCAAGCCATCCGTATCCGTACCGGCGAAAGCGGCCCCGAAGCCTTGTAAACCAGTACGCGGCCGAACCGGTCTGCGGTGTTGATCGCGGCGTTATCTTGCGTTAATTCCTGTAAAACCTAGGGTATGTCACGAGGTCATCCCGACCAAGTTCGGGCATACTAAAAAAGATGTTCCAGGTTACAGGAGAAGTCATGAGATTGTTGTCTATTGCTTTGGCGGCCGTTGTTACGGTTGTCGGCATGTCGTCAGTACATGCGCAAGGCCGCCTCGATAAAATCAAAGAAAGCGGTCAAATCACGCTGGGTTACCGCGAATCTTCCATACCCTTTGCCTACCTCGACGGCCAGCAGAAGCCCGTCGGGTACTCCATGGACATCTGTAATGGCATTGTCGAGGCCGTCAAGCAGCATCTGGGGCTTGCACAGCTTAATGTGCGGCAAGTGCCGGTTACGTCGTCAACACGTATTCCGCTGGTAGCCAATGGTACGGTCGACTTAACCTGCGGGTCGGCGACCAATAACGCCCAACGCCAAGAGCAGGTTAGTTTTGCACCCACCACCTTCGTTACGGCCACCCGGTTTGCGGCCCTGAAAACCTCCGGGTTGTCTGATTTGGCCGATTTCAAAGACAAAACGGTGGTGTCTACGGCGGGTACCAGCAACTTGCGCTGGTTAACCCAGGCCAACGCCGAACAAAATCTGGGCATGCGCATTATCACGGCCAAAGACCACTCCGAAGCTTTCCTTACTGTCAGCAGTGGCCGTGCGGTGGCGTTTTTCATGGATGACATCTTGTTGGCGGGTCTGGTGGCCAATTCGCGCAACGCTGAAGACTGGATGATCAGCGAAAAGGCCTACACCACCGAGCCCTACGGCATCATCCTGCCCAAAGACGACCCGGCTTTCAAAAAGGTGGTCGACGACGCAGTAAAAGCCATGATGAGCGATGGTCGCCTTGAAACCCTTTACGACAAATGGTTCATGCAGGCCATTCCGCCGCGCAATATCAAGCTCAACTGGCCCATGACCCCCGAATTACGCAAGGTTATTCAAAACCCCACCGACTCGCCCGACCCGGCCGCTTATGTCCTTCAGTAACCCGCGCAAGGCCGGGGCATGAATTACAACTGGAACTGGTCCGTCTTCTGGGACATATCCCCCGACGGAACAGGCACCTATTTCGACACGCTCATTCGCGGCCTTTACTGGACGCTGGGCGTGTCTGTGGCAGCCTGGGTGCTGGCGCTGGCGTTAGGTTTTTTGGTGGGTGTGCTCAATACAACCGGGCGTCGCGGCGTTGTGACCTGCTGTCGAGCCTGGGTCGAGCTCTTTCGCAATATCCCGCTGCTGGTGCAAATGTTTCTTTGGTACTTTGTGGTGCCCGAGCTTTTGCCGCAGGCCTGGGGCGATTTCATCAAGCAGTCCGATCCTGTCCTCAGTACGTTCTGGACGGCGGTGGTGTGTCTGGGCCTGTTTACGTCGGCGCGGGTGGCCGAACAGGTACGTGCGGGCATCGAGTCATTGCCCGCAGGGCAGGCTATGGCGGCGACCGCCCTGGGGCTGCGTCGGGCGCAGGTTTACCGCCATGTGCTGCTGCCCGCCACGGTGCGCATGATCATGCCGCCGCTTACCTCCGAAGCGCTTAACCTGGTCAAGAACTCTTCGGTGGCATTTACCATTGGCCTGCTCGAAATCACCGGTGCGGCGCGTTCAATGCAAGAGTTCAGTTTCCAGATTTTCGAGTCTTTCGCGGCTGCAACCGTGCTGTATGTGCTTATCAACATCGTCATCGTGGTGTTAATGCGGCGGCTTGAAAAATGGTTGCAGGTGCCGGGTTTCATGGGCACGGCAAAGTAGGGCAGCCATGGGTAATTTCGATTTCGCCGTCATTATCGATGCCTTGCCCTATTTGCTGGGTACGGGGCTGGTTTTTACGCTCAAGCTAACGGTTTTGTCGACGGTGCTGGCGCTGGCGCTGGGTACGATACTGGCGCTAATGCGCCTGTCTTCGCGTCGCTGGGTATCGGCGCTGGCCGGCGGTTATGTCAATGTTTTCAGGGCATTGCCGCTCATTCTTATTATTTTCTGGTTTTATTTTCTGGTGCCCTACATTATGGGGTGGCTAACCGGCGCCGGGGCGCCTGTGCCCGTAGGTGGCTTTACCTCGGCGCTCATTACCTTTACGCTCTTCGAAGCCGCGTATTTTTGCGAAATCATGCGCGCCGGCATTCAGTCTGTGCCCCGAGGCCAGTTCGACGCCGGCTACGCGCTGGGCCTGAATTATTTCGGCGTGATGCGCACCATTGTGTTGCCGCAGGCGTTTCGCAACATGACACCGGTATTGCTCACTCAGGTCATTGTGCTGTTTCAAGACACCTCGCTCGTGTATGTGCTGTCGTTAACCGATTTCCTGGGTGCTGCCAATATCGTGGCGCAACGTGACGGCCGCTTGGTCGAAATGTTCATTTTCGCGGCAGTTGTCTATTTCGTTATTTCTTATGTGGCATCACGTCTGGTTCGACGGCTTCAGCTGCGAACCGCCGTGGTGCGCTGATCCGGTAAGTTTTGCATGATCGAATTCAAAAATGTAAGCAAGTGGTATGGCGACTTTCAGGTGCTTAAAGACTGCACTACGCAAGTCAGTCGCGGCGAGGTCGTTGTTGTGTGCGGCCCATCAGGGTCGGGTAAGTCCACGCTTATTAAAACCGCCAACGGGCTCGAACCCTTTCAGCAGGGCGAGGTTTGGGTAGACGGTATTTCGGTCGGCGCGCCGGGCACCAATCTGCCCAAGTTGCGGTCGCGTATTGGTATGGTGTTTCAGCATTTCGAGCTCTTCCCCCATTTGTCGGTCATGCGTAACCTTACGCTTGCCCAGGTCAAGGTGCTTGGGCGCTCTGAAACCGAAGCCGCCGACCGCGGCAAGGCGCTCTTGACGCGTGTGGGGTTGGCCGATCACATGCACAAGTTTCCGGGCCAGTTATCGGGCGGGCAGCAGCAGCGGGTTGCTATTGCGCGCGCACTGGCCATGGACCCGATTGCCATGTTGTTCGACGAACCCACCTCGGCGCTCGACCCTGAAATGGTCAATGAGGTATTGGATGTCATGGTGGATCTGGCTAAAGAAGGCATGACCATGATGGTGGTAACGCACGAAATGGGCTTTGCGCGCAAGGTAGCCGACCGCGTTGTCTTCATGGACCAAGGCCAGATTGTCGAAGACTGCCCGAAACTGGAATTTTTCGACAACCCGGAGGCCCGTTCCGAACGTGCCCGTCATTTTCTATCGAAAATTCTGGCGCACTAGTTTTGAGGCCATTCGCTGGCCATTAGCCGTCATTCGTCAATGACTCCTTGCGGCATTTCATCTGCTGTGCCTTGCCGGCCAGGCGAGGTTCGTGTTTTTTGACGCAGCCATACAACGCCCACGCGCTGCAATGGTCGGCCGGCAACCGTGCAGCATTCGGAATGCATACAATGGCGGCTATGGAAAAAATCAGAATTTCAAAGCTTATGGCCGAGCAAGGCTTGTGCTCGCGCCGCGAGGCCGACAGCTATATCGAGCGTGGCTGGGTCCGTGTCGATGGCGTTGTGGTGTCCGAACTGGGCAGCAAGGCTTACCCGCATCAAAAAATCACTCTCGATCGCCAGGCCCAAAAGCGTCAAACCGCACGGGTTACCATCTTGCTGAACAAACCGGTGGGCTATGTGTCGGGGCAGGCCGAAAGCGGCTACCGGCCGGCAGCCACGCTTATTTCAGAAAAGACCCAGTATCGGCCCGAAAAGTCGACGATCTGGTTCGATCGTAGCCATCTTCGCGGCTTGGCGCCGGCAGGTCGCCTCGACATCGATTCGCAAGGACTGCTGGTATTAACCCAAGACGGGCGCATTGCGCGTCAGCTCATCGACGAGCATTCCGACATCGAAAAAGAATATCTGGTTCGGGTCGAAGGGAAAATCGGCAGCAACGGGCTCAAGTTGCTTAACCACGGGCTCAGCCTCGACGGTCAAACCCTTAAGCCCGCCGAAGTTTCGTGGCAAAACGAAGACCAGTTGCGGTTTATTTTGTGGGAAGGCAAGAAACGCCAAATTCGTCGTATGTGCGAACAGGTGGGGCTTAAAGTTGTAGGCCTGAAGCGTGTACGTATGGGGCGCATTGTGTTGGGCGACTTGCCCCCGGGTAAATGGCGGTATCTGCGCGAAGGCGAGCAGTTCTAGCCGGCTAGGCTTGAGCTGATCGTCGGGCTGTCTTGGCCGGCCCGTTCGTTTGGTAGCCTTAGCCGAGACTAGCCCGCCCCGGTTGTTTGCCTACTTTAGCCGAAGTGTACTGGGGCGCGTTGTTTGCGGCGCCCCGCTTGGCGGCTGCTTCAGTCGTCTTTATCTTTGGGTTTGTCTTTCGAGGCGCCCGATTTTTTTAACGTAAATGTGGCGCGGTCGTCGAGCGCCAGCGTTTTTGACAACCACGGCAGCGCACGGGCCAGTGCATCGTGCAGGGTATAGGGCGGGTTAATAATAAACATACCGCTGCCAAACAGGCCAAAGCCGTCGCTGGGCGGTTTGCGCACGCTTAGCGTGGCATTGACCCAGCTGCAATCCTTAAGTTTTTCGAGGCTGCGTTGCAGTTCGGTGACTTCACGTCGCTGCACCAGCGGGTACCATACGGCATAACACCCTGTCGGGAATCGCCGCAGGGCGTCTTGTACGCACTGCAATGTGGCGCGATAGTCTGACTTGGCTTCGTACGACGGGTCGATAATCGTGACGGCGCGACGCGTTGGTGGTGGCAACAAGGCTTTCAGGCCTGTGAACCCGTCTTGTTCATACACCATGACCTTTTTTTGCACGCTTCGGTCTTGTTGCGCCAGGTTCTCTTGCAAAATTGCAATTTCGTTGGGGTGCAGCTCAAACAGGCGCAGGCGGTCTTTTTGGCGCAATGCCTGCATGGCCAGCCAGGGCGACCCGGGGTAGTAGTTGGCCACGCCGTCGGGGTTGAAATCGCCTACAGCTTCAAGGTAGCGCTCAATCATGGGCGGCCGTTTTTCGGCGGCCAGTACGCGGTCCAGCCCGTCTGCAAATTCGGCGTTTTTGGTTGCCCATTCGTCGGTTAAATCGTAAATGCCGGCGCCGGCATGGGTGTCAATTACCCAGTAGGGCGTGTCTTTCTGATTGAAGTAATCAAGAATTTGCACCAGAATGCTGTGTTTCAGAACGTCGGCATGATTGCCGGCATGGAAAGCGTGGCGGTAACTGAACAAGGGCGTGCCTTTTATAAAATAGGGTGTGGCCCGAACCGGTGGTAAACTCGCTGCACCGTATTAAAGCCGTAATTTTTTTGGGTATAAATCGTCACGTAACGCTATGGCGCGCGGGCGACTCTGTGGGTTGAATTAATGTTCGATTTTATCCGTACGCATCAGCGTCTGATGCTGCTTGTCCTTGTCATCCTGATTTTTCCGTCGTTCGCGCTGGTGGGCATCAGTGGCTATACCAATTATGTGTCCGGTAATAAAGATCTGGTCAAAATTGGCGACGCCTCGGTAACCCTGGAAGACTTCAACGCGGCACAGCGCAACCAGATGCAGCAGTTGCAGGCCAACATGGGCGCGGCATTCGACCCGTCTTTGCTCGACAATTCCCAGGCCCGCGAAAACCTGCTCGAGTCGCTGATTGACCGTGGCGTAGTTATTGAAACCGCCACCAAGGCGCATTTTAGTGTTTCTGACAACGTCTTGCGTCGTGCTATTGCTGCTATTCCCGAATTGCAGGTCAATGGCCAGTTTTCGCCAGAACGCTACGACGAAGTTCTGGCGTCAATGGGCATTAGCAGCCGCGATTTCGAGCAAAGCCAGCGGGCCGAGCTGGCCTTGCAACGTGTATTGGGGCCTATTGGCTTTACGGCGGGCGTGCCCGCTTCGGTTGTCACTGGCCTGCGTCAGGCGCTGACCGAGCAGCGCACCCTGCGTCTTAAAGTCTACGAAGCCAACGCTTACACTGACCAGGTCAAGGTATCTGACGCCGACGTCAAAGACTGGTACAGCAAAAACGAAGAGCGCCTGCGCGTTCCAGAACACGTACGTGCTCAGTACCTTGTCCTTGACGAAGCTGCCGCCATGAAGGCGTTGCCTGCGCCAACCGATGCCGAAATGCAGGCCTACTACGATCAGAACAAGTCACGTTATGTGTTGCCGGGCCGTGTGTTGCTCAACCACATCCTTATCAAGGCAAGCGCCGACGCATCCGCGCAAGAGCGCGAAGCTGCCCGCGCCAAAGCGCAGTCGCTGGCCGAAAAAGTCGCCGCCGACAAGTCGTCGTTTGCCGATGTCGCCAAAGCCGAGTCGCAAGACATTGGTACGGCCAAAGACGGTGGGCGTTTGGGCTGGATTACCCGCGGCATCTTGCCCACCGAACTTGAAACCGCTATCTTTGCCTTGAAGCAAGGGGATGTGTCGGGTGTAGTCGAGGGGCCTGACGGCTTCCATGTATTCATGGCCTCCGAGGTCGAACCCGAACGTGGTGAAACCTTTGAACAAGCCAAGGCCAAGGTCGAGGCCGAAATTCGTCGCCAACTGGGTGCCGAACGTTTCGCCGAAATGGCTTCGAGCCTGCGCGACCTGGCTTACGACAATGCCACGACACTCGAACCGGCTGCCCAGGCGTTGGGGCTCGATATCCGCACGGCTACCGGCATTGCACAAGATCGTTTGTTGCCCGAGCAGCAGGTTCAGGGTCAGGCGGCTGCTGCAGGCCCCGATGCAACCATTCTTGAAGATGCTCGCGTGCGCCGTGCGTTGTTTTCTCCCGCACTTATGGCCGAGAAGCAAAACTCGGGTGTCATCGAAATTACCCCCGATACTCTTGTGGTTGTGCGTGTCGATGAAGTCATCCCCTCAAGCATTCAGCCGCTCGACCAGGTCGACGATGTCATTCGCGAGGCTCTGGTTCAAGAGCAGGCGCTAGCGCTGGCCCGCAAGGCTGGCGAGGCCGACTTGGCCACGTATCGCGCTGCCGACGGCAATGCCGTGCCCGAAGGGTTTGGTTCGTCGCTGACCGTCAGTCGGGTCAGCCCGCAAAATGTAAATGCGCAGGCGCTCGAGGCGGCATTCCGTGCACCAACCGATACGCTGCCGGCTTACACGGGTGTTGAAGGGCAGGGCGGTTATGTGGTGGTTCGCCTTGAGGGCGTCACGCCCGGTAACGATGGCGGCCAGGCCTTGGCCAACTTGCCCCAAGAGGTCAACAACCTCTGGGGCCGCGCCGAAGAGCGTGCGGTACTGAAAGCCATGCGCACAACTTTGGGTGTCGAGGTCCTGCCCGACGCTCAGGCCGTTATTCAGGGCGAAGCCGAGCAGCAGTAAAGTCAGGCCGGGGCGTTTAAGCGCCCTGGTTTAAGGGGCTGGTTGTTTTTGCTTAAGGTGTGTCGCACGCGCCAAGGGCCTTCGCCTAAAGCCTTTATACAAGCGGGCAAGCCTCATCAAAGCCCGTCCATTTTGTATGTCGTCATTTAACTAGCGGTTGCCTGGTTAAATGCATTAACAGCAAAATGGGCGGGCTTTTTACGTGGCGTTTTTTTGGTTGGCGGCGTGTGCTTTTTATTGCACAGAGGTCTTAGCCAATAAAGGCTTAAGCGCGCCCCAGACGTTTTCCGCCAATACCGGCTGCGCATCTTCGTTGGGGTGAATTCCGTCCGGCTGGAACATCTGGCGGTCGGCGGCTATGCCATCCAGCAAAAACGGCACCAGGGCGGTGTCATGTGCCTCGGCCAGTTCGGTAAACAGGTTTTTGAACGCTTCGGTGTACTGCCTGCCGTAGTTGGGCGGGATCTGCATGCCCACCAAAACCACCTTGCTGCCGGCGTTTTGGGCCATGGCGATCATGTCGGTCAGGTTGTCACGCGTCATATCCAGCGACAGCCCGCGCAAGGCATCGTTGCTGCCCAGTTCAATAATCACAATGCCAGGTTGGTGCTGCTCAAGCGCAGCGGGAAGGCGACTTTTGCCGCCACTGGTTGTGTCGCCGCTGATACTGGCATTATTGACCCGAAAATTGAATTTTTCTTGCGCTAGACGGTCAGAAAGCAGGTTAACCCATCCTGAGCCCCGACGTAGCCCGTATTCGGCCGACAAACTGTCGCCAATCACCAGAATGCCCGGAGGTTGAGGGGCGGGTGTTGCGGGCTCGGCCCGTATCACCGTGCTGGTTATCAGGCACAATAGGGTTGCAACACATAACAGCCAACGAGTTCGCATGAATCTGCCTTGTTCTATCGAAGTTAAAAATCTTTGCCAGCATGTCTCCGACGCCACGGGGACACTCACCATTCTGGACAACGTAAGTCTAACCGCCCGGGCGGGCGAGGCCCTGGCCATTACCGGGGCATCCGGGTCGGGCAAGTCAACGCTGCTTGGACTCATGGCCGGCCTGGATGTTCCCTCATCGGGTACGGTCAGCCTGATGGGCCAGTCGTTGTTCGACCTTGACGAAGAAGGGCGAGCCGCGCTTCGCGCGCGTCATGTGGGCTTTGTGTTTCAGTCGTTTCAATTGCTGCCCAACCTGACAGCACTAGAAAACGTCATGTTGCCGCTTGAGCTGGCCGGGCGCCCGGCCGAACAGGCGGCGCGCCAGATGCTCGAACGCGTCGGTTTGTCGGCTCGGGCCAGCCACTACCCCAAAACGCTGTCGGGCGGCGAGCAGCAACGCGTGTCGTTGGCGCGCGCTTTTGTGGTCAGGCCCAACGTATTGTTTGCCGACGAGCCCACCGGCAGTCTCGATGAGCAGAATGGCCAAAAAATTATCGAGCTGATGTTTGCGCTGCTGAAAGAGCAGGGTGCCACGCTGGTGATGGTTACCCACGACCCGGCGGTTGCCGCGCGTTGCGATCGCGAATTGCGTTTGCACGCCGGCTCGATAGAGGCGCTGCCTGCCTGAACAATGTGTTGCTGCGGTGTGTGGTCTTGTTCGCCCTGTGGTATGTTACGGCGGGGAGACTACACGGGACATAATAAAAAATGTTTTTTATAGCAGCACTGTTTGTATTTATCTGGTCAACGGGTTTTATTGTAGGCAAGGCCATTGTGCCGTACGCCGACCCGACTTTATTCTTGTTTGTGCGCATTTGTATTGCCGCAGTGCTGTTCACCGGCATTGCGTTGTATGGCAAGGTTCAGTGGCCGCCATTGCGCGAAATACCCAAGCATATGCTGGCGGGTATTCTGCTGCAGGGCATGTATTTATGCGGGGTGTTCTGGGCAATCGCGGGTGGCGTGCCGCCGGCGGTCATGGCCCTTATCGGGTCGGTGCAACCTCTCTTAACGGCCGTGCTGGCTATTCCTATTCTTAAAGAGATCCCCACGCGGCGTGTGTGGTTCGGTATTTTCATGGGCATGATCGGCGTTTTCCTGGTGGTTCAGCCGGCGCTGATGAATACCGGGGTGGGTGCGTTCCCGCTATGGGCCTTTTTTATCGGTGTTCTGGCCGTGTTGTCGATTACCTTCGGCACAATTGTGCAAAAGACGTCCATCCAGGCAGTGGATATCCGCGTTGCTTTGTCGTTGCAGAATTTCGGCACGCTGTTCTTCACCGGTGCGTTTGTCGTTATTTTGGGCGAAACCCGCTGGGAGTGGTCCCCGCAATTGTGGGCTTCTTTGTTCTGGGCTGCGTTTGTGCTGACCGGTATTGGCACCATGCTGCTTATCTATATTATTCGTCGCGGGCAGGCGGCTACGGCGTCGTCGCTCATGTTTCTGTCGCCCGCGCTGGTGGCCATTGAAGCTTATTTCATCTTTGGCGATCGCCTGACACTTATCCAGCTTGTTGGGTTTGTCGTGGTGCTGTCGGGCGTACTTATTTGTAATACGCGTCGGGCCGGCTAGTGGCCTGCGTACGTTGTTAACGAATGTGGTGAGGGCGTGGCGCATAAATGGCACCGCACCTGGCTACTGAGTCTGCTGTTGGGGTAATGATGTTGTTTCAAAGGTTTGTGGCTGTTTTCTTGTTGATGATGGTGTCGGGCGTGTCGCAAGCACAAGGTTATATTGCCCGCACGCTCAACCACCCGTTTCCGGGCGGGGTTGCAGTGCTCGATCTGGGGGTGTTGTCGCAACCGCCCACGGTACAGTACCGAAGCCACCCGGTAATGGTTCTTAAAGACAGCGATGCCCGCTATATCGCCGTTGTTGGAATTGGGCTGGACGTCAAGCCTGGTCAACAGACGGTTGATGCAGTCTTGCCCGAGGGGCGTAAAGCCATTGCTTTTAATGTCGGGGCGCGCGAATATAAATCGCAGCACATTACCTTAAAAAATAAAAAACATGTGTCGCCCGACCCCGAGCAACTGGCGCGCTTCGAGCGCGAATACAACGCGCAAATGGCCGCTTATGCACAGTTTAGGCCCGACACACCCAGCAATATCCTGCTCGATGCGCCCGTGCAAGGGCGTTTGTCCAGCCCCTTCGGGTTGCGGCGGTTTTTTAATGGCGAAGAGCGTAATCCGCACTCGGGTCTTGATTTTGCCGTGCCCACAGGTACGCCGGTCAAAGCGCCGGCCGATGGCGTCGTGACCATTGTCGATGACTATTTTTTTAATGGAAAAACCATTTTTATTGACCACGGCCAGGGCCTGGTAACCATGTATTGCCATTTATCGGCGCAAAACGTGACGGTGGGGCAACAGGTTAAACGCGGGCAGGTCATTGGCAAGGTCGGGGCGACCGGCCGCGCCACAGGCCCGCATCTGCATTGGAATGTAAGCCTTAATAATCAGCGCGTTGATCCGGCCTTGTTCATGGCCAAGAAATAAACCCAGCTGAAGGCTAGCCCTTTACCCGCACAATTTTTTGCACTTGCGGCACATGCCGTATGGCCCGTATGACCTGGGCCAGGTGCTTGCGGCTGTCGACTTGCACGGTAAGATGCAGCAGGCCGGTGGCGGTGGCTTCGTCTTGCATAGTGAGGTGGGTGATGTTGGAGCCCGCATCGGTGATTTCGGCCGCCAGGCGGCCCAACACGCCGCGTTCGTTGATAACTGTAACGTCGAGACGCGTATTTAAATGGCGCGCGGTATCGGCTGCCCAGGCCACCGACACCCAGCGTTCGGGCTCTTTGGTGCGCTGGCGCTGTGCCACCGGGCAATCGGCCATATGAATAACCAGGCCGTGGCCTAACCGTATACCGCCCACAATGGCGTCGCCTGGCAAGGGGCCGCAGCAACTGGCCAGCTGCACGGCCTGGCCTTCGTTGCCGTGGATAAGAATCGAGGCTGCGTGCGCCGAAGTGAGCTCGTCGACGGCCGCCGCCGTTGTGGCCAAAATGGGGTTTTCGGGGGCAAAGCGTCGTGCGACCACCGCGGCAAGGCGTTTTCCCAGCCCGATATCGGCCAGAATTTCTTCTCGCGACGAAGCGCCCGAACTTTTGGCGAGTTTGTCCCAGTTAGTGTCGTCGTCTGCCGGGTAGTCGATACCAATCTGATCGAACGCCTGCATGAGCAGTCGACGCCCGAACGCAACGGACTCTTCGTATTTGACGGTGCGCAAATAGTGGCGGATTTCGGAACGCGCCCGACCCGTGCGTACATAGTTAAGCCACTGCGCGCTGGGGCGAGACGCCGGTGACGTGATGATTTCGACGGCATCGCCGCTTTTAAGCTCGGTGCGCAAGGGAGAGAATTCGCCGTTGATTTTTGAGGCTATGGCTTGATTGCCGACATCAGTGTGGATGGAGTAAGCAAAATCGACAGGCGTTGCACCTCGCGGCAGCGACACAATTTTGCCCTGCGGGGTAAACACATAAACCGCGTCGGGGAACAGGTCGACCTTGACGTGTTCGAGGAATTCACCCGAATCGCCAGTTTGGCTCTGAATGTCGAGTAACGACTGCAACCATTGGTGCGTGCGCTTCTGCAGCGTGTTCAGGTTGCTGTCGTCATTTTTGTATAGCCAGTGCGCCGCTACGCCTTCTTCGGCAACGCGATCCATGTCGCGGGTGCGGAACTGGAACTCGACCGGTGTGCCATATGGGCCAACCAGCGTGGTATGCAAAGACTGATAGCCGTTGAGTTTTGGGATGGCGATGTAGTCTTTAAACTTGCCTGGTACCGGGCGATAAAGCTGATGAAGCGTGCCCAGGGCCAGGTAGCACTCGGGCAGGGTGTGCACCACGACCCGGAACCCGTAGATATCGAGTACGTCGGAAAATGATTTTTTTTGTTCGAGCATCTTTTTGTAGATGCCGAATAATGATTTTTCGCGGCCACTGACCTCGGCTTCGATGCCGGCAGCAGGTAAAGCCACTTTGACGGCGTCGGTGATTTTGCCCAGCACTTCGCGGCGGTTGCCGCGAGCCGCCATGACAGCTTTTTTAATAACGTCGTAGCGGTTGGGGTAGGTGGCCTGAAAACATAAGTCTTGCAGCTCGCGGTACAGCGCATTAAGCCCCAACCGATGCGCGATGGGCGTGTAAATTTCCATCGTCTCGCGTGCCACACGGCGACGCTTTTCGGCGCTGACGGCGCCCAGCGTACGCATATTGTGCAGACGATCGGCCAGTTTGATAAGAATGACGCGCACGTCGCGGGACATGGCCAGCAGCATTTTGCGAAAGCTTTCGGCCTGCTGCTCTGCTTTGGTCGCAAATTCGAGCCGGTCAAGCTTTGACAAACCGTCGACGATTTCGGCGACATCGGGGCTGAATTTCTCGGCCAGTTCGTGTTTGGGGACGTCCTGGTCTTCCATGACGTCGTGCAGCAAGGCCGCCATTAGGGAATCGGCATCGAGCTTCCAGCCGGCGCAGATTTCTGTGACTGCAATGGGATGAGAAATATAGGGTTCGCCGCTGGAGCGGAACTGCCCCAAATGGGCCTGGTCGGCAAACCGGTAAGCCTCTTTGACGCGTTCGATGTCTTTTTCGTCGAGGTACTGCGCCAGAATTTGGGTTAATGGTGCCAGCGATGCGATGGTAGGCGAGGCGGGTGAAGCGAGTTCAGGTGCGGCACCCGGCCGCCCCTTTGTTTTTTGGGCGCGTCGTCGCAGCCGGGGCCCTTTTCTGAAGACAGCAAGTAGCCCTGTTGAAGCATCGCGAAGACTGGAGAACGCCATAAACGCTCAGTAATTAGGTAGGTACTTTACGCAGCATCTCGATGCCGGTGACGCCGGCGGCGATTTCGCGCAGTGCCGTTACAGTAGGTTTGTCTTTGCTTTCGATGCGCGATTCGTGGCCTTGGGCTAGTTCGCGTGCACGGTAAGTTGCGGCCAATGCCAGGTTGAAGCGGTTAGGGATCTTGGCGAGGCAATCTTCTACAGTAATACGGGCCATGATGTGATGTCCTTGGTAAACAATGGGTTACGACAACTTAATTTGCCGTTGGGCTGATGCCCAATTGGGAAAACAGCTGGGCGTGACGCGCCGCTTGCGCCGGATAGCGCAAACGGGCGGCTGAAATAATTTGTGAAAGCTGTGTTAAAGCGACGCTAAATTCTTGATTAATAATAACATATTGGCATTCTGAGGCATGCGACATTTCGCTGCCTGCGGCCAGTAAACGCTTGGTAATGACCTGGGGTGCGTCTTGCCCGCGTTTTTTAAGACGGCTTTCGAGGGCTTCGATGGAAGGCGGCAAAATAAAAATGCCGATGGCATCGGGAAAGTGCTTTTTGATTTGGCGTGCGCCTTGCCAGTCGATCTCAAGGAGGACGTCGCGCCCTGCGCGTGTGGCTTCTTCGATGCGGTCGCGCGGCGTACCGTAGAAATTGCCATGGACTTCTGCCCATTCAAGTAGCGCATTGTTGTCGCGCATGACAAGGAACTCGTCTTGGGTGACGAACCGGTAATGTTGCTCGTCGACCTCGCCGGGGCGGGGGGCTCGGGTGGTGCACGAAATAGACAACATAATGCTGGGGTCTTGCGCAAGCAAGGCGTTGACCAGGCTGGATTTGCCTGCGCCGCTGGGTGCAACCACCATGAATATTGAGCCGGAGGAAACAGTCATGACAGATTTACGTTAGCGTGAAGGGCATGAGCATAGCATTAGCCGGCCAGCCGCGCCTGACCCAGCGCTTCGAGGGCAGCTTCGTAGGCGGCAGTGTCGGCACACAGAAAAACGGCGGCGTCGTTCAGGTTCATGTTGAACGCGATATCGCGTATCTGGTTTTCGGCGTCGTCGGCGGTTTCAATGGCCGTGACGTGCCAGTCGTTGGCCTGCTGGTAGGCTTCTGGCGTGACGAATTCGGCCACCAGATGGATGTCGGGCGCGCTGACAACCACGTAGGCGGTGAAGGTCAGATCTTCGATGTGTACATCGAGGATGAGACCCTGGGGCAGGGTGGACACGATCTGGCTGGATACTTTCATCGTAAGATTGTAACTGATGCACAGGGAGCATTACGCGCCCGACCCCCGAAAATGCTACGCTAGTGCGCTTTTCAAGTCGTGATTTGGCCACAATGAAATTAGCTACCTGGAACGTCAATTCGCTGAAGGTCAGGCTGCCCCAAGTAATAGCCTGGCTTGACGCCAACCCTGTCGATGCGCTTTGCCTGCAAGAACTGAAATTGCCGCAAGAAAAATTTCCGGCCGAGGCGCTGGCCGAGCTGGGCTACAAGGCCAGTTGGGCAGGGCAGAAAACCTACAACGGGGTGGCGGTGCTTTCGCGCGAGGTCGGCACCGATGTGCAGGTCAACTTGCCCAACTTCGAAGACCCGCAGCAACGGGTAATTGCGGTGACGCTGCCGTCTGCTGTCGGCGATATCCGTGTTATCAGCGCGTATTGCCCTAATGGGCAGGCGGTAGGCAGCGATAAATACGCGTACAAGCTGGCGTGGTTTGCAGCGTTGCACGATTGGTTGCGCGAAGAAATGCAGCGCTACCCTCGGCTGGCTATTCTGGGCGACTACAACGTTGCGCCCGCCGATGCCGATGTCCACGATCCGGCCAAGTGGGCAGGCGATGTTCTGGTGTCCGAGCCCGAGCGCGAAGCCTTCCAGCGGCTGCTGTCGCTGGGGTTGACTGATGCTTTCCGGTTGTTTGAACAAGAAGAGAAGTCATTTAGTTGGTGGGATTACCGCCAGTTTGCTTTCCGACGCAATGCGGGTTTGCGCATTGATCATGTCTTGTTGTCGGCCTCCCTGGTGCCGCATTGCGCGGCGTGCATCATCGACAAGGCCCCGCGACGCAACGAGCAGCCGTCCGACCACACGCCTGTTGTAGCCACGCTCGACTTCAAGGGGGTGTCATGACCAAGCTGGCGCCGGGGCCTGCCGACGAGCCGACTTTGTCGGAGTTTGATGGTGTTCGGTATTTGCACTTTGGTTCGGAGTGGGTGCAAGGGGCCATGCGGGTTAAACGGCCGGCCGAGCTGGTGCTGGCCTACACCCAGCAAATGATGGGCTGGTTGCTCTTTTTAGAGCCGACTCGCTCCGACACGCTTGGGTTCATGGGGCTTGGGGCCGGGTCGTTGTTACGCTTTGCGCATAAGACAACGGCTTCGCGATTGGTGACGGCCGAATGGAACCCCGCCGTCACAGCGATTTGCCGGGCGTATTTTCGCTTGCCCGAATCGAAGCGGTCGGTGGTCGATCATGAAGATGCCGCCCTTTGGGTAGCGCGCCCCGAAAACGTGGGGCGTTTTCGCGCGCTTATGGTTGACTTGTACGATGCCGAGGCGCAGGGCCCGGTACGCGATTCATTATCGTTTTACCAAGACTGTTATCACGCGTTGGATGATATCGGCGTCATGACGGTCAATCTGTTTGGTGATCATGCCAGTTTTCCCAAGAATATCAAACGTATTGGCCAGGCGTTTGGCGGTCGGGTGATTGAGCTGCCCGAAATCGACGCAGGTAATCGGGTGGTGATTGCTTTGAAAGGGCCGCTGCTTGACGTGTCGGTGGCGACCCTGCTTGACCGGGCCCATGCCGTCGAGCGACATTATGGCTTGCCCGCGGTTCAGTGGGCGCGATCCCTGTTGTCGCAAACCCGATCCACCGGCCGGGCGAGCTTTTAATCTATTTTTAAGCTTTCAGTAAAATAGCGTTCATTATTCTCAGGAGAACCTCTATGCGGTCAGCAATGATTAAACCTGTAATGGGCGCCGTAATGGCTCTGGCGCTCGCTCTGCCTGCTTTGTCCGGCGCTCAGTCGGTCGCCGTCACCTCGATTGTCGAGCACCCCGCGCTCGATTCACTGAAAGACGGCGTCAAGGCCGCCCTGGAAAAAGCCGGGTTCACCGAAGAAAAAGGCCTGAAGTGGCAGTTCCAGACAGCGCAGGGCAATACGGCCATTGCCGCGCAAATTGCCCGCAAGTTTGTCGGCGACAAGCCCGACGTTATTGTGGCCATCGCCACACCCTCGGCGCAGGCCGTGGTGGCAGCGACAAAAACGATCCCCGTGGTCTATGCCGCAGTAACCGACCCGGTCGAAGCCCAGTTGGTGCCTTCGTTCGAGCCCTCGGGCACCAACGTTACCGGTATCTCCGATATGCTCGAGCTGACGCGTCAAATCGAGCTGATCAAACAGGTGGTGCCCGCCGCCAAAACAGTGGGTATGGTGTACAACCCCGGCGAGGCCAATTCTGCGGTGGTTGTGCGGCAAATGCGCGAATTGCTCCCCGATTACGGCATGACCCTGGCCGAAGTCAGTGCGCCGCGTACGGTCGATGTCGGGGCCGCTGCGCGCAGCCTTATTGGTCGTGTCGATGTCATTTACACCAGTACCGACAACAACGTGGTTTCGGCCTACGAGGCGCTGGTTAAAGTCGGCAACGATGCCCAGATCCCGCTGGTGGCTTCCGACCCCGACAGCGTCAAGCGGGGAGCAATAGCAGCGCTGGGTATCAATTATTACGACCTGGGGTTGCAGGCTGGGGCTATGGCGGTCGAGATCCTGAAAGGGGCCAAGCCCGGCGAGATGCCTTCTCAAATTGGCGAAAAGCTCGAGCTGCACCTGAACCTGGACGCCGCCAAGAAGCAGGGGGTTACGTTGTCGCCCGACCTGGTCAAGTCGGCAGCAAACGTCATTCAATAAATTCACATCTGGCCGGGCTTGTCCCGGCCCGGAGCGGGCATGTCCATTTATTCCATGTGGGGCGCGCTGGAGATCGGCCTTATTTTTGGGCTGGTCGCCTTGAGCGTCCTGATTTCTTTTCGCATATTGCGTTTCCCCGATCTGACGGTCGATGGCAGCTTTCCGTTGGGCGGCGCGGTTGCCGCGGTACTGATTGGCGCCGACTTTGACCCGTTCATAGCAACCTTGGCAGCTATGGCTGCAGGCGCCCTGGCCGGTGCCCTGACGGGGTGGCTAAATATTCGGCTCAAGATTATGGATCTGCTGGCCAGTATCCTGGTCATGATCGCGTTGTATTCAATTAATTTGCGCGTCATGGGTGCGCCCAATATCCCGCTCATTACCGACCCCACTGTCTTTACCCAACTGCAACCCGAAGCCATTGATGACTTCGTCTTCCGTCCGCTGCTGATGGTGCTGGTTGTGCTGGTGGTCAAGCTGCTGCTCGATGCCTACTTGGGAACCCAGTCGGGGCTGGCTATGCGGGCGACGGGATCTAACCCACGCATGGCGCGGGCGCAGGGCGTGGCAACTGGTTCTATGGTGATACTGGGGCTGGCTATCGCCAATGCGCTGTGTGCACTCGGAGGTGCGCTGTTTGCGCAGTCGCAGGGGGGAGCCGATATCTCCATGGGTATCGGTACCATCGTCATCGGCCTTGCCGCTGTCATTGTGGGCGAAAGTGTTTTGTCGTCGCGCCGTATTCTGTACATGACGCTGGCCGCCATTGTGGGTGCCGTGTTGTACCGGTTCTTTGTGGCCCTGGCCCTTAACGCCGACTTTATTGGTTTGCAGGCGCAAGACCTGAACCTGATTACGGCCGTGCTGGTGACCGTGGCCCTGGTCGTCCCGCTACTTAAAAAGCGCCTGCGTTCGGGCGCCAAGGGGTAATGACATGCTGAAAGCACATGACCTTCATATTACGTTCAACGCCGGGACGCCCATTGAAACCCGCGCATTGCGCGGCTTGTCACTCGACATCCCGACCGGGCAGTTCATTACGGTTATTGGTTCTAACGGGGCAGGCAAGTCAACTTTGCTCAATGCCATTTCCGGCGATTTATCCGTTGACTCGGGTAGTATTGTCATTGACGGCACCGAGGTCACCCGCGCACCGGTCTGGGAGCGCGCTTCCCGGGTCGCACGGGTATTCCAGGACCCTATGGCGGGCACTTGCGAAGACCTGACGATCGAAGAGAATATGTCGCTGGCATTTTGCCGGGGACAGCGGCGCGGGCTGACGCGAGCTGTTCGCAAGGCCCAGCGGGAGCAGTTCCGGGCCGCCCTGGCCACGCTTGGCCTGGGCCTTGAAAACCGGTTGGCCGACCGTATCGGGCTGTTGTCGGGCGGGCAGCGCCAGGCGGTAAGTTTACTGATGGCAACGCTTCAGCCATCGCGTATTTTGTTGCTCGACGAGCATACTGCTGCGCTTGACCCGCGCACGGCCAATTTCGTCATCGAGCTGACCCGAAAAATTGTGCACCAGCACAAGTTGACGACGCTGATGGTGACGCACAGCATGCGGCAGGCGCTCGATGTCGGAGATCGCACAATCATGCTGCATCAGGGTAACATTGTGCTCGATGTTTCCGGAACAGAGCGCGAAGGTATGGATGTGCCCAAACTGTTGGCCATGTTCGAGCGTGTGCGCGGTGAAACGGTGTCAGACGACGCCCTTTTGCTTGGGTAGTTCAGCGGTATGTCGCGTGTTTGCGCCTGTTTTCGGTCTGGTCAAACCTGCTTGTGTGCAGTAAAGTTTTGAAATAAATTCGTCATTACTGTACTGATTGGTTTCGTTATATACTGCCTTTTTACCAAACCTTACAGGCCCGGCGTGCGCCCGCACCGCCGGGTTTTCGCCGGAGCCGTTACATGCCAAATCTTCTGCTGCCCGCTCTGCAGAGTAAAGCACGCTTAGCTGTACTTTTTTCAGTCTTGACCCTGGTCGCTTGCGGCGACCCGCCAGCGCAGGGCCCCGGTGGCATGAAGGTTCCGGTCAGTGTTGTTACGGTCGAACCCAAGTCGGCCACGGTCACCGTCGATTTGCCCGGCCGTGTTTCAGCGCTGCAAGACGCGCAGGTTCGTGCGCGGGTTACCGGCATTGTTACTGCCATTAATTTTGAGCAAGGGTCAGACGTTAAAGAGGGCCAGCACCTGTTCACGATTGACCCGGCGCCTTACCGGGCTGTGCGCGATCAGGCGGCTGCCCAGCTGCAGCGTGCCCAGGCCGACGCCCGCAGTGCACGCCTGCTGGCCAACCGCTATGCACGACTGGTAAAAGACCGCGCTGTCAGCCAGCAAGAATACGATAACGCCATGGCGGCTGCCGCTCAGGCCGATGCTGCCGTTGCCGCGGCCAAAGCTGCATTGCAGTCGGCCGACATCGATCTGGGCTATACAAAAGTTGTGTCGCCCATCGCCGGTCGCATCGGTAAAGCTTATGTGACCGAAGGTGCTTTGGTTAGCGCCGCCGAAGCCACGTTGCTGGCCGACGTCCAATCATTTGAAGACGTCTATGTCGACATTACCCGGTCTACCGCCCAGCTCGCCCAGTTGCGCAAAGCCATAGCCAGCGGGGTTTTGACGCAATCGCCAGACGGCAGTGCGCAAGTCAAGGTGCTGCTCGAAGACGGCGCCGAATACGACCAGGCGGGCAAGCTGCTGTTCTCTGGAGTGTCGGTCGACCCGTCTACCGGACAGGTCAGCTTGCGTGCCGAAGTACCCAACCCCGACCAGATTTTGTTGCCGGGTATGTATGTCCGTGTACGGCTTAATCAGGGGGTAGATGAAAATGCCTTGCTGGTACCGCAGCAGGCTGTGCAGCGTGACACCAATGGCGACAGCTCTCTGGTCGTCGTCCAGGAGGGTGCAGCCAAAACCGTGCCAGTGACGGTCGGGCCATCGGTTGGCGGCAGCTACCTTATTACCAAAGGGGTTTCGGCCGGCGATGTCGTGGTCGTCGAAGGTTTCCAGAAGATCCGTCCCGGCGCGCCGGTTGCGCCACAACCCTGGAAGGGCGAGGCACAGGATGCAGGCGCGAACCCGCAAGGGCAGGCTCCCGCGCAGGCCGGCAATGGTCAGCCCGACGCCGCGCCCGCCAAAGACTAAGCCAGACGGTCGGGGCACACTGGGTGTGCCCCTTTCAAATCGAATCTAGAGTAAGCGCACATGCCACAGTTTTTTATTGAAAGACCGGTTTTTGCCTGGGTTGTTGCTTTGGCCATTACCCTGGCCGGCCTCCTTGCAATTCCGAATATGCCGGTATCGCAATACCCCGAAGTTGCGCCGCCGGCGGTGTCCATTCAAGCCAGTTACCCCGGTGCATCGGCAGAAGACGTCGCGAATTCGGTGGCCAGTGTCATCGAAAACGAGCTGAACGGAGCGACCGGCCTGTTGTACTACGAGTCTGTCAGCGACTCTTATGGTAATGCTCAAATCACGGCCACTTTTGCGCCCGGCACCGACCCGGAGCTTGCGCAGGTCGACGTGCAAAACCGTATTTCGAACGTAACGGCTCAATTGCCTGCGGCGGTGATGCAGCAGGGGTTGCGAGTCAGCAAAGCCAACTCCAACTTCTTGTTGGTGGTGGCGTTGTCGTCCGACGACGGATCAATGGACCAGGTCACGCTGGCCGATTACATCTCGCGCAATATCCAGAACCCGATTTCGCGTGTACCGGGTGTGGGCGACTTCCGTCTGTTTGCCGCACCAAAGGCCATGCGCATCTGGGTCGACCCGGCCAAGCTGGTGGGTTTCAATCTAAGCATGTCCGAGGTCAATGCCGCAGTTGCGCAGCAAAACACCCTGATTTCGGCCGGTATTCTAGGTGCGCCGCCTAACCCCGACGATCAGCGCGTATCGGCGCCTATTGTGGTCAATGGCGAACTCTCCACGGTGACCGATTTCGAAAACATCGTGCTGCGCGCAAACCCCGACGGGTCCAGCGTTAAGGTTAAAGATATAGCCCGGGTCGAAGTCGGTTCCGACGACTACCAGTTCGGCGCGCGTCTTAATGGCAAAACCACGGCGGCCTTTGCCGTGTCGCTGGCGACTAATGCCAACGCATTGTCAACGGCCGACGGGGTCAAGCAACAAATGAAAGAGCTGGCCAAGTTCTTCCCGGCCGGTGTTTCATACTCCATCCCTTACGACACGACACCCTACGTGCAAATCTCCATCGAACAGGTCGTCCATACCTTGTTCGAGGCAATGGTGCTGGTGTTTATCGTGATGTTCGTGTTCTTGCAGAACGTGCGCTATACGCTGATTCCTGCGCTGGTGGTGCCAGTGTGTGTGCTGGGCGCGTTTGCGGTCATGCTGGCCGCCGGGTTCTCTATCAACGTGTTGACCATGTTTGCCATGGTGCTGGCCATTGGTATTTTGGTTGACGATGCCATTGTGGTGGTCGAGAACGTCGAGCGCATCATGGTGGAAACGGGCTTGCCACCCAAAGAGGCCACCAAACTTGCCATGCCGCAAATCAGTGGCGCCGTGGTGGGCATGACGCTGGTGCTATCGACGGTGTTTTTCCCGCTGGCATTCATGAGCGGTTCGGTGGGTATTATTTACCGCCAGTTCTCGATCGCCATGGCGGTGTCCATTTTGTTTTCGGGCTTTTTGGCGCTGACCTTTACGCCAGCCTTGTGCGGTACGTTGCTCAAACCTATTGCCAAGGGCGCTCACCACGAGAAAAAGGGTTTCTTTGGCTGGTTTAACCGTTCTTTCGACCGCGTTACGCATCGCTACGAAGGTTGGGTAGGTCGCAGCCTGAAGCGCACCGGCCGGATCATGCTGATTTACGTTGTTTTGCTGGGGGCCTTGGGTTTCTTTTATACCAAGCTGCCTACGGCATTTTTGCCCGAAGAAGACCAGGGCTACCTTATTGCCAACATGGAGCTGCCTTCGGGTGCAACGTCAAACCGGACCATGGAAACCATTGAACGTGTTGAACAGTTCTTCATGAACGACCCGCGCGTTGAAAACGTGGTGACTGTGCAAGGTTACAGTTTTAACGGTAATGGTCTGAATGCGGCTCTGGCTTTCGTGCCTCTTAAAGATTTCGAAGAGCGGCCCGGCCCGGAAAATTCGGCCCAGGCGGTTGCTGGCAAGGCCACGCAAAGTCTGCTTTTCGGCTTGCCCGATTCCATGGTGTTCGCGATTGTGCCGCCGGCTATTTCCTCGTTGGGCAATGCCTCAGGGTTTGATTTGCGCCTGCAAGACCGCGGCGGTATTGGTCACGAAGCGCTGATGGCGGCGTCGCAGCAACTGCTGCAGCTGGCGCAGCAAAGTCCCATTCTTAGCAATACGCGTATCACCGGGTTGGGTGCGGGCCCAGAACTGCGTCTGGATATCGATCGCGACAAGGCGGCCGCGCTTGGTGTCAGTTTCAGCGAAGTCTCCACCATGATCGCCACTTCGCTCGGTTCCTCATACGTCTCCAAGTTCCCGAACGCGGGTCGTATGCAGAACGTATGGGTGCAGGCCGACGCGCACGCTCGTATGTCGGTCGAAGACGTCCTCAAGCTGAATGTGCGTAATAACCAAGGCAAGATGGTGCCTTTGTCGTCCTTCGTGTTCACCACTTGGGACCAAGGCGCCGTCCAGGTCGTTCGCTACAACAGTTACGAGTCGATTCGTATTGGTGGCGGTGCGGCAGCAGGCTATTCCACCGGCGAGGCCATGGCCGAAATCGAACGCTTGATTGCCGAGTTGCCGCCGGGTATCGGCTACGAATGGACCGGGCTGTCGTACCAGGAAATCCAGGCGGGCAGCCAATCCATTATTCTCATGGGTTTGGCCATGTTGGTGGTCTTCCTGTTGCTGGCGGCGTTGTACGAAAGCTGGGCTATTCCGTTGTCGGTCATGCTGATGGTGCCGCTGGGTATGCTGGGCGCCGTGGGGTTGGTCTCGGCGCTGGGTATGTCCAACGACGTGTACTTCCAGGTGGGCATGATTACCGTGATTGGTCTGGCGGCTAAAAATGCAATTCTTATCGTCGAGTTTGCAAAAGACGCCTACGCCGAAGGCAAGGGTCTGGTCGAATCTACAATCGAGGCCGCCAAGCTACGTTTCCGTCCCATTCTCATGACCTCGTTCGCCTTCATTTTGGGCGTCGTGCCGCTGGCTATTGCTACTGGTGCAGGTTCGGCCAGTCAAAACGCCGTGGGCCTGGGCGTGCTTGGGGGCATGTTGGCCGCGACGCCTTTGGCGATGGTCTTTGTACCGACCTTCTTCGTAGTCATCATGACGATTTTCAAGACACGCCCTAAACTGCTGGGCAAGCCTACACAACCGACTCAGGAACCCCAGACCGGCAACGATGGGGGGCAAGCATGACACGTTCTACATTTAAATTCGTTTTGGCCCCGGTGCTGGCCAGTCTGGTGCTGGCGGGTTGTTCTTTGGCCCCCAAATACGAGCGTCCGGCCGCGCCGGTGCCCGGTGCGTTTCCCAACGCACCTTCGTCGTCGGCCATGCCGGTTAGTGCCTCGGCCGATCTGGGGTGGCGCGAATTCTTTCGTGATCCGCAGCTTCAGTCACTGATTCAAGTAGCGCTCGAAAACAACCGTGATTTGCGAATCGCGATTGACCGTGTCGAAGAAGCCCGCGCCTTGTTTGGCATTCAGCAAAGCGAGCGTTTGCCGACAATCGGCGTCGGTGGCAATGCGTCCATTCAAAGTATGCCCGAAGACCTTCGCGCAGGTGGGGCGTCGGCGCCCAGTGTCACCCGGGTCTATCAGGCCGGCGTGGGTATTACCTCATTCGAGCTTGATTTTTTCGGCCGGGTGCGCAATTTGTCTGAAGCCGCCTATCAGCAGTTTCTGGCGTCCGAGCAGGCGCGTCGCACCGTACACATTACGCTCGTCTCGCAAGTGGCCGAAAGCTATTTCAGGTTGCGTGCTATCGAGCAGCAGCGAGCTTTGGTGGAGCGCACGCTCAAGGCGCGTCAGGCATCTTACGACCTGATCAAGCAGCGTTATGACGTTGGCGTTGCGGGTTCTCTCGATTTGTACCAGGCCAAGAGCCAGCTTGATTCGGTACGTGCCGACCTGCAAGAAATTCGTCGGGCCGAGCAACTGGCACAGAACGCGCTGTTGTTGGTTTTGGGCACGACGCCGTCGAATCTGCCTCAGGCAGCAGCGTTCAGTCAAGATCAATTGCTGGCGCAAATCCCGGTAGGCTTGCCCTCCGACTTGCTCACCCGTCGTCCCGACATTATCGCGGCCGAAAACGGGCTGTTGGCCGCCAATGCCAATATCGGCGCAGCGCGCGCCGCGTTTTTCCCCAACATTTCCCTGACCGGCATGCTGGGCTTTGCCAGCGGCGCCATGGGCGGGTTGTTCAGCGGCTCTAACCGATTCTGGTCGTTCACGCCCCAACTGACCACACCTATTTTCTCGGGCGGTGTGCTGGGTAACCTTGACCTTGCCGAAGCACGTAAAAACATTGCTGTCTCGCAATACGAAAAGTCCATTCAAACGGCGTTTCGTGAGGTGGCTGACGCTTTGGCGGGCGAAGCGACCTATGCCGAACAGTTAAATGCGTTGCGTGATCTCGAAACGTCTGCGGCCGAGTCCCTGAAAATCGCCCAGTTGCGCTACGACAATGGTATCGACAGCTTTTTGCAGGTGCAGGCCGCCGAAATTACCTTGTATAACGCGCAGCGCAGCTTTCTCGATACCGGGCTGAACTCACTCATGAACCGCGTCGAGCTCTATAAAGCACTGGGCGGTGGCTGGCTCGAAAACTCGGTCGTACCATCGGCAACGCCCGAATCAGGTAAAGACGCGTCATGATAGAGCTCGGCGTCAATATCGATCACGTCGCCACGTTGCGTCAACAGCGTCATACGGCCTACCCCGACCCCATCGAAGCGGCCGTGCGTGCAGAGCAGGCGGGTGCTGATCTGATCACATTGCATTTGCGCGAAGACCGTCGTCATATCCAGGACGCCGATGTGTTTGCCATTCGTCCAAGGTTATTGACCCGCATGAACCTGGAGTGTGCGATTACGCCCGAAATGCTGGACATCGCCTGTCGGGTATTGCCGCAAGACGTATGCCTGGTGCCCGAGAAACGGGCCGAGCTGACGACCGAAGGCGGGCTTGATGTCCGTGGCCATTTCAGTCAGGTGCAGGCAGCTGTGGGGCAGTTGGCCGACGCGGGTATCAGGGTATCGTTGTTTATCGATCCCGACGCAGAGCAAATTGCGGCTGCCCGCGAGTCGGGTGCGCCTATTATCGAAATTCATACAGGTGCGTTTGCCGAGGCGGCCGAGGGCTCGGTCGAGCAGAACAGCGAGCTTGAGCGAATAAGGGCGGCTATTGCCACTGGCGTTTCGCAAGGCTTGCGTGTTAATGCCGGCCATGGTTTGCACTATGGTAACGTGCATCATGTGGCTGCTTTGCCTGGTGTTTCCGAGCTGAATATCGGGCATGCCATTGTGGCCCGCGCCGTGTTCGATGGCTGGGAAAAGGCCATACGCGACATGAAGGCGCTCATGATTCGGGCCGCGCAAAGCGGTTAAAACTTTAAGGATTCTGCATGTCATCTGTCAGCGCTGTTGATTTTCTGTTGTCACGCCAATCGAACAAGTTTGTACAAGCGCCCGGGCCTTCCGATGCGCATCTCGATCTTATCTTGAAAGCCGCCATGCGCGCACCCGATCACGGCAAGTTGCGGCCCTGGCGCTTTACGCTTATTCGCGATCAGGCGGTGGGCAAATTTGCCGACCTGGCCATTGGTGCTACCCGCCGCGCAGGCAAGCCTTTAACCGACGAAAAAGAAGCTTCTATTCGCAGTTGGCTGGCCAATGTGCCGTTGTTGGTGGGCATGGCTTGCCGTATCGACCACAGCAACACCAAAATCCCCGAGCACGAACGTGTGCTGGCTGTTGGGGCTGCCGCTACCAATATGCTCAATGCGGCGCATATGCTGGGTTATGGGGCCTTCTGGAGCACCGGCCTGGGCACTTATGTCGACGAGGTCAACGAAGCCCTGGGCTACGATGGCCTCGATTATCAATTCCTGGGTTATCTGGCGATCGGTACCCCCATGGGTACGCCCGATCCGGTCTCCCGACCCGATTATCACGACTTCCTGACGGAATGGAAATGAGCCAGGCCCGTCGCACCGATGTCGCTATTATTGGTGCCGGTACGGCCGGCATGGCGGCTTACCGTGCGGTCAAGGCGGCGGGGCTAAGCGCGCTGCTGATAGAAGGCGGGCCGTATGGCACCACCTGCGCCCGCGTGGGTTGCATGCCGTCCAAACTGCTTATTGCAGCTGCAGAGGCGGCTCATCATGCGCGGCACACGGCGCCCTTTGGCGTTCATGTTGACGGCCCGGTACGTATCGACGGCCACCAGGTTATGCAGCGTGTCAAATCCGAGCGTGACCGTTTCGTGGGGTTTGTGCTCGATAGTGTCAACAACATCCCGCAATCTGATCGTTTGCCGGGGCACGCCCGTTTTATCGGCAATACGCAGTTGTTGGTCGGTGACAGCACGGTAGTCGACGCTTCACGTGTCGTCATTGCGACCGGGTCTTCGGCAGTTGTCCCCGATATGTACGCCGCCCTGGGCGACCGCGCCATTATTAATGACGATGTTTTTGCCTGGGACACCCTACCGGGGAGCGTTCTGGTTGTCGGGCCTGGCGTTATTGGCCTGGAGCTGGGGCAGGCGTTGGCCCGTTTGGGTGTACGCGTGACCGTATTGGGGCGCAGTGGCGGCCTGGCCGGCATTTCCGATCCTGCCGTTCGCGACAATGCCTTTCAGGCGTTCAGCGCCGAGTTCCCGTTGTGTCTGAATGCCGAAGTCACCTCGGTTGAGCGCACAGATCAGGGTGTTCATGTTCAGTATCGCGACCGTCGTGGCCAGCACACCGAACAGTACGATTATGTCTTGTTGGCTGTCGGTCGTCGCCCCAATATTGCGGGCCTTGGCCTTGAGAACACGTTGGCCAAGCTCGACGACCGCGGTATGCCGGCATTTAACCGGCAAACGCTGCAGCTTGATGGTATACCGGTGTTTTTGGCTGGCGATGTCAACGCGCAATGGCCACTGCTACACGAGGCCGCCGACGACGGCCGTATCGCCGGGCAGAATGCGGCGGCTTACCCTGCCGTATCGCCAGGGTCGCGAAGGGCGCCGTTGTCTGTCGTGTTTACAGACCCTCAAGTCATGCATGTCGGTTTACGGTTCAGGCAGTTGCCCGATAGCGGCGTTGTTACAGGTGAAGTCGACTTTGCCGACCAGGGGCGTTCGCGCGTCATGCTTAAAAACCGCGGCTTGTTGCGGGTTTATGCCGAGCAACAAACCGGCAGGTTTCTTGGGGCCGAAATGGTTGGCCCGGCAGCCGAGCACCTGGGGCATTTATTGTCGTGGGCCTGCCAGCAAGGCATGACTATCTCTCAAATGCTCGACATGCCGTTTTATCACCCGGTTATTGAAGAGGGTCTGCGCACAGCATTGCGAGACGCTGCCCGGCAAATCAACGCCTGAGTAAGCGGCGGGCGTGTTTTTATACACCCAATGCTTACCTCAACAAAACGGCGGCCGATGGCCGCCGTTTTGTTGTGAACCGTGCGCTGGTGCCCGGTGTTCTGATGGCTTATTGCTGTGTGACGGGCAGCAAACCGCGCACCGCGGTTGTCAGGGCCTCGACTGACTCGCTGTCTGAAGCCAGAATCGATGCTTTGCCATCGGCGTCAAAAATATAAATGCCACGACTGTGCGCCACTTCGTAGGCGTCGGGGTTGTCGGCACGTGGCTTTTCGATTTGATAGGCCACACGGTACCGCCGTGCCACGTCGGCGACCTGCTTCTCGCTGCCCGTCAACCCGATAGCGTGCGTATCGAAAGCCTGTACATAAGCCTGCAGCTTCTCGGATGTGTCGCGGTGCGGGTCGACACTGACAAACAGAATCCGTACCTTGTCGGCCTGGTCACCGAGGCCGTGCATGACTTGCGACAGCTGCGCCATGGTTGTTGGGCAGATGTCGGGGCAACTGGCGTAGCCAAAGAACATCATGACCACCTTGCCCTTGTAGTTTGCGGCAGTAACGGGCTGTTCGCCGGGGCCCACGAGGTTAAAACGCAAGTCGGGCAAAAAGCCCCGTACCTTATGCACCTGCGTGTCGCGCAGGGCTTCGGCGGCAGGGTCACCCGGCAAAGGGTTGGCCCATGCCGTGTGGGTTGCCATCAGGCCGGATGCTGCGACCACGGTGAACATACTCGCAGAGAGAAAACGTTGTACTTTGCCTTTTAGCGAAAATTGCATGGTGTGACCCTGAAACAAACAAACGATACGAAACGGGAACAGGGGCCGAAGCCGTGTTACGTCGGCTGCGCGCTATCTGCAGCCGTTTCATTCATGCCGCTATGCCGCAGCAGCGCATCGATTTGCGCATCGCGGCCGCGGAAGGCCCGGAACGATTCAGCCGCCGGCCGTGCGCCACCCACCGCGAGTATTTCATCGCGGAAACGCCGGCCGGTTTTGGCATTAAGCGTATCGGGTTCGCCGGATTCCGTCGTCAGGGCGGTTTCTTCGAATGCGGCATACGCGTCTGCCGACAAGACCTCGGCCCATTTGTAGCTGTAGTAGCCGGCGCCATAGCCGCCCGCGAACAAGTGCGAAAAATTATGCGGGAAGCGGTGCCATTCGGGCGGGAAGAGCACGGCAACTTCGTTGCGCACGTCGTTGAGCGTTTGCATGACGTCGGCAATGGGCAAACCGTTGGCCTGATTATGGATACGCATGTCGAACAGCGAAAACTCAATCTGGCGGACGGTTTGCATTCCGCTTTGATAATTGCGTGCGGCCAGCAGCTTGTCGAACAACGCGCGGGGCAAGGGTTCGCCGGTGCTGACATGCGATGACATCTGCGTGACGACGCGCCATTCCCAGCAGAAGTTTTCCATGAATTGCGAGGGCAGTTCGATTGCATCCCATTCGACGCTGGCGAAGGCGGACGCGCCGGGGTCATCGACCGTGGAGAGCAGGGCATGCAAGGCGTGGCCGGCTTCGTGAAACAAGGTAATGACGTCGTCGTGCGTCAGCAGCGCCGGTTTGCCATTGGCTGGCGGCGTGAAATTGCAAGTGAGGTACACCACAGGCGTTTGTAATTGCCCGTTTGCACGGCTGCGGGTTCGTTCGCTGTCGACCCAGGCGCCGCTTTGCTTGCCCTGGCGTGCGTACAGGTCGAGCAACAAGTGCCCGCAGGGTTCGCCATCACGCAGTACCTCAAGCACGCGCGCATCGGGGTGCCAGGCCGTCAGGCCGGTATCGCGCACTTCTACACCGAACAAGATTTTGGCAACACCAAACAAGCCAGCCACGACGTTGGGCTCGGTAAAATATTGTTTGATTTCGTCTTCGGAGTAGGCATAGCGCGCTTCGCGTAAGCGTTCGGAGACATAAGCGTTGTCCCAGGGTTCGAGCCTATCGATACCCAGGGTTTCGCGTCCGAAGGCCTGCAACTGAACCAGATCGCGTTGTGCATGAGGTTTTGCTTTCGCTGCTAGTTCGCGCAAAAAGTTGAGCACCTGGTCTGCGTTGTCGGCCATCCGCGTTTCGAGACGCATTTGGGCGAAATTGGCAAAACCCAGGAGCCGAGCTTCGCGGGCACGCAAGTCAAGCAACTGTTCGATGAGCGGGGTGTTGTCGAAACGGGTATCGCCTTGCTCGGAGGCAATTGTGCCGTAGGCACGGTAAAGCGTTTCGCGAAGGCTGCGGTCTTTGGCGTACTGCATGACTGGCAGGTAGCACGGCATTTTCAGTGTCAGGCGCCAGCCTGTTTGGCCGTTCTTTTCGGCATCGGCCTTGGCGGCATCGCAGACATCGGCAGGGATGCCTTCAAGGCGTGCGGCGTCTTCGACAAGCAAAAACCATTGGTCAATGGCGTCGAGTACGTTTTCAGAAAATTTTTGCGAGGCCTGGGCTTCTTCATCGCAGATTTGGGCATATTGCTCGCGTGCCTCGCCCTCGAGTTCAACGCCACTTAGCCGGAAGTCGCGCAGCGCCAGTTCGATAATGCGTTGCCGCACGGCGGGTAATTGTGCAAATTCCGGGCTGTTGTGCAGGCGCTGGTATTGGGTGTACAGGCCTTTGTGCAGGCCAATCCAGGTCGAGAATTCGGTGACCAACGGCAGGCACTGATTGTAGGCTTGTCGCAGTTCCGGCGTGTTGACAACGGCGTTCAGGTGGCCTGCAACCGACCAAGCGCGCCACAGGCGACCCGATACGGTTTCAACCGGATCGATCAAGGATTCCCAGGTGGCGGGGGTTTGCGGCGATGCCGCTTGCTCAATGGCATTGCGCGTTTCTTCGATAAGCGTCTTGACGGCCGGCTCGATGTGCGCGGGTTGAACCACGGCGTAGTCGATTAGGGTGTCGATGGGAACGAGCAAAGGATTTTGATTCATGAGCACAACGAAGAGAGGATTGCAGCGGCTGCGTCAGCCTGCCAGCGGCGGACCAACGCAGATGACATGCAGTTTAGACACGCAAGCCGGCAGAACGTTCCGCGGCTTCGAGCGTATTGACGAGCAGCATGGCGATGGTCATGGGGCCGACGCCGCCCGGGACGGGCGTGATGGCGCTTGCGACCTGGCTGGCCGATGCAAACTCGACGTCGCCTGTCAGGCGGCCGTCGGGCAGTCGGTTGATGCCGACATCAATGACCACCGCGCCTGGCTTGACCATGTCGCCGGTAATCATTTCGGGGCGACCAGTTGCCACAACCAGGACATCGGCCCGGCGCGTTTGGGCGGGCAGATCGCGCGTTTTTGAGTTGCAGATGGTGACCGTGGCGCCTGCGGCCAGCAACAGCATGGCCATGGGCTTGCCGACAATGTTGCTGGCGCCGACGACGACCGCCTCAGCGCCGCGCAAGGCAACGTCTTGGGACTCGAGCAACTTCATGATGCCGTAAGGCGTACACGGGCGGAACAGCGGCTGACCAGTCATGAGCAGCCCGGCGTTGCTGATATGAAAGCCGTCGACGTCTTTTTCGGCGGCGATGGTTTCAATGACCTTGGCGGCGTCGAGGTGGGCCGGCAACGGCAACTGGACCAAAATCCCGTGAATACGCGGGTTGGCGTTCAGGTCGAGTACGACGTCGAGCAGGGCGGTTTCGGTGATGTCGGCTTTCAGGCGGATGACTTCAGAGTGCAGCCCCGCCTTTTCGCAGGCTGCAGCCTTGTTGCGAACATAGACGCTGGAGGCCGGATCTTCGCCCACCAGCACGACCGCCAGACCGGGTGTAAGGCCTTTTTCTTTCAGGGCAGTGACGCGTTGGGCCACGTCTTCTTTGATGGTATTCGACAGCGCTTTGCCATCGATAATACGGGCCGTCATACGTTTCCTTCGGCACCGGCCAGGGCAATTTTCATCAAATCGGCAACCGTGGTGACCTGGAGTTTTTCCATGATGTTGGCCCGGTGGGCTTCGACGGTTTTGATGCTGATGTTCAGGTCGCCGGCGATTTGCTTGTTCAGGCGGCCGGCCACGATGCGTTCAAGCACTTGTTGCTCGCGCGTCGTCAGTCGGCTGAGTACAGCCTGATGATTTTTCTGGGCCTGGGCCTTTGAGGCGCGCTCGGCAGCTTGTTCGAGCATGCGCGCCACGATAGTGCGCAGATCGGATTCGTTGAAGGGCTTTTCGAGGAAGTCGACGGCGCCTTTTTTGATGGTGGATACCGCCATGGGGACATCGCCGTGACCGGTGATGAACACAATGGGCAGCGGCGAGTTGCGGGCGATTAGCGCCTCTTGCAGTTCAAGACCGCTCATGCCGGGCATACGCACATCGGCAATCAGTACGCCGACCTGGTCGGGGTCGTAGGTGTCTAGGAAGGTTTCGGCGCTTTCGAAGGCCTGGACCTGGTAGCCGTTGGCTTCGAGCAACCAGCGCAACGAGTCACGGACGGCCTCGTCGTCGTCGACGATGAAAACGGTATCGGAAACAATTGTGGTCATGCTTGCAACTCCTGGTGATTCTCTGGCGGGTTGGGCTCGGTTTGAGCCGCACGAGGCAGGGTGAACCTGAAAATCGTACCGCCATCGGGGTTGGCTACCGCCCACAGGCGACCGTGGTGCGACTCGATGATGGTACGACAGATGTTCAAGCCCATGCCCAAGCCTTCAGACTTGGTACTGTAAAACGGTTCGAAAAGGCGTTCGGGGTCTTTCAGCCCGTGCCCGCGGTCGATGACAGCCACTTCGACGATGGGGGCCTGGTTGGATACCACGACATGCAGCGTGCGATATTCGCTGTGCTCCATGGCTTCAACACCATTTTTCAAAAGGTTCAATAATACCTGTTCGATAAGAATGGGGTCGGCCAGGACGTCGGGCAGGTCGTCGGGCAGGTGCTTTTCTATGACAACCTGCCGCTTGCGCGCGTCGATTTCGGCGAACGAAATGGCGTTGTCAAGAATGCGATTGACAGATACGCGTTGGCGGCGCGGTTCGCTGCGTTTGACGAATTCGCGGATGCGGCTGATGATCTTGCCTGCCCGCTCGGCTTGTCGCGCGCCTTTTTCGAGGGCATCGAGCAAGGTTTCAGGCGATGCCTTGCCCGCCTTGATCATGGCGACCGCCGCCATGTTGTAGTTGGCTATGGCCGTGAGCGGCTGGTTGAGTTCGTGTGCCAGCGACGACGCCATTTCACCCATGGTGGTCAGGCGGCTGGTCAGCTGGATTTTTTCTTGCTGTATGCGTGATTCTTCTTCGTGGGTGCGGCGTTCGGTGATGTCGCGCGCCACTTGCAGCCGCACCCGTCGGCCATCTGTCCAGGCCAGCATGCGGTGTTGCACTTCGAACCAGCGCTGGGCCGAATTTGAATAGGTCTCGATGGTTTCGTCGGTAAAACGCCCCAGACGCCCGCCCAGCAGTTCGCTGTGGCCGGCCGATTGCGCCCCGAAAAAGCGCCGGTAGGTGCGATTGGCAAATAAAAGCTCAAGGCCGTCCGGGGTGTCGGCCACCACTGAAATAGCGTCATCCAGGCCTTCGAGTACCGTCATGAAGCGTTCGTGCGCGGCCGTCAGGGCCTCGCGTATGCGCTTTGGTTCGGTAATGTCGGTCATTGACGTCATCCAGCCGATCTGGTCGCCGTTGTGGTCGCGCAGAGGCGATACATACATACGCGCAGTAAAGCGTGAACCGTCGCGTCGTTGCGCTTCGATTTCAAGGCCGCTGCTTGGGGTGCGGCCGGACAACAGCAGGTCGAGCGTTTCTTGATGTTCGGCGTGGCGCCCCGGGATCCAGTACGGAAACGGCGTAGTGCGCCCGATCAGGTCGGCTTCGTTCCAGCCGATCATGCGACAGAACGCAGGGTTGACGTATGCAATTCGGCCTTGCATGTCGAAAACGCGCATCCCGGTGGACATGGAATTTTCCATGGCGCGGCGAAAGCCGGTTTCGGCCAGCAGGGCGGCTTCTGCCCGGGTACGAAAGCGGGTATAGCGCCACAAGGCCAGCAGACTGACCACGATAACCAATGACAACGCCACCACCAACATAAGCAGGCGCTGCTGGCGGACCTCCTGGTCAATAGTGACAAACATGACGCTGTCGTTCTGGATGCGCTGCATCCAGAAAAACGCCCCCATAACGCATAGGTACAAGATCAGGACAATGAAAGGCGTCAGCCAATAAAGGCCGCGTCGCTTTTGTGCCTGCTCGTAAAACGTCGTTGGAATGAGGGACTTTCGGGGAGGTGTGGCCATAGTGGTAGATGTACTCGACGCGGCTATTTTAGCCCTATGCATAATCCTTTGTTTTTCACATTATAAAAACTCATGCCATAAAGTGAAATTTCGCTTGATCAAAGCTGAACACTTTCCTAGAATGGCTGCAGTCTTACGCCAAGGTCGCGGGTTTTCGCGCGTGTAAATTACGTGCTACAACGGGTTCACGGCTTTCATCAGGCTAAGTTTCACATACAACACACAGGAGACTTCTAATGTCCTCTCTTGAAAAAGTCGGTGCTGCGTCGCAAGCCGATATTGACGCTGTCGAAACCCAAGAATGGCTCGAAGCGCTTCAGGCTGTTCTTGAACAAGAAGGCCCCGAACGCGCCCACTTTTTGCTGGAACGCCTGATCGATCTGGCGCGCCGTTCCGGTGCCCATATCCCGTTTTCGCCCAATACCGCGTACGTCAACACCATCCCGCCCGGGCTCGAGCCTGCACACCCTGGCAATCTGGCCCTCGAGGCCCGGATTCGCTCGTATGTGCGCTGGAACGCCATGGCGATGGTGGTCAAGGCCAATCGCCATTCGCCACCTGACGGCGGTGATCTTGGCGGTCACATCGCTTCGTTCGCGTCTTTGGCTACCATGATCGGTTGTGGTCAAAACCATTTCTGGCATGCTGAAACGGAAGATCATGGTGGTGACCTGGTTTATTTCCAGGGCCATAGTTCGCCCGGTGTGTATGGCCGCGCTTTCCTCGAGGGTCGTTTAAGCGAAGATCAGCTTAACAACTTCCGCCAGGAAGTTGACGGCAAGGGGCTGTCTTCATACCCGCACCCCAAGTTAATGCCCGATTTCTGGCAGTTCCCGACGGTGTCTATGGGCCTTGGGCCTATCATGGCAATTTATCAGGCCCGCTTCCTTAAGTACCTGCATGCCCGTGGCATTGCCGACACCAGCAAGCGCAAAGTCTGGGTATTCTGCGGTGACGGCGAAATGGACGAACCCGAATCGCTTGGCGCCATCAGCCTGGCCGCACGCGAAAAACTCGACAATCTTATTTTTGTTGTTAACTGCAACCTGCAACGCCTTGACGGCCCGGTGCGTGGCAACGGCAAAATTATTCAAGAGCTTGAAGGCGATTTCCGCGGTAGCGGCTGGAACGTCATCAAGCTGCTGTGGGGCGGCTACTGGGACCCGCTTTTGGCGCGCGACAAAGAAGGTATTTTGCGTCGTATCATGGAAGAAACCGTCGACGGCGAGTATCAGGCTTACAAAGCCAACGATGGCGCCTACGTACGCGAAAAATTCTTCGGCAAGCACCCCAAATTGCTGGAACTGGTCAGCCGCATGAGCGACGAAGATGTCTGGCGCTTGAACCGTGGCGGTCACGACCCGCACAAGGTTTATGCGGCCTTCAGTTCGGCCGTCAACCATAAAGGGCAGCCCACCGTCATTCTGGCCAAAACCATCAAGGGTTACGGCATGGGTCATGTCGGCCAGGCTAAAAACCCCTCGCACCAGCAGAAAAAGCTCGACCTCGATACCATCCGCGAATTCCGCGACCGCTTCAATATTCCGGTGCCCGACGACCAACTCGAGGCCTTGCCTTACGTCAAGCCGGCCGAAGACTCGCCCGAGATGAAATACCTGCACGAACGCCGTCAGGCGCTGGGTGGGTACCTGCCCAAGCGTCGCCCGCGGTCCACCGAACAGTTCAAGGCTCCCGCGCTCGAGGCGTTCAAGCCCGTGCTCGAACCCACCGCCGAAGGTCGTGAAATTTCGACCACGCAAGGTTTTGTGCGCATTCTTAACCAGATTCTTCGCGACAAAGCGCTGGCGCCACGCGTTGTGCCTATTCTGGCCGACGAGTCGCGTACGTTTGGTATGGAAGGCCTGTTCCGTCAAATCGGTATTTACGCGCCCGAAGGCCAGAAGTACACGCCGGTCGATAAAGACCAGGTCATGTACTACAAAGAGTCGGCCGACGGTCAGTTATTGCAAGAGGGGATTAACGAAGCTGGTGCGTTCAGCTCCTGGATTGCGGCGGCCACGTCGTATGCCAGTAATAACCGCATCATGATCCCGTTCTATATCTACTACTCCATGTTTGGGTTCCAGCGTATTGGCGACCTGGCTTGGGCGGCCGGCGATATGCAGGCACGCGGGTTCTTGTTGGGGGGTACCGCAGGGCGCACTACGCTTAACGGCGAGGGCTTGCAGCACGAAGATGGCCACAGCCACATCATGTCGGCGCTTATTCCTAACTGCGTGTCGTACGACCCTACGTTCGCACACGAGCTGGCGGTTATTATTCAAAACGGCCTCAAGCGTATGGTAGAAGACCAGGAAAACGTCTTCTACTACATCACCGTCATGAACGAGAATTATGCCCAGCCCGGCCTCAAAGCCGGCGACGAAGAGGGCATTATCAAGGGCATGTACAAGCTCAAGAGCAATGGCAGCGACAACGACAAGTTGCGTGTCCAGCTTATGGGTTCGGGCACCATATTGCGTGAAGTCATTGCCGCACAAGACATGCTCGAGAAAGACTGGGGCGTCAGCTCAGACATCTGGAGCGTGACCAGCTTTACCGAGCTGCGTCGCAACGGTCTTGATTGCGAGCGTCAGCGTTTACTGCGCCCCGATGCCAAAGATCTGCCCACACCTTACGTTACGCAACAGTTGCAAGGTACCAAAGGCCCCATCGTGGTCTCTACGGACTACGTCAAGCTCTTCGGCGACCAAATCCGTCCGTTCGTACCCGACAACCGCCGTTTCACAGTGTTGGGTACCGATGGTTTCGGCCGTTCCGATTTCCGTGCCAAGCTGCGCGAGCACTTCGAAGTCGATCGTCGTTTCGTGACGGTGGCTGCGTTGCGTTCGTTGGCCGACGATGGCCTTATCCCGCTCGAAAAAGTCGCAGAAGCGGTCAAGAAGTACGGGATCAACCCAGACAAAGCCAACCCACAATACGCCTGATCAGGGGAGACGACATGAGCAACCTCGTCGAAGTTAAAGTGCCCGATATTGGCGACTTTAGCGAAGTAGAAGTTATTGAAGTATTGGTCGCCCCGGGCGACACCATTAAAGAAGAGCAAAGCCTGATTACCGTAGAGTCCGACAAGGCCTCGATGGAAATCCCCTCAACTGCAGCAGGTAAGGTCAAGTCCGTCAAGGTCAACGTGGGCGACAAGGTCAAAGAGGGCGCTCTGATTCTTGAGCTCGAGGCCGCCGAACAGGGCGCTTCATCGGCGCCTGCCGCCGCCAAGTCGGCCGATGACTCGCGCGCAGCACCCGCCTCTGCGGCGGTGCCGGTGCCCGCTGTTCAGGCCACGCCTTCCTCGCCTGCGACAGCACGGTCTGTGGTAGTCGAGGTTCCCGACATTGGCGACTTCCCGGAAGTTGAGGTCATTGAGGTGCTGGTTGCCGAAGGCGATACCGTTGCCGTTGACCAAAGCCTGATTACGGTCGAGTCCGACAAGGCCTCTATGGAGGTGCCGTCGTCTCACGCCGGTGTGGTTACGTCTGTCAAAGTAAAAGTGGGCGACAAAGTCAGCAAAGGTTCTGCGCTCATCGAAGTCAAGGCTTCGGGTGAGCCGGCTGCCGAAACAAGCGCTGCTGCCCAAGCCGCTGGTTCGGCGTCAAACGCTGCACCCGAACGTGAGGCATCGGCCCCCGCGGCCGCGACCAGTACTGCGGTGGCCGTACCCGACGAGGGCCGTCCTGCCGGCGAACGCCCCGCGCGCCCGTCGCCAACCGAGGCCTATGGCAACGATCGACCTTTAAACAAGCTGCCGCATGCCTCGCCGTCGGTGCGCAAGTTCGCTCGCGAACTGGGTGTCGATCTGACGCGTGTCAATGGCAGCGGCCCCAAGGGTCGTATTGTCATCGACGACGTTCGTGGTTTCGTCAAGCAGGCGCTGGCAGGTGGTGCGACTACAGCAAATGCTGCTTCAGGCAGCGGTTTCAGCGTGATCGATTGGCCCAAGGTCGATTTCGCCAAATTTGGTCCGATCGAATCGCGCCCGTTATCGCGTATTAAAAAGCTGTCTGGTGCGAATCTCAGCCGCAACTGGGTCATGATCCCGCACGTTACCAATAACGATCTTGCCGACATTACCGACCTTGAAGCTTTGCGCGTTCAACTTAACAAAGAGAACGAGAAGTCGGGTGTCAAGGTCACCATGTTGGCCTTCCTGATCAAGGCGTGCGTCGCTGCGCTCAAGAAATTCCCTGAATTCAATGCCTCGCTTGAAGGCGATAACCTTATTCTCAAGCAGTACTACCACATTGGTTTTGCGGCCGATACGCCCAATGGTCTGGTCGTGCCGGTGATTCGCGATGCCGATAAAAAAGGTATTTTTGATATTGCAGCCGAAACGTCCGAACTGGCCAAACAAGCGCGCGACGGCAAGTTGTCGCCCGCTCAGATGCAAGGCGGTTGTTTCTCTATTTCGTCGTTGGGCGGCATCGGCGGTACGTCATTTACACCTATTATCAATGCACCCGAAGTGGCCATTCTGGGTGTGTCGCGTTCCAGTCATCAGCCCGTCTGGGACGGCGCCGCGTTCCAGCCCCGCCTGATGTTGCCGCTGTCACTGTCGTACGACCACCGCGTCATCGACGGTGCGTCGGCTGCGCGTTTCAACGCGTATTTGGGCAGCTTGCTGGCTGATTTCCGTCGTATCGCGCTATAAGGGATGCCATGAGCAGTGTAGAACTGAAAGTTCCCGACATTGGCGATTTCGCCGAAGTCGAAGTCATCGAAGTACTGGTGAATGTAGGCGACACCATCAAGCCCGAGCAAAGCCTGATTACCGTCGAGTCCGATAAGGCCTCGATGGAAATCCCGGCCGAGCAGGGCGGGGTCGTCACTCGGGTCATGGTCAAGGTGGGCGACAAAGTCGCCGAAGGTGCAGCGCTGGTTCAAATCGACGCCACACAAGGCGCCGACACCGGCAAAGCATCGGCGCCCGCCGCAAGTCAAACCAGCCCGGCAGCTTCAGGCGAAACTGCAGCAAGCGGCGCGCCGGCCTCAGCCGGTGCATCCGGTCAGGCATCGTCCAGCACGCCTGCAGCGCCAGCCGGCGTGTCGCCTGCGGCGGCCTCATACTCGGGTGCCGCCGATGTTCAGTGCGACGTCGTGGTGCTGGGTGCAGGCCCCGGTGGTTATTCGGCGGCATTTCGGGCCGCCGATCTTGGGTTGTCTGTTGTCCTGGTCGAGCGCTATGCCACGTTGGGCGGGGTTTGTCTGAACGTGGGTTGCATTCCCTCAAAAGCCCTGCTGCATACCGTCGGTGTTGCCGAAGCGGCCCAGTCTTTAGCCTCGCATGGTTTTTCGTTTGGGAAACCCGAAGTCGACCTCGATGCCTTGCGCGCCTACAAAGACGGTGTTGTCTCGAAGTTGACGGGCGGGTTGGCCGGCATGGCCAAGGCCCGTAAAGTCAAGGTCGTTAACGGCAACGGCCAGTTTATCGACGCCAATCATTTAAAAATCACCGATGCCAAAGGCAATGCCCAGGTCGTCAAATTTGCTTCCGCCATTATTGCGGCCGGCAGCCAGTCGGTAAAGCTGCCGTTTTTGCCCAAAGACCCGCGCATCGTCGACTCGACCGGCGCCCTGCAATTGCCTGCCGTGCCCCAAAAGATGCTGATTGTGGGCGGTGGCATTATTGGTCTTGAAATGGGTACCGTATATTCGGCCTTGGGCGCACGTCTTGATGTCGTCGAAATGCAGACCGGCTTGATGCAGGGTGCAGATCGCGACCTGGTCAAAGTATGGGAAAAAATGAATGCCCATCGCTTTGACAACATCATGCTCGAGACAAAAACCGTGGGTGCCGAGGCACGCGATGACGGCATTTGGGTAACTTTTGAAGGTAAGGGTGCACCCAAAGAGCCGCAGCGCTACGATCTGGTCTTGCAGGCAGTAGGGCGCACCCCCAACGGGCGCGCCATTGGCGCCGAGAATGCCGGGGTCGAAGTGTCCGATCGCGGCTTTATTTCTGTCGATCGCCAAATGCGCACCAACGTGCCTCATATCTTTGCCATTGGCGATATCGTCGGCCAACCCATGCTGGCGCACAAGGCCGTGCACGAAGGGCATGTGGCGGCCGAAGTTATTGCCGGCCAGAAGAGCTATTTCGATGCGCGCGTTATCCCGTCAGTGGCCTATACCGACCCCGAAGTTGCCTGGGTCGGGTTGACTGAAGACGAGGCCAAGCAGCAAGGCGTTGCCGTAACGAAGGGGCTGTTCCCTTGGGCCGCGTCTGGCCGTGCCATTGCCAACGGGCGCGACGAAGGCTTTACCAAGTTGTTGTTCGATGCTGAAACCCATCGGATTGTGGGCGGCGGTATCGTGGGTACCCATGCGGGCGACCTGATTGGTGAAATCGCGCTGGCCATCGAAATGGGCGCCGATGCCGTCGACATCGGTAAAACCATTCACCCGCATCCCACGCTGGGCGAATCAATAGGCATGGCCGCCGAAGTGGCGCACGGTTCTTGTACCGATCTGCCACCGCCGCGGCGCAGGTAAAATAGGGTTTTTTTGGCGTTAATACCTGCTATGTTGCAAACCCCCACAACAGCCAGTTCGTTAGACGACTGGCTGGTCTACCTTGAAAGTGCCCATCCTAAAGCCATCGATATGGGGCTGACGCGCATCCGGACGGTCGCCCAGCGCATGGGCGTCGATGCGCCGGGCTTTGTCAAGATCACGGTGGGGGGTACCAACGGCAAGGGCTCAACCTGCGCCATGCTCGAGGCCATTTTATTGGCGGCGGGTTACAAGGTTGGGCTGTATACCTCGCCGCATCTGGTGCATTTCAACGAGCGTATCCGGGTCAATGGCTCAAGCGCCACCGATGCGCAAATCATTCATCAGTTTGATCGTATCAATCAGGCCCGTGGCGAAATTTCCTTAAGTTATTTCGAGTACGCCACCCTGGCAGCGTTGCTTCAGTTTGTCGATAGCGATGTTGACGTCGCCATTCTGGAAGTCGGTCTGGGCGGGCGCCTAGACGCCGTCAATATCATTGACAGCGATTGCGCCATCATCACCAGCGTCGATATCGACCATACCGAGTGGCTGGGTGATACCCGCGAAAAAATTGGTTGGGAAAAGGCGCACATTTACCGCAAAGATTGTCCGGCCATTTGCGCCGATCCTGTCCCCCCGCAAACGCTGGTTGACTACGCCACCGAACTGGGCGCTGACTTGTGGCGGTTTGGTCGCGATTTCAATTATTCGGGCGACCGTCAGCAGTGGGCTTACGGCGGGCGCAACCAGCGACGCAGTGGCATGGCGTATCCGGCATTGCGTGGCGCCAATCAGTTGCTCAATGCCAGTGCTGTGCTGGCCGCCCTCGAAGCCCTGCGCGACCGCCTGGTTGTGCCGCAACAGGCCGTTCGTATCGGGCTGGCACAAGTGTCATTGCCGGGGCGCATGCAAATTTTGCCGGGTACGCCGGCCGTTGTACTCGATGTTGCGCATAACCCGCATGCGGCGGCGGTGCTGGCGCAAAATCTTGACAGCATGCCGTTTTACCCATATACGCACGCTGTGGTGGGTATGTTTACCGACAAGGCCATTGAAGATACGCTGGCCAAGCTGGCGCCGCGTATCGATCACTGGTATTGCGCCACGCTCGATGGTCCGCGTGCAGCTACAGCCCAGGCCATGGCCGACCACATCTACAAGGTCATCGGCGCCCAAGACGGTAAAGACGAACCCGTGACTGTTTCGATGTTTGACAATCCGGTTCAGGCTTTTGCGGCTGCACATAAACAGGCGGCCGACAATGATAGAATTCTCGTGTTTGGTTCGTTCCACGCGGTCGGGCCGGTTCTGGATCATCTGGGCCGCAAAGTCAGCTAACGTCACTACGGGTCGTCATGGGGTTTTTCTCTAAAGGGTCTGATTCAAGCGCCGGGCGTCGTACGTCTGTACGTCCGGCCGAAGCTCAGGCCAACGAAATGCGTGTTCGCGCGCGTCGTCGTCTGGTCGGTGCATTGGCGCTTGTGGTGGCGGCGGTTATTGTGGTCCCCATGCTCATCGACACCGACCCGCCACCCGGCGGCCCGGTCAACCCCATTGTTGTGCCGGCTGTTATGCCGCCGCCTGATCAGGCCCTGGTTAACCTGGCCGATGGTGCACAAGGCGGTAAGCCTGGCGCCATCACCATCGAGCAACTCCCCGAACCCGAAGCCCCGCAAGAAAATACCCCAGCTGTGGCCGGTAGTGCTGCGGGCTCGTCCTCGACAACTGCATCAGCTTCAGGCGCTGGTACATCAACAAGCGCCGCACCGACAGCGTCCGGGGCGGCTTCAGCACCGTCAAGTGCGCCATCGGCCTCAGCCCCTGCTGCGCCGCAAGCCCAGCCCGCCGAGCCCGCAAAAACACCTCCCGCACGGCCCGATAACCGTACCGACGACGGCGCTGTCGCCCTGGCGCTGCTTGAAGGCCGAAAACCGGCTGCGGGTGCGGCACCGGCGCCGTCGCAATCCGGGCAGTTTGTGCTGCAAATTGCTGCCTACACTACCGAACAAGACGCTATTGCGCGTCGAAACAAGCTTTTCGAAGCCGGCGTAACCAACGCGTTTGTCCAGTCGGCCACGGCAGGCGGTAAACCAACGTTCCGCCTGCGTGTCGGGCCGTTCCCCTCGCGCGAAGCCGCACAGGCGGCACAAACCCGTTTGCGTGCGCTGGGCTACGACAACGGCTTTATCTCAAGCAAGTGACTAGCTTCGACTACATCGTATTGGCCATTTTGGCAGTGTCGGGGTTTTTGGGCCTGTTGCGTGGGCTAGTCAAAGAAATTCTTTCACTTATCGCCTATCTGGCCGCTTTTTTAGCGGCCATTTGGTGGGGGCCGCGCACCTCGGTGTGGTTATCCCCTTTCATTGTCAACGATTTATTGCGCACTGCAGTGGCCTATGCGGCGGTTTTTATTCTGGTGTTGCTGCTGGTGGGGTTGGTCAACGTGACCTTAGGCACGCTTATTAAAAAAACCGGCCTGACGCCGGCCGATCACGGTTTGGGCGTTGTGTTTGGCGTGTTGCGCGGCGCATTGATTGTATTGATTTTGGTGTCGTTGGGCGGTTATACCGATCTGCCCAAAGAGCCGTGGTGGCGCGATGCCCGCCTGTCGCCGATTACGGTGCAAGGGGTGCAAGCCATTAAACAAATGTTGCCGCCGTCTTTGGCGGTATGGTTGCCTTACTAAGTTTTATTTCAGGAATCAGTCATGTGCGGAATTGTTGGGGTTGCCGGCCGTAACCCTGTGAATCAGATCATTTACGACAGCCTGTTGCTGTTGCAACACCGCGGACAAGACGCCGCCGGCATTGCCACGTCGTACGATCAATTTTTCAGCATGTACAAAGCCCACGGGTTGGTACGTGATGTGTTTCGCACGCGCAATATGCGATCATTGCCCGGCAACAGCGGTCTGGGGCAAGTGCGTTATCCCACGGCAGGCTCCAGCGACAGTGTCGACGAAGCCCAGCCTTTTTATGTCAATGCCCCGTTTGGTATTACGTTCGTACACAACGGCAACCTGACGAACTGGCGTGAGTTGCGCGAAGAACTCTTTCGCATCGATCGTCGCCACATCAACACCAACTCCGATTCCGAAGTCTTGCTCAATGTATTTGCACACGAGTTGCAAATGGCGGCAACCGGCACTTCTCTCGATGAATGTGCTGTATTCAAGGCAGTGTCGGCAGTGCATCGGCGCGTCAAGGGCGCCTACGCGGTTATCGCCCAGGTCGCCAGTTTTGGCATGGTGGCGTTTCGCGACCCGTACGGTATTCGCCCCTTGTGTCTGGGCGCCCAAGAAACCGACAAGGGTGTCGAGTGGATGATCGCGTCTGAGTCGGTAGCCTTATCGGGTTGCGGGTTTAACTTTGTACGCGACATTGCCCCTGGCGAAGCTGTGCTGATCGACCTCGACGGTAACTTAAGCAGCCGTCAGTGTGCCGACAACCCGCAATTGGTGCCATGTCTGTTCGAGTACGTTTACTTTGCGCGGCCCGACTCCCTTATGGACGGCGTTTCGATTTATGATGCGCGCCTGGGTATGGGCGAGTATCTGGCCGACAACGTCGCCAAGTCGTTGCGCTTAGGTGAAATCGACGTCGTCATGCCCATTCCCGACTCGTCACGCCCGTCGGCCATGCAACTGGCGGCGCGTCTTGGGCTAAATTACCGCGAGGGTTTCATCAAGAATCGCTACGTGGGCCGCACCTTTATCATGCCGGGCCAGGCGGTGCGCAAGAAGTCGGTGCGTCAAAAGCTCAACGCCATCGACATGGAGTTCAAGGGCAAAAACGTGTTGCTGGTCGACGACTCAATTGTGCGCGGTACCACCAGCCGCCAAATTGTCGATATGGCACGCGAGGCCGGCGCCAACAAGGTGTTCTTTGCGTCTGCGGCGCCACCCGTGCGCTTCCCCAATGTGTACGGTATCGATATGCCCACGCAATCCGAGCTGATTGCGCATGGGCGCGACGCCGATGCCGTCGCCCGCGAAATCGGGGCCAATGGGCTGGTTTACCAGGCGCTGTCCGACCTCGAAAGCACCTTGTCCGACTTAAACCCGGCCATGCACACCTTCGAGTCGTCGTGCTTCAACGGCCAGTATATTACCGGCGATATTGATGCCGGCTACCTTGAGCGCTTAAGCCAGACACGCGGCGGCACCGCTCCGACGGCCGGCAACAACGGCAACGAAAACGACGATAGCTAAAGCGGTGATAGTTAAGTTCGTAATAAGCCAAGCGACGATAATTTAGACGGCCACACATAGTTTCCCGCGTAGTCTCTTCGGCAAACTCATCCAATGCCCCAAAAAGAACCCGTTTTTTTTGGGGCATTTTGTTTTTGCGCGCTGCTGTCCATTTTGTAGTCGACGGCGTCGGGCAGGCCGGCTTGTATTGCGCGATAGCGCCATCACCGGCACGGTGACAGCGTTGGCTCGTTGACTTAGGCGAAGATCAGGGTGAACCCTGATGGCTGATTTCATTTGTTATGAATAAAATATGAACATATTGTTCATAAATGAACTTTTTATTCGCAAGGAATGATAATGACGGCACAGCGTATTGGAATATCAGGCGCAGGCATTGGTGGCTTGACGGCGGCCATTGCCCTGCAAAACATGGGCAAAACGGTTGTTTTGTACGAACAGGCGCGCGAATTCGCGCGTGTGGGGGCCGACATCAACCTGACGCCCAACGCTGTGCGCGCCCTTGATGGTCTGGGTATTGGCGACGCCTTGCGCAAAACCGCTGCCCGCCCCGCGTTTCGCATCAGTCGCGACGGCGTAACGGGCGAGGAAACCTCACGCATTGAAATGGCCAATGCGGCTCAACAAAAGTACGGGGCACCTCAGCTCACCATGCACCGCGCCGACCTGATGACCGCACTTGAAAACGCAGTCAAGCCGGCGTCCGTGCAGTTCAAGAAGCGTGTAAAAACCGTCAAGCAACGCGACGGCAAGGTGCACGTCGGCTTTGAGGACGGCAGCCAGGACATGGTTGATGTGCTGATCGGGGCCGACGGTATACATTCGTCGGTACGCACCGCCCTGTTTGGGCCCGAACAGCCCGAATTTACCGGTGTGGTTGCATATCGCGCGGTTGTGCCCGTCGAAAAGCTGGCCGGTTTGCCCGACCTGGATGCATTTACCAAATGGTGGGGTACGGCGCCCGAAGTGCAAATTGTGACTTTCCCGCTTAATAGTGGAAAAGATATGTTCATTTTCGCCACCATTCCCCAAGAGGGATGGAATCTGGAGTCGTGGACGGCGCCGGGCGATGTCAGCGAGTTCAAGTCACTTTATGAAGACTTTCATCCGCAGGCACGCGCGTTTCTGGATGCTTGCGACTCGGTGCTGAAGTCGGCCTTGTATGTGCGCGACCCGTTGCCCAAATGGTTTGACGGCCACTGCGTTCTGATGGGCGATGCCTGCCACCCGATGATGCCATTTATGGCGCAGGGCGCGGGGCAGGCTATCGAAGATGGTATTGTTCTGGCCCGCTCCCTGAACGACCCGCAGTTTGATACGGTATCGCAGGCGCTGCAGGCCTACCAACAGGCCCGTCACGATCGCACCGCACAAATACAAATGGGTTCGCGCGGCAATAACTGGCTCAAGGCCGGTACCAACGCCGACTGGGTCTACGCTTACGATGCCTGGTCGGTACCATTGGTCGCACAGGCATAAAGCCAGGCACACGGCACTGGCATTTAAAAGAAAGTGCCAGGCCCCCATTTTTCACCCAATACGTAGCATCAGGCACCGTATCAACGATGGCAGAAGATAACGAAACGTCCGCTAACGCCCTGGTCACTCCGGTGATAAGGGGTTTGAAGCTGCTCGAATACATCGTGCAGGGTGGCAATACGCAAAACCTCAGCGAAGTTGGGCGTCTGATTGACGTAAACAGGGTAACCGTCATGCGTCTGCTGGCAACGCTTGAGCACGAAGGCATGATCGAAAAACTGCCCGGCGGCGGGCATCAGGTAGGGCTGCGTTATTTGACAATGTCGGCATCGGCATTGGCCGGCCACGACCTGATCGCCGCAGGACGGCGGGTTGTGCGCAATTTATGCCAAACACTGGGTTTTGCGGCGTACCTCAGCCTGCCCGATGGGCAAGATATTGTTTACGTTGTGCGCGAAATGCCGCCGGCAGGCCTGGTCAGTCTGATTACTATTGGCAGTCGTGTGGCCGCACATCGGGCGGCCCCGGGGCAGGCCATGCTGGCTGCCCGGCAAGCCTTGAACGGTCGCGGTGTCCCTATGGCCGAATCATCAGCCGACACCAGGCACGAACAGTCGGCCGAACAGCCTGAAGACGTCACCCCTGGTAGTGTTGTCTGGCGTCATTCGGGGCTGGAGCAGGGTATCAGCGCGTGCGCCGCCGCTGTTCTCGGGCCAGACGGACACCCTGTTGCGGCGCTTAGCGTTGCCGGGCCATCGGCCCGGTTCGACGATGCATCGGTGCAGATACAGGTGGCCCAAAAAATAATGCAGGCGGCCCGTCAGCTGTCGTCAATTTCAAATATTTCGAGCATTCAGTGACATTGAAAGCTCGCGTGCCGCCGAGACGACTTTAGCCACAAGAATATCGCGATCGGTGTCAGGGATATGCACAGCGGGTACGGTAAGCCCCAGGGCCGCCGTGACCTTGCCCGTATCATCAAATACCGGTGCGGCAATGGTCGAAATATTCGATTCGAAAAAGCCCTCTTCAAGCACGTACCCCCGGCTTTTATCGGTTTGCAGCAACCGGAATAGGTCGTGTACCGTACCCGGCGTATTGGGGCCATGCGCCTGCAGGTGTTCTTCGGGGTAAAGCTGCTGCAATTGCCCAAGCGTGTGATGGCTGAGCAGTACCCGCCCCAATACCGTGGCGTGCGCTGGCAGACGTGTACCAATGTGAACAGAGCTGCTGAACACCGACGAAGGCGCTACTTTCTGTACATAAACGATGTCACGGGCATCGCGAATCACCAGGTTTGATGAATAACCGGTTTCGTTGCGTAAACGCTCAAGAATTGGGCGGCTTAGATCAGTAATGCTTAACGAGGCCAGATATTCGAAGCCCAGCCTGAGCACGGCAGTGCCCAACTGGTAATCACGTCCGTTATTCAGACGCTCGACAAAACCCAGGTTTTCTAGTGTGACCAAAAGCCTGAAAACAGTCGTGCGTGGCACCTGCAGCCGCCGCGCCAGATCGGGAGCCGTCAGGGTAGGCGTTTGTCGCGAAAACTCAGCAAGTATGCGTAAGCCGCGTTCAAGCCCGGGCACCGAATACTTTTCGGTCTTGTCTGTCTCCGCGGCTTGCCCGATGGTCATGGGTTCTAGTGCAGCCATAATTATTTTGTTTTATATATGAACTAAAAAGCGACATTGTCCTATAGAACAATGCCGCCAGCAACCGCGCTCGAAACAACGGGCGCACAGCCAAAACTGTTGACCCGGTTCAGTTGCGGGTCACCTGACTCATGAAGACGTCAAGTCGGGCGAAGGCATCTATTTCGATGGTCAGGTTCGGGAACGCAAACCCTTTGACTTCGACCAGGGTCGAGCAGGGGAAAGGCGACTTGAACCAAGCCTGACGCACTTCTGAGACGACACCCTTGTCATTAATGTCAGTAACATAAATGACCAGCTTATAGATGTTGTCCAGACTACCGCCGGCGGCAACCAGCATAGCCTGGATTTTTTCAATAATGCGTGTCGCCTGGGCATAGGTGGACAAGACGTTACCCTGAGCATCTATGGCCGGGTTGGCCGTGACCCCAGAAATAACGACTTCGTTACCCACGACCAGGCAATTTGACCAGGTCGCATTTGCAGGCTCGGGGGCTTCGGGCACCACGACATGCCTGACCGGTAGAGACACTGGCACTGACATTTACTTTACGCCGCGCGCCAGTTGTTCGGTGGCCAGCTTGCGCAACTGACGGCGAACGCGGGTAATGCCCACGTCGTGCTGATACAGGTGCTCGCGCTGGTTGGCGTCGGGCTCCATTTGCTCGAGAACAACACGGTCTTGCTCAAGCACGGCCCAGTGGCGCGCTTCGAGGCGGTTTTTGTACAAGAAGCGCCATGCATCGCGCTGCCAGCCCGATACCTTGCGGGTGCGCCAATGAAATACGGCGGCAATATTGGGCCCAATGGGGGTGTAGCAGCCAATAATACCGAAGTTGCCGCCGGGGCCGCCGGTTTTGGGGTAGGGGATTTCAAGGCGCAGCCAGTGCAGGCCGGTGTCGGCCCATTCCGACCAGTCGAAGTTGACGTCGCGTTGACCCGCTTTTTCAAAGATGACGCCATGGTCGGTATCGCGCAGCTGGAATTGAGCCGAACGGGAACCCACCGACATGCTGTGTGACTGTTTATGCAGGTATGTGCCGTGCATTGGATCCATCACGTTGTCGATAACGTAGCGGTAGTCGCCGCGCCATTCGGTGTAACACAAGAATGATGAGTACTCGTCAGATACAAGCTGTTCGGGCAGGACCAGCGGTGGCGGTTCGTCGATATTTTCGGACGAATTGAACATGAAGATGACGCCGTTGCTTTCTTTCAGGTGAAAAGCACGCGTAGGGCGGGAGCCTTCGAGCTTGCAGCCGGGGCTGCCCGGTACCGACACGACAGTACCATCGCTGCGGACTTCGACACCATGGTAGCCGCAGGCAATTTTATTGCCCAGCGGGATACCGAACGACAGCGGTGCGCCGCGATGTGGGCAGTGGTCTTCCAGACAGTGCGGGTTGCCTTCGGCATCGCGCCACAGCACCAGTTTGTGGCCTAAACGGCGCAAAGAAACGGGCGTCTCTTTCACGAAATCCGACGGACAGATGGCATACCAAAGGTCTTTCAGGCCATCGGTCAGGATCTTCTGAATAGCCTCTTCGTTGTTCGCAGTGTTGGTTGCGTTAGCGGTGGTCATAAGTAGTTCCTGTTGCAGATTATTCGGCGGCCAGGCGGCTGAGTTCAGCAGCCAATACCTCGGGCGTCCAGAGGTCGGTGGTGAGTGGCTGGGGCCCTTGCGCATTCAGGAACTCGACCAGCGGCTCAAGGGTGTCGATGCCCGACGCAAAGGCGCGTTCGAGTGAATCGCCCAGCAGGTTCTCGTAGGCGGTGGGTTCTTTGGTGCGTGCCTGGTGAGGTTCCAGGTAGCAAGGCGTGAGGTAGCGGTCTAGCATTTATTGGCCTCCGTTGCGTACGCGTTCTTTGATCCGTTCGCGCACAGGAATAAAGTCATATGTGGGAAAACATTCGGTGGTGAAGACGCCCCAGGCCGAGCGTTCGAGCTCGACATTGACGATGGGGAGCAAGTGCGGTGGCACGCGCAGCGTGACAATTTGCCCAAAGCCCATGGCTACCGTCCAGGACACAATTTCAACCCCTTCGGGGGGGAAGCGATCCCACCATGCGGCAGCTTTAAGCTTGCCCTGGATGGTGTCGAGGTTCTGCGATTGGTCGTGTTTTAAAAAGACCGTAAGCAGGGTGGTGTCGGCAGACATTGAGGACTCCGGTTAGGTGTAACGACGAAGCACATTTTTGCGACCAATGACTGGCTTCTTCGTTTGTTCCATATATTAAACGATGTTTTATTTTTTGCTAGTGTAGGTCTGCGTCGAAGGGCGAGCTATTAGTATAAACCCCTAAAAATGGCTGGCGGTAATTTATAAACCATTGATAAAAATAAAATAATTTTTTATTTGAAATCGAAAAAATGTCGGTCGACTGCACTTTTTCTGCACGTCAGTTGACCTGATAAAGGGTTATCCCTAATGTCTTAAGACGAGCTCAAGCGATAAAGTTTGTTCAATTCACAAAACGCCAGTTCATATATAAAACGCATTAAGCGTGTTACGAGTCTCGGCTCAATACTTTAATGCGCTATCAAGGAGCCCGACCTGATGGTTGAAATTGAATTCCGAAACGTGCGCAAGTCGTTTATCGACAAGCAAACTTCAAAGCCCATTACGGCGGTTACCAATGTCTCTTTGTCCATCCAGAAGGGCGAGGTCGTATCGCTGATCGGGCCGTCGGGTTGTGGCAAAAGCACGTTGCTTAACATGGGGTCGGGCTTGTATGCCCCCACCGAGGGCGAGGTTTATGTTGCCGGCAAGCTGGTGACCAAGCCCGTGCGCGAAGTGGCATTCATGCTGCAAAAAGATTTGCTGATGCAGTGGCGCACCATTGAAGACAACGTGGCGTTGGGACTCGAGATCGCGGGCGTATCGCATGCCGAGCGCATGAAAGTGGCGCACGAGCTTTTGTACAAGTGCCACCTGAAGGGTTTCGAAAAACACTACCCCTATCAACTGTCGGGCGGCATGCGCCAGCGCGCAGCCTTGGCGCGTACGTTGGCGGTCGACCCGCAAGTCATGTTGCTCGACGAGCCGTTCTCGGCGCTTGATGCACAAACCAAAATGGTGCTGCAGCAAGATCTGGCCGAAATGCTTTACGAGAAGAAACGTACGGCCTTGTTCATTACCCACGATCTGGTCGAAGCTGTCGCGCTGTCCGACCGGCTGCTCGTCATGAGCGAGCGTCCCGGCACCATCATCGAAGAAATCCCCATCGATTTGCCTATGCGCGAAAACCCGCTTGAGCGGCGAAAAATGTCCGAAGTCGGGCCATTGGTCGGCCGTCTGATGGACTTGCTGAAAATCGGCAAGGAAGAAGCCCTGCACTAAGCGAGACATACATCGCAGTGTGCATCAAATGATCTATCCATATATACGCAGTCCTCAACACCCCTAAAAATCCGGAGGAAGTAATGAAAAAACTATTTGCCATGACCGCACTGGGCGCTTGCGCATTGTTTTCGACATCGGCGGCGCTGGCCGCCGAAGCCGGCAAAAACTTGCAGGAAGTGACCTATCTGTTGCCGGCGCCTAAAACGTTGCCTTCGTTTGCCCCCTGGCTGATTGCCGAAAAAGAAGGTTACTTTGCAGAAGAAGGCCTGAAGGTTAACTTCGTGACAGGTAAAGGCGGTGTTGACGTGGCCAAGCAAATTGGCGCCGGTAACGCCGTCATTGGCGGCGCTATCGGTGATACGCCTATTATTGTGCGCGCCAATGGTATCCCGGTTAAAGCAGTGGCCGTGCTGGGCGCCGGTTCGTTGACACTGGTCGCCTCGCATGACGACAAGCCCATCAACAAGCCTGCCGATCTGAAAGGCAAAACCATCTCGGTGATGGCTTACACCGATACAACCTATTACGCGCTGCTCGGAACCATGCGTAAAGCCGGTCTGACGCGCGACGACGCCAACATCCAGGCCGCAGGCCCCGCTGGTGTGTGGCAGTTGTTCTCTTCAGGTAAAACCGATGCCATGGCCGGTGTACCCGACTGGGTGGTCAGTGCCCGTACGGCCGGCACCAAAGTCAATTTAATGCCTGCCAACGAACTGTTCGACAGCATGGCCCAGGCTATCCTGGCTTCCGACGAGTCCATCAAGAACAACCCCGAACTCATCCAGAAAATGGTGCGCGCTACGCTTAAAGGCATGACGCTCATCATGAAAGACACCGACAAAGCCGTCGCCTCTTATGTTGAAGCCAACCCGGCGTTCAAGGGCAAAGAAGGCGAAGTTCGTCAGATTTTCGATCTTTTCAACGAGTACGTGTACGCCAATCAGCAGGTGCCCGGCCAAATGAATGTCGACCGTCTGGCCAAGGTGCAAGACTTTTACGTCTCTGAGGGCGTTGTCAGCAAAGCCTCGAAGCTTGAAGACCTTTACACCAACCAGTTCGTTGGAGCTGGTCAATGAGTCTGGATTCATCCACGGCCAGTGTTAACGCACCCGTAGGCGCTTCCAGTCATCCATTACCTACGAAAGGAGCAGGCATGTCCAAACATGCATTTACGTTAACCTGCAGTCTGGCCGTTCTGGCCGTAGTACTGGCTGCCTGGCAGTGGGTGCCAGGCTGGCTGGGCACGCCCGAGTACATCTGGCCCAAGTTCACCTCGGTGGTCACCGAAGGGTTCCGGATGTGGCATGACGGCAACCTGCTCGAGCACTTCGGCTACACCGCGCTTGAAGTCGTACTCGGCTTCATTCTTGGTGCCATGTTGGGCTTGTTTGTGGGTGTGGTGCTGGGGCTGTCGCCCACTACCGAGTCCATTCTTTCCCCTTACATCCTGGCTCTGCAGATCGCGCCTAAAGTTGCGTTTGCGCCGCTGTTTGTCATGTGGATGGGTTACACCATTTACCCCAAGATCCTGGTGGGTATTCTCATCGTGTTCTTCCCCATCATGATCAACGTGCTGTCGGCCATTCGTACGGTCGATCCCGACATGGTCAATCTGGTGCGCACACTTAATGCGTCGCGCTGGCAAATTTTCCGTCTGGTCGAATTCCCGTCGTCGCTGCCCGCGTTGTTCTCGGGTTTGCGTATCGGTTCAACGCTGGCTGTTATCGGCGTTACGGTGGGCGAACTGGTCGGTGGCAATAAAGGTCTGGGTTTCTTGCTGGTCGACTCCGAAGGTCAGGGGAATACCGCGGGTGTGTTTGTTGCCATTTTCGGGCTGACAGTCATTGGTATTGTGGCTTATGCCCTGGTTGTCTGGGCCGAACGCCGTTGTCTGCACTACGTGCCCAAAGTCAACACCACAACGGTCTAAGGAAGCCCATCCATGAACGCAACGAATCAAGCGTCAATTGTGCCGGGCAATCTGCTGGCAGGCCGTCGTGTTCTGGTCACGGGCGCAGCCCGTGGCCTGGGCCTTGAGTTCGCCCGGCAAGCGTTGTCGGCCGGGGCTTCAGTCGTTATTGCCGACATTCTGGCCGATGAACTGCAAGCCGCCGCGGCAGCGCTCAAGGCGCAAGGTCATAACGTGCATGCCGTGGTGTTCGATCAGAGCAACCCCGAGTCCATTATGCAATGCGCGCAACATGCCGCTGAACTGCTTGGCGGGCTCGACGGCCTGGTCAACAACGCCGCCATTACCAATTCCGGCGGCAAGAGTATGGTCGACCTTCAAGCCGACATGTTCGACAAAGTCATGACCGTCAATGTACGGGGTACCTGGCTGATGACCCAGGCCTGTTTGCCCGCACTGAAAGCATCGGGGCAGGGCAGCGTAGTCAATCTGGCTTCCGACACGGCACTCTGGGGCGCACCCAACCTGATGGCTTACGTGGCCAGCAAAGGTGCGGTCATTGCCATGACGCGCTCTATGGCACGCGAGCTGGGCAATGACAATATTACGGTGAATGCCGTTGCGCCCGGCCTGACGCTGGTTGAGGCCACCGAATACGTACCTCAGCATCGTCACGACCTTTACGAAAACCAGCGGGCCATCCAGCGCCAGCAGGTGCCCGACGACGTCAGCGGTGTCGTGACTTTTCTCTTATCAGGCCTGTCGCGTTTCGTGACCGGCCAACTCCTGGCTGTCAATGGCGGCTTTGTCATGCATTAAATCTATAGGTGAGTTTATGAGCGAGCAAGCAGTTAACGATCAACCAACCTGGGTTCGCCCGGAAGGCGCAAGCTTTGAAGACTGGATGACAACGCGTATTGCGCGGTTCTCGACCCGCAAGTACGACTGGGATGCCCTTAAATTTCAGGCCGACTACGATCCGAAGTACCGCCGCGCGCAGATGCGTTACGTGGGTACTGGCGGTACCGGCGTGGCTGCCGACGTCAACACGGTGCCGTCCGAAAACTTTACGTTCTCGACCATGGTGATCCCGGCTGGTCACGAAGGCCCGTCGCACTTGCACACCGATGTCGAAGAGGTGTTCTTTGTCATTCGCGGCAAGCTCAAGCTGATTCTCGAAAAAGACGGCGAACGTTTCGAAACCATTCTGACCGATCGTGATCTGGTCTCGGTGCCACCGGGTGTGTATCGCGAAGAAATCAATATTGGTGATGAAGATGCGCTGATGTGTGTGATGTTGGGCGCGAAAAAGCCCATTACGCCTACATACCCGCCCGAGCACCCGTTGTCGAAAATCAAGCGCGGTTAAATCAGGTTCCCCATGCACGACTCGTCAGTTACGCCCGCCACTGCTGTCGCCGAACACGCGTTTACCGCGCGGCGGGTGCGCACGCGTGTGGGTGACGTGGCAATACGCGAGTGCGGCCACGGCCCCGACACCATCGTCCTGTTGCACGGCATCAGTTCCGGTGCGGGCTCGTGGGCGCAGTGCGCGGGGCTGCTGGCCGACTGTGCGCGTGTGATTGCCTGGGACGCGCCAGGATATGGCGAATCCGATCCGTTGCCGCAGGCCAGGCCTGTGGCAACCGATTATGCGGCCCGGCTCGATGCCTTGCTCGACGCGCTTGGTATTTCCGATTGCGTATTGGTGGGGCATTCGCTGGGTGCCCTGATGGCGGCTGGCTACAGCAGCCTGCCAACCGCCAGGGCGCATGCTTATGTGGTGTTCAGCCCGGCTTTGGGTTATGGCGGGTCGCCCCGTGCCGATCAAGTTCGGCAGGGGCGTTTGGCCAATCTCGATCAACTGGGCATCGCAGGCATGGCCAAAGCCTTGCCCTCAAGGCTGCTTTCCGAAGCGGCAGGCGATGCACAAAGGGCGGCCGTGACTGCCAATGCCCTGCGTCTGAATGAGGCCGGCTATCGACAGGCCGTCGAGCTGTTGTGCGGTGATGACATCAATCGCTACGATGGGTTTACGCCCGAAAGCTGCAGCGTTTATTGCGGCGACAAAGATATTGTGACCACGCCCGCACAATCGGCGGCCTATGCGCAACGTCATGGACTGCCTTTTGAATTGGTCGCTGGCGCCGGTCATGCGTGCTACATCGAACAGCCCGCCCAGGTGGCCGCGCTAATTCGCCTGGCACTGGCAAGTAACAAGGGGCAGGTATGAGCGATACTCTGCATGTCGATCGCCCGGCGACCGAGCCGCATGGTGCTCTGGATCGCGCCCGTTCCAATAAAGAAACAGTATGGGATGATGTGTCGGGTCCGGCCTCAAAGGCGGGTCGTATGACCGCTGCACCGGCGGCGTCACTGTCGGCGGCTGTCGCTGCAGGGGATGATGCTGCCGACAAAGAAAAAGACAAATACACGGTGCCCGGCCTGGAGCGTGGCCTTCTGATTTTGTCGCAGTTCAGCCGCCACGAGCCCGTGCTTTCGGCCCCCGAAATCGCGCGTCGGTTGGGCATCCCGCGTTCGACCGTGTTCCGGTTGCTGACAACACTAGAGCAACTGGGCTTTATAGAACACGATGCCACCGGCCGCGACTATCGTCTGACGGCAGCGGTGTTGCGTTTGGGCTTCGAGCCCATGGCGACCAAAGATTTAACCGAATTGGCCCGCCCAATTCTTGAGCGCCTGCGCGATGCCACGGGTTGCACCTGCAATCTGGTCGTGCGCGACGGCCGCTCGGTCGTGTACGTTGGGCGGGTGGCCCAGCACAGCCCTTATGCCAACACTGTGCATTTGGGCACACGCTTGCCGGCCCATGCGACATTGTTTGGTCGGGTGTTGTTGCGCGACTTGTCTTTCGAGACGCTGCAAACCTTGTACCCAGAAGAGCGCCTGCATCAGGTGACTGACAAAACGCCGGCCACGGTGGCCGAGCTTTACCGCCTGATGCAACACGACAGACATACCGATTACGTCTTCGACAAAGACTACTACGAGGCCGGAATTGCGACATTGGCAGTACCCGTATGGGGTGGCGGTCAAAAAATTATTGCGTCGCTGGGCATTACGGTGTCCAGCGCCGACGACGACACGGCGCGGTTGTCGCATCTGGCCAGTCAGGCTTGCCGCGCAGCGCGCGAACTGTCGGGTTTGCTCGATCACATTGTCATTGCGACAAACTCACAACATTAATGGTTTCAATGCAAGAGGAACACATGATTAACCTTGAAGGAAAGGTCGCAGTCGTTACCGGTGGATCATCTGGTATCGGGCTGGCCACGGTCAGGCTGTTGCTGTCGCAAGGCGCCGATGTGGCGCTGTGTGGCCGTAGCGCCGAACGCCTTGACGGCGTGGTAGCCAGGCTGAAGGCCGACTTCCCCGGTCGCCGTATTTTTTCGCAGGCTTGCGATGTGCTCGACGCTGATCAGGTACGTACATTTGCTGCCCGTGTGCACGAGTCCCTGGGCGGCGTGTCGATGTTGATCAACAACGCCGGGCAAGGGCGATTGTCGACGTTTGCCGACACCGACGACGCCGCCTGGGAAGAAGAGCTGCGTCTGAAGTTTTTCTCGGTCATCAACTCCACGCGCGCATTTTTGCCCGAACTTGAACAACACGACGATGCGGCGATCGTCTGCGTTAATTCGTTGCTGGCCGCGCAGCCCGAGCCGCACATGGTAGCGACGTCGGCGGCACGTGCCGGGGTCATGAACCTTGTGCGCTCAATGGCGACCGAATTCGCCCCTAAAGGCATTCGCGTCAACGGTATTTTGCTGGGCCTGGTCGACTCGGGCCAATGGCGTCGGCGCTTTGAGGCCCGCGAAGACCAGAGCGAAAGCTGGGAAACGTGGTCGCTGAATCTGGCGCGTCGCAAACATATCCAATTGGGCCGTCTGGGTCGCCCTGAAGAGGCCGCCCGCGCCATTCTGTTCTTAGCTACACCTTTGTCTTCCTATACCACTGGCTCCCATATCGATGTTTCCGGAGGAGTATCCCGCCATGCATAAAACAAACGTAGAAGTAACCGTTGGGGCAGCCATTGCTGCATTCCTCGAAGAGTGCGGGGTCAAGACTGCATTCGGTGTGATTTCGATTCACAACATGCCTATTCTCGACGCCTTCGGCGAGCGTGGCGTTGTTCGGTTCATTCCCGCCCGCGGCGAAGCCGGCGGTACCAATATGGCCGACGCCTATGCACGTACAACAGGTGAACTGGGCGTGTGTCTGACCAGTACAGGCACCGCGGCCGGTAACGCTTCGGGCGCCATGGTCGAGGCCCTGACGGCGGGCACTCCTATGTTGCACATTACCGGGCAAATCGAGACTCAATATATTGACCAGAACCTGTCGTACATTCACGAAGCGCCCGATCAGTTGACGATGTTGCATGCGGTGTCCAAAGCCGCGTTTCGTGTGCGCAGCGCCGAAACAGCGCTCAGCACCATCAAGCATGCCGTGCAAATCGCCATGACTGCGCCCACCGGTCCGGTCAGTGTCGAAATCCCGATCGACATTCAAGGTGCACTGATTGCCATGCCAACCGACTTGCGCCCGCTTGAGGTGCCGGTTTACCAGCCCGCCGAAGCCGCGCTCGACCGTTTGGCCGAACGTCTGGCCGGCGCCAAACGCCCGTTGCTGTGGCTGGGTGGCGGGGCGCGCCATGCCGGCAAGGCCGTACAACGCCTGATGGCGTTGGGCTTTGGCGTGGTCACCAGTACGCAAGGGCGCGGCATTGTGCCCGAAGATCACCCGCAATCGTTGGGCGCGTTCAACTTGCACAAACCCGTCGAAGCGTTTTACCAAACGTGCGATGCCATGGTGGTGGTGGGTTCGCGTCTGCGCGGCAACGAAACGCTTAAGTATCAACTGAAATTGCCCCGCCCCTTGTACCGCGTTGATGCCGACCCGGCGTCCGAAGGTCGTTGCTACGAAACCGATGCGTTCGTGCATGGTGATTCTTTGCTGGTGCTTGAAGGGCTGGCCGATCGTCTGGAAGGCAAGCTGTCAGTTGACCCGGCGTTTCAGGCTGACCTGGCAGCAGCCAAGCAGGCTGCCGTGGCTGGTTTGGTCGACGGCCTTGGCCCGTATGCCAGGTTGGTCAGCGAGCTTCAGTCGGCGGTCGGCAAGAACTATAACTGGGTGCGCGACGTGACTGTATCGAACAGCACCTGGGGCAATCGCTATCTGTATCTTAACGACCCGAAAGCCGGTGTTCACGCCCTGGGCGGCGGGATTGGCCAGGGTCTGGCCATGGGCATCGGGGCCGCCATTGGCGCAGCCCAGACCCAGTCGGGCAAGAAGACATGGACACTGGCCGGTGACGGCGGTTTCATCCTTAACTTGGGTGAAATGGCCACCGCTGTACAAGAGAAGGCCGACATGGTTATCGTGCTGATGAACGACAAAGGCTATGGCGTAATCAAGAATATTCAAGACGCGCAATATGGCGGTCGTCGTCATTATGTCGACCTGCATACGCCTGACTACGCCAAGTTGTGCGAAGCCATTGCCATGCCTCATGTCCGTGTCTCTAATCTTGACGACCTGGGTGCCGCACTGAATCGCGCCAATGCCCAAACCGGCCCGTTCATGATCGAGATCGACATGCTGTCGATTGGCAAGTTCAAAACGGCGTTTGCAGGGCCACCGGTGAATCAGCCCGAGCCCATCACGCTTAGCTCGTAAGGGGTCGTTATGTCTGTACAACGTATTGCCATGGTGGGTTTTGGCGCTATTGGCCAGTCGGTGTTCGACTTGATTGCCGACGAGCCACGCCTGGCGATGACTCGCATTATTGTGCCTGACGGCCATCAAGACGAAACGCGCGCCAAGCTGGATGCCAGCGCACGCGGTGGGCAAATTACTGTTGCTGCGTCGCTCGATCTGGTTAACGATCGCCCCGACCTGCTGGTCGAATGTGCAGGCCACAGTGCCATCGAAGCGCATGTTTTGCCCGCATTAAAGGCCGGCGTACCTTGCATGGTGGTATCGATTGGCGCGCTGTCAGCGCCCGGCCTGCCCGAAGCGCTGGAAGCGGCCGCCAAGGCCGGCAACACGCAGGTTCATTTGCTGTCGGGCGCCATTGGCGGTATTGATGCGTTGGCAGCCGCTCGCGTTGCAGGGTTGGACTCGGTCACTTACGTTGGGCGCAAGCCGCCTTTGGGCTGGCTGGGTACACCTGCCGAAGACAAGCTTGATTTGCGTAACCTGAAAGAAAAAGCATTGTTTTTCGAAGGCTCTGCCCGTGATGCGGCGCGCCTTTATCCTAAAAACGCCAACGTTGCCGCCACGCTGTCGTTGGCCGGCATTGGCCTGGACCGCACCACGGTGCAGCTGTATGCCGACCCTACCGTTTCCGAAAACATCCATTACTACGAAGCGCAAGGTGCGTTCGGCTTCATGGGCGTGACGTTAAAAGGCAAGCCGCTGGCCGGCAATCCCAAAACTTCGGCGCTTACGGTGTACAGCGTCGTTCGTGCGCTCAAGAACCGCGTTTCGGCTGTTGCCGTATAGATAAGTATCCAAAGGGAAGTCATGAGTAAACCCGATGTATTGCCCGTTTGGGCCGAACCTCAGCCCATTTGCATTGCCGGCGAATGGCGCCTGGGGCAGGGCAACACCTACGCCACCCATTACCCCGCCACCGGCGAGGTCGTCGCTACGCTGAATGCAGCCAGTCCCGACGACGTCGAGGCGGCGATTCAAGGTGCTCAGAAAGCGTTCGAGACCAGCGGTTGGGCGCAGCGCAAGCCGCACGAGCGTGCAGCGGTGTTGTATCGCATTGCACAGCTTATTCGCGAAAAATCTGAGCATCTTGCGCAGCTGCAACGACTGGATAACGGCAAGCCCATTAACGAGACGCGCGCTCTTGTAGCCAGCGCAGCCGGCACGTTCCAGTTTTTTGCGTCAGCCTGCGAAACCCTTGAAGACACTATTACGCCATCGCGTGGCGACTTCATGTCAATGAGTGTCTACGAACCCATGGGTGTCGTGGCGGCCATTACGCCCTGGAACTCGCCCATTGCCAGCGAGGCGCAAAAGATGGCGCCTGCTTTGGCGGGCGGTAACGCGGTCGTTGTCAAACCGGCTGAAATTACACCCTTGCTGGCGCTTGAACTGGCTCGTATTTGCGACGAGGCAGGTTTGCCTAAGGGACTGGTCAGCGTGTTGCCCGGCAAGGGCTCGGTCATTGGCGACCTGATCACCCGGCATCCGCTGGTGCGACGGGTTTCATTTACCGGCGGTACATCGGTGGGCCGACACATCGCCGGTATTGCGGCCGATAAATTCATGCCCGCATCGCTCGAGCTGGGCGGCAAGTCGCCGACGATGGTGCTGGAAGATGCTGATCTGGATCACGCGGTGGCTGGCGTGTTGTACGGTATTTTCAGCTCGTCGGGCGAATCGTGTATTGCCGGTTCTCGTTTGTTCGTAGCCCGCGCGGTCTACGACGAATTCTTGTCCCGCCTGGTGGCAGGGGCCAAGCAATTGCGGGTAGGCGATCCAGCCGACGAACGGACTCAAATGGGGCCGCTCATTAGCGAGAGCCATCGCGCCTCGGTAGAGCGTTACGTAAACATTGGCTTGGAAGAGGGGGGCCGCGTGTTGTGCGGCGGCCAACGCCCCACCGGCCAGGTGTACGATAAAGGCAGCTACTACTTGCCCACTATTATCGAAGGCCTGGACAACAGCAAAACCATTTGCCAGGAGGAAATTTTCGGCCCGGTGTTGGTGGTGATGCCGTTCGACAGTATTGATGACCTGGTCGACCAGGCCAACGACAGCGTTTATGCATTAGCTGCCGGCATCTGGACACGTGACTATAAAAAAGCATGGTCTTTGGCCAAGGCGGTTAAAGCCGGCAATGTCTGGATCAACACCTACAAAGTATTCTCGATTTCCACCCCCTTTGGCGGTTGGCGCGACAGTGGTCTGGGCCGCGAAAAAGGCCGTCAAGGTATTTTGCAGTACATGGAACAGAAAAGCGTGTACTGGGGCATGAACGAACAACCGCTACCCTGGGCTGGGGTATAGCGCCAACGGGCGGGGCGTGTCGGGCAATGGCCTGCTGCGCCCCAAACCGTTCTGGTTTGCACTATTCGAAGGAATTGAAATGGACGTATTAGGAATCGACGAAATCACCTACGGGGCCGATGATTTTGACACCTGCCGCAAATTCTTTGCCGACTGGGGCCTGACGCTCAAGTCAGATAGTGAACAAAAACTGGTGTTTTCGACACTCAATGGTTGTCTGGTTAACGTCGTTAAAACCAACGATCCAGGCTACCCTGCGCCTATCGAAGCCGGCCCAACCTTGCGCCATGTGGTGTGGGGCGTGTCGTCTGACGCTGTCGTTGAGCGTTTTGCCGGTCGCCTGGCCGACGTGGCGGGCTTTAAGCACGACAGTGGTCGGGTGTCTTGTATCGACCCTAACGGCATGTTGGTCAGCTTTCAAAAATCGCGCAAGCACGACGTCAGCGTCGATTGCGGTGAAAGCAACACCTGGAACAGCAAGCCGCGTATCAATGCCCGCAGCCCCGTGTACGAACGCGCCCAGCCCATCGAGGTCGGACATGTCGTGTTCTTCGTCAGCGACGTTGCTGCCGTCGAGCAGTTCTACGCCGAAAAATTCGGCTTTGTACCGTCCGACCGCTACCCCGGTCGCGGCGTGTTCATGCGCTGCGATGCCGACGGCGGCCACCATGACCTGTTCCTGCTGCAAACGCCCGACAAGAAGGTGGGCCTTAACCACGTAGCTTTTGCTGTGCGCGACATCCACGAGGTTTTTGGCGGTGGGCTGCACTTCGATCGCTGTGGATGGAAAACCCAGCTTGGTCCCGGTCGTCATCCCATTTCATCGGCATACTTCTGGTACTTTGTTAACCCCGCAGGTGGCCTTATTGAATACTACGCCGACGAAGACCAACTGACCGACGCCTGGGAACCCCGCGAATTCGAACCCGGCCCCACACGCTTTGCCGAATGGGCGGTTGATGGCGGGCTTGACGGCAACACCCGCCGCCAGAAGAACGTTGCCGCACCCGAAGGCAAGTTTCTAACTGACCGGAAATAAGCCTTATTTGACCGGAAGTAGGCTTATCTACAGTCGCCAGGGTAGTGGGTTTGTTCAGAAGAACTTGGCGCACGCCTAAAAGCAAAACCCCCAGTGTCGGGTAATGACGTCGGGGTTTTTTCGTATTTGTAAGTATCAAACCCTGCCCTGATACCCCGGTGTTCGCTTTCTGTTTTTTGCGTATGTGCGTTCAGGACGCTCGCACGCTGGTCGAGTAGAGATAATCTCTAGAACCGCACAGTATCTTTCAGTTAAAGCCTCAATGTCACCAAATGCTTTGGCGCTTTTGTGTCTTAAGTAAAGAAAGTAGGCTCGCAATAAAAAAACCGGGTAAATGCCTTCGGCATCACCCGGTTAAAACTCAAATCTACGGTACTTCTGTTACTGCAACGAAGTAAAACTTCGTTTTAAACCTTAATCAACCGGTGAAACCGGCCGGAAACAAGCCCGACCGGATCACCAGAGTGATTAGAAGTTGTGGCGAACACCAGCCATGAATGCTGTCTGGTTGTTGCCAGCAGCAGGGTTGTAAGCCTGTGCGCCGATCGAGCCCGAGTTTGCTGTACTGTTGGCGATGCCGCTGTTGTTCACGTACGAAGCCGACGCGTAAACCGAGGTGCGTTTGGACAAAGCGTACTTGACACGAGCAATGTAAAGCATCGACTTGGCGCTTTCGTCGCCATTCTTGAACTTGATGTAGTTGACCGAACCGTCAAGAGTTACAGCTGGTGTCAACGCATAAGCAGCGCCTAATGACCAGAGGTCGGAGCGATCGCCCAAATCATAAGTTTGGGTGGCGCCGCTTACGATACGGCTGGAAGAGCCGATTGTGCCGTCGGTTTTACGGTTGATGTAAACCAGGCCCAATTTCAAAGCGTCGAACTTAGCCCATGCATTGAATGCGAAACGACGATCTTCGTCTTGGGTGTTGGTAAGCCCCGAACCACGCCAGTTTGTGCCGTCGCCGCCTTTGAGGACATCCCAAGCCACGTTAGCGCCCCAAGTGGCTGTGTCGTAACCCAGCATTGCGCTGTACGACGAGCAGGCGTTTTCTTGATTGTAGTTGACACCACAACCGTTGCTGGTAACCTCATCACGGCCTTTGGCGTAGTGTGCACCAACGGTTACGCCGGAAAATGTACCACGGTAGCTAATGGCGTTGTCTTGACGACGATCGAGCATGTAGCCGTCGAGGCCGCCCAGACCATGAGCATTAGGCCCCAGGATGTCGGAGTTGAGCATGGACCAGAACAGCATGCTGTACTGGCGACCCAATGCAACCTGACCCCAGTCGCCTTTCAGGCCGACCCAGGCTTCACGGCCGAACAATCGACTACCCTGGTTGGAACTGCCGGTCCCCGAGTTAAAGCCCGATTCCAGTTTGAAAACTGCTTCGAGGTTGTCGCTGATTTTTTCGGAACCGCGCAAACCCCAGTGGGAAGGCCAAGAGTTTGTTTGTGTGTTGAAGCCGGTGTAGTCGTTTTCAGCCGTACCAATGTTGTTGGTGTAGTTGATAGCGGTATCGATCGTACCGTACAGGGTCACGCTGGTGCCTTGAGCGGCAACCAGTGCGGGGAACGAGAGGGCCAGGCCCACGGTGAGTGCTTTTAACTTCATTGGTTAGTTCTCCAACGTTGATGAAAATTTATGCCGTTTGGCGGCACTGTTTTTAGTAATGCAACCAACTGCGTCACTTTACTACGGACTGTAAAAACTTCGCACCAAGAAAAGCTACTGCTGTTGGGTTGGAAACCCGGCAACACGACTGCAAAAAAACTGAGAGTTACCCCTGAACTGCTGTTTTTGTCATGACGTATTTGCTTGATAGCACTACGTTTCTTGAGCGTTGAAGTGAGTGTACGGACAGGGGTTTGTGACGACGATAAGGGTAAACCCTTTTTTGTGCATGGATGTGTTGTAAAAACAACGTAATTGTGACGTTTTGGTGAATAGCGCCACGATTGTGACGCTATTTTGGTGTTTTTTTACGACAACTTAACGTCGGCGCAAAACAACAAAAACACTGATAAGCGCCAGGGTAACCAACAAGCCCAGGGCCCAGATGGCGTATTCGACACCCAGCAAATGAACGCGGGCGTCGGCGCAGGTGGCATAAATGCCAAACAGCCAGGGTACGGCCGCCTCTAACCCCGATTGGGCCATGAAGCGGTCGGCGAAGGTCAGGTCGCACGAGAACAGCTTGGCGGCAACGGTATATTGATACCAGGCCGCCAATACCCCGCCCAAACTTAACAATAATGTGATTAAGGCGCTAAGTTTGTGCAGCATGCCTGGCCCCTTACCCAAGCTACCCAGCCAGGCAACCACAGCAATCGCAATAAATATGACGCGCTGGAATACGCACCACGCGCAGGGGCGCATATCAAAGTAATGCTGTGACACCAGGGCAATGGCCACGGCAAGCACCGAAAGAAGGGCAATAAGGCGAAGCAGGGTACGGGAAGCAAGCATATTCAATTTGATTCAGAAGAGGTCATGTGCGTCATGCCTTTCAGTGCGGCGGCACGCGCGTTGGAAATTAATTTAAAGCTTGTTGCAAGCGCCATTTATGACTAAATCAGGCGCGGTCTACCTTCATGCGTCATGCAGGCAATATCCTGCATGTGTTGCAAAATTGTCAGACAACGGTTTGCAATTCAGCATCACCCGCCATCGCTTAATTGCCCCAGCAAATTACGTTCAAATTGCAGTTGCGCGCGAGGGTGTTCCAGTACATCGCCCTCAATAATAAATACGTCTTCGACACGGTCGCCCAAGGTCAGTACCTTGGCCATTTTCAGGTCGATGGCGTGGCGTGCAAAAACACGGGCCAGACTATACAACAAGCCGGGTCGGTCGGAGGCGGTGATGGCCAACCGCCATGATTTTGAGTTTTCGTCGGGTTCGAGTGCAATATTGGGCACGATCGGAAACACGCGAGACCGGCGCGACATGCGTTTGCGTAAGACGTCGACAGGCCGCTCGGGCGGCAGGGGCTGGTTTTGTTTCAGTGCATCAGCCAGTTCGTGTTCGATCAGGCTGGCCCATGACCGGTAATCGGTATCGTGTTGCGGCAACAGCACGATAAAACTGTCCAGTGCCCAGCCGTGCCGGGTGGTGTGAATGCGGGCGTCTTGAATGCTTAAAGTGTGCTGGTCGAAATACCCGCATATCGCCACGAACAGGTCGGGGCGGTCTTTAATGTAGACCATGATTTGCAGCCCCTGATTCTGGCCAATCACGCGTGCCTTAACGACAGGCTCGTCGGTATCCACCCGATGGTACAAGTGGCGGGTGTGCCAGGCTATTTCGGCCGCGTCGTGGCGCAAGAAATAGGCAACATCAAGTTGCCGCCAGAAGGTTTCCCGGGCCTCGTCACGCAATCCAAGTAACCGGATTTCGGCGGCTGCAGCCTCTTTGCGCTGCGCCAATACGGTACCGGTATCGGGCGGCGTGCCGCCCAGCGCGTCGTGCGTCAGGTGGTAAAGGTCTTCCAGCAGCTTGCCTTTCCACGAATTCCATACTTTTGGGCTGGTGCCGCGAATGTCGGCCACAGTCAGCAAGTAAAGCGCGGCCAGTCGTCTTTCGCTGTCTACTCTTCGGGCAAATTCGTGCACGGTGCGCGGGTCGGACAAGTCGCGCTTTTGCGCAAACGTCGACATGGTCAAGTGTTCGCGTACCAAAAATACAACCAGATCGGTGTCGTCAGCCGACACACCATGCTGACGACAAAAGCGTTTGACATCTTTAGCGCCCAGCTCCGAGTGGTCTCCGCCCCGGCCTTTGGCAATGTCATGATAAAGCGCTGCTATATATAACAGCCAATGCCTGTCCATGTCGGCAATCAACTGGCTGGCCAGTGGGTACTCTTGCGCATGTTCGGGCATGGTAAAGCGGCGCAGGTTGCGTATGACGCGCAAGGTGTGCTGGTCTACGGTGTAGGCATGGAACAGGTCGTGCTGCATCTGCCCCACAATTTTGCGAAATTCGGGCAGGTAACGCGGCAAAATGTTGAGCAATGTCATGCGGCGCAGGGCATGAACAATACCGCGCGGTTGCTGCAGTATTTGCATGAACAGGTAACGGTTGACCGGGTTGCGTCTGAACTGGGTGTCGATCAGACGGCGGGCATGCCACATGGCACGCATCACCTGGGCCGACAGGCCGGTTAGTTCGGGGCGTTCTTGTACGGCCAAAAAGGCTTTAAGCAGCAGGGTGGGGTTACGCTCGAAGGCATCGGGGCGACGGATATCCAGCCGGTTATGAATTACGCTGAAGTCGTCGTCGACCGGGATCGCCTTGACAGCGGGCGAGGCAAACAAACGTTCTTCGAATGTCTGCATCAAGATGGTGTTTAGCTGGTTAATTACGCGTGCCGCCCAGTAATAGCGTTGCATCAGCAGTTCGCTGGCCCGGCGTGTTTTGGTGGCCTCAAAGCCGTAAACTTTCGCCAGGGCGGGTTGCAAGTCGAATAGCAGGCGGTCTTCGCGTCGCCCCGCCAGCAGGTGCAGCTCTATACGTAACCGTTTAAAAGCCAGTTCGGCGCGGCGCAAGGCGCGGTACTCGGCCGGGGTCAGCAGGTCGGTCTGGCCAATTTCTTGCCAGGTTTGCCCAATACCCGATGCCTGAGCTATCCATAATATAACCATCAGGTCGCGCAGGCCGCCGGGCGCCTCTTTGCAATTGGGCTCAAGTGAATAAGGCGTGTCTTGATGACGCGAATGGCGCTGTTGCATTTCGGCGCGCTTGGCCTGAAAAAACGCCTGCGGGTCGCGCTGCTCGGCCATGGTTGCTTGCAGTGACGCCAGCAGCGGCTTGCTGCCCGCCAGCCATCGAACTTCCATTAACGCAGTTTCAACAGTAATGTCGTTGGCGGCTTCGCGTTGGCAGTCGGCCAGGGTGCGTACGCTATGCCCGACGTCGAAGCCCAGGTCCCACAGGGCGGTGACCAGTGCCTCTAGCCGGATCTGGTCCGCGCTGTCTGGTTCGTGCGCCAGCAGTATCAGCAAGTCAATGTCGGAATATGGGTAAAGCTCACCCCGGCCATACCCGCCTACTGCCGCCAGGCAGGCACCAGGCGGCAGCGGATTGATTTTTAAAATATCGCGCAGGGTCTGGTCGGTTACCCGCCGCAAACCGCCCAGCAACTTTTCGGGCCGCAGGTGCTTCCGATAGCTGTCAATGACCTCCCGGCGCCGTTGGGTGTAGTGTTCTCTCAGGTCGCTCAGGCGGGCAGGGGTCATTTTCGCTGGCAAAAAATTAAGGGGTGAAACCGGCTTGCCGACAACTTTTATATTGTGCTGCACAGACCAGGTCGTGGGTAGTCTCTGGTGTGTGTCGGCGGCCCGAGTTACTGTTGCGCCACAAAGGCCGGCGGGGCCGGCATGGCAGGCGATACCGTAAGTATTTCGTAGCCGGTGTCGGTGACCAGCACACTGTGTTCCCATTGGGCAGACAAACTGTGGTCGCGCGTAACGACTGTCCAGCCGTCGGCTAATTGACGAATATCGCGGCGCCCGGCGTTAATCATGGGTTCGACCGTGAAAATCATGCCCGGTTCAAGTGTAATGCCGGTACCCGCCTTGCCGTAGTGCAAAATTTGCGGGTCTTGGTGAAACTTTTGGCCGACGCCATGCCCGCAGTATTCGCGTACCACCGAGAACCCTTGCTTTTCGGCGTGCTTTTGTATGGCCGACCCGATGTCGCCCAGCTTGTTGCCGGGTTTGACTTGCTCGATACCCAGCCACATGCAGTCGTAGGTGGTTTCGACCAGGCGGCGCGCCAAAATAGAGGGCTCGCCTACAAAGAACATACGGCTGGTGTCGCCAAACCACCCGTCTTTGATCACGGTGACATCTATATTGATGATGTCGCCATTTTTTAATACCTTGTCGCCCGGGATGCCATGACAAATAACATGGTTGACCGACGCGCAAATAGCGCCCGGAAACGGTGGGTAGCCCGGCGGCGCATAGCCGATAGTGGCCGATTTGACCTTCAGTTCGTTGGTAATGAAGTCGACACAAAGGCGATCGAGCTCGCCGGTAGTGATACCCGGTTTAACGTGAGGCGTCAGGAAGTCGAGCGTTTGGGCTGCCGCCTGGCAGGCCGCACGCATTTTATCCAGGTCGATTGGGTCGGTGACTAAAGGGGTGGTCATGTGCAACTTGAGCCTATGGGTAAAAAGATAGTAGAATTATAGGCTTTCCTGAATTTGGCGATGCGTTGGTTGGCGAGGCCGGGGTGAAAACCCAGACCGAAACCTTAATTGCGTTAAACCCAGAGCAATTTTACCCAGGTACTTTTTAAGTCGAAGCTAAACCAAAAAGTATTTGGGTCTTAATGGTTGGGTTTGTAGTGGCTGGGTTTGTAGTGGTTGGCAGCCAAGCTTTTAAAAGTCAGGAAAACACCTTTGTTTATTTTAAATCGCGTGCCCGGCCACCTTAGGGTGTTTGCACGGGGCCCAAACCGGCGTTTATCAACGCCTTGGTCTGGCTAGTTTAGTCCAGGCCAGCGGGCCGCTTGCAAATACAGGTTGGGTACAAGACCAAACCCTTGGAGAGTTTAAATGTCTTTGATGCGTGAAATGCTTGAAGCTGGTGTGCACTTTGGCCACCAAACCCGTTACTGGAACCCCAAGATGGCGCCGTTCATCTTTGGTCAGCGTAACAAAATCCACATCGTCAACCTCGAAAAAACTGTTGCCCAGTACGTAGAAGCCGCAAAGTTCATGCGTCAAACCGCAGCTCGTGGCGGTAACGTACTGTTCGTCGGTACCAAGCGCGCAGCCCGCGAACTGGTCGCCCAAGAAGCAGCCCGTTGCGGCATGCCTTACGTCGACAGCCGCTGGCTGGGTGGCATGATGACCAACTTCAAAACGGTCAAAAGCTCGGTCAAGCGTCTGAAAGACATGGAAGCCCAGAAAGCCGAAGGCGCAACCGAAAAAATGAGCAAGAAAGAAGCGCTCATGTTCGAACGCGAACTCGAAAAGCTGAACAAGGCCATTGGTGGTATCAAAGACATGAACACGCTGCCCGATGCGCTGTTTGTCATCGACGTCGGCTACCATAAAATTGCTGTTGCCGAAGCCCGCACGCTGGGTATCCCGGTGGTTGCGGTTGTCGACACCAACCACTCGCCCGAAGGTATTGACTACGTAATTCCGGGTAACGATGACTCTGCCAAAGCCATTGCGTTGTACGCCCGCGGCATGGCTGACGCCGTCCTCGAAGGCCGCGAGCAGCGCCTGAACGGCCTGGTTGAAGAAGTGGCTGAAGGCGAAGAAGAGTTCGTCGAGGTCGAGGAAGAGCGCGGCGAGTAATGCCCGTTGTGGCCGCTTGGTGCGGCCCCGCTGTTACTGACTCGTGCCCCGGTTAACCCGGGGCGTCTTTTACTGAATTGGAGAAAACTGTGGCTCAAATTACCGCATCGATGGTTAAAGAATTGCGCGAGAAAACCGACGCGCCCATGATGGAATGCAAAAAAGCACTGACCGAAGCCGAAGGCGATCTGGCCCGTGCCGAAGAAATTTTGCGTGTAAAACTGGGTAACAAGGCCAGCAAAGCCGCCAGCCGTATTACGGCCGAAGGCCTGATCGGCCTGTTCATTGCTGCCGATGGCAAGCAAGGCGCCGTTGTCGAAGTCAACTGCGAAACCGACTTCGTTGCCAAAAACGACGACTTCATCGCGTTCGTCAACGACCTGGCACAACTGATCACCGAGAAGAACCCGGCCGACGTCGCCGCTTTGTCCGATATGGCTTTCCGTGCTGGTACGGTCGAAACCGTTCGTGCCGAACTCGTCGGTAAAATTGGCGAAAACATGTCGGTTCGCCGCTTCCAGCGTTTTGAAACCAGCAACCAGTTGGCCAGCTATGTTCACGGCGGCCGCATTGGCGTTCTGGTCGACTTCGCCGGCGCCGAAGAAGTTGGTAAAGATCTGGCCATGCACATTGCAGCCACCAAGCCCAAAGCCCTCGATGCCAACGGCGTCGCTGCCGAAGATATCGCTGCAGAGCGTTCGGTTGCCGAGCAAAAAGCACAAGAATCGGGCAAGCCCGCCGATATCGTGACCAAAATGGTCGAAGGCGCCGTGGCCAAGTTCCTGAAAGAAGTCACGCTGCTGTCGCAGCCTTTCGTCAAGAACGACAAGCAGTCGGTCGAACAGATGCTGAAAGAAAAGAATGCCTCTATCGCCCGCTTTGCCCTGTATGTCGTGGGTGAAGGCATCGAGAAGAAGCAAGAAGACTTCGCTGCTGAAGTCGCTGCTGCTGCCGCCGGCAACTAAGCGTACTCAACTTCTGCGTTGCGCCTGTTTCGGCGTAACATGCAAGTAGTGTCATAATGCCCGGGCACAAACGTGCTTGGGCATTGTCACGCATCAGGCCACACTACGGGCTGTTTCTACAGGAAATTCTTATGACCACCAGATCGTACAAGCGTGTTCTTCTTAAACTGTCCGGCGAAGCGCTGATGGGTGAAGACGCTTACGGGATCAATCGCAGTACCATTTTGCGCATGACCGAAGATATTGCCGAGGTCGCCAAACTTGGTATTGAGCTGGCCATTGTCATTGGCGGCGGCAATATTTTTCGCGGGGTAGCCCCCGGCGCCCAGGGTATGGACCGCGCGACGGCCGATTACATGGGCATGATGGCCACTGTCATGAATGCGTTGGCCTTGCAAGATGCCTTAAAAAATCGGGGCCTCGACGCCCGTGTTCAGTCGGCACTTAATATCGACCAGGTGGTCGAACCCTACATTCGCCCCAAAGCCTTGCGTTACCTCGAAGAGGGCAAGGTTGTTATTTTTGCTGCAGGTACGGGTAACCCCTTCTTTACCACCGACACCGCCGCAGCATTGCGCGGTGCCGAAATCGGTGCCGAAGTTGTCCTGAAGGCCACGAAGGTCGATGGCATTTACAGCGCAGATCCCAACAAAGATCCCGACGCCACCCGATACAATCGCATCAGTTTCGACGAAGCCATTGTGCGTCGTCTCGAAGTGATGGACGCCACGGCTTTTGCGCTGTGCCGCGACCAGAAATTGCCCATCAAGGTGTTTTCGATCAACAAGCCCGGCGCGCTTGCCCGCGTTGTTCAAGGCGAAGACGAAGGCACCCTGGTACACGTCTGATAAAGGAACGGAAATGAGTCTTTCAGAAGTCAAACAATCTACACAAGAGCGCATGAACAAAAGTGTCGACGCGCTCAAGACCAACCTGTCCAAAATCCGTACCGGCCGTGCCCATGGCGGTATCCTCGATCACGTCCTGGTCGAATACTACGGTTCGCCCGTGCCGGTTGGGCAGGTCGCCAACGTTACCGTGGTCGATGCCCGTACACTTAGTGTGCAGCCCTATGAAAAGAACATGGTGGGCCCTGTTGAAAAGGCCATTCGCGATTCCGACCTGGGTCTTAACCCGGTGTCTATGGGCGACAATATCCGCGTTCCCATGCCGGCACTTACCGAAGAGCGCCGCCGTGATCTGACCAAGGTGGTTCGCTCCGAAGGCGAGGACGCCAAAGTGGCTATCCGTAATTTGCGTCGCGATGCCAACGATTCGGCCAAGAAAATGGTCAAAGACAAAGAAATCTCAGAAGACGACGAGCGCCGTCTGCAAGATGAGGTTCAAAAAATGACCGACAAGCACGTTGCCGAGATCGACAAGCTGGTTGCCCAAAAAGAAGCCGAAATCATGACGGTGTAGTCAACCGTCGTCTTATCACTCCGTATCTTCAGTGCCTATGTCAGTCAGCTCGACGCAGTCTATTCCCGACGCCACCGATACGCCACGCCATGTGGTGATCATTATGGACGGGAATGGCCGTTGGGCGACGCAGCGGTTTTTACCGCGCACAGCCGGCCACGTGCGGGGTGTGCAGGCAGTACGGCGTGCCATCGAAGGCTGTGGCCGGGCCGGCGTTAAATACCTGACCTTGTTTGCGTTCAGTTCCGAAAACTGGCGCAGGCCGCAAGAAGAGGTGTCTCTACTTATGCGCCTGTTCGTTCAGACCCTCGAAAAGGAAGTGGGCAAACTGGCCGAGCAGGGGGTTAGATTGCGGGTGGTGGGCGATTTGTCTGCCTTCGAGCCGCGTCTGCAAGATCTTATTAAGGCTGCCGAGGCTCGAACCGCCCACAACGACGTTCTGCACCTGACCATCGCGGCCAATTATGGCGGCCGATGGGATATTCTGCAGGCAACCCGGCAATTACTGAAAGATCACCCCGAACTGGCCCAGACGCCGGATGCCATCACCGAGTCGATGTTGGCCGAACGCCTGAGCATGGCTTGGGCACCCGAGCCTGATCTGTTCATTCGCACGGGCGGCGAACAACGTGTATCGAACTTCCTGATCTGGCAGTTGGCTTATACCGAAATGTATTTCACGCCAACCTACTGGCCCGACTTCGATGCCGACGCCCTGGGCCTGGCTTTTGACTGGTATCGTCAGCGCGAGCGGCGATTCGGGCGCACCAGCGAACAGTTGGCCAAAAAATCAAAATATTAAGGGGCTCTTGCTTATGCTGGCTCAGCGCGTTGTTACCGCCGTCGTGATGCTGGCCATACTGCTGGCTGCCGTGCTGGCGCCGCAATTCTGGCCGTTGGCCCTTGTTTTGGGGTTGGCTGCGGCCGCTGCGCTCTGGGAGTGGCTACGTCTTACCTTGCCACGCTGCGTCTCTGCCTGGGCCTGGCTGGCGGGCGCTGTTTTTATGGTGGCGACGTCGGCGGTGTTGTTTACCCCTATAGGTCAAGAACTGCTCATCAACGCGGCCAATGTTGCATTATGGCCGTTGTTGTGGGTAACGGTTCTGTTTTGGCTCGGCGTTGCCTTGCCTTCTGTGGTGCGCGGTGATCCACAGCGCCCGGCATCCAGTGTTTTCTACAGCATTGCGGCCGTTGTTGCTTTGCTGGCCACTTGGCTGTCAGTCATTATCTTGCTGCTGCATAAAGGCCCCTGGTACTTGGTGTCGTTGTTGGCGCTCATCTGGTTTGCCGATATCGCCGCCTATTTTTGTGGCAAGGCGTTTGGTCGTCACAAACTGGCGCCTCGCGTTAGCCCCGGCAAGACCTGGGAAGGCGCTTTCGGCGGGGTTGTCGCCGCTACAGCCTGGACGATGGCCAGCAGCATTTGGCCCGGAACATTCGGGGCCGACCTTCTGCAGCAATGGTCCTTTGCCGTCGCACTGGGCTTTGCCATTTTGCTGGGGGCTATTTCCATCGTGGGTGACCTGTTCGAGTCTTTACTCAAACGACGCGCCGGGTTTAAAGATTCCAGCGGCTTGTTGCCGGGGCATGGCGGCGTGTTCGACCGCATCGATGCTTTGTTGCCGGTTGCCCCGCTGGCGTTGTTGCTTGTAGGGGTTTAGTGGCATGCAGTCTGTTTGTATTCTTGGCGCTACGGGTTCCATCGGCGAAAGTACGCTCGATGTCATTGCCCGTCACCCCGATACCTTTTCTGTCTACGCCCTGACGGCGCATAGTCGCATCGAAAAACTGGCGGATCAGGCCGCACGCACCGGTGCCCGCGTGGTTGTGGTGCCCGACGATGCGGCGGCCCGGCAATTCGGCCAGGTGTGGGGCCGTAGTCCCGGCGCCATGCCAGAAGTACGCGTTGGGGCCCAGGCCCTGGTCGACACGGCCGCCGACGCTGCTGTCACTACGGTCATGGCCGCCATTGTCGGGGCGGCGGGCTTGCCGTCTGCATTGGCTGCTGCGCAGGCGGGCAAGCGCGTTCTGTTGGCCAACAAAGAGGCGCTGGTGGCGGCGGGCAATTTGTTTATGCAAGCGGTTCGCGACAACGGTGCCGAACTACTGCCCATCGACAGCGAACACAATGCTATTTTTCAGTGTTTGCCGCATGGTGACCGGGCCAGTGCCCCGACGGCACCGGCCCGCGGCGTGCGACGGCTGGTATTGACGGCATCGGGTGGGCCGTTTCGTAACACCCCGCTGGCCGATCTGGCCGCCGTGACGCCCGAGCAAGCCTGCGCCCACCCCAACTGGAGCATGGGCCGGAAAATTTCCGTCGATTCGGCCACCATGCTAAATAAAGGGTTGGAGGTCATAGAAGCCCATTGGCTGTTTGCCATGCCGGCCGATCGTATTCAGGTGTTGGTGCACCCGCAAAGCGTGGTGCATTCAATGGTCGAGTACGACGATGGTTCGGTACTGGCGCAACTGGGCCAGCCCGATATGCGTACGCCAATCGCCTATGGCTTGGGCTTTCCCAATCGTATTGCCAGTGGTGTCGGGTTGCTCGATTTGGCCGCGAAGGGGCGTCTCGATTTCGAAGCCCCAGATTTCGATCGCTTTCCGTGCTTGCGTTTGTCATTCGATGCTTTGCGCGCGGGGCAGGGGGCCTGTATAGCCTTAAATGCGGCCAACGAAGTGGCGGTTGCGCAGTTTCTTGATCGACGCATTTCGTTCATGGCCATTGCCCAGGTCATCGACGCCAGTCTGCAAAGTCTGGCGTCAAGTTTTGGTCAAGCACCGGCATCGCTAGAAGACGTGCTGGCGCTTGATCGCGCCGCGCGGGCCAGGGCCGAAGCTTTGTGCCGTCGAGCTGCGCTCTATTAAATAAACCAGCAAGATATCTACCGGGCGCTGCTTGCACCCGGTTAAAATGTCTCGTTGCGTCTACTATTTCTAGGCTTTTATGTTGTTTACCTTGCTGGCGTTTGCTGTCGCGCTAGGCCTTCTTATCACTTTTCACGAGCTTGGCCACTACTGGGTGGCCCGTTGGTGTGGGGTCAGGGTGCTACGATTTTCGGTAGGTTTCGGTCGTGTTCTGGTGCGCCGTACCGATCGCCATGGTACCGAATGGGCGTTGTCAGCGATTCCGCTTGGGGGTTACGTCAAAATGCAAGACGACCCGCCCGAGCAGGCTACGGCAGCGCAACGGGCCGAATCGTTTAACCAGAAGCCTGTCGGCCAGCGTTTTGCAATTGTCGCGGCCGGCCCTCTGGCCAATTTGCTGCTGGCTGCGGCGCTTTATGCCGGGTTAAGCATGGTAGGCACGCAAGAGCCTGCGGCCATACTGGCCGAGCCGGCATCCAATACGCCGGCGGCAGTGGCCGGCATAAGGGCGGGTGATCGTATATTGGCTGTCAACGATACGGCCGTGCAATCCTGGAGCGAAGCGCGTTGGTCGTTGCTTGACCTTGTTGCCTCCGGTGGGCGGGCTGACCTTCAGGTCAGCACCGCAGAGGGCGTGCAGCGAGTGCGCAGTCTGGCCTTGCCGGCGGCCAATATTACCCCCGAAACGGAAGATCCCTTGCAACAAGCCGGGTTGGCGTTGCATACGCCCACGCTTAAGGTCAGTCAGGTCATTGACGGCGGCGCAGGCCAAGCGGCAGGTTTGCAAGACGGCGACCTTATTGTGCGCGTGGGCGAACTCGACGAACCTGGCCCGCAAGCCTTTGTCGACAAGGTGCAGGCCAGCGCCAGCCAGCCACTGCCGGTCACGGTGCTGCGCGATGGTGTCGCACTTTCGCTTACTGTTACCCCACGCCCCGAAGCCGGCCCCGACGGGCAAACCGTGGGACGGGTAGGGGTCATGCTGGGGGCCGATTTTCCTATGGTGTCGGTCAGTTACGGGCCCCTCGAAAGCGTGTGGCGCGGCCTCGAGCGCACTGTAGATACGGCCTGGTTTTCGCTCAAAATGATGGGCCGCATGCTTACAGGCGATGTTTCGGTGCGTAATATCAGCGGGCCAGTCACCATTGCCGATTATGCGGGCCAATCGGCGCGCGTTGGTCTGGCCGCGTATATCGGCTTTCTGGCGCTGATCAGTGTTAGTATCGGCGTTTTGAATTTGCTGCCCATACCCATGTTGGACGGCGGCCATCTTATGTATTACCTGCTTGAAATTGTACGCGGCAAGCCTGTCCCCGACGCTTGGCTTGAACAAGGCCAGCGCGTTGGCCTGGGGTTACTGGCTGCGCTCATGAGTCTGGCGTTTTTTAATGACTTTGTGCGCCTTTTCAGTTAACACGTTGTGCCGTACAATCCACCACCACCAGATCGTCTAAGGATCCCCCAGGATGTCGTTTCGTCGTAAGTTCTCTTTAGCCCGCCGCGTTATGCCATTGGTGCTGACTGCGTTTCTGGCCCCGGGCCTGGCCAATGCCTTCACGCCATTTGTTGTCAAAGATATTCGTGTCGAAGGTGTTCAGCGCGTCGATGTTGGCACCATTTTCAGTTATTTGCCAGTCAAGGTCGGGCAAGAATTTACCGAACAGCAAGCTGCCGACGCCATTCAGCGCCTTTACGCGACCGGTTTCTTCAGCGACGTCACTATCGATACACAAAACGATGTCATCGTTGTGGCCGTCAAAGAGCGTCCCACCATTGCCTCGGTAACCTTCAACGGCATGCGCGCCTTCGACGCCGAGGGCCTTAACAAGGCGCTTGGTTCTGTGGGTTTTGGCCCTGGTCGCGTATTCGACCGCGCCTTGCTCGAGCAGGCTGAATTCCAGTTAAAGCAAGAGTATTTGTCTCAGGGCAAGTACGGTGTCGAGGTCACGCCCATTATTACGCCCTTGCCACGCAATCGCGTAGGCGTCACCTTCGATATTTTCGAAGGCGATGTTGCCACCATCAGCCAAATCAATTTTGTAGGTAATAAGGCGTTCTCGGCCGGCGACTTGCGTGACGAAATGAGCCTGACAACAGGCGGCATCATGACCTGGTACACGGGTACCAACAAGTATTCGCGCGAAAAGCTCGAGGGCGACCTTGAAGCGATCCGGTCTTTTTATCTCGATCGTGGCTACCTCGAATTCACGATGGAACCGCCTCAGGTCACCATTTCGCCCGATCGTCAAAGCATATTCATTACCATCACCCTGAACGAAGGCGAGCCTTACAAGGTGCGCAGCGTCAAGCTGGCAGGCGAACTGCTGGGGCTCGACGACCAGATTCGCCCGCTTATCCAGGTTAAAGAAAACGAAACGTTCTCTGCGGCGGTGTCCAACGCCAGTGTCAAATCCATTACCGATTACCTGGGTAGCCTGGGCTATGCATTTGCCAACGTCAATCCCAACCCTCAGCTCGACCGCGAGGCTAAAGAAGCCGACCTGACTTTTTACGTCGACCCCGGTCGTCGTGTGTACGTCCGCCGTATTCAAATCGGGGGCAACACCCGTACGCGCGACGTCGTTGTTCGCCGCGAGATGCGTCAGCAAGAGTCAGCCTGGTACGACTCCAGCAGCATCAAAGAGTCGCGCGATCGTATCGATCGTCTGGGTTACTTCAGTGAACTTAACGTCGATGCCGCTCCGGTACCCGGTTCGTCAGACCAGGTCGATATCAACGTCGACGTAAAAGAAAAGCCTACTGGCCTGATTAACCTGGGTGTGGGTTACGGTTCTACCGACAAGGTTATTTTGTCGGCGGGCATCAGCCAGGAGAACATCTTCGGCAGTGGCAACAGCTTGTCGCTGCAGGTCAATACCAGCAAAACCAACCGTACCCTGGTTGTGGCGCATACCGACCCATACTGGACCACTGAAGGTATCAGCAAGACGACGTCGCTGTACTACCGTCGTACAACGCCTTACGACACCGGCAGCGGTGATCGCGGCGACTACCGCGTTACCGCATATGGTGGCGGGCTGAATTTCGGCGTGCCTATTTCAGAGTACGACCGCGTGTTCGCGGGCGCGACCTTCGAACACAACAAGCTCGAGCTCTACGATCCCCCGCAGGCCTATACTGACTTCACCAACGAGTATGGCGACAGCACCAATGCGGTAATTTTTAACCTGGGTTGGGCGAAAGACACCCGCGACAGCGCTATCGCGCCGCGTAAGGGTAGTTACACGCGTCTGGGGACTGACTTCTCTACGGCCGACTTGCGCTACTACATGCTCAGCGGCCAGCAACAATATTACTTCCCGTTGGGGCGCAGCTTTACGCTGGCCCTTAACGCCAAGGTCGACTGGGCGCGCAGCTATGGCAGCAAAACCTTCCCGGTCATCAAAAATATGTACGCCGGTGGTCTGGGTTCGGTGCGTGGCTACGAAGGTGCGTCACTGGGTCCGCGCGACGTTCGTACCGGCGACTACCTGGGTGGCTCGCGCCGCATGATTGCCAACGCACAGTTGTACCTGCCGTTCCCCGGCGCTACGCGCGACCGTACCCTGCGCTGGTTCGTATTTGCCGACGCAGGCCAAATTGCCAATACAGGTGGCGGCGCATGTGCTACAGGTATCCGCAATCAGGTCGAAGATCCATGCGGCTGGCGTTACTCGGCGGGTTTGGGCTTGTCCTGGGAATCCCCCATGGGCCCGCTCGAAATTTCCTGGGGTAAAGCGCTTAACGCCAAGAGCGGCGACGACCTCCAGGCCTTCCAGTTCCAGATCGGCACAGGCTTTTAACCCGTCAGGCGCCGGGTTTTTAATTCGGCGCGTTTAATGGCACAATAGTTTTTTTATCTCTGCACTTGCAAGGTAGATTTTTCATGAAGTCTGAATTAGTTTTGAAAGTTTCTGCATTAACCCGTAGCCTGGCTCGCGGCCAACGCGCGCTGGCTATGGCGGCTGTTCTGGGCGCCGCAACGTTGGTTACGCTGCCCGCGCCTGCCCAGGCCCAGGGTACCAAAGTCGGCTTCGTGAGCACCGAGCGCATCTTGCGCGATTCCAAACCCGCCAAGGCGGCACAGGCCAAAATCGAAGCCGAATTTAAACGTCGCGACCAAGAACTGCAAAACCTGGCCAACAACCTGCGCAACAAGGCGCAGCAGTTCGACAAAGACGCGCCTGTATTGTCCGAGTCCGACCGCATCAAGCGCCAACGCGAATTGGCCGACATCGATGCCGACCTGCAGCGTAAGCGCCGTGAGTTCCAGGAAGACTTCAACCGTCGTCGTAACGAAGAGTTCTCGTCTATTGTCGAAAAGGCCGACGCCGCGATCAAGCAAATTGCCGACAGCCAAGGCTACGATCTGATCATTCAAGATGCCGTGACTGTCAGTCCGCGTGTCGACATCACCGATCAGGTGCTTCAGGCCCTGGGCGGTTAATGTGGTATGCCGGTGTTGTTAGCGCCTGAACAGGCGCCTTTCCTGTCCGACCTGTTGCGCAGTGCCAATCAGGTCGGCCTAGACTACCAGTTAATCAACGAGCCTACATCCCGTATCCGGGGTATAGGCTCGTTGCTTTCTGCTGGTCCCGACGAAGTCAGCTTCCTGTCGAACCCGCGCCTTAAAGAGCAGGTGCTACAGTGTCGGGCTGCTGCGGTTATCCTCACGCGCGAGGTTTACGAGGCCTTGGCGCCAGGCGCCGGTTTTAAAGCCGTCATTTGCAGCCAGCCTTATTTAATGTATGCCTTGCTGGCGCAATGGTTCGACCTGCATCGTTTGGCGCAGCTTCCGGCCGGTATTCATCCGTCTGCTGTGGTTGATCCTACCGCCCGCATAGGGCCGGGGGTCAGCATTGGTCCGCATTGCGTTATCGAGGCCGAAGCCACGATCGGTGCGGGTGCTCGGTTGGGCCCCGCCTGTATCGTGGGGCAGGGTTCGTCTGTGGGTAACGACAGCCTTCTGCATGCCCGGGTGACGCTCTATCACGGCGTTAACGTTGGCCATCGCGCCATTTTGCACAGTGGTGTGGTGCTTGGGGCCGACGGGTTCGGGTTTGCGCCTGACCCGTTCAAGGGGCAGGGCGCTTGGGCCAAAATTGCCCAGCTGGGCGGCGTGCGTATTGGCGACGATGTCGAAATTGGCGCCAATACCACTGTCGATCGCGGTGCGCTCGACGATACCGTTGTCGGTAATGGCGTCAAACTCGACAATCAAATCATGCTGGCTCATAACGTAAAGGTCGGTGATCACACCGCCATGGCTGCATGCGTGGGCGTTGCCGGCTCTACGGTCATTGGGCAGCGTTGCACCATCGGCGGGGCGTCGATGTTGTCTGGGCATATCGTGTTGGGTGATGACGTCCATGTTTCTGGTGGCACGGCCATTACGTCTAATGTGCTTGAGCCTGGCCGGTATACGGGCGTCTATCCGTTTGCCGAGCATACCCATTGGCAAAAAAATGCGGCCGTCGTATCGCAACTCGCGCACCTGCGTCGTCGTGTGCGGGCTTGCGAGAAAAACGCGCCTCAAAACGAACAATAAAATCATTACAAAATATCGCGCCGTTGGCGTGCTTATGTAGGACTGGATATGGAACTGGATATCAAACAAATCATGGCGCGTTTGCCGCATCGTTACCCGATGCTGCTCGTCGATCGCGTGCTTGAAATGGTGCCGGGCAAAAGCATCGTCGCCCTTAAAAACGTGACCATGAACGAGCCCTTCTTCACGGGCCACTTCCCGCACCATCCGGTCATGCCGGGCGTTCTCATCATCGAGGCCATGGCTCAGGCGTCGGCCTTGTTTTCGTTCGAAGGCGATTCCAACGTTAACCCTGCAGACCAGAAAATTGCTTATTACTTGGTGGGTGTTGACGGTGCACGGTTCCGCCGCCCGGTAGTACCCGGCGATCAGTTGCGTATCGAAGTAACGGCCGATCGCATCAGCCGCACAATGTGCAAGTACACTGGTCGTGCTACTGTCGACGGTCAAGAAGTGGCCGAAGCTAAGCTTATGTGCGCGATTCGGGTGCTGGAAGACTGATGTCGGGATTAATTCACCCTACGGCCATCATTTCACCAGGCGCGCAGCTGGGTGCCAATGTTTCGGTCGGCCCTTATAGCCTGATTGGCCCTAACGTGGTCATTGGGACCGGCACCGTCGTTGGGCCGCACTGTGTTATCGACGGCCACACAACCATTGGCGAAAACAACGAGTTCTACCGTTTTTGTTCTATTGGCGGCATGCCGCAAGACAAAAAATACAAGGGCGAACCCACCCGCCTGGAAATTGGTAACGGCAACATGGTGCGCGAATATGTCACCATCAATACCGGCACGGTACAAGACGTAGGTGTTACCCGCGTGGGCGACGACAACTGGATTATGGCCTATGTGCACATTGCCCATGATTGCCAGGTGGGCAGTCACACCATTATTGCCAACAACGTTCAACTGGCCGGTCATATTCACATTCAAGACTGGGCAATTATCGGCGGCTCTACAGCCGCCCATCAATTCGTTCGTATTGGCGCGCACAGCATGGTGGGGGGCAATAGCGCCATCCGTCAAGACATCCCACCCTATGTCATTGGTGCAGGCGACCCCTTTCGCCCGGTCGGCATCAACACCGAAGGCCTGAGCCGTCGCGGCTACAGTCCCGAAGACGTGTCTGCCCTGAAAGAAGCGTACAAGTTGCTGTTTCGCCGGCAACTTAAAGTTGAAGAGGCCGTGGCCCAAATGCGCGCCCTTCAGCAAGATCGTCCCCAAGCGGCCCAAGCCCTGCAACCGCTCATCGACTTCCTCTGCGTCGAAGGCCGCGGCGTCGTCCGGCCATGACCCTGCACATCGGGATGGTCGCAGGCGAGCCCTCCGGCGACCTGCTGGCCGCAAGGGTCATGGCGGGTCTGCAATCGGGGGCCGTCGCCGCCGGCGAGGTTCTTTTCGACGGTATCGGCGGGCCGGCCATGCGTACCCAGGGGCTGGACTGCCGACACGATATGGCGGCCCTGACGGTTTTTGGCTATGTCGACGCACTAAAGCGCCTGCCTGGCCTGCTGCGCACCTATCACGACGTCAAATCGCATTGGCTTGAACAGCGGCCCGATGTTTTTGTGGGTATTGACGCGCCCGACTTCAATCTGCGGCTTGAGCATCAGCTTAAGCATGCTGGTGTCCCCACTGTTCATTTTGTGGGCCCGTCGATATGGGCCTGGCGATATAGCCGTATTCACAAAATACGCGAATCGGTCTCGCATATGCTGGTACTGTTCCCGTTCGAAACGGCCATCTACGAAAAAGAAGATATCCCTGTCACGTTTGTCGGCCACCCGTTGGCCGACCTGATACCTATTGCCCCCGATCGGGCCCAAATGCGTCGGCAACTGGGTCTGGATGCAGGCGCGCGCGTGCTGGCCGTGTTGCCGGGCAGCCGTGCTTCTGAAATACGTTTGCTGGCCCCCCGGTTTTTGCAGGCGGTGCGTATTTTGCAAGCACAAGACCCGGCATTGCAGTTGCTGGTGCCTATGGTCAATGCACAGCGGCGCGCCGAGTTCGAGGCCATTCTGGCAACACACCCGGTGGCCAATTTAAAAGTCATCGATTGCGGCACCACGCCCGGCCGACCGGCGGCCTGGGACGCCATGGAGGCCGCCGATGCGGTATTGGTTGCCAGCGGTACCGCTACACTCGAAACCGCGTTGTTCAAGCGGCCCATGGTTATTTCGTATGTGCTGTCGCCCATGATGCGTCGGTTAATGGCCTGGAAGTCGGGTCAGGAAAAGCCCTACGTGCCCTGGGTAGGTTTGCCCAATGTGTTGCTGAATGATTTCGCCGTGCCCGAGTTGCTGCAAGACGATGCCACCCCCGAAAAACTCGCCGACGCCACCTGGACAGCCTTGACCGACAAGGCAAGGGCCGAAACACTGGCTGAGCGGTTTTTGGCCATGCATCACACCCTTCGCTGTGATACCCCCACCTTGGCCGCCCGGGCTATTTATAACGTTGCTACGCGTCATGCAGGCTGATCTGTTCGACACGGTAATGCCGGCCGGGCTGATTGCCGGTGTGGATGAAGCGGGACGCGGCCCTTTGGCTGGCCCGGTGTATGCAGCGGCGGTCATCTTGCCTGAAACCGGCATACCCGACGGCTTGAATGACTCTAAAAAGCTGACGGCCAGACAGCGCGATGCTATGGCGGAAGAGATCCGCCGCACGGCAGTGGCTTGGTGCATCGCACAGGCCAGCGTGGAAGAAATTGATACCTTGAATATTTTGCAGGCCACTTTTCTGGCCATGCGCAGGGCCTGTGAAGGCCTGACGGTAAGACCCGGCCAGATACTGATCGACGGCAACCGTGTACCTGCCGGGCTGATGGCGCCTGCGCAGGCCATTGTAAAAGGCGACAGCAAGGTTAAAGCCATTTCGGCGGCATCAATTTTGGCCAAGACAGCCCGCGATGCCGATTGCGAGCGCTTGCACGATTTGTATCCCGATTACGGGTTTGACCAGCATAAAGGGTACGGTACTGCCCTGCATCTTGCCAGGCTGCAGCAGCACGGGCCATGCCTGGCGCATCGCCGCAGCTTTGCGCCGGTGCGCGACAGGATGCTGACCAAAGGCGCGTAGCCATGAAGCACCTCCAATCACGCGACAACCCTCAGTACAAGCAGCTCTTGCGCGTCGCGGCAGGCAAGGAGCGCGATCAAATACTGCTCGAGGGTGTGCATTTATGCGAAGAGTGGTTGCGTCATCAGGGGCCCCCGTTAAGGGCTGTCTTTGACGTCGAACGGCTGGCGCAAAGTGTCCCGCTGCAGCGCCTGGCGCAGCATATCGAACCCGCTATGGGTCTGACGCTCGACGCAATACTGTATGCCCGTTTGTCACAGGTCGCAGGGCAAGGGCAGGGCGTATGTTTTGTGGTCAATCGCCTGTCACCAAACTTGCCGCCGTTTATTGACGGCAATGTCCTCTGGCTCGACCGTGTGCAAGACCCGGGTAACCTGGGCACCTTGCTGCGAACGGCAGCGGCGGTAGGTGTCCGGCAGGTATTCGTTTCCGAAGGGTCAGTTTCGGCCTGGTCGCCAAAAGTATTGCGAAGCGCCCAGGGCGCCCATTTTGCCTTGCAGGTGTTCGAGCAGGTCGACCTGCTTGCGCTTTGCCAGCGCTTGCGCGTGCCGCTGGTGGCCACGGCGCTGGAGCACGGTCAAATGTTGTACGGTGTAAATTTACCCAAGGCCTGCGCCTGGTTGGCCGGCAATGAAGGGCAGGGGGTCGACCCGGCCCTGTTGGCGCGTGCCGACCTGCGTGTATTTATTCCGCAAAGCGATGCTGTCGAGTCGTTGAATGTGGGTGTCGCGACAGCAGTGTGCCTGTACGAACAACTTCGGCAACACCACGCATATTGAGGCGCCTGGCCCCTGCCGCTACCCGCAATGTTAGTAGATATGGGCTTCCAGCCCAACTTCTTGCAGTACTTTGGTTGATATCTCTTCAATGGATCGCGTTGTGGTTGACACAAACGGGATGCTTTCGATGCGCATTAAACGTTCGGCTTCGGCAACCTCGTAGCGACATTGCTCCAGCGTTGAGTACTTGGAGTTTGGACGGCGCTCGTTGCGAACTTCAGACAGCCGTTCGGGCAAAATCGACAGGCCGAACAGTTTTTTACGGAAGGGCGCCAGGGTGGCGGGCAGCGTGCCTCGTTCGAAATCTTCGGGGATAAGCGGGAAGTTGGCCACCTTGATGGCGTACTGCATGGCCAGATACAGGCTGGTGGGCGTTTTGCCACAGCGCGATACTCCCACCAGAATGACGTCGGCTTTATCGAGCCCGTGCACATACTGGCCGTCGTCGTGCGAGAGGCTGAAGTTGATGGCTTCGATGCGATTACGATATTTTTGCGACGTACCGCTGCCGTGCGAGCGCCCGATAGAATGGCTGGACTTCATGCCTAAGGCTTCTTCGAGCGGTTTGACGAAGGTGCCAAAAAGGTCAAGAAAAATACCGTTGGCGTCTTTAAGCAACGCCGCCATATCGGGGTTGACCAGCGTGCTGAAAACCAGCGGCGGTTTGCCCGTATCTTGCGCACAACGATTGATCTTGGCCACGGCTTCTTCGACTTTTTCGCGGCTGTCTATAAAAGGAAGCCGCGTCGAGCGAAACTGGGCCTCTTCAAACTGCGACAGCACAGAGTGGCTGAAGGTTTCGGCCGTAATGCCGGTGCCGTCAGAGACGATGAAGACGGTGCGTTCGACGTTGGTAGAAGTCATTACAAAGGCTAGCCCATTAAAGTTGGGAAAAGGTACAATTGCGTGTTGCCTTGGGCTTGAAGAAGGCAAGGCTGGTTTGCTTAGTGCGTAGATTTTAAGTCAATTCACGCTATGCCATAAGCAAACAAGCTTTCTTCTATAGTGTTTAAAGGTGACTTTATGTCTTATGTAGTACCTTTCGAGCAGCTCCGCATGACGGACGTTGACTCGGTCGGGGGCAAAAATGCGTCCCTGGGCGAAATGATCAGCCAACTGGCTGGCGCGGGCGTGCGCGTGCCCGGCGGCTTTGCCACCACATCCGACGCTTTCCGCGGCTTCTTAAAGCAAACCGGCCTCGACGACCGCATTGCCCAGCGTTTGTCCACACTCGATGCCGACGACGTTCGCGAACTGGCCAATGCCGGCGCACAAATCCGTCAATGGATCATCGAAACGCCATTCCCGGCCGAGCTCGAACAAGCCATTCGCGAATCTTTCGCCAAGCTCGACGCCGATGGCAAAGGTTCGTTTGCCGTACGTTCTTCGGCCACTGCCGAAGACTTGCCCGACGCTTCGTTCGCCGGCCAGCAAGAAACCTTCCTTAACGTCGTCGGTATCGACGACGTGCTCGACAAGGTCCGTCACGTTTTTGCGTCGTTGTACAACGACCGTGCCATTTCGTATCGTGTGCACAAGGGCTACGCCCACGCCGAAGTCGCCTTGTCGGCGGGTATCCAGCGCATGGTCCGCTCCGACTTGGGTAGCGCCGGTGTCATGTTCACGCTCGATACCGAATCCGGTTTCGACGATGTCGTGTTCATCACTTCGTCTTACGGCCTGGGCGAAACAGTCGTGCAGGGCGCCGTCAACCCCGACGAGTTCTACGTCTTCAAACCGACACTGGCTGCGGGTCATTACCCCATCATCAGCCGTCGTATTGGTTCCAAGCTCCTTAAAATGGAGTTCGACATCGAGCGCACATCGGGTGCCGCTGTTCGCACGGTCGATGTCCCTGTGTCCGAGCGCAACCGTTACTCGCTGACCGACGATGAAGTCATTGAACTGGCCCGTTACGCCGTCATCATCGAAAAACACTACGGTCGCCCCATGGATATCGAATGGGGTCGCGATGGCATTGACGGCAAAATCTATATCCTTCAGGCGCGTCCCGAAACCGTCAAGTCGCAGCAGGCGGCACACGATGTTCAAGAGCGCTACCGCCTGAAAGCCACCGGCGAGGTACTGGTCACCGGCCGCGCTATCGGGCAAAAAATCGGCTCGGGTAAAGTCCGTGTTGTGGCCGATATCTCCGAAATGGACCAGGTCCGTGCTGGCGACATTCTGGTCACCGACATGACCGACCCCAACTGGGAACCGGTCATGAAACTGGCCTCGGCAATTGTGACCAACCGCGGTGGTCGTACCTGCCACGCCGCCATTATTGCCCGCGAACTGGGTATTCCGGCGGTTGTGGGCTGTGCCAATGCCACCGATGTGCTGGCCAACGGCAAAGAAGTCACGGTATCGTGCGCCGAAGGCGACGAAGGCCGCATCTACGACGGTCTGATCGAAACCGAGATCGAACAGGTTCAGTGGGGCGAAATGCCCGAAATCGGCGTAAAAATCATGATGAACGTGGGTAACCCCCAGCTGGCGTTCGATTTCTCGCAAATTCCCAATGCCGGTGTGGGTCTGGCCCGTCTCGAGTTCATCATTAACAACAACATCAACGTGCACCCCAAAGCTGTGCTCGACTACCCCAACGTCGACAGCGAGCTTAAAAAAGCCGTCGAATCGGCGGCGCGTGGTTATGCCAGCCCGCGTGCCTTCTTCGTCGAAAAACTCGCCGAAGGTGTTGCCACTATTGGTGCTGCTTTTTATCCCAAGCCGGTCATCGTTCGTATGTCCGACTTCAAGTCAAACGAGTATCGCAAGCTGGTTGGCGGTTCGCGCTACGAGCCCGAAGAAGAAAACCCCATGCTGGGCTTCCGTGGTGCGTCGCGTTACCTTGCCGAAGACTTCGAAGAGTGCTTCCGCATGGAATGCGAAGCGCTTAAGAAGGTACGCGACGAAATGGGGCTGACCAACGTCGAAATCATGGTGCCGTTTGTACGTACGGTTAACCAGGCCCGTAAAGTCATCGACTTGTTGGCTAGCCATGGCCTCGAGCGCGGTAAAAACGGTCTGCGCGTCATCATGATGTGCGAAGTACCGTCCAACGCCATTTTGGCCGATCAGTTCCTCGAGCACTTCGACGGCTTCTCCATCGGCTCCAACGACATGACCCAGCTAACGCTGGGGCTTGACCGCGATTCGGGCATGGAGCTACTGGCAGCCGACTTCGACGAGCGCGACGACGCCGTCAAGTTCATGCTCAGCCGTGCCATCCAGTCTTGCCTGAAGGCGGGCAAGTATGTGGGTATCTGCGGCCAGGGGCCCAGCGACCATCCCGACTTGGCCGACTGGCTGCGCGATCAGGGCATTTTGTCGATGTCGCTTAACCCCGATACCGTTGTCGATACCTGGCAGCGTCTGGCCAAGTAAGGCTTGGCGGTGCATGTAAAACGCCGGGGTATCCCCGGCGTCTTACACTCTTGATAACCCCCCCCTGTTTTTGCAGCGGGGTTTATTTTTTGTCTGTTAAGTTTGCTTATTTCGCTTGCGGCTTTTTTTCGTGTGTACGCAAGAACAGGTCGGCGATTAGCCTGGATTTTTCATCGAGCGCTTTTTGTGTCGGCGGCTTATTGGCCCGCATCAGGTTGCCGATCAGGTCCATGTCGCACAGACAGCGTAAATGCGTGGCCAGCACTTCGGGGTCTTCTTCCTGCAAGTGGCCGGCGGCCACCTGTCGAGCCATGAACTGTGCCATTTCGCACCAAACCACTTCGGTGCCCAGGTCGAAAAAGCGTTTGCCAATACCCGAATGACCGCTGACCGAAATAGCGACACGGATGAGTTTAAGCGTGTCTTCGTCGGCCAATACGGACAATAACGACTGAGCAAAGCGCTCGAGTTGCCGACGCAGGTCGCCCGAAGAACCGATCAGTGCCATAATATCTCGGCCTAGTGCCGTTGCCGAGTGATGCATAGCGGCCAGCAGTAGTTCTTCTTTAGACGAAAAGTAGTTATAAAGCGTGGCTTTTGAGCCCCCTACTTTAGCTGCAATTTGCGACATTGACGCTGCTTCGAAACCTTCTTCACGAAAGACTTCGAGCGCGGTGGTCAAAATGGCTTCGCGGCGGGCTTCGGTTTTTTTTCGCATAAACGCTGTAGTAATAATGGTTGGTATGGGCAAGGTTAACCAAACCGTACAGTAACAAGTATAGGCAATTTCCATGAAGTGCGCGTCATCATCGGTCTTTTTCGCACACCTGCACACCTCGCTTGGGGGGCTTGTCATGGCGTCCAACGGTCAGGCGCTCACCGGGCTGTATTTTTCCGATCAGCGCGACTGCCCGCCGGTAGGCCGTATATCGTCTTCAGGCACAACAGCACCCGGCATCATTACCGACCCAACCGCAGGCGAAATCGATGGCAGGGGACTGCGCAATGTCCGTATTGCCGGACGACAAACACATCAGGTCGCTCAACGCGCCAACTTAAACTCCGGCTCGGTCACACAGCGGCATGTTGGCGCACTCAACGCGCTGGGCCCGACAACGGCCACTGCGCCGGCCCAGGCCATTTTTGAATGGGCGGCTCAAGAACTGGACGCCTACTTTGCCGGGACGCTTACCCGGTTTTCGGTGCCGCTACAGCTTGAAGGTACGCCATTCCAGCAAAAAGTCTGGCAAGTTCTGCTTGATATTCCCCACAGTGCGTTGGTGTCTTATGGCGACGTTGCGCAAGCGGTAGGCGACAAGGCCGCCAGCCGGGCCGTTGGCGTCGCGGTCGGGCGTAATCCCATATCGGTCATCGTGCCGTGCCATCGGGTTGTAGCGGCTAGCCGCCGGCTGACCGGGTATGGTGGCGGGTTGCACCGCAAATGCAGTTTGTTGTTGCACGAGGGCTGGGCGCTGACATAACGGCGCATAGCGCTTTCGCGCCCAGCGTTAGCGTAAGCCATAATTCAATGCATAAGCAGGCAAATGGGCTTTAATATACAGGCGTGGGTAGCATCGACACCTGTGTGCCGTTGCAACCTCGGATTCAGAAGCTTAGGGGGGGTGTTTTATGTGGTTCTGGTTTGCCTTTGCATTGGTAGCGCTTATTGGCGAGGTGTTAAGTGGCACTTTTTATTTGTTGCTTATTGCGCTGGGCCTGGCTGCAGGCGGGGTTGCCGCCTGGGCGGGTGCAGGGTTGGGGGTGCAAATTGTGGCGGCGGCCGTGGTGGCCATGTTGGGCTTGCTGGTTTTGCGCAAAACGCATGTACTCAAAAAGCGCGAGGTTAACGCGGCCCGCAACAAAGACGTCAATCTCGATATCGGGGCGCACGTCAGCATTGCCTCGTGGGGTGCCGACGATACCGCACATGTGCGGTATCGCGGGGCTTTGTGGTCTGCGCGGTTGGCCCCGGGTTTCTCACCGGTTTCGGGCCGGCACCGAATTATCGAAATCGAAGGCTCAACACTGGTCGTCGCACCCGACGACGGGGCATGATGCATTCGGTCGTCATCCAGGGTTGCTAAAAGCAAGCCATTCTATTTTTTAAAGGTAGTTTTATGTTCATGGACCCGGATTTTTCAGTCTTTGTGACCATCGTCGGTCTGGCGCTGGCCTTCATTATCATCATCAAGGCCATTGCCATTGTGCCCCAGCAAAATGCCTGGGTTATAGAACGTCTGGGCAAATACGACCGTACCTTGTCGCCCGGTGCCGGGTTTGTCATCCCGTTCATCGAACGCGTGGCCTACAAGCATTCGCTTAAAGAAATTCCCCTCGATGTGCCCAGCCAGATCTGTATTACCAAAGACAATACCCAGTTGCAGGTTGACGGCGTTTTGTATTTTCAGGTCACCGACCCGATGCGTGCCTCTTATGGGTCATCCAACTATATCTCGGCCATTACGCAGCTGGCACAAACCACCTTGCGCTCCGTCATCGGCAAAATGGAGCTTGACCGTACCTTCGAAGAGCGCGACTTGATCAACAGCGCCGTGGTTGCGGCACTCGACGAAGCCGCCTTAAATTGGGGCGTCAAGGTGTTGCGCTACGAAATCAAAGACCTCACCCCACCGGCCGAAATTTTGCGCGCCATGCAGGCGCAAATTACGGCTGAACGCGAAAAGCGTGCGCTTATTGCTGCGTCCGAAGGGCGTCGTCAAGAGCAAATTAATATCGCAACCGGCGAGCGCGAAGCCTTTATTGCCCGGTCTGAGGGTGAAAAACAGGCCGAAATAAATAAGGCTGAAGGGGAGGCCCGTGCTGTGCTAGTGGTGGCCGAGGCTACGGCCAAAGCCATTACGCAGGTTGCGCAGGCTGTTAACCAGCCGGGCGGCATCGAGGCCGTAAACCTGAATGTGGCCGAGCGTTATGTTGATGCGTTTGCCAATGTGGCCAAACAAGGCAATACCCTTATTTTGCCCGCCAACCTGGCGGATATGGGCGGCATGATTGCATCGGCCATGACCATTATTAATAAAACCGGCAAGGGTGGTGCCGGCTCGGGTGCTGACGCCAACCCCCATTTACGTTAAACGGGTTTCGAGCTTGCGGTGCCGTAACCCCCCGCCTTATAACCAATCGTCTCAGGTGGGTGTCTTGTGTGTTTAACTGCCCTCGCCGCGCAAGTAAGCTTGTGCGCGCTGCGCCATGAGGGCTTCGCGGCGGATGAAGTCTGACACAAACGCGCTGGCCGGCTGATGATGCAGGCCGTAGGGCGTGTCCCATTGCACGATGACGCCTTTTTCCATAACGCCGATGCGGTCGGCAATGGCAAAAGCCTCGGCCTGGTTGTGCGTGACCAGCAGGGCGGTATGGCCGGTACTTTTTAAAATGTCGCGCACCTCGAAGGCCAGACGCTCGCGGGTGTCGACATCGAGGTTCGAAAAGGGCTCATCGAGCAATAACAGTTCGGGCTCGGGGGCCAGGGCACGGGCCAGGGCAACACGCTGCTGTTGCCCGCCCGATAATTCGTGCGGGTAGCGTCGGGCGACGTCAGTTAGCCCCACAAGCTCAAGCATTTCTTCGACACGCTTGCCGCGTGCAGGTTTGTCGAGATGCTGCAAACCGAACCCGATGTTCTTTTCGATGGTCAGGTGCGGGAATAGGGCATAGTCTTGAAACATCATGCCCACATTGCGATCTTGGGGTTCGACCATGAAACCGGGAGACGACAAGACCACGGCGCCCAGGCTGATGGTGCCGGTGCGCAAGGGCTCAAACCCGGCGATTGCGCGCAAGACGGTGGTTTTGCCGCAACCCGATGCGCCCAGCAGGCAGCCAATATGACCTTTTTCAAGACCTAGCGATAAATGGTCGACGACAGGCAACAGGCCTTCGGGGGTGTCGTAGGCAAGCGAAACGTCGTTAAGTTTTAGCAGTTCTTCTGACATGGGTGCGGCGTGATTAGTGTCCAGATTTTAATTGACTGCGCGCCAGCACAATAACCGGCAATAAACCTGCCAGCACAATCGCAAGGGCGGCAACGGCACCTTCTTCGTAGGTGCCGCGCGCCGCTTCGGCATACAGCCAGGTAGCCAGTGTTTCGAAGTTGACGGGTCGCAATAGCAGCGTAGCCGGAAGCTCTTTCATGGTGTCGACAAACACCAGAAGCGCTGCGGCGCCGATGGCGGGTCTCAGCAGCGGCAGATGGACGCGGCGCAGGGTACCGGTAGCTGTTTCGCCCAGCAGGCGCGACGCCTGCTCTAATGAGGGCGGGATGCGTGCCAGGCCCGATTCGAGCCCCCCGACGGAAATGGCCATGAAACGGATGGCATAGGCGCAGACCAAGGCTGTAGACGATCCCATCAACCATAAACCGGGCGACGTATTGCCCAGCCATTGGGCTACCCAGGCAATGGCGTCGTCGACCAGGTTGATTGGCGTTAGCAAGGCAATGGCCAGCACCGTGCCCGGCAGGGCATAACCCACAGTGGAGACGCGAGCGCACAGTTTGGTGAATGCATAGGGCGAAGCGCTTCGGGTGCTGCGTGCCGCCCAGGTGACCACAATGCCGCAAACAACCACCACCAGGGTAGCGACTAACGCAATACCAATGGTATTGAGACCGCTTTGTATTAACTGGCTGGATACGCCACCGGCAATGTGCAGGTGCTTGATGGTTTGATTAAGCAGATACAGCGCCGGCGCAATGAACCCGATAATAATGGGCGCCCAGCCCAAACCAATGGCGATAAGGGCTGCCGTGCCCTTGAGCGGCTTGGGTTGAATAGGGCGCATGCGCTGGGTGTTGGCATAGCGTTGCCGCTTGCGCCCGTGACGTTCGAGCAGAATGAGCGCAACGACGATGGCCAGCATGGCCAGCGCAATTTGCGCCGCACCGGCCAGGTCGGATCGGGTGACCCAGGTGGTGTAGACCGATACGGTAAGCGTTTGCACGCCAAGGAATTCGGACGCACCGATGTCGTTAAGGGTTTCGAGTAACGCCAGACTTACCCCTACGGCAATAGCCGGGCGTGCCAGCGGCAGGGCAACCTTAAGAAAAACGCCGCGCCCGCTTAACCCCAGAATACGGCCGGCTTCGAGGAGGCTGGCGGCCTGGGTGGCAAACATGACGCGGGTAGACAAATAAACATAGGGGTACAGCACGAACCCCAACAAAAAGATGGCGCCGGGCAGGCCACGCAGGTCGGGCAGGCGGAATTCGCGCGGGCTGCTGTAGCCCAGGATGTCGCGGATGAGCCCTTGAAGCGGACCGATGGGGTGAAGGATGTCGAGGTAGGCGAACGCGACGATATAGGTGGGCACTGCTAAAGGCAGCAGCAAGGCCCACGACAAAATGCGTTGGGTGGGAAACGAAAACGCCGTGACCAGCCATGCCGCACCTGTACCCAGGCACGTGACCAGCACACCGACGCCCAGCAGTAACAGTACCGTGTTGGCAAATGCCGTGGGAATGACGAAATTAAGCAAATGCGCCCAGTGACTGAGCGAGCCTTGTGAAGCCAGCCAGCCCAAGGTAAGAATGGGCGTGACAACGCACAACGCAATGAAAATCGCACCAAGCCGCCAGCCGGTATCGGAGTTCCAGAAAATACGACGCAACTGCAAGCGCTTGGCTTCCTGCAAATAAACAGGCTGGGCGCCTTTAGTGCGCCCAGCCCCGGATAGGGTTAAAGGACTGTTATTGGTCGAACCCAACTTTATCTACCAGCTTGCTGGCTTGTTGACGATGTTTTGCGATTTCGGCAAGTGGCAGCGGGTCGACGACCAAGGGGCCAAAACTGGCCACAACGGGGTCTAGTTTAACCCCGGCGCGCACAGGATACTCGTAGTTGGCATTGGCGTACATATTTTGCGCCTTGTCGGACACGAGATATTCAAGCAACTGAACCGCCTGTGCCTTGTTGGGCGCGTGCTTGGCAACGGCTGCGCCCGATACATTTACGTGCGTACCTTTGCTTTTGTCGTTGGCGAATGTCGGGCGTACGACTTTGATGGCTTCGCCCCATTTGTGGTTGTCAGTGCCGGGTTCGGCGTTTTTCATGCGGCCGACGTAGTAGGCGTTGGCGATACCCAGGTCGCAAATACCGCCCAGAATGTCGCGGGCAACGTCGCGGTCGCCGCCGGCAGCCTTGCGGCCCAGGTTGGCTTTGACGCCACGCAGCCAGTTTTCGGTGGCTTCTTCACCATTGTGGGCAATCATGGCGGCGATCAGGCCGGTGTTGTAGGGGTGCTGACCAGAGCGGATGCAAACCTTGCCTTTGTATTTCGGGTCGGCAAAGTCTTCGTAGGTAAGGGTGTTGATGTCGAGCTCTTTGGCGACATAAGCCACGCGGTCACGCAGCGACAGGGCATACCATTGGCCGGCGGGGTCGCGCAAATTGGCGGGAATCACACTGTTCAGGGTGTCGGACTTCAGGGGTTGGGTGATGCCGCCCTGTACAAGGTCGATCAGGTTGCCGATATCAACAACCATAAGCAAGTCTGCCGGCGACTTATCGCCTTCGGCGCGAACACGTTCAAGCAGGCCGTCTTTGACGAATACCGTATTGACCGTAACACCGGTATCTTTCTTGAATTCGTCGAGAATGGGTTGAATAAGACCAGGTTCGCGCGTGGTATACAAATTGACTTCGCTGGCGGCTGCGGCGGTAGAGACGGCTGCCAGACCAGCCAGCGCCAGAGCGCGCAGGGCAGGCATGAACGAACGGGTGTGACGCATGAAGGTGCTCCGTAGGATTAGAACGCGTTTGTAAATAACAATGATTCGCAAAAAGCTTAGCATATAATGGGGTTAACCAGTATATATACAGCGTATACACTTAATTTTTTTAAAAATATGCGTTGTTTTTTTATTCAATGTATAGACGATAATACTATGTTTCGTATATGCTTATTCAAAAGCTGTTTGGTTGGTGCGCTATTATGCTACCCACCAATATTAAAGCTAACACCCGCGTTATTAATATATTAGCGAGTACAAACAACATGGCAGCCTTCAATACCGAAAAAGTCCTCAGCGTTCATCACTGGAACGACACCCTGTTTTCATTCACGACAACGCGCGACGCCGGCCTGCGTTTTCACAATGGTCACTTCGTTATGCTGGGCCTTGAAGTAGAGGGCAAGCCGCTGATGCGCGCCTACAGTATTGCCAGCGCCAACTACGAAGAAAACCTTGAATTCCTTAGCATTAAAGTGCCCAATGGCCCGTTAACGTCGCGCCTGCAACACCTGCAAGTGGGCGACGAGGTTCTGGTGAGCCGTAAACCTGTGGGCACCCTGGTCGTCGACGACCTGAAGCCCGGCAAACACCTTTACCTGTTTGGTACGGGCACCGGCCTGGCCCCGTTCATGAGCATTATCAAAGACCCGGAAGTATACGAGCGTTTTGAAAAAGTCATTCTTATGCATGGTGTCCGCCAGGTCAGCGAGCTCGCCTACTCCGACTACATCCAGAACGAACTGCCCAATAACGAGTTCTTTGGCGAGATGGTGCGCGAGAAGCTGGTGTATTACCCCACAGTTACCCGTGAAGAGTTCCGCAATACTGGTCGCATCACAACAGTTATTGAAAGCGGCAAATTCTTTGAAGACACCGGTTTGCCGCCGCTCAATCCTGAAACCGACCGCGCCATGATGTGCGGCAGCCCGGCCATGCTCGAAGACCTGTGCAAAATGCTCGATAGTCGGGGCTTTGTCGTTTCGCCCGGCGTAGGCGAACCCGGCGACTACGTCATCGAGCGCGCATTCGTAGAAAAGTAAAGCAAAAGAGTAGGGGGCTGTTAATTTTGTCTATAGATGTTTAAACTCTGATAGTTACTTGTTGACTTATACAGAGACACATCATGGCAAAACACGTTGTTCAAACCGACGCTGCACCGGCCGCAGTAGGCCCCTACTCACAGGCTATCGCCACCGACGGCGGCAAAACTGTTTATCTGTCAGGCCAAATTGGCCTCGAGCCCGCCACAGGCGAGCTGGTGTCCGAAAACTTCGAGGGTCAGGTTCGGCAGGCCTTTGCCAACATGCAGGCCGTTATCGAAGCCGCCGGCGGTTCGCTGGCCTCTATCGTCAAGCTCACCCTGTACCTGACCGATATCTCCAAGTTTGCCAGCGCAAACGCCATCATGGCCGACATCATTCCGCAACCGTTCCCGGCCCGCTCCACCATTGGCGTGGCCAGTTTGCCCAAAGGCGCACAGTTCGAAGTCGAAGCAATAATCGTTATTTAACGTTTTTGCTTCGTCAATACCTGACACTGTCCAAACCACGTGGCCACATCGTCAGCAACCGAGCGTCGTTTGCAGCGGCTTGGTTTGCATACGCCGCAAGACTATATTGTTCATTTGCCACTGCGATACGAAGATGAAACGCAGTTGGTGCCTATCGGCTCGGCCCAGCCCGGCCAGTCGGTGCAGGTCGAAGGGGCGGTGCTGCACAGCGAAGTTCAACTGCGGCCACGCAGACAACTGGTGGCGGTGGTCGGCGATGACACCGGCCGCCTGTCTTTGCGTTGGCTGCATTTTTACCCCAGCCAGCAAAAACAGGTGTTCAAGGGGCGTCTGGTCAGGGTGCGGGGCGAAGTCCGGGCCGGGTTCAATGGCCCCGAAATCGTTCATCCGCGTGTCGCCGCTGCCGGTGGGGCGCTTGCTGCCGCATTAACACCGGTTTACCCCACCACCGAGGGGTTGTCTCAGCCCACCTTGCGCAAACTCATCGATCGCGCGCTCGAGTCGGCTGATTTATCCGACACGTTGCCCGACGACATTCGCGACCGCTTCGGTCTGGTCCCTTTTGCGCAGGCCATTCGCGCCTTGCATCATCCGCCCGCCAATGTATCGGCCGCCGATCTGCTCGAACGTGAACACCCGGCTTGGCGTCGCATCAAGTTTGACGAATTGCTGGCCCAGCAATTGTCACTGGCGCGCGCCCGCGCCCAGCGGCTGTCTCAACGGGCGCCATTACTTAAGCCCCAAAATACGCTACTACTCAAGGCCTTGCACGCCCGTTTGCCGTTTGCGCTGACGGCGGCACAGCGCCGGGTGGTCGATGAGATTCTGGCCGACTTGCAGCGCGCCCACCCCATGCACCGGTTACTGCAAGGCGATGTGGGCAGCGGCAAAACTGTGGTGGCGGCCATCGCGGCGGCGCACGCTATTGCTGCCGGCGCCCAGGTCGCCATCATGGCGCCCACCGAGATTCTGGCCGAACAGCATTTGCACAAGATGGTCGACTGGCTGGCCCCATTGGGGGTAAATACGGTTTGGTTAACCGGCAGCCTGACCCAGAAAACGCGTCGCGACGCGTCGCAAGCTATTCAAAGCGGTCAGGCACAGCTGGTGGTGGGCACACAAGCCCTTATTCAAGACAAGGTCGCGTTCGCCAATCTCGGGTTGATCATACTGGACGAGCAACACCGGTTTGGCGTCGGTCAGCGTTTGGCGCTCAGCAAAAAGGGCGAACTTGGCCCAGACACCGATACCGTCATACCGCATCAGCTCAACATGAGCGCCACGCCCATTCCCCGAACCCTGGCCATGACATTTTTTGCCGACCTTGATGTGTCGGTAATTGACGAACTGCCGCCGGGGCGCCAGCAAGTGGTGACCAAACTTTTGGCCGACACCCGACGCCACGAACTGACCGCGCACATCGGCGCAGAGGTGGCACGCGGGCGGCAGGTGTACTGGGTGTGCCCGCTGGTCGAAGAAAGCGAAGCCCTGCAATTGCAAACGGCCGTCGATACGCATCAGCAGTTGTCCGAGATTCTGGCCGGCATGGCGGTGGGCCTGGTGCACGGCCGCATGAAGCCGGCCGAGAAAGCCCAGGTTATGGATGATTTTCGCGCCGGGCGTATTCAGGTGCTGGTCGCGACCACCGTGATCGAAGTGGGCGTCGATGTACCTAATGCGTCGTTAATGGTCATTGAGCACGCCGAGCGTTTCGGTCTGGCGCAGTTGCACCAGTTGCGCGGGCGGGTGGGGCGGGGCAGCGCCCAATCGGTCTGTGTTCTGCTGTATCAAAACCCGCTCTCGGCCATTGCCCGGCAACGTCTGCGGGCCATGTACGAAACCACAGACGGCTTCGAAATCGCCCGACGCGATCTTGACCTGCGCGGGCCAGGCGAGTTTTTAGGTGTCCGTCAGTCGGGTGCGCAAATTCTACGGTTTGCCAGCCTCGAAACTGACGCTGCTCTGGTAGAACAGGCCCAGCAACTTGCCGCCGAATTATTGGCCGCCCAGCCCGAAACCGTCGACAGACACCTGGGCCGATGGATGCGGGGCAAACAAGATTTTCTGCGTACCTGATGTCCCCCTCATGCAGTTTTTTACACGGAGCCGAACATGACGCTCACCGAACTTAAATACATTGTTGCCGTCGCCCGTGAACGTCACTTTGGCCGGGCGGCAGACGCATGCTATGTCAGTCAGCCGACGCTGTCGGTGGCCATTCGCAAGCTTGAGGAAGAGTTGGGCGTCACGCTTTTCGAGCGCGGCGGCAACGAAGTGTCGGTGACACCGATTGGCGAGCGGGTGATTGCGCAGGCGCAGCGTGTTCTTGAAGAAACGGCCAATTTGCGCGAAATTGCGCGGCAAGGGCACGACCCCCTGGCGGGACCGTTGCGCGTGGGGGTTATCTACACCATAGGGCCATATTTGCTACCCCGCCTGGTACCGGCGCAAATCGAGATCACGCCGCAAATGCCTTTGATCCTGCAAGAAAATTTCACCTCGCGGCTGCTTGAATTGCTGCGTCAAGGGGAAATCGATTGCGCCATCATGGCGCTGCCGTTTCCCGATACAGGCCTTGAAGTGCGTCCGCTTTACGACGAGCCCTTTGTGGTCGCCGTTCCCAAGAGGCACCCCTGGGCGAAGCGCTCCAGCATTAGTGCGTCCGAGCTTAAAGAGGAAACCATGCTGTTGCTGGGCACAGGTCATTGTTTTCGAGACCAGGTACTCGAAGTATGCCCTGAACTGGCGCGTTTCTCGGCCAGCAATGACGGCATTCAGCGCAGTTTCGAAGGCTCTTCACTCGAAACCATCCGGCATATGGTGGCCGCGGGTATTGGCATTACGGTGCTGCCGGTCAGTTCGTTACCCACCTCGGGTGCGCCCAACGACTTGTTAACTTACATTCCGTTCAGCAAACCTGTACCCGATCGTCGTGTCGTCATCGCGTGGCGCAAGAGCTTCCCGCGTCGCGAAGCGATGGAAGCCCTGATCCGTGCCGTTCGGCAGTGCGATTTGCCCGGCGTGTCGTACCTCGAAAACGATGCGCCCATGGTATCCTTTGCCCCCTGATTTGCTGTCCAATCACCGCTTACAGGCCTTTCCATCATGTTTTCAAATTATGAACTTTCGCTGGCGTTTATCGGCGGCGGCAATATGGCTTCGGCGCTTGGTGCCGGTCTTATCGGCAAGCGCTGCGGCGCCAACGATGTCCATGTTATTGACATCGACGAAGCCACTCGCGAACGCTGGGCGGCGCAAGGGGTGGGTACAGCGGCAGCGCCGGGGCCCGAACTTTCCGGGCAAAAGGTCTGGATTTTCGCGGTCAAGCCTCAAGTCATGAAAGAGACCGTAGCGGCCTGCCGCCCCTATCTCAAGCCCGATACGCTGGTCATCAGCATTGCCGCCGGTATCGACAGCGCCACCCTGGCACGTTGGCTCGGTACGCCCGACGCGCCCTGGACACGGTTGGTGCGCTGTATGCCTAATACGCCGTCCCTGGTCAAGGCCGGCATTTCAGGCTTGCTCGCGCTCGACGGTGTTTTAGATACCGACCGCACTGTGGCCCAGCAATTGCTTAAAGCCGTGGGGGAAGTCGTCTGGGTCGACAACGATGATCAGCTCGACGCCGTGACGGCATTGTCCGGTAGCGGGCCGGCCTACGTGTTTTTGTTTCTTGAAGCCCTGATAGCTGGCGGCGAAAAGCTGGGGCTTTCGGCCGAGCAGTCGCGGGCATTGGCGCTTGCTACGCTCAACGGCGCCACGCAGCTGGCCGGCTTGTCACCCGAATCACCCGCCACCCTGCGTGAGCGGGTGACATCAAAGGGCGGCACCACGGCTGCGGCACTTTCGGTATTTGAGCAACAGGGCTTTACGCCGATGGTGCACGATGCCATGCAGGCGGCGTATAATCGGGCCTCCGAGCTAGCCCGCGAATTTTCCAAATGAACTCAAAAATCAATGTGCCCATGTCGGCACTCCAGACCGGTATTGCCGTTATCGCCATGGCCATTGTGGTGGTCGGCTCAAACATTCTGGTTCAATACCCCATTAACCAATGGCTAACCTGGGGTGCTATTTCGTATCCCGTCGCCTTTTTGGTTGCCGACCTCATTAACCGCCGTTTTGGTCCGTCCGCCGCGCGTCGCGTTGCCGCCGTCGGTTTCATCATTGCGGTCATTTTCTCGTTCTGGGTGGCCACGCCGCGTATCGCCATGGCATCGGGCCTGGCCTTTTTGTTTGCCCAGTTCCTCGATATCCACGTGTTCGACCGCCTGCGCAACCAGGCCTGGTGGCGTGCGCCCTTCATTGGCGGTGTAGCGGGCGCAACACTCGACACCGTGCTGTTCTTCAGCCTCGCCTTTGCCGGTACCGGTATCGACTGGACATCGCTGCTGGTGGGCGATCTGGCCGTCAAGCTGGCCGTCAACCTGGCCTTGCTGGCGCCTTTCCGCGCCCTCATGTGGAACCTGGGCCGTCCCGAGTCACGTTCGGTGTCTGCATCGGTATAACGGGCGTCACACGCCTACCTTGTTGCTTGGGCAATATCAACACAAAGGGGCCTGACAGGCCCCTTTATGCATTGCACGCCGGTGTGTGCGGGTGTGTGCGGGCAGACAACGCCCGCCTGGCGAAGCCGCCGTCTACCCCGCACGTATTAACCTTCTTGCTGACGTTTTTGTGCGTGTTGTACAGCCGTGTCGTTGGCCATTACGTCGAAGAAGCGTGCCAGGTTTTTGTAGGCGCTTAAGTCGACCTGCTTGAACTTGGCCCAGGTCATGATCGTGAACAAGTAGGGGTCGGCAATTGACTTCTTGCCAGTCAGGTAGTCTTTACCTTCGAGCTGCTTGTCGGCCACGCCAAACAAAAACTGGACGCGTTCGGTAGCTTTGCTGACCAAAACGTTTTTACCAGCATCATCGGCCGAGAAATTTTGCGGCGCAAATATCAGCGAGAACGTACGGTGCAGGTCGGAATTGCAGAAATTCAACCAGCGGCGCACTTCGGCGCGTTCACGCGCATCGCTGCCATGCAAGCCCGATTCCGGGTGCAGGTCCGTCAGGTATTCAATAATCGCGACGCTCTGGGTCAGTGTGAGGTCGCCGTCTTGAAACACGGGCACCGAGCCAATGGGGTTGAGTGCAAGAAATGCAGGTTGTTTGAGTTCGTCGCGGCTGACGACCTGAAGCTCGTACGGCAGTTTCATCCATTCGAGCACAATTTGCGTGGCCAGAGGGCAAGCGCCAGGCAGATAATACAGTTTCATTGGTATCCTTCTGTTTTGTTGAATTCAGATTTTTGCTGTGGGTGACACAGCAATTTTGGCCGATAAAACGGCCACCTTCTGCAGGTTTGCACATTATGCATGCGCCCGACTTTTCTTTGAACAATAAACTTGCACTCGTTACGGGTTCTACTCAGGGCCTGGGCTATGCCATTGCCTGCGCATACGCCGCCAGTGGCGCAACCGTGATTATTAATGGGCGCGATATTGCGCGGGTCGAGGCCGCTGTTGCCCGCATCCGCAGTGCGGGTTTTCAGGCCCAGGGCTGGGTACAAGATATTGCCGATTTGCAAGGGCAGCGCCAGGCCTACGAGCAGTTGCAGGTGCAGGTGGGCACGCCCGACATCCTGGTCAATAACGTTGGCATTCGCATACGCAAGTCGCTGGGGGCCTCAACCCTTGATGACATTGCCCAAATGATGCAAGTCAATTTGGTTGCGGCCATTCATTTATCGAAGCTGGCTGCCGCCGGCATGATGGCTAAGCCGGCGCAGGGCGGCCGCATCATTACGTTAACTTCTATTGCCGGCCCGTTGGCGCGCCCGGGCGACGCTATTTACCCCATTGCCAAGCTTGGGCTGCAAGGCATGGTGCATAGCCTTGCCGTCGAATACGGGCCCTACGGTGTCACCAGCAACGGCATTGCCCCGGGTACCTTTGCCACAGAAAGCAATCGCGAACTGGCAGCAGATCCGATTCGGGGCCCTGTTGTGGTGGGGCGCAACCCGTTGGGCCGTTGGGCGCAGCCCGGCGAGATCGCCGGCGCGGCGGTGTTCCTGGCCTCGCCAAGTGCGTCGTACGTCAATGGCCATGTGCTGGTCGTCGATGGTGGTTTTTCAGTCACTTTTTAGTTGAATCTCAATGTCTCAGGTATTACGCATTGCCATCAATGGCTATGGCCGGATCGGTCGCAGTTTTTTGCGCGCGCTTTACGAGTCGCGCCTTGAGTCCATATTTCAAATCGTCCTTATCAACGAGCCGTCTGATCTGGACAGTATGGTTTATTTGTCGCGCTACGATTCGACACACGGTATTTTTCCGGGGCAGGTCGATGTCGGCCCCTTGGGTTTACGCGTCAATGGTATCGACATTGCCGTAACACACGAGCGTCAGCCCGAATCCGTTGATTGGCGGGCGCACGATGTTGACCTGGTGGTTGAGTGTTCGGGGCAATACGGTACGCGAGGCGACCTGATGCGCTTTATCCATGCGGGTTGCCCGCGTTTATTGTTGTCGCACCCGGCAAGTAGCGCTACCGACGTCGATTGCACGGTTGTATATGGTGTGAACCACACGCAGTTACAGGGGGCCGAGCAACTGGTGTCTAACGCCTCGTGCACCACCAACGCCATTGTGCCTGTATTGCAGCAACTCGATCAGCATTGGGGGATAGAACACGCATTTTTAACTACGCTGCATTCGGTCATGAACGACCAGCCGCTTATCGACGGCTATCACCACACTGACTTGCGGCGAACGCGCTCGGCCATGCAATCCATTGTGCCCGTGTCTACGGGCCTGGCCAGGGGGGTCGAGCGCTTGCTGCCCGAACTTATCGGCAAAGTTCAGGCTAAGGCGATCCGGGTGCCTACGCTGAATGTCTCTGCCATCGACCTGATGGTTACACTGCAATCGGCAACCGACGTTGCACAACTAAACCGGCATTTCGAACAATTTTCGACGACACTGCCGGGTCTGATCGACTGCTCCAACCATCCGCATGCCTCGATAGACTTCAACCATAACCGGCATTCGGCCATTATCGACACTAGTCAGACCCGGCTGAATGGTGGACGTTTTGCCAATATGTTTGTATGGTTTGATAATGAATGGGGCTTTGCCAACCGTTTGCTCGACACCCTGCAATGGTGGGCGAAACGTTTGCAGAACCCGGGTAACCTCAGCAGGCAGTTCAACATCAGGGGGCAGCATGACCAAGTACCGCATCGAAACCGACAGCATGGGCGAAATCAGGGTTCCTGAGGCCCACTATTGGGGGGCACAAACCCAGCGCTCTATCGAACACTTTCCAATTGGCGTGCAGCGGTTTGTTTGGCCGGCGTCTATTATTCGCGCCCTGGGTGTGCTTAAGAAGTCGGCAGCGCAGGCTAATGCTGTCTTGGGCGAGTTGTCGCCTGATATTGCCCAGCTCGTTGTACAAGCCGCCGACGAGGTCATACAGGGCAGGCTCGACGCCGAGTTCCCGCTGGTGGTTTTTCAAACGGGCTCGGGTACACAGTCAAACATGAATGCCAACGAGGTTATTGCCAATCGTGCCAACGAAATTGCCGGTGCGGCCCGCGGCACCAAGCACCCGGTTCACCCCAACGACCACGTCAACCGGGGGCAGTCGTCGAACGACACCTTTCCGACCGCCATGCACATAGCCGTGGCGTCTGAAGTAACCAAGCACTTGATCCCATCTGTTCAAAGTCTGCGCAATACGCTGGCGCAAAAATCTGCCGAATTCAAAGACATCGTAAAAGTCGGCCGTACGCACCTGCAAGACGCAACGCCCATTACTTTGGGGCAAGAGGTAGGCCAATGGGTGGCCCAAATCGACTTTGACCTTGCTGTCGTTAACCGTGCGCTTGAAGGTATCTATGATTTGGCCATTGGCGGGACGGCGACCGGCACAGGCTTGAACGCCCACCCAGAATTTGGCGACCGAGCCGCTGCGTATATTGCCCAAGAAACCGGGTTGCCATTCAGGTCGGCGCCCAACAAATTTTTTGCATTGGCGGCACACGACGCCCTGGTTGACGTATCGGCCGCACTGCGCACGCTGGCTGGCGGCCTGATGAAAATGGCCAACGATGTGCGCTGGCTGGCCAGCGGTCCGCGTTGCGGTATTGGCGAAATCCAGATCCCGGAAAACGAGCCCGGGTCATCAATTATGCCCGGCAAGGTCAACCCCACCCAATGCGAGGCCTTGACGATGGTTTGCGTGCAAGTATTTGGCAACGACGCGGCAACGGCATTTGCCGGCACGCAAGGCAATTTCCAGCTTAATGTGTACAAGCCGGTCATGGTGCACAATGTGCTTGAAAGCGTTCAGCTGTTGGGCGATGCCTGCCAGGCGTTTAACACGCATTGCGCCGTCGGGCTGGCGCCCGATATGGGCCAAATACAACACAACCTGGCGCAAAATTTAATGCTGGTTACCGCCCTTAACACTCATATTGGTTACGACAAGGCTGCAGCCATTGCCAAAAAAGCGCATGCCGAATCAAGCACGTTGCGCGAGGCCGCATTGGCCCTGGGATACTTGACAGCCGACCAGTACGACAGGTGGGTAGACCCGGCAACAATGACCGGGCCCGAAAATAAACGTTACGAGCCTTAGCCGGCTTAAGCGGTTATTTAACCAGCATTACCGGCACCGGGCTTAAGCTGATGACTTTGGTGGCCACCGAGCCCAACACCAGGTTTGACACCGCACCCATGCCGCGTGTACCCATAATGATCAGATCGCAGTCGTGTTTTTGCGCATATTCGACCACGGTTTCTGCCACGGGGCCCACCATAATTTCGACCCTGGCCGCCACACCCTCGGTATTCAGCAACTCGCGCACGTCTTTCAGGGCCTTTTCACCCTCGTCGTGGTAGTACTCGTCGATAGTTTCGGGGGCTACAAAACGTTTGACGTTTGAAGTGAATACGGGGGCTTGCACGGTGATGACATAAAGACTGGCGCCGGTTTTACCTGCCGCAGTAATGGCCGCCTTGACGGCGTTTAGAGCATGTTGTGAACCGTCGACGGGCACCAGAATCGTGTTCATTTTGACCTCTGAAAATTAGTAATGGGTGTCATTTTATAGTAGTGCCATCGGCAATGGATGCCATCCAGCCAAAGGGCCTGGGACCCCAATGAAAACGGGCGTGCCCAAAGGCACGCCCACTGGCGCAGCCAACCTGTTTACTTGTTGTCGGAGATCAGTTTCCAATCACCGTTTTCAACACGAATCAGCATGCGTGCACGCTCGTCGTGGCCAAAGTGATCGGTGGGTGTCATATTGAAAACACCATGCAGCCCGACGACTTCTTTTGACTGCTCAAGCGCATCGCGCAGGGCGGCACGGAATTCTTGTGTACCTGGCTTGGCCGATTTCAGTGCCACCGGAACGGCGGCTTCCAGCAACAAATAGGCGTCGTAAATTTGCGCGCCGAACGAGGAGAAGGAGCCTGCACCGTATTTTTCTTCGTAACGACGGGTGTAGTCGATACCCGCTTGCTTGGAAGGATGCGAGTCGGGCAACTGACTAGCGACGACAACAGGGCCAACGGGCAAAATAGTGCCCTCGACGGCTTTACCACCTACCCGGATGAATTCTTTGGTTGCCGTGCCGTGGGTTTGATAGATTTGACCTTTGAACCCGCGCTCTTGCAGTGTGACCTGAGGCAAGACCGAGGGTGTACCCGAGGCAACCACCAGAATGGCGTCGGGCTTGGCAGCGACAAGTTTTACGGCCTGGCCTGTCACGCTGGTGTCGTTTCGGTTAAAGCGCTCGACGTCTTCCATTTTGATGCCCGCGGCTTCGGCCAGGGGCTTGGTTTCTTTCAACCAGATTTCGCCGTAAGCATCGGCGTAACCAATGAAGCCCAGACGTTTTACGCCGTTGGCTTTCATGTGGTCGACCAGTGCGCCCGCCATAAGGCGTACGTGCTGGGGTGAACGGAATACCCATTTGTCTTTGTCGGCGGGCAGGTCGAGCGGCGCAACCGCAATTTGAGGCACCTGGTACTCGTTGGCGATTTCGGCCATGGCCACGCTGGTGGGTGTGGCAGAAGATCCGAACAAAATATCGACCTTGTCTTCGGTAACTAACTTGCGTGCATTTTTACCGGCTTGGGAAGCATCGGTCGCGTCGTCTAGCACGATGTAGTTAACCTTTTGGCCCGCGATTTCGGAGGGGAAGAGCGGGACGGTGTTGCGTTCGGGTACACCCAGCGCCGCGGCCGGGCCTGTGCTGGACAAAGAAATACCGACGTTGATGTCGGCATGAGCGGCCAGCGAGAAAGAGGCGAGCGTGCCGGCGACGGCCAGCGAGGCCAGTTTACGGGTGAGTTTCATAGTGTCTCCGTTGATATTGTTTTCGGTGGAGTCTGAACTCTACGGATAATTTTTTATGCGGTCAAGGCGCAGCGTTTGCACAGAGGGCTGTGACAACAAAGAAGATAAAGCCTGGCAACCAAAGATAAGCCAATAATATCAAGACCGTTTGATGGCGTAACAAAAACTTGATGAGGGTCAAACATTACCGTGTTCGGCACCGCTACGATGGGCTGGTGTCGTTCGGATCACGTCGTCTTGACCTGCCTAAAAAGGCGGGTGGAAACGGTGCTAAAACATTAAGCATTGATTAGGCGCCAACTGCACTGGCGACGGCGCCAAACGTGTCAAGCCGCCAGGTGCCGGGCATCGATAATGTGTACGGTGCGCCGGTCGATGCAAATTGCCCCGCGCGCCGCCAGCGAGGACAATGCCCGGGACACCGTTTCCAGGCTCAGCCCCAGAAACGCCCCGATGTCCCTTCGGGTCATGGGCAACTCAAAGGCCCCCGCGGGTAAGCCGCGCCGGGCGTGACGATGGGCTTGCAATGCCAGGAACCGTCCTACGCGTTGCTCGGCCCCGATAACCGTCATCAAATCGGCATCGCGTTCGTGTGCACTTTGCGCCAGGCTGAAGGCTTCGTACAGTGCACGCTCAATCTGAGCGTCTTGTCTTGCAGCATCCAGTAAACCGTTAAAGGGCAGGGCAACCAGTTCGGTGTGCGTCAGGGCCACCGCATCGTAGCCATGCTTGCCCAGGCCAATGCCTTCCAGCCCTACCCAGTCGAACATCATCGGAAAATGCAATACACGCTCGTGGGTGGTGTCGGTGTGGCGTACCGTTTTAAGGTAGCCGGTGCGTACCAGATAAACATTGGCAAACGGTTGACCCGCCCGGAACAGCACCTGGCGCGGTTGCAAACGTTTAAGGGCGAAAGCAGGGTTGCGACATTACATCAGCCGTTTGACGGGAGGCCACATTAGCTTAAGGGTTTGCCCTAGGTGGGGTTCGATGCATTTAACAAATTGTTGCGATTGTGCCTAAAGCAACCTATGCTATAAGTTTTGTCATCAGCAAGGGCTCAGCGACACCTATAGCTATGGCTTGCTTTGCGCCAAATTACTGGAACATAAATGGTTAATGCCCCGCCCGATCAAGTTCAGGAACACGCCCTGGGTGCCGAGGCGATCGCACGGCTTCAGGCCGGCCCATCGGCCGAAGGCTTGCAGCTGCTGTACGACGTGGTGCAAGCGCTATCGGGCGCGCATGGCTTGCGGCAGGGCTTAACCAGCACGCTCGAACGCGTGGTACGTGGCGATGGTTGGGACCTGGGCGTCATGTGGTTAAACACACCGGGCGGCCTCAAGTTCCAGTGTGCCTGGCATCACCCGGCGCTTGACGCGGCCAACTTTTTGCAGGTGTCGCAAGACCCAAAGCTCGACCTTGACGCGTGCCTGGCCCACCAAACCCAAAAGCGGCGCGCACTGATTTTTATTGAACAAATTGCGCCCAATGCCTGCTGGGAGCGCAACCGCCAGGCGATGGCGCTGGGGCTGACCTCGGCCATGGGGCTGCCGCTCATGGTCGGCGATAAAATCTATGGTGTCCTCGAACTGTTCAGCCGCAGCCCCCGGGTTTGCAATGCCCACGCATTAGGCCTTTTCAGGGCGTTAAGCAGCGACATCGGGCAGTTCATCGAAGCGCGCCACCTTGAGCAGCAACTTTACGACAACAACGCCAAGCTGGCCGAGGCCCACCGCATTGCACGCATGGCTTACTGGGAACTGAATCTGGTCAACCTGCAACTGCATGGCAACCTGGATACCGCCGCCGTGCTGGGCTTAACCCCCGAGTCGTTGCCGCGCGACCTGCATGCCTTGTATGGCATTGTGCCCCCCGAAGACCACTCGCATTTGCAAACCATGATTGCCGGGGCGCAGCGCCAGCAGCACCCCATTGTTACTGTCGAGTATCGGGTTATCGACAAAGACGGGCACGTCAGGCATATGCTGGTCCAAGCTCAGGGGCGGTTCGATATTTCTGGCAAGCCGGTACGTATAACGGGCACCATTCAAGACATTACCGAACAAAAACAGGCGGCCGAACGCGCTCGACAGTCTGAGCAGCGCTGGGAAATCGCCTTTCGCAACAGCCCCATTCCCAGTCTAATTACCAGTTACGACACCGGCTTGTGCCTTGACGCCAATGACGAAATGATGCGTGTTATGGGTTTGCGACTAGATCAGATTGTGGGGCGCACCACCAGCGAAGTGCGACTATGGCCACCCAATCGCTGCCGCGACGAACTCATTTCGCAAGTGCATGCGCAAGGCCGAGTGCGCGACTTCGAACTGCACACCGAAATCAATGGTAAAGAGTCATATTTGCTCATTAACCTTGAAATCATTGACTTTAATGGCCAACGTTGCTTGCTGGGCCAATGGATCGACGTTACTCGCCAGAAATTGCTTGAAGAAAGCTTGCGCTTAACGGTAGCGGCCGTCGAGCATGCCGGCGACGCGCTGGTGCTTATGGATCACCGCGGTAACATCATTTCGGTCAACCCGGCCTTTACACAAATTACCGGCTATACCAAAGAACAGGCCAGCGGTGAATGGTTTCTGGGCCTTATTCATAAACCCTCAGGTCGGCACGACAAATCGTTCTTCCGCAATGCCGTGGGTACGGTCGAGACCGACGGCCAATGGAAAGGCGAAGCCTGGGCCAAACGCGCCGACGGTCAAATTATTCCGACGGTGCTGACGCTCAGTGCCATCCGTCACCCCAATACCCAACGGGTCAAGCATTATGTCGGCGTGTTTTCCGATATTTCACGCCAGAAAGAATACGAAATGCAGTTGCAACAAATGGCCTGGCACGACGACCTTACGGGCGTCGCTAACCGCAACCTGCTTATCGAGCGCGGCAATCGCGCCCTGCTGCAGGCCGAGCGCCACGATACCATCCTGGCACTGGTCTTTGTCGACCTCGACCGCTTCAAAGCCATCAATGACACCTACGGCCATGTGTTTGGCGACGAACTGTTAAAACAAGTGGCCGAGCGGCTTTGTTTGTGCGTTCGGGCGTCCGATACTGTCGCCCGCATCGGTGGCGACGAGTTTGTATTGCTGTTGCCCGAAGTCGCCGAAGAAGAGGGCGGCAAAATTGTTCTCGAAAAGATCCGTCGCGCCATGCTCGAACCGTTTATTATTGGCGGGCAGACGGTCGGCATTGGCGCCAGTCTGGGCATTGCCTACTACCCCCAAGACGGGCTAGACATGCCCACACTGCTTCAGCAGGCCGACGAAGGCCTGTATCGCATGAAGAAGGCAACACGCGACGACACGGCTTCACCCGTTTAAACAGCCGCAGGTAGTTTGCATGCAGGGTCTCGACAATGTGCTCGACGTCAACACGCCAGTGGCAGTTGTGGTGGTCGACGCCAATGGTGTTGTTCAACATATCAACCGCTGGATGACCGACTGGAGCGGCCACGCACCGGACGCGGTGGCCGGCACCCCATTCGAACTTTTGTACCCCGAAGTCCTCGCCCAGGGCTGGCCATTTGGCTCGGCTACCCGGCGCGCCCAGGTCGTCTTACATTGGCCCGGTTTCGTCCTCGTTCAAGGTGCTCGACTTACCCGCCGACAGCCTTGAGCTGGAAATTACCGAAGGTGTACTGTTAGAGCAGGTTGATGACACTATTAGCAAACTGCGTAACCTGCAGGCTTTGGGTATCAAGATCTCGGTAGACGACTTCGGCACGGGTTATTCCAGCTTACGCTATCTGAAAAATCTACCCGTCGACAAAATCAAGATTGACCGTTCTTTCGTTAAAGAAATCGCCAGCGACCGTAACGACGCTGCCATCAGCAAAGTCATCATCAGCCTGGCGCATCACCTTAATTTAAAGGTTGTCGCCGAAGGGGTTGAAACCGCTGCGCAGTACTGGTTCTTGAAGCGTAACTTTTGCGATGAGTTTCAGGGGTACTTGTTCGCGCGAGCCATGCCGGTGGGGCAACTGGCCGAGCGCCTGCAGCGTAACGGCGGGGTAGAGACCTTGCCCACGCGCCAGGAAGACGTCGACGAAGAGCGTAATAAGGCTGGGTTGTGTATGTGCAGGCCCGGCGCAGTAAAGTGTAATGTCTCGCGTTGGAAGTGTTCGGGTGCTTCCGTTTTGTTGACTTTACATAATATACATTATGCGAATTATGGAATACGAAAGAACAAGGTTTTCATCAGGAACAAGCCGATTCGGCCTGTTGTCGCGATTGTTGAAGGCGCGCTGCGTCGGCGGCCAGCCATTGGGCGTAGTCGGTACGCAACCGGGCAAACAATACCGTCGCCCAATCGGGCAAGCTTGGGGCTACACGGTAGTACACCCATTGGCCGTCTCGCCTGTCTTCAAGCAACCCGCAGTGACGTAATTGCGCCAGATGACGCGACACTTTAGACTGGCCTTCAGCCAGGGCTTCAGTCAGGTCGCACACACACAGTTCGCCTTCGCCGGCCAGTAAAAGCATGATCCGGCACCGGGTTTCATCGCCCAGACATTTAAAGAAAAACACGGGGTTATCTATGGTCATCATGATGAGAATTCGCCGGCAATGAAGGAATAATGAAGGAAGATAGACCAAAGAATGCGCGGCAGGCCAGCAGCGCCGGATGGACATCACACAGGCAAAAAGCGCATGCTTTTTGATGAATGCAGACGGCACCCGTCTTCATTCACAGACTGTGCTGTCAGTATATCGTCAATAACATAATTCCGCATATGCGGAAAAGCAGATATATAATACGCCGTCAACGCAAAACCACATATCTCATACTAATCCAAGGTTTTTTCTTACCCTAGCTTTGATAAAGCCAAACCCGATAAGGAACCCCATGTCCAGCCAATGCGAAGTTGTCGGCAAACAAGCCGCCGGCGCACCCATTAGTTTTTTTGAGCGCTACCTTACCGTTTGGGTAGCCCTGTGCATTATTGCGGGCACCCTGCTGGGCTTGTATTGGCCAAATGCTGCGCAAGCCGTAGGGGCCATGGAGATTGCGCATGTCAATATCCCGGTCGGTGTCCTGATCTGGATCATGATTATCCCCATGCTGATGAAAATTGACTTTGGTGCCCTGCGCGAAGTGTATGACCAGCGCGCCAGCATGGGCGTCACACTGGCCGTCAATTGGGCCATCAAACCTTTCAGCATGGCATTGTTCGGCTGGTTTTTTATCAAGGTGGTGTTTGCCCCCTGGTTACCTGCTGACGAGCTTGACAGTTATATGGCCGGGCTGATTTTGCTGGGGGCCGCACCCTGCACGGCCATGGTGTTTGTATGGAGCAATTTATGCCGGGGCAACGCCAACTTTACGCTGACGCAAGTTGCACTTAACGATCTTGTCATGGTGTTTGCGTTTGCGCCTATTGTTGCTCTGCTTTTGGGCGTTTCATCGATTCCTGTGCCCTGGGATACGCTGACGTTGTCGGTGGTTATGTATATCGTTATCCCGTTGGCCATTGCCCAGGCACTGCGCGGCTGGCTAATCAAGCGTGGTGGCCAGCAAGGTTTTGCCCAGGCATTGGCACAAATTGGGCCTTATTCCATTGTGGCGTTACTGGCGACGCTGGTGCTTCTGTTTTCGTTTCAGGGCCAGGCCATTATCGAGCAACCGCTCATCATCGCCATTCTGGCCGTCCCCATTTTGCTGCAAACCTTGTTTATTGCGGGCCTGGGGTATGTCTGGAACCGTAAACTGAAGGTGCGGCACGATGTCGCCGGCCCCTCGACCATGATCGGCGCATCAAATTTCTTTGAACTGGCAGTTGCCGTGGCTATTGTCTTGTATGGCTTTGACTCGGGCGCGGCTCTGGCGACTGTGGTGGGTGTGCTGATCGAGGTTCCGGTGATGCTTTGGCTGGTGCGCACGATTAACCGCAGCCGCGATTGGTATAACCGCGTGGCCATGGCATAACGTTAGTACAGGTGCAGGCGATTTTCGCCGTCGTTCGTGACGGCGAAAATTTTTATATTTAAGGTCAAATACGGCTGTTTATGCGCCAACAGACACAGCGCTGTTTTTACAACGTAATCACAGTTGCCGCTGGCCTTAAAGCTGGTCGACGGCCATATTTTCGATGGCCTTGCGTTCGCTATAGCGATCGGTCAGGTAATTTGACCGATCGCGTGTCAGCAACGTAAATTTCATCAGCTCTTCCATCACATCAACCACCCGGTCGTAGTACGCCGAAGGCTTCATGCGGTTGTTGTCATCGAACTCTTGATAAGCCTTGGGCACCGATGACTGGTTGGGAATGGTCACCATGCGCATCCAGCGGCCCAGCACGCGCAGCGAATTTACAGCATTAAACGACTGCGAACCCCCGCTGACCTGCATGACCGCGAGCGTGCGACCCTGCGTGGGGCGGATACTGCCCACCTCAAGTGGCAACCAGTCTATCTGGTTCTTGAACAAACCGGTCACGCTGCCATGGACTTCCGGACTGCACCACACCTGCCCTTCAGACCACAATGACAGCGCCCGGAATGCCTGCACTTCGGGATGCTCTGGCTGCACGCTGTTGGCCAACGGCAAATTGGCCGGGTTGTAAATGCGTACGTCGGCGCCTGAGTGCACAAGAATGCGTGCGGCCTCTTCAACCAGCAACCGGCTGAATGATCTTGGCCGCAACGATCCGTACAACAGCAAAATGCGCGGCTTATGATGGCTGGCATTGGTCACCTGCAAACGGTCGGAATCAGGTCGCAGGAAACGCGTTTCATCCAGATTGGGCAGAGATAAATCTTCAGGGATGTAGTACGTCATGGCCATTACTTTGTAATAAGCCGACCCTGCGCGTCGAGCATGGGTGTGCCGTCTTCTTTGGCAAACGGCCTGGCCGGCATCGGCGGCAGTATGTCCAGTGCAACTTCAGACGGGCGGCACAAGCGCGTGCCCTTTTCTGTCACAACAAACGGACGGTTCAGAAGAATCGGGTGGGCTTCAATGGCGTCAAGCAACTGTTCATCCGATACCTCTGGTTTGTCTAGTCCCAGTTCGGCATAAGGCGTGCCTTTTTCACGCATGGCTTCGCGCAGCGTGAGCCCGGCATCGGCCACCATTTTCTGGATGGTTTCACGCGCAGGTGGTGTTTCAAGATAAAGCACAACATTGGGTTCAATACCGGCATGACGTATCAAGGCCAGCGTATTGCGTGAAGTGCCGCATTTGGGGTTGTGGTAAATCGTGACGTTCGACATGATCAGATTCCTGTTTGGTTGTTTCGAAATTTCAATTATAATTGAAACGTTAAAAAGAAAGAGTCAATGTATGGATATCAAAGACGCTGTCAAGGCTTTAATGGCTCTCGGGCACGAGTCGCGGCTGGAAGTTTACCGCCTGCTGGTACAAAAAGGCCCAGGTGGGCTGCCCGCCGGAGAACTGGCCCGGTTGACCAAAAACTCGCCTTCGTCGCTGTCCTTTCACTTAAAAGAACTGGTGAATGCCGGTTTGCTTGATGCGCGACAAGAAGGCCGGTTTGTATTTTACTCGGCCCGTTACGCGGCCATGACCGGCCTGCTGTCTTACCTGACCGAAAACTGCTGTAACGGTAACCCATGTATTCCCCTGTCGTCAGACTTATGCGCCGACGACTTATCTTGTACCCCTACTCCGGACGCAATCACCATGACAAACAAGGTTTACAACGTACTCTTTCTGTGCACGCACAACGCTTCGCGCAGCATTATGGCCGAAGCCCTGCTTAACACCATGGGGCATGGCCGCTTCAAGGCCTACAGTGCCGGCAGCATGCCGGGCCAAGGGGTCAACCGCTTTGCACTCGAAAAGGCCAAATCGCTGGGTTACGATACCAGTACCTTGCGCAGTAAAAGCTGGGACGAGTTCGCTGCGCCCGATGCACCACAAATGGACTTCATCATTACCGTATGCGACAACGCGGCCGGCGAAGTCTGCCCCATTTGGCCGGGGCACCCCATCTCGGCACACTGGGGGTTTGAAGACCCGGCAGCAGCCATCGGCACCGACGAACAAAAGCGGGTCGTGTTCGACAAAATATTTCGACAGATCTCCACCCGTATCTCGCTTTTTGCTAACATGCCCATCGACAAGCTTGAAAAAGCGGCGATCCATCGAGAACTGACCGCCATTGGTTCACACCCCGTATCCGCCTAGCCTTGGCGTTCCGGGGATACCCCGGTAGCGCATTGACACAACATACCCCCCAGCCCCCGCAACTCCGCTTCGAACCGCATGGCCAGACTGCCTGCCTGGTGGTTGCGGGAGACTGGACGCTTGAGCACTACAACGATCTGTACGAGGCCGTTGCGCAGCACAAGCCGCACTGCATCAAATCGCAGGCTTCGCGTGGTGAGCCTCTTGTTATCGACATGTCGGGTATCACGGCACTCGATACCTCGGGCGCGCAATTACTTGTCGACCTGGCGGGTAATCATCCCGACGTGTTCAATGCGCTGTCACCCGAGCGACAGGCCTTGCTGCGCGCCGTGGTGCAGGCCTCGCTTGATATTCCCGATGCGCCCGAACCCAAACCCGCCTCGACGCCGCACGAAGTTCTTGCGCGTGTCGGCGCTTCTGTCGAAAAGACGGTGCATCAGGCGCGTGACCTGCTGGGCTTTATGGGGGTGACATTCGAGGCGCTGGCGCGCACGTGTCTTCGCCCTAAAACATGGCGCGTGACGGCTGTTGTTGCGCAGTTGGAGCAAACCGGGTTCAATGCCGTCCCGATTATTGCGCTGCTGACATTTATGGTGGGTGCAGTAGTGGCGTTTCTGGGCGCTACCATTCTGGCCGATTTTGGGGCGTCGGTGTTTACCATCAACCTGGTGGCGTTCTCTTTCTTGCGCGAATTTGCCGTGCTGCTGACTGCAATTCTAATGGCCGGGCGAACGGCCAGCGCGTTTACCGCCCAATTGGGCTCGATGAAAGGCAACGAAGAAATCGATGCCTTGCGCATGACCGGGCTGGACCCGGTAAACCTTCTGGTGCTGCCACGTATTATTGCGCTGCTTATTGCCCTGCCCTTGCTGACATTTATTGGCATGGTCAGCGGCATTTTGGGCGGCATGCTGGTATGCGCCGTCGCACTCGACATCTCACCCTCCATGTTCATGTCGATTTTTCAGCGCGACATACAACTGCGGCATTTTGCATTGGGCATGGCCAAGGCCCCCATTTTTGCCTACCTTATTGCCATCATCGGCTGCCTTGAGGGCTTCAAGGTCAAGGGAAGCGCACAGTCGTTAGGCGAGCACACGACTTCGGCTGTGGTGCAATCTATTTTTGTGGTCATTCTGGTTGATGCCATTGCCGCCATGTTCTTTCTGGAGATGGGCTGGTGACGTCACGCGAAATTATCGTTGAGGTTAAAGACGTTACAAACCGCTTTGGCAACCACATTGTGCACCAGGCGCTTGACCTTAATGTGTACAAAGGCGAGATTCTTGGCGTTGTGGGTGGCTCCGGGTCGGGTAAGTCGGTGCTGTTACGCACCATTGTCGGGCTTCAGCGCCCTGCAGCCGGTTCCGTGCAAGTGGGCCGACTTGAAGTTTACGGGCCTTCTGCCAACCGGCCGCATACGCAGCGCCGTTTTGGCGTGCTGTTTCAGCGCGGCGCCCTGTTCTCTTCGTTAACCGTCCTGGAAAACGTCGCTCTGCCGCTCATCGAGCACCTGGGCCTCAGTCGGTCGCGCGCCGAGCACCTGGCTCGCCTGAAAATCGGCTTGGCTGGCTTGCCGGCCAAATCGGCCGACCAGTACCCGGCGTCGTTATCGGGCGGCATGATCAAGCGTGCCGCACTGGCGCGCGCCCTTGCGCTTGACCCCGAAATTCTATTTCTTGACGAACCCACCGCCGGGCTGGACCCGATTGGCGCCGGCGCGTTTGACCAGTTGCTGCTGACCTTGCGAGACGCGCTGGGTTTGACCGTATTTTTAGTCACCCACGACCTGGACACCCTGTACACCATTTGCGACCGCGTGGCGGTATTGTCACAACGCAAGGTACTGGTCGCCGACACATTACCCGTGGTCGAGCAATGCAACGACCCCTGGGTACAAGATTACTTTCATGGGCCGCGCGGCCGTTCGGCCAAGAACGCCGCCCAGGCTGTTACGGATACCTGAATTATGGAACCTCGTGCGCATCACGTCTTGATCGGACTTTTTACGCTGGTGGTGATTGCCGCCGGCTTGATTGCCGCTTTATGGTTGGGCAAGTACGGTAAAGATACCGCCGTTGCCACGTATGCGGTGATCTTCAACGAACCCGTCCGGGGCCTGTCGCGCGGCAGTTCGGTACAGTTCAATGGTATTAAGGTCGGCGAGGTTTCCGCCTTGTCGCTTGACCCGAGCGACGTGCGTAATGTCAGGGCAATCATCACCATTCAGGACGCCATCCCTATTCAGACGGACACCCGAGCGCGATTGATGCTGGCAGGCATCACAGGCATTTCGGTTGTGGCGCTCAGCTCCGGCGAACCCGGCAGCCCCTTACTGAAGGCAAAGCCGGGGCAAGACTACCCGGAAATTATTGCAACGCCCTCCCCCATTGCGCAGTTTATGCAAAACGGCGATTCTCTGGTCACCGGGATGGCCGAACTGATGACCAATGCCAACAAGTTCTTGTCTGGACAAAACGCCGACAGTTTCACCCGGACCATTCAAAACCTTGAAGCGGTTTCCGGCGCGTTGGCCGATAACCGCGGTGATATTGAGACGTTGCTTAAAACGCTGACAGCAGCAACGCAGCAATTTACAACGACCTTGCAAACCGCCGATCGCCTTATTCGTGTTGAAGGGACGGCCTCTATGCAACAGGCCCGGGCGGCGCTGGCGTCTGTCGACGCAGCTGCGGCCAACGTGGCGCAGTTGGTGCAGTCAAACCAGGGCGCAGTCTCGGCCGGGCTGCAAGGTTTGAATGAATTGGGGCCAACCTTGCAAGAGCTGCGTATGACGCTGGCCGCACTGCGTAATAACTTGCGCAAACTCGACGACAACCCTGCGGGTTATCTGCTTGGCGCTGAATCACTTAAAGAGGTTGCACCATGAAGCGAAACCGTTTCTTGCCCCTGTTTTTTATGTCTATTGCAACGGGCCTACTGACAGCATGTTCGGTGCTTCCTGAACAGGCACCCGTTACCGTTTACCAATTACCGCTGCCAGCTTCAAACGCATCGTCGCAAAACAGTGCTGCGGCAAATCCAGCGTCGGGCGTCGGTGCAGCAAGCAAGTCGTCATTGATCTCGCCTAACCCATCGCGCACCGAATTTGCATCGATCCGCATTAATACGCCGGCGGCGAGTCCCACCTTGAACGGTACACGTATTCTGGTGTCGCAGGCGCCTTATCAGGTCATGGCCTTCCAGGGTGTGCGCTGGTACGACGCAGCACCGCGCATTGTGCGAAACCACGTGTCGCAAGCGTTAAAGAACGGGCAGCAATGGCAAGCCGTCACCACCGACGATGCCAATGTGTCTTCGCGGTATCAATTGGGTGGTGAACTGCACGCCTTTCAGGTTGACGCCGCAAGCAACCCCCGCCGCGTGCTCGTTCACATCGATGCCACATTGGTCGACACTTTCGACAACAAGGTTATAGCGAGCCAGTCATTTGCAATCTCAAAGCCAGTACCCGATGCTGGCTTTGATTCAGTGATTGCAACCTTCGGTGAGGCCACCCGGCAGTTGGGCCTGGACATTGCCCGGTGGGCAGCTCAAAGCGTTGCGATGCGCGCCCCGGCGCAAGCAGACGCAACCCCGGGTCGTCGCCATTAGTGTGCCTTAGGCACGCGCACACAGACTAAGCCAAATATATGATGACGCCCTGCTGTGTTGCCAAAACCAGATGAGACGACAGGGGCAAAAAAAAGCCTGACCGTGGTCAGGCGATGGATTTAGCCCGAGTATTAACCGGTTCGGGCTCCCACTCGAGCCGTGCGCCTTTGGCTCGGGCGATATAAACCGCTTCGTTGCGGTTATGGGCGCCAAGGCGCTGGTAAACGGCCTCGGTGTGGGCTTTGGTTGTTCCCAGCGAAATATTAAGCAGGCGCGATACCGATTTAAGCGCGTGTCCGCGTGACAGCAATACCAGCACTTCGTATTGGCGCGGTGTCAGGCCCAGCAAGTCGGATTCGGAATCGGGCGCCGATCGTGCAGCGACCCCCAAGGCAAAAATAGACGACACGGGCAGACTGCCCGAGGAAGGCTGCGAGGGGGGAGTATCGCGCAAAACTTCGCGCACTGGCGCATTGATAGATGAAACGACATCGTGCGTTGCAGTAGTGACAGGCCACGGAAAGCCGCTTTTGCCTTCGAGCACCCTGCGTACCGTTGCAATGAACACTTCGGGTGGCGCAGACTTGTCGATATAACCTACAACTTGCTGCGGAAGCTTTTCGATGGCGGACCGGTCGGGCTGGCCCTCGGCCATAAGCACGATTTTTTGAGGCGCAAAAGCCTTCAAACTGGCCAGAACCAGCGATGTTTGACGTTCGTGAGATGCGATGGATAACAACAACAAGTCGTAACGGACCGCTGGATCGGGATGGCGGTCGAGGTCGCTATAAGCAAAGCCCTGCAACGACACGTTAGGCACGACGTCGGAGAGGATTTGCAAGACGCCCGTACGTAGCAGGGTGTTACGGGCCACAATGGCGATGTTAGTAATTTAAGTCTCCTTCTGACAGCGTGGGCTAGGCCGTCTGGAAGTCGGGCTTGTTGAACCGCGTTACGAAAATTCAGTCGTCTTAAGGTTCATTAAGCCGTTTTATCGTAACGAAAGTTGTATACAAATGCAATAAAAAAACACCTTGCTGCAAACGTTTTCAGGCAAGGTAAACTCTGGCTGAACCCCTTGCTCTATGCGGACTTTGAATGCGGAGCCGTGAAGTATGTCTACCACACCCATGAATAATAACATTCTGACACAAGCCGACATCAACTATCTTGATGCACTATGGCGTGCCAGCAACTATTTGTGTGCGGGCATGATTTACCTGAAGGACAACCCGCTGCTCAAGGCTCCGCTGGCACCCGGCCACCTCAAGGCGCGGCTGCTGGGCCACTGGGGCTCAAGCCCAGGCCAGACCTTTATCTGGACGCACCTGAACCGCATTATCAAGGCACACGATCTGAACATGATTTATTTGTCGGGCCCAGGCCATGGCGCGCCTGCAGTGCTGGCACAAACCTGGCTTGAAGGCAGTTACACCGACGTCTACCCCGACAAAAGCCGCGACGCCTCTGGTATGGCAGCCCTGTTCCGGGCGTTTTCATTCCCCGGTCAGTTAGGCAGCCATTGCACCCCCGAAGTCCCTGGCTCCATTCACGAGGGCGGCGAACTGGGCTATTGCCTGTCGCATGCCTTTGGGGCCGCTTTTGACAACCCTGACCTGATTGTCGCGGCGGTTGTGGGCGACGGCGAAGCCGAAACCGGGCCTCTGGCGACCGCGTGGCACAGCAACAAGTTTTTGAACCCTGTTCGCGACGGCGCGGTTTTGCCGATTTTGCACCTGAACGGTTACAAGATAGCGAATCCTACCGTGCTGGCGCGCATCTCCCAAGAAGAGCTTGAGCAGTTGTTTCGCGGCTACGGCTGGGAACCCTGTTTTGTCGAGGGCGACGCCCCCACGACGATGCACCGGGAAATGGCGCAAGCACTCGAACAATGCATTACCCGTATTCGACAGGCACAAACTCAGGCGCGCGCCAGCGGAGTGGTTCATCGGCCGCGGTGGCCCATGATTGTGTTGCGTACGCCAAAGGGCTGGACCGGCCCGAAAAACTGGGATGGCCATGCCATCGAAGGGTCGTGGCGTTCGCACCAGGTACCGCTGGCCGACGTGCATAACAACCCGGGGCAATTGGCCGCGCTGGAAGACTGGATGCGAAGTTACGCGCCCGAAGCGCTGTTCGACAACGACGGCCACCCCGTACCCGACGTACTGGCGCTCATTCCGGAAGGCGACCGACGCATGGGGGCCAACCTGCACGCCAATGGCGGGCGTTTGCGCAAGCCCCTTAAGCTGCCAGGCTTTCAAGACTATGCCGTCCCCTTCAAGGGGCATGCGCAAAGCCGGGTGTCGCCCACCGGCGCGCTCGGCCCGTTTCTGCGCGACATTATGGTCGCCAATCCCGACAACTTCCGTCTGTTCAGCCCCGACGAAAACGCATCGAACCGCTTGCAGGCCGCTTACGAAGCCAGTCCGAAAACCTGGCTGGCCGACACCTTGCCCCAAGACGCCGACGGCGGCTTTTTGGCGCCTGACGGCCGCGTCATGGAGATGCTGAGCGAGCACACGCTGGAAGGTTGGCTGGAGGGTTATTTGCTGACTGGGCGACACGGTTTGTTCAACACCTACGAATCATTTGTTCATATTGTCGACTCGATGGTGAACCAGCATGCCAAATGGCTTGACAAGTCACGCCAGGAAGCACGATGGCGGGCGCCCGTTTCGTCGTTGAACATTCTGGTGTCGTCGCTGGTATGGCGACAAGACCACAATGGCTTTACCCACCAGGACCCTGGCTTTTTAGATGTTGTGTGCAATAAAAGCGCCGAAGTGGCCCGCATTTACCTGCCGCCCGACGCCAATTGCCTGCTGAGTGTGGCCGACCACTGTCTACGCAGCACCGACTACGTCAATGTGATTGTGGCCGACAAGCAACCCCACCTGGTGTACCTTGATATGCCAGAGGCCGCTGCACATTGCGCCAAAGGCGCTGGTATCTGGCCCTGGGCCAGTACCGACGCCGACGATGAGCCCGATGTGGTCATGGCCTGTGCCGGCGACATCATTACACAAGAAGCACTGGCGGCCGCCGCCCTGCTCCGTCAACATTTGCCCGACCTGAAATTACGATTCGTTAATGTGGTTGACTTGTTCAGGCTGCAGTCGGCCTCGGCGCACCCGCACGGCCTTAACGACCCCGATTTCGACGCGCTGTTCACACGCGACAAACCCGTTATCTTTGCGTTTCATGGTTACCCCTGGCTCATCCACCGGCTGGTTTACCGTCGCACCAATCATGCCGGTTTTCACGTACGGGGTTACCGCGAAAAAGGCAATATCAACACGCCGCTAGAGCTTGCCATCCAGAATGGCATTGATCGCTACAGCCTGGCAATTGATGCCATTGACCATGTGCCCCGGCTGCAAAATACCGGCGCCCACTTTAAAGAATATTTAAAAGAGCAGCGTATTGCGGCTGTGGCCCACGCCCACGAATACGGTACTGACACCACAGATATTGCAAACTGGACATGGCCGGAGGCCGCGCATTGAGCCCGTTCTTGCTGTGGCTAATGACCATCGCCACCGGCGCCGCGGTCGCCAGCAATTACTATCCGCAACCCTTGCTCGATTCCATTGCCGCAGATCTGGGCGTTTCGTATGCCGCTGTCGGCATTATCGTGACCGTATCCCAGGTGGGTTACGGGGTCGGGCTGATGTTTCTTGTTCCTTTAGGCGACAAGTTCGAGAAGCGCGGGCTGATTGTGCTGATGATGGCGCTGACGGCGGCGGGGCTGCTGATCAGCGGCCTGGCCCCCTCATTGCCCTGGCTGTTGCTGGGTACGGCCATGACGGGTCTGTTCTCGGCCGTTACGCAGGTGCTGGTTCCATTTGCCGCGCTCATGGCGCCGGTCAACGCCAAAGGCCGTGCCGTCGGCATGCTCATGAGCGGCCTGCTTATTGGCATTTTGCTGGGGCGTACCGTGTCCGGCGGGTTATCCAGCCTGGGCAGCTGGCGCATTGTGTATTTTGTGGCAGCTGCCGTACTGATACTGCTGGCCGTCATGCTGTGGCGCAGCTTGCCAACCCATCGCAGCGAAACCCGCATTATCTACAACGAGCTCATCGGCTCGGTTGTCCAGCTGTTCAGAACCGAGCCCGTCTTGCGGCTGCGTGCGCTGCTTGGGTTTTTGTCTTTTGTCCTGTTCGCCCTCTTCTGGACACCGCTGGCGTTTTTGCTTAGCCAGCCCCCTTATCAATACACAGAAGCCGTCATTGGCCTGTTCGGGCTGGCCGGCATTGCCGGCGCGTTGGCGGCCAATTGGGCCGGGCGCATGACCGACCGCGGAAAAAACCGCGAAGCCACGCTGATCAGCCTGATCTTGCTGCTAGTGGCCTGGTTGCCGCTGGGCTTGGGCAAAACGTCGCTGACTGCCCTGATTATTGGCGTGGTTGTGCTCGATTTAGCCGCACAGCTGTTACACGTCAGCAATATGGGTGCGGTCATGCGCATCAACCCCGAACTACGTAACCGCCTTAATTCGGGCTACATGACCGTGTACTTTCTGGGTGGTGCGTCGGGCTCGTTTGCGGCCGCAACCATTTACCAATACTTTGGTTGGAATGGCATTGTTGCTGCCGGCGTACTGGTGGCGTCGGTCGGCCTGGTGTTTGGCGGCCAGGCGGTTTACCGCGCGCGTACCGGCGGCTGAAACCGTTTCAGCCGCAAGGCGTTACTAACCACAAACACACTGGACAACGCCATCGCGCCCGCCGCAAAAACAGGCGACAGCAGCAGACCATAAGCGGGGTACAACACCCCCGCCGCGATCGGGATCAGGGCAACGTTATACGCGAACGCCCAGAACAGGTTCTCGCGGATGTTATTCATGGTGGCCTTCGACAACGCAATGGCATCGGGGACACCGCCCAAATCGCCCGACATCAGGACCACGTCGGCGGCTTCCATGGCCACATCGGTACCGGTGCCAATGGCTACCCCAACGTCGGCACAGGCCAGCGCAGGCGCATCGTTGATGCCATCGCCAACGTAGGCAACCGGGCCATATTGCGCCTGCAGTCGCTTGACGGCATCGACCTTGCCATCGGGAAGCACTTCGGCCACGACCTCATCAATACCCAGCTGACGGGCTATGGCCTGCGCCGTGCGCTGGTTATCACCGGTAATCATGGCCACTTTAAGGCCAAGCTGGTGCATGGCGTCGATAGCACCGCGCGTCGTGCTTTTAAGCGGGTCGGCAACCGCGATAATGGCCGCCAGACGCCCATCGACAGCGGCATACATGGGCGTTTTCCCTTCGGCGCCCATGCGTTCGGCCTCGGCACTGAACGCACCGACATCCAGCCCGAGTTTGCGCATGTATCTGTCGGCGCCGACAGCCACCGTGGCGCCGTTGATACGTGCATTGACACCATAGCCGGTGACCGACTCGAACCGGGTCAGTGCGGGTAGAGCCAGCCCTGCATTTTGGGCCGCTTTGACAATGGCCTGTGCAATGGGATGCTCGGAACGCGACTCGACCGCAGCGACCATGGCTAACGTAGCGTCTTTATCGACCCCGTCGGCGACGATAAAGTCTGTCAGTTCGGGACGCCCCATGGTCAGCGTGCCGGTTTTGTCTACGGCCACGACACGCGCATCGCGCAGCGACTGTAATGCCTCGCCCTGGCGAAACAACACCCCCATTTGGGCCCCGCGCCCGGTGCCCACCATAATGGACGTTGGCGTGGCCAGGCCCATGGCACAGGGGCAGGCGATAATCAGCACGGCCACCGCATTGACGACGGCAAATGTCAACGCCGGGCTTGGACCAAATACCAGCCATACCAGAAACGTCAACAAGGCGGCCAACATGACTGCCGGCACAAACCACAATGTAATGCGGTCGACCATGGCCTGAATGGGCAGTTTGGCGCCCTGAGCCTGCTGAACCATACGGATGATCTGGGCCAACACGGTGTTGCTGCCCACATTGGTGGCCCGCAACGTCATCGCGCCGGTCTGGTTAACGGTACCGCCAACCAGGCGGCTGCCGGTCGTCTTCTCGACGGGCACCGGCTCGCCACTGATCATGGATTCGTCAACAAAACTGTGCCCTTCGATCACCTCGCCGTCGACGGGGATGCGCTCACCCGGGCGGACCTCAACCACGTCACCCTGCCGGACGTGCTGAATATCGGTGTCGACGGCTTGCCCATCGCGAACAACACGCGCCGTCTTGACCTGCAAACCCATCAGATGCCGGATGGCTTCGGAAGTGTTGCCTTTGGCGCGCGCTTCAAGAAACCGCCCCAGCAATATCAAGGCCACAATAACGGCGGCGGCTTCAAAGTAGACATTGACGGTGCCTTCGGGCAACCACTGGGGCAACAGCACGGCAACGACTGAATACGCATAAGCGGCGCTGGTACCCACTGCAACAAGTGAATTCATGTCGGGTGCACCACGCAGCAAGGCGGGTACACCGGCCTTGAAAAACCGCCATCCGGGCCCGAACAAGACAATGGTGGTGAAAAGCCATTGCACATACCAGCTGATTTTCAGGCCGATGTTCTGCGCGACCCAGTGGTGCATGCCCGGAATCAGATGTGACCCCATTTCGAGCACAAACACCGGCAAGGCAAACAGCGCAGCAATAATCAATGACAACCTCAGCCGGCCGGCTTCTTCGGCCTGGCGCTGGGCCAGATTGTCTTCTGACTGATCATTGATGCGAGATGCGCTGTAGCCTGCCTTTTCTATCGCGGCAATGGCTTGCTCGACCCTCGCGGCATCGTCAAGGTCAATCTCGGCCCTTTCGGTAGCCAAGTTGACGTTGGCTTGAGTAACGCCGGGCAACGCGCGAAGCACGCGCTCGACGCGACCTACACACGATGCGCAGGTCATCCCTTGGACAGACAGACTGGCGTGGATAGTTTTCATGGTGGTTTATGCCGATAGTTAAGATGACGTCAGCATAAACCTTTACCTTATGGGAAGGTCAAGCGGTCATGCCGACCCAGTTCATGACAAGGCGCAACAGGCCGGCAAACGCACTTAGCGCCAGCACCCCACCCAGCCATAGTACGACCAGCCAACCCAGGCGCTTGCGCCAAGACGACGGCGGTGAGCGATGCGGGGCCGCCATTAGTGGTACCCATCGCCCACGCGGACTTTACCGCGAAACACATAGTAAGACCATGCGGTGTACATCAGGATGAGCGGGATGATGAGTAAAGCGCCGACCAGCGCGAACCCCTGGCTTTGAGGCGGCGCGGCGGCGTCCCAGATGGAAATATCGGGCGGGATGACATTAGGCCAGATACTGATACCCATGCCGGTATACCCCAGAAACACCAGGGCCAGCGTCAGCAAAAACGGCCCTGCCTCGGGTTGGCGCCCCAATACCCGCCACAGCATGACGGTAGCAAGCAATACCAGCACCGGCACCGGCGCAAAGTAGAAGATATTGGGCATTGAGAACCAGCGCTCGGCAATTTCGGGATGGATAAGCGGGGTCCATAAACTGATGACCCCGATAACAAAGAGCATTAACACCGTTAACGGGCGCGCGACAAGCAGCATACGCGTTTGCAAGGGCCCTTCGGTTTTGAAGATCAGCCATGTGCAACCCAGCAGTGCGTAAACCACAATAACGCCAAACCCGGTAAAAACCGTAAACGGCGTCAGCCAGTCGAGGACGCCACCGGCATAGCTGCGGTTGACCACATGAATGCCATCGATAAATGCGCCCAGGGTTACACCCTGAAAAAATGCTGCGCAGGCCGACCCCAAAATAAAGGCCTTGTCCCACCAATGCCGCGTTTGGTCAGAGGCTTTGAAGCGAAACTCGAAGGCCACACCACGAAACACCAGGCCCAGCAGCATGAAGATAAGCGGCAGCATGAAGGCTTCGAGAATTACCGCATAAGCCAGGGGAAACGCGGCCATTAAACCGGCCCCGCCCAGGACCAGCCAGGTTTCGTTGCCGTCCCATACCGGCGCCACGGTGTTCATCATGACGTCGCGGTCGTCTTTGGCACCGAAAAACGGAAACAGTATCCCGACACCCAGATCAAAGCCGTCCATGACCACGTACATGAAGACGCCAAACAGAATGATAATGGCCCACAACAAGGGCAGATCGATTCCCATCTTAGTGCTCCTTTGTGTTGGCCGAGTCGTTGTGCAGGGCCGCCGACAAAGGCCGGCTGGCCGTTGCCGCGGGAGCAGCCGCTGTTGCCGTTGTAGAGACAGCAGACACTGTTGAACCGGGCGGTGTGGGCGGCGGCTCGACAAAAGGCTTGGGCCCTTTGCTGATGAGTTTGAGCACATAGACTGTGCCTGCGCCGAAGACAATGAAATACACCACAATGAACAGCAGCAAGGTCAGCCCGACCTCGTAGGGGCCGTGCGGTGACACGGCGTCGGCCGTACGCATGACGTTGTACACCACCCACGGCTGGCGTCCGACCTCGGTGGTAAACCAGCCGGCCAAAATGGCAACCAGGCCGGCCGGGCCCATGGCCAAAGCAAAACGATGCAGGTTAGGCGACGCGTACAACTGCCCCCGCCAACGCGACCAGGCCGCCCACAGCCCCAGACCGATCATCAGAAAACCCAGGCCGACCATGACACGGAATGACCAGAACACAATAGGCACGTACGGGCGGTCTTCGAGGGGGAAGTCTTTAAGCGCCGGGATCTGCCCATCGAGACTGTGCGTGAGGATCAGGCTGCCCAGGTGAGGGATTTCGATGGCAAACCGGTTGGTTTCCGCCTGCATGTCGGGCCAGCCAAACACCACCAGCGGTACGGATTCGCCGGGTTTGTTTTCCCAGTGGCCCTCGATGGCGGCCAGCTTGGCCGGCTGATGCTGAAGTGTATTAAGGCCATGGGCGTCGCCCACGAAGGCCTGAAGTGGCGCCACCAAAACAATTAACGCAACGGCCATGGCAAACATTTTTTTAACGGGTGCGCTGCGATTGCCGCGCAACATATGCCAGGCCGCCGACGCACTGACCATAAGCGCCGTGGCAAGAAACGCCGCAATCACCATATGGACCAGCCGGTAGGGAAACGACGGGTTGAAAATAACCGCCAGCCAATCGACCGGGATGACACGGCCATCAACAATTTCAAACCCTGCCGGCGTTTGCATCCAACTGTTGGACGCGAGAATCCAGGTAGCTGACATGAGCGTACCCAGCGCGACCATGATGGTTGAGAAAAAGTGCAGCCCCGGGCCGACCCGGTTCCAGCCGAACAGCATCACGCCCAAAAAGCCGGCTTCGAGGAAAAAAGCGGTGAGTACTTCGTAGGCCAGCAAGGGCCCGGTAACGCTGCCCGCAAATTCGGAGAAAAAGCTCCAGTTAGTGCCAAACTGGTAAGCCATGACCAGCCCCGACACCACACCCATCCCGAAATTGACGGAAAAGATTTTTATCCAGAAATGATAAAGATCGCGATAAACAGGGTTGCGGGTTTTAAGCCAGCACCCTTCGAGTACCGCCAAATAGCTGGCTAGCCCGATGGTGATGGCCGGAAAGATAATATGAAAGGATATCGTGAACGCAAACTGTATACGGGCAAGCAATAAAGCATCGATATCCATCGCAACAACTCCAAATCTACGTATTTTTACTGTGCTAGCTTAAACCATAGAGGTGTCAAATGACTTTGCGTTCAGGCAAAAAAAAGCCAGTTAAACCCCAAAAAGACGACACGACACGCGAGCAGCAGACCAGTCATCGCAGCGAACAGCACCGCAGCAAAAAAGAAGGCCACACCAGTCAGATTGGTTCGGGGCATGACCAGCAGAGCGAGCGTCAAGGTACGCATGACCCGCTGCACCGTAAGCCTTGACCCCCGGCAAGAGCGCTATACCGGGTCAAAAACCAGCGTTGGCCCCTTAGGTACGATACCGGTTGGGTTGATGGTGGGATGGCTGCCGTAGTAGTGCGACTTGATGTGATCGAAATTGATGGTGTTTGCGACGCCGGGCCAATGATAAAGCAAGCGGGTCAGGCGCCAGAGCTTAGGCATATCGGCAATGCGCTTTAAGTTGCACTTGAAGTGGCCGTGATAAACCGCATCGAAACGGATCAGCGTCGTGAACAAGCGCCAGTCGGCCTCTGTAATCTGATCGCCCGCCAGCCAGGGCTGCTCGCCTAACCGGGCCTCCAGCGTTTCCAGGGCGTTAAACAGATCGGTAACAGATTCGTCGTAGGCCGCTTGCGTTGTGGCAAAGCCAGCCTTGTATACCCCATTGTTGACCTTGTCGTACACCAGCGCATTAACTGCATCTACGGCCGGACGCAAAGACACCGGGTAGTAGTCGCCTGCCTTAGCGCCGACCGCGTCGAACGCCGAATTAAACATGCGAATGATTTCGGATGACTCGTTATTGACAATGCATCGCCGCTGCTTGTCCCATAACACTGGGACGGTAACCCGCCCTGAATAATCAGACTGGTTGAGGGTATACAGCTCGTGCATAAACTCGCATTGGTTGACGGTGTCGGGAACAACCCCTTCGCCAGGGGTAAACGCCCACCCCTGCTGGCCCATATGCGGGTGCACCACCGAAACGCCGATCATGTCTTCAAGACCTTTGATGGCGCGGAAAACCAGGGCACGATGCGCCCAAGGGCAAGCCAGTGAAACGTACAAGTGGTAACGTCCAGGCTCGGCCTTGAAGCCGCCCTGCCCGCTTGGCCCGGCGCTGCCGTCGGGGGTGATCCAGTTCCGGAATTGGGCTTCAGTGCGTACAAATCGCCCGCCTGTTTTGCTGGTGTCATACCATTGATCGTGCCATTTTCCGTCGACAAGTAAACCCATTATTTCTCCGTAGTGTGGGTGCTGCGCGCCAGGTCGTCGAGTATGGGGCAGGCCGGCGCATCGTCGCCGTGGCAATGCCTGGCCAGGTTTTCGAGTTGCTTTCGAATGCCCACCAACCGGGCGATATCGCGGTCGAGCGCCTCGATGTGTGCCAGTGCAAGCGCCTTGACCTCGTGGCTTTTGCGGCTGCGATTTTGCCAAAGCTCGAGCAAGGTTTGAATGCGTTCGAGCGCAAAGCCAAGGTCGCGGGCGCGTTTGATAAATTTAAGCGTGTCGAGGTCGCGCTCGGTGTACTGGCGGTAGCCCGCGTCGGTGCGCCCGGCCGGTGCAATAAGCCCGATCGACTCGTAGTACCTTATCATTTTGGCGCTGACGCCAGCGGACTTTGCTGCCTGCCCAATGTTCATCGTGTATCCTTCAAAACGCGGTGTACCCGAAGCGTGCGGCACACCGGGGTTGGGGTTAAGCAGACAGGTTTTGCCTGCCCGGCCCTTACCCGCTTGACCTTCCTATTATAGGAAGCTTTACGATGGACACCTATCCATCTTTCCCGGAGGTCATCATGATTGAATTTACCGTTAACGATATGAGCTGCAACCATTGTGTTGGCGCCATTACCAAGGCCGTTCAGGCTGCATTCCCGCAAGCGCGACTAGAATTTGACCTGGCACAGCATAAAGTGCGGGTCGAAGACGTACCCGGCGCGGAAGAAGTGAAGAAAGTGATTGAAGAAGCCGGCTACACGCCGCAACTGGAAGCGGCATAACCGCAGTTACACAACACAGGCCAGCCCATAATGACTGCATTGACCACATTTACCGCCCGTCTGAACGACGGTAGCGAACAGGCCCTTGACCACTACAAAGGCCGGGTAGCCCTGGTCGTCAATGTGGCCTCGAACTGCGGCTTTACCCCGCAATATCAGGGGTTGCAAACACTGTACGAGCAGTACCAGACCCAGGGCTTTGTGGTGCTGGCATTTCCGTGCAACCAGTTTGGCAGCCAAGAACCGGGCGACGCTACGCAAATCCGCGATTTTTGCGACACTCGCTTCCGGGTCACGTTTCCGTTATTCGACAAAATTGACGTCAACGGCCCAAAAGCACACCCGCTGTTTCAATGGCTAAAATCAGAAAAACGCGGTTTGCTTGGCTCTGAAGCCATCAAATGGAATTTCACCAAGTTTCTGGTGGGCAAAGACGGCCGGGTCATTAAGCGCTATAGCCCAACGACCGCGCCGGCCGACCTCGAAAAAGACATTGTTGCTGCACTCGAAGGAACCTCATGATCGATCTGTATTACTGGACCACCCCGAACGGCCATAAAATCACCCTGTTTCTGGAAGAAGCCGGACTTGAGTACAAGATCATTCCTATCAATATTGGCAAAGGTGATCAGTTCAAGCCCGATTTTCTTGCCATTTCGCCCAATAACCGAATTCCGGCCATGATCGACCATGCGCCGGCGGATGGCGGCCCTGCAGTCGCGCTGTTCGAATCTGGCGCCATGTTGCAGTACCTTGCCGAAAAAACAGGTAAATTTTTGCCGGCCGATGTGCGCGGCCGTTTCGAAGTCATGCAGTGGCTATTCTGGCAAATGGCCGGCCTGGGCCCTATGGCGGGCCAGAACCACCATTTCGGCACTTATGCCCCCGAAAAAATCCCCTACGCCATCGACCGCTATGTGCGCGAGACGGCACGTTTGTATGGCGTTCTGAACAAACGTCTGGCCGATCGCGAATTCATCGCTGGCGATTATTCGATCGCCGACATGGCCAGCTACCCCTGGATTGTGTCGCATGATAAACAACAGCAAAACCTTGACGACTTTCCTCACTTGAAGCGCTGGTACGACGCCATTGCGGCGCGTCCGGCGACGCAACGTGCCTATGCCCATGCCGCCCGGGTCAATCCCAACCCGACAGTGCAATCGGATGAAGCCAAAAAGATTTTGTTTGGGCAAGGCGCCCATACCGTCAAGTAAGGTAAAGCACATGACGTCTGCTTCTTTTTTGAATCGGCCTGCTTGGGCATTGGCAAGCCTGCTGGTACTGGCGGGCTGCGCCAGCGGGCCTGCGCAAAATATTTCACTGATTCCTGCGGGTCAGGTGGCTTCGCAAACCGAAAAGGCCGGGTTGTTTACGCAACCCGTCAAGTACGAACGCACCCGCCCCGGATGCAAGGGCGATTGTCCAAAACTGGTGGTTGATTCGGTTGTGTTTCCGGGCCATGCCAAATTAAGTGCATTGGTCGATCACGCCCTGGCGACCATGACGGGCATCGGCGAGGCACGCACGCCACCCTACACCACCATTGCCGAATTCGAAGACTACTTCTGGAAAACTGCCGCGCCACGCGACGAAGTTATTTTGTCGGCAAAAACGCGTTACCGCAGCCAGGGGCTGACCGTAGTAGAGCTGATAACCGGCCAGTATTTTACGGGTGCGGCGCACGGTATTACGGCCACCCAGTTTTTGAACTGGGATAACCAGACCGAAAAAGTGCTTGGCCTGGCCAACGTACTGCGGCCCGGGCAATACGATGCCTACGTGGCGGCACTGCAGGCCGCGCACACCCAGTGGTTGGGTACGCAGCCCGACTATAAAAACGACCCTGACGGCTATTTGCGACTGTGGCCGTTTCAACCCACCGATAACTTTGCCCTAACCGATATGGGGCTGGTGGCCAAGTACGGCTCTTACGAACTGGCGCCGTATTCGTCGGGCCTGCCCGAACTTTTGGTACCTTATGCCCAGTTGCAAGGCATTTTACGCAGCGAGTACCTGCCGGCGGCCGCCGGAAGTTAACCGACACCATGGGCCGCTGGCTTTCGGCCTGCTTAACCGATTTGGCTAAGGCGGATGCATCTGCAGGCGCCTGCGCCCGCCTTAAACACCTGCTGCCCCGGCCATCCGCTACCCCCTGCTTCGAACACCCTACCGGCAATGCCGGTATTGGAGTTTTAGTTGTCCTGGCGCTCGAAGCGGTCGAGGTCGAAGTAGCGCGATGTAGAGCCGGCTTCCGGGGTTTGGTTCGGGTCGCTGGCCAAAGTGGGCGCGTTCGGATCGCTGGCTAACGTAGGTGACGGTGCTGAAGGCGCCCTGGGCGCTTGCACCTGCGGGGCAATGGGGGCAACCGGACGGGCAACAGCAGCCGCCGGCCCACCCTGACGGCCGTAACGTTGGGCCAGGGTGTTATCAATTAATGCATCGAGCCGGTCGGCCAGCGACGTAAAGTTTTTATTGCGTGCCCAGTCGGCGGCATCAAGCTTGGACAGGTTTTGCGTGGTGACTTCGGCGCCCGCATCCAATAATGCCCTGACTGTATCTTCGCTGCCCGAGAACGCCGCCATCATGAGCGGTGTGGTGCCGTCGGGCGACGGCGCATCGACCAGGGCTTTATTGGCCATCAAGAAGTTCACCATCTTGACCTGACCCTTTGAGGCCGCATAGTGAAGCGGGGTCCAGCCCAGGCGGTTGACCTGTGCGCCACGCGCAATAAGCGCCTTCGAACGTTCGACATCGCCCACAATCGCCAGATACATGAGCGGTGTTTCGTTGTTTTTATTGGTAATGTTGACGTCGAGCGCACGGTGCCGTGACAGCAAATCGTAGACGCCCCAGGCTTGGTCGCGTATGGCCTGCATGATGGCCGGCTCGCCGTCGGCCGATTTGACGTTGGGGTCTTCGCCCAGGGCCAGCTCGGTTTTTACGCTGTCGACCCGGTCGTTTTTGATGTCGACCCACCAGTTTGGCGACACGGCCCCGACGGCGGTGCCTGCCACCAGCAGCGCGGCGGCGCTTAACCGCCCCAAACGCGCTGCAATACCCGCAGAGTAATGCTTACTGGACATGAGCGGCTTCCTTGCGCTTGACTTTGCTGAACAGCGTGTAGAAGTTGTCGGTGGTCTGACGGGCGACGTCGGCCACTGTAATGCCCCGCAGCTCGGCAATTTTTTCGGCCACATGGATAACTTTTGACGGGTCGTTGGTTTTGCCACGATGCGGCACCGGCGCCAGGTAAGGCGCATCGGTTTCGATCAGCAGACGATCCATGGGCAAACGCTCGGCAACCGACTGCAGTTCTTGCGCCTTTTTAAACGTAACAATGCCCGACAACGAAATATAAAAATTCATGTCGATGGCGGCCTGCGCCATTTCCCAGGACTCGGTAAAGCAATGCAGCACACCACCGCACTGGTCGGCGCCCTCTTCTTTCATGATGCGCAGCGTATCTTCGCGCGCCTCGCGGGTATGAACGATAAGCGGCAGGCCAACCTGTCGGGCAGCCCGGATATGCGTACGAAACCGGTTGCGCTGCCAGTCGAGCGGCTCGGACAGGCGGAAGTAATCGAGCCCGGTTTCGCCAATAGCCACGACTTTTTCTGAAGATAGGGCCCGTTGTACCAGATCGTCGACGGTGGGCTCGGTGGTGTCTTCGTAGTCGGGGTGAACGCCTACCGAGGCCGACAGATTGTCGTGCGGGCTGACCAGCTGAAGCAAGCGCGGCCAATTGGGCAGGTTGACACTGACAACCAGCGCGTGCCCCACCTGGTTTTGTTGCATACGCGCCAGGATATCGTCGAGGTTCTCGGCGAGTTCGGGGAAATCGAGGTGGCAATGGGAGTCGACGTACATGATAGAACCAACAAAAAACGAATACGGGTATTGTACTTGCGTCAGCCGCCGCGGGCATTGACGCGGCTGTACTTGTGCTAGCCGCAGCGGGCGCAGGCCGCAATAATGCGCTGGGCCGCGGTATGGGCCAGCAACTTGGCGTTAAGCGGGTGCTCGGCCAGCGCCCGTTGTTGTGCCAGCCAGCGGGCCGCGTCGGCCAGCGCCTGCGGCGCTGCGGCGCTACCTACCTGATGCGACAGCTTCGACAAACTCGGGTAATACCGGGCCGGCGTATTGTGCGCCGCCAGCATCAAGTCGACGAACCAGCGCTGCAAGGTATCGACCCAGACCGCAACCGGAAGCTTCTCAAGGGCATCTGCGGTGGGCCCTGGGTCGGGTAACGCCGGCGAGGCCACCATGCGCGCCAAGGACTCAAGCCATTGCGGACAGGCGGCCTCACCGCTTTGCGCGGCCTCGAGCGCCCTTAAGGGTGCCCCGCCCGCCGCATCGAGCCAAGGGTTCGGGGTGTCGATGCCCTGACTTTGCAACCAGTTTGCGCTCTGTTCGCGCTCGGGTACCGCCAGGGGCAGACGACGACAACGCGACACCAGCGTTGGCAGCAAGCGGTCGGGTGCGTCGGACACCAGCAAAAACACGGTGTGCTCGGGCGGCTCTTCAAGCACCTTGAGCAAGGCATTGGCCGAGATCTGATTCAGGGCGTGGGCCGGATACAGCACCGCTACCCGGTATCCGCCGCGGTGCGTAGCGGTGTTGAACCAGGTGTGCAGGCTGCGCAATTGCTCGACGCGGATATCTTTGGACGGCGTTTTTTTTGAGGCAGACGACGTGCTTTCGGCAGATTCGGCGTCTTCGCCTTCGAGCGCCGCGATGGCGTCGGGGCGGATACGCCGCAGATCGGGGTGATTGCCGGCGGCTACCCATTGGCAGGCCGCGCATGTGCCACACGCGAGCCCGTCTTTCGGGCTTTCGCAGAGCAAACCAGCCGCAGCCGCCAGCGCGAACCGGGTCTTGCCGATGCCCGTAAGACCGTGTATCAGCCAGGCATGCGCAAAACGTTCGCGGTTACCCAGCCAGGCATGAGCCTGATCAAGCTGCCAGGGCAAAAACTGGGGAACGGACGCCGTCATGACGAAGACCCGAGCGGCTGCTGACTACCGACATGTTCAGTGCGCCACCCCGTTACGGCGGCGTCGATGTGTTGCTGCAACACCGTACGGATGTGTTCAATGGACTGCGTGGCGTCTATCACCCGGAAACGGTCGGGCTGGGCGGCAACACGGGTGTGATAAGCCGCACGGGTGCGCTCGAAAAAAGCATCGCCCTCTTGTTCGAACCGGTCTAGCGTGCGGGTCGCCGCCAGGCGTTGCCGCGCGACGGCCAAGGGCACGTCAAACAACCAGGTCAGGTCGGGCTGAAGGTCGGGATGCACCCATTGCTCTAGCGCGGTAACGGCCGCGCCGCCCAGTTCGCGTCCTCCGCCCTGATAGGCAAAGGTTGCGTCGGTGAAACGATCGCACAATACCCAGTCGCCACGCGCCAGCGCGGGGCGGATGACCTGCTCGATGTGCTCGCAACGTGCGGCAAACATCAGCAAGGTTTCGGTTTTAAGATGCATGGGCTGATGCAGCAACATATCGCGCAGGGCTTCGCCCACCGCCGTGCCGCCAGGCTCGCGCGTTGACACCACACGAACGCCGTGGCTTTGCAGTTGCCCGATCAGCCAATCGATGTGCGTGCTTTTGCCGGCGCCGTCCAAGCCTTCGAGTGTAAGAAAAAGCCCTTTTTTGGCCGACATGTCAGCGCCCCAGAATGTATTTGGCGACGGCACGGTTGTGTGCGTTCAGGTTTTCGGAAAATTCACTGGTCCCGTCGCCGCGCGAGACGAAATACAAAAACTTGTGTGATTCGGGATTAAGCGCAGCGTTGAGCGCCGCCCGCCCACTGCTGGCAATCGGTGTGGGCGGTAAGCCGCCCCGAGTATAGGTGTTCCAGGGGGTGTCGGTTTGCAGGTCGACTTTACGGATGCGCCCCTGGTACTTGTCGCCCATACCGTAAATGACGGTCGGGTCGGTTTGCAACGGCATGCCCAGACGCAGACGGTTGATGAATACGCCACTGACGCGGTCGCGGTCTTGTGCATGTCCGGTTTCTTTTTCGACGATAGAAGCCAGAATCAGGGCCTCGTAAGGCGATTTCAGGGGCAGACCTTCTGGGCGCGCCGCCCAGAGTTTGTCGAGCACCTCTTTTTGTGCGGCATAGGCGCGGCGCAAGATGTCGAAATCGGACGTGCCCGGTGTGAACACATAGGTATCGGGGTAAAACCACCCCTCAAGACTGGGGCTGTCGATGCCCAGGCGATCTTTCAAGGCTGCGTCGCTGACATCTTCGAGCGTTTGCTTGACGTCCGGGTTGTTGCGTAACTCGTCGCGGATACGGGCGTACGTCCACCCCTCGACCAAGGTCAGGCGCGTTTGCATCATGTCGCCACTGGCCATGCGTTCGAGCAAACCGCGCGGGGTATCGCCCAGCCGGACCTCGTAGGCGCCCGCCTTGATTTGCGTGTCGTAGCCGGTCAGGCGCGCCATTAAAACGAACAGGTCTTCATTGATGAGGACACCGGCATTGTTCATGCTGCCGGCCACGGCGCGCAGGCCGGCGCCGCTTTCAACCAGATAATCGGCCGGGTCTTGCTTGAGCGTAACGGCCGTGTGCGCCCAGTACCAGGCGCCGCCGGCCAGCGCTGCCGAAAGCACCATCATCAACACCAAAAGCCACAACAAACCTTTTTTAAACATCCGTATCATTCGCGTCCTGTGGTCGCCCGGGCTTGTAAAGCCCTTCAGACAGCCGAGTTATCCTGACAAACCCTGAAGAAGGTCGTTATCATAAAACGATAATGCCAAACCTTACGAACCTGATGTAAAGCCCATGACCGAAACCTCTCGCACCACAACCGTACTGGCCGATTTCGCCGTTATCGAGGCCGTTGGCGACGACACCGCCGGCTTTTTGCAGGGCCAGCTTAGCAACGACATTGCCGGCCTCGCGCCTGGCCAAGCCTGCCTGGCCGCCTATTGCACCCCGAAGGGCCGCATGCTGGCCAGCATGGTGGTGTGGCAAGTGGCCGGCACCGAAGCCCCTACTTACCGGGCACTGATCCGGCACGATATCGCGCCCGCCATAGTAAAACGTTTGTCTATGTTTGTCCTGCGGGCCAAAGTTAAATTAAGCCTGCTGCCCGCCGTGGTGCAGGGCGTAAGCTGCACCACACCCGGGGCCGTGCCCACTGCCGCCGCGCCCGCTGCCGCGTCGTGGCCCAAACAAGCGGCACCTTATACCGTTGTCGACACACCGTCGGGGGCATTTATTGCCGCGCCGTGTGCAAACCACGGCCAGGCCCGCTGGTGGCATATCGACACCAGCACTTCAGCCCCCAACGGTACCGACCTGGCCGCAGCCAGCGCCTGGCATGCCGCCGATATCGCCGCCGGGTTGCCCTGGGTCGAACTGGCCACCCAAGACATGTTTATCCCCCAGACGCTTAACTTTGACCTGATTGGCGGCGTGAGTTTCACCAAGGGGTGTTACCCGGGCCAGGAAGTCGTGGCGCGCAGCCACTATCGGGGTACGGTCAAGCGCCGCATGGCGCGTGGCCAGGTTGCCCTTGACCCGGCTTACGCAACGCCTGGTATCGTCCCCGGCACCGACACATTTCATGCCGGCGCGCCCGATTCGCCTGTGGGCCGCATTGTTAATGCCGTCGTGGTTAATGGCCTGGCCCATGTGCTGCTCGAAGTGCAACTGGCCGACCTGGGCCAGGCCGACTTGCGGGTTGGCGCTGCCGACGGCCCCGCCATTGTGCTGCAAGACCTGCCCTACGCCATCGTGGCCAACGGGTGAGGCTGCGACGGCGGCCAGGCCGGTTCGAATAACGCGGCAATCTGGTCATCGTCGACTTGGTTAATGTTTGATGGTGACCAGTGCGGATTCCCGGTTTTATCGATCAGCAAGGCCCGAATACCTTCTCGGAAATCGCTGCGTGCCGTTGCATTAAGCGCCACGGTGTACTCCATCTGAAACACCTGCGCCAACGACATCGTTTTGGCGCGCGTTAGCGTATGAAACGCCAGGGCGATGGCGGCCGGGCAGCCATGACGCAAGCGCTGGGCAGCCTGCACTAGCCAGGGGTCATCGGCGTCTTCCAGGGCTGCAATATGGCGATAAACCACCCGCCAATCGCTGGCGTTGGTCCAATCGGCCATAGCATGCGCATACTGCTGAACCGGGCCGGACGGCAATGCCGGCGTTTTCAGACTATCCAGGCAGGCGTCAAGTAAGGCGTCGTTGCTTGCCCTGTCTTGATGCCATCTAACTGCCTGTAAACGTTGCAATAAAACGGGCCATGCACTTGATGCAAGATGGTGGTTCACGATGCCCAGATAGTGGGTATCGGACACGTTGATTATGCTGCCCGTTAAGGCAAGAAACCGGCCAATGCCCTGCGGCATCCGGTTAAACAACCAGCTGCCGGCCACGTCGGGAAATAACCCGATAACGATTTCGGGCATGGCAAAACGGGTGGTTTCAGTCGCGACGCGATGACTGGCGCCCATCATCAGCCCTGCTCCACCTCCCATCACAATGCCATTGGCCCAGCACAACACCGGCTTGGTATAGCAATGGATGTGGTGATCAAGGGTGTACTCGACCTGAAAAAAAGTACGCAGGTATTCGTTGTGCCAGCCGCTGGCGTAAGGCGTTTGAGGCAGACTGGGATAAATGGCCTGCAGGTCGCCGCCAGCACAAAACGCCTTTTCGCCTGCGCCGCGCATAATAACCATGGCAATGGTCGGGTCAGACTCCCAGGCCGCAAGCTGTGCTGACATGGCCCGCGCCATGTCGAGCGACAGCCCATTTAGCGCATGGGGCTGGTTCAGGGTGACAAGACCCAACTGGCAGCCGCCCGCCGCAGGCAGTGTGCTGAACAGTACTGGAGCGGGTTCGCCCGACCCAGCTTGTGGCCGTGACGCCTTCATGCCCGTACCTGCACATTGCGGCGCGAAGGCTTGCCCCCTTTAAGGGATTTTTTGGTCGCGAAGCGGTGCAGCGCCCGGCGCCGGCGAGACTCTTTGGGGTCGAAACGCAGCGTCCGATAAACCTCGACCCGATCGGCGTCGGCCAGTATGTGGTCGGCCGCGCAGGCCACGCCGTAAATGCCCGTTGACGGGGCAGCGGTGAACAGCTCGGGGTAATCGGCGGCCAAGCCGCTGGCCTGCAGGGCATCGCTGACGCATGCGCCTTGCGGCAACGTTAGCGATTTGCGCCACACCGCATCGGGCAACGCGTAAATGACTTCAATGTGCACGACTGCGGGCTCAGCCATAACACGCCTGCGCTCGTTGGGTGAACGAATCGATAAAACTGGTGGCAATGCGGTTGAATACCGGCCCGACGACCATTTCAAGCGCACGGCTTGAAAACGCGTACTCCATGGTGTAGACGACTTTACAGGCGTCGGGGGCCAGTTCGATGAACTCCCACTTGCCGGACAGTTTTGAAAACGGGCCGTCGACGAGTTCGAAATTGATTTGCGTGGGGTAGGCGTGCCGATTGCGCGTGGTAAAGGCCTGCTTGATACCGGCAAAGCTGATGGTAATAGAGGCCTGCATGCCGTGCTCGTCGCGCGATTGCACCGTTGAACCGCCGCACCAGGGCATGAATTCGGGGTACTTTTCGACATCTGCGACCAGGTCAAACATTTGGGCACAGTTGTAAGGAACAAGAACAGATCGCTGAACAGTATGCATTGATTCGGTTTAGTGGATAGAATGTAAGGTTGATTTTAACGTTTATACACCAAGCCCCCTACCCTAATGAGCATTGTCGACAACCGCAAAGCCTTTCACGATTATTTTATTGAAGACCGCTTCGAAGCCGGGCTTGTGCTCGAGGGCTGGGAAGTCAAGGCGATCCGGGCCGGGCATGTTCAAATTAAAGAAAGCTACGTCATTGTGCGCGATGGCGAAATCTTTATCGTGGGCATGCACATCAGCCCGCTGGCAACGGCTTCTACCCACGTTCACCCCAACAATACCCGCACGCGCAAGTTGCTGCTGCGCGCCGAAGAAATCAGCAAACTGATTGGCAAGGTCGAACAGCGCGGCTACACCCTGGTGCCGTTAAACCTGCACTATAAAAACGGACGTATCAAACTGGACTTTGGCCTTGGACGGGGTAAAAAACTGCACGACAAGCGCGACACCTCGCGCGACAAAGACTGGGCGCGCGAAAAAGAACGCATCATGAAGCACGATACGCGGAATAAAGATTAAGCTTGCCGGGCCTTAAGCCGCGCACGGCGCTGAGCCCGGGCGCGGGCAGCTGGCCCGCGGCGTATCAGTAACGCTGCTAATAACCAAAGCCTGGCATTTACCTGCTTAAGGTCAGTCGACGCTGCTAATGCCCAGTTCCTGGCACTTGCGTGTCAGGGTGTTGCGCCCTATGCCCAGACGTTGCGCGGCCTCGGCTTTACGGTCACGGCAATGGCGTAACGCTGTACTTATCATCACAGTCTCGAACTCTCGCGTCAGCGTGGCCATAATGGCCGGCTCGTTACGTTCCAGTTTGTCTTGGGCGGTTTTGCTTAACAAGCTCAACCAGTCGCCTGCAGCGGGGGGCTGGCTTTGAGGACCTGAGCCTGCAGACGCAGCAAGCGCAACAGACGCTGACGAGCTCTCGCTCGACGAGGCATTGCGCTGCATATTTGCCTGGGCGACCTCGGGCGGCAGGTCTTTGACATCGACCACTTGCCCGGAAGACATGACGGTAAGCCAATGGCAGAAGTTTTCGAGCTGCCGGATATTGCCAGGGTAATCAAACGCCCTAAGCACCTCGAGTGCCGCGCTGGTCAGGCGACGCGGGGCAACACCCAGCGCGCGGGCGCTGTTTTGCAGAAAGAGCTCTGCCAGCGCAGGGATATCTTCTTTTCGTTCACGCAGCGGCGGCAAGCGCAGCCGAATCACATTCAACCGGTGGAACAGGTCTTCACGAAACAGCCCTTGAGCCACCCGTTGCTCGAGCGGCTGGTGCGTTGCCGCAACAATACGCACGTCGACCTTGATGGCCTGCGAACCGCCCACCCGATAAAAACTGCCTTCGGCCAGAACGCGCAGCAACCGGGTTTGCAGTTCGAAAGGCATGTCACCGATTTCATCCAGAAAGAGTGTCCCGCCGTGCGCCTCTTCGAAGCGGCCCCGCCGCTGTTGGGTGGCGCCGGTAAAGGCGCCCTTTTCATGGCCGAACAGTTCGGCCTCAAGCAAGTCGCGGGGGATGGCCGCCGCATTAAGCGCCACAAAAGGCCCGGCGGCACGAGGGCTGTGCTGGTGCAAGGCCCGCGCGATAAGTTCTTTGCCGGTACCCGACTCGCCGGTAATAAGCACGGTTGCGGGCGATACCGCCAGCCGCCCAATAGCGCGGAAAACTTCCTGCATGGCCACTGACGACGACTTCATCATGACCGGTCCGGGCGCATCGGAGGACTCGGCCCGGGCGGGCGTTGCCGCAACGGGAGCCACAGGTTCGGGCGGAATGGCGCGCTGCACCAGCGACACCGCATCGTTGATATCGAACGGTTTGGCCAGGTAATCGAAGGCGCCCTTCTTGAACGCGGCTACGGTACTGTTCAGGTCGGTGTAGGCCGTCATCACAATCACCGGCATATCGGGGTGCTGACCCTTGATCTCTTGCAGCAGCGTCAACCCGTCTTTGCCCGGCATTCTCACATCGGTGACCAGCACCGACGGTGAATCGTGACCCAAGGCTTCGAGCATGTCGTCGGCGCAGGCAAACGACTGCGTCGGAATCGACATACGGGCCAGGGCCTTTTCGAGCACCCAGCGGATGCTTTGATCATCGTCGACTATCCAGACAGGTTTCATAAACTACTCCAACGGCAGTATCAGACGGAACTCGGTATGACCCGGGTGGGAATCGAACTCGATCACCCCGCCATGTTGCTGCACAAATTCCTGGGCAAGACTGAGCCCCAAACCACTCCCGCTGGCACGACCCGTCACCAGCGGATGAAAAACTTTGTCGTGAAGATCGGGCGCCACGCCAGGCCCGTTATCGATCACGGAAACAATGACGCCCATCTTGACCGGCCGGGTGGCCAGCACCAACTGACGTCCAATTCGGGTACGAAACACCAGACGCGGCGGTGCTGTACCCGGCGTTTCGGTCAGTGCCTGACAGGCATTGCGGGCGATATTCAGCAACGCCTGTACCAGACGCGGCAAGTCGCCCAAAACATCGGGCACAGAGGCATCGTAGTCACGGACAAACTGGATTTTTTGCGCATACTCGGCGCTGACCAGCGTGTACACGCGCTCGCAGACCTCGTGAATATTGAAGGGCTTACGCACCAGCGTATCGCCTTGCGGCGCGATCAGGCGATCAATCAGACTGCTGAGCCGGTCGGCTTCGGCCACGATAACGCGGGTGTACTCGCGCAGTGCCGAATCGTCGAGCTCGACCTCGAGCAGTTGTGCCGCGCCGCGCAAACCACCCAACGGATTCTTGACCTCGTGCGCCAGGTTGCGCAGCGACTCGCGTTGAATATTGAGCTCTTTGGTCAGTTGAAGCGTGCGATCGAGCATGTCGTGCTGATCGAGGCTGCGGACTTCGAGCAACGCCACCCAAGGCTGATGTTCAAGCGGCACCAGCACCAAGCCGACAGGTACGCTCTGCCCCGTTGACGTTCGGATGGCGGCGTCTTGACGCAAAATGCCGAATCGGCCCGCCAGGGCGTCGGTAAAACGATGCGCCAGCGCCTCGTCGGCATGAAACAACGCCTGCGCAGGGACGCCCTGCATTTGGCGTCGCGACACGCCGAACAACTCTTCGGCGCTGCTGTTGGCAAAGGCCACCTGGCCTTTGCCATCGAGCAGCAAAACTGCGGTAGCGAGCAGATCGTAACTTTCGGGGTGCGTCATGTCACGATCCACCCTGCCCGGTTTACAGGCTGTAGTACATGTCGAATTCGACCGGATGCGAAGTCATGCGCAAGCGGGTGACTTCGGCCATTTTCAGGTCGATATAGGCATCGAGCATGTCGTTGCTGAACACACCACCACGGGTCAGGAACTCGCGGTCGGCATCGAGTGCAGCCAAAGCTTCTTCCAGAGAGGCGCAAACGGTCGGGATTTTTGCGTCTTCTTCGGGCGGCAGGTCGTACAGATTCTTGTCGGCTGGGTCGCCGGGGTGAATCTTGTTCTGTACACCGTCCAGACCGGCCATCATGAGGGCCGAGAACGCCAGGTAGGGGTTGGCCAAAGGATCGGGGAAGCGCGCTTCGACACGACGGGCCTTGGGGCTGCCGACGTAAGGAATACGGATGGACGCCGAACGGTTACGGGCCGAGTAAGCCAACTTGACGGGCGCTTCGTAGTGCGGCACAAGGCGCTTGTACGAGTTGGTACCGGGGTTGGTGATGGCGTTAAGCGCACGTGCATGCTTGATGATGCCGCCGATGTAATACAGGGCGAATTCAGACAAACCAGCGTAACCGTTACCGGCAAACAGGTTTTGACCGTCTTTCCAGATGGACTGGTGAACGTGCATACCCGAACCGTTATCACCCACGATAGGCTTGGGCATGAATGTGGCTGTTTTACCGTAAACGTTGGCAACGTTATGGATGGTGTACTTCAAAATCTGGTTCCAGTCGGCGCGCTCGACCAGCGTGCTGAATTTGGTGCCGATTTCGAGCTGGCCGGGGCCGGCTACTTCGTGGTGGTGCACTTCAACGGGCACGCCTTGCTGTTCGAGCAGCAAGCACATTTCGGAGCGCATGTCGGCGAAAGAATCGACCGGGGGCACAGGCACGTAACCGCCTTTGACGCTGGGGCGATGGCCCAGGTTACCGCCTTCAAGCTCAAGGCCGCGCGACCATGAACCTTCTTCAGACTTGATCTTGACGAAGCAACCGGACGCATCGTCGTTCCAGGTAATGCCGTCAAAAACGAAAAATTCGGGTTCGGGACCAAAGTAGGCGGTATCGCCCAGGCCGCTGGACTTAAGGTAGGCTTCGGCGCGCTTGGCCAGCGAGCGCGGGTCGCGGTCGTAACCTTTAAGGTCGGAAGGCTCGACGACATCGCAAGTCAGGATAAGGGTGTTTTCCTCGCGGAACGGATCCATGCGCGCCGATTTGGCATCGGGGATCAGCAGCATGTCGGAAGCTTCAATGCCCTTCCAGCCCGAAATAGAAGAACCGTCGAAAGCCTGACCGGCTTCGAGTTTTTCTTCATCGACCGTATGGGCGGGCACTGTCATGTGGTGCTCGCGACCAAGCGTGTCGGTAAAACGAAAGTCCACAAAGGCGACTTCCTTGTCTGCAATGAACTTCACAACATCTTCTGGGGTGGACATAAGAACTCCTGAGCAATTAGGGGTCAACAATTCGATACAGCGTACGCCTATACAAGCAATAAGCGTGCCAACTTTTAAGTCGCCAAAATGGATGGGAAATGCACCACGGATAAATAAATTTGCCTGCTGCCGTGGCGACGAATGAATCACATTGGTGCATACGCACTATTATGGTGCGTTTGACGGTGCGGTTGTACCGTTTTTACACATTAATCCAAAAATTCGGATTGCAGGTCATTTAGAAACTGCCAGCCCAGCGCCGTGGCCTGAAAGCGTGTGGGGTCGTCGACCAGCAGGCCCTTGCGTACAGCGCGATCGACGGCCGGGCCAATGGCCGACACCGGCAAGCCGGTACGTTCGGTAAATGTGGCGGCACTAACGCCGCTGCGCAGACGCAAGGCATTGAGCATGAACTCGAAAGGCAAGTCTTGCGCGGGTACGACGTCGTCTTGCGCCAAATGACTGCCATCGCGCTGGTGCACCTGCGTCATCCAGCTGGCCGGGTTTTTCAGGCGGGCCTGCCGGATAATGCGATCGTGAAACGAGAGCTTGCCGTGGGCGCCCGGGCCAATGCCTAAATAATCGCCAAATTCCCAGTAGTTAAGGTTATGCAGACAGCGCTTGCCCGGGTGGGCATATGCCGATACCTCGTAGCGCTCGTACCCGGCCGCTGACAATGTGGCAGCGACCTGATCTTGCATGATCGCCGCGTCGTCGTCAGACGGGACATTGGGCGGGTACTTGGCAAATACCGTATTAGGTTCAAGCGTGAGGTTGTACAGCGACAAATGCTCGGTGCCGAACGTCAGCGCCTCAGTCAGGTCGACATCGCACTGGGCCAGAGTTTGGTCGGGCAACGCAAACATCAGGTCTAAATTAACCCGGGGTACGGCCGCTTGCGCCATGGCGATGGCAGCGCGCGCCTGGTCGGCATCGTGAATACGCCCTAACTGCTTCAGGGCTGCATTATTAAAGCTTTGAATACCCAGCGAGATACGGCTGACGCCGCTCGCGGCAAAATCGCGAAAACGACCTGCTTCGGCCGTGCCGGGGTTGGCTTCTAATGTAATTTCGGCGCCGGGCAAAACGGTAAGACAGGCGCGAAACATAGCCAACATTTGGTCAAGCGCTTTTGCCGACAGCAGGCTGGGCGTACCACCGCCAATAAATATCGACACAACCGGGCGGCCCCAAATCAAGGGTAGCGTCTGTTCCAGGTCGGCCTGCAAGGCCGAAAGGTATTCGGCTTCGGGAAGCTCGCCTTTAAGCTCGTGCGAATTGAAGTCGCAATAAGGGCATTTGCGCACGCACCAGGGCACATGAACATACAGTGATAGCGGGGGCAAGCTGGTTAGTGCAATGCCGCTACCTGCCGACAACGTGGACCCAGCTGGCACGGCGTTGGCAAAGCTACCCGACGAGTTTGCCGGCTGTATGGGAATAATGGTGCGCATAAAAATTACTGCCCGAGCCGATTAGCCAACCGGGGCAACAATTGCTGTAAAGCCTGCCCGCGGTGACTGGCACGGTTCTTTTCTTGCGCCGACAGCTCGGCCGCGGTTTTACCCAATGTCGGCAAATAGAAATGAGGGTCGTAACCGAAGCCATTGCCGCCTTTTGGCGCGTCGATGATTTCGCCTGGCCAAACGCCTTCAGCAATAATGGGTTGAGGGTCGCTGGCCGAACTAACGTATACCAACACTGCCACATACCGCGCCTTACGGTTGCTTTGCCCGGCCAGCCGGCTGACCAGATACTGATTATTAGCGGCGTCTGATTTTTCAAAGCCGTTCAGCGCGGCAAAACGCGCCGAATACACACCCGGCGCGCCGCCCAGCGCGTCTACACACAGGCCCGAATCGTCGGCCAAAGCCGGCAAGCCGGTTAGTTTGCTGGCATGCCGGGCTTTGGCCAAGGCGTTTTCGACAAACGTACCAAAAGGCTCGTCGGCTTCGGGTACGCCAAGTTCACCTTGGGGCACCATCTGAATTCCCGCAGGCGCGAGGATTTCAGAGAACTCTTTGAGCTTGCCGGCGTTGTTCGAGGCCAATACAACTTTTTGCATGTCTTTACCCTTTTGACTGGGCCAAGTCGAGCGCCTGCTGCTGAAACTTGACCAATTGCGCAACACCCACAGTGGCCAAGTCGAGCAGGCCATCGAGCGTTGGGCGATCGAAGGTTTCGCCTTCTGCCGTGCCCTGCACTTCGACAAATTGCCCTTTGCCGGTCATGACAATATTCATGTCGGCGTCGCACCCCGAGTCCTCAAGGTAATCGAGGTCAAGCACCGGGCGACCGTTGACCAAACCCACCGACACAGCGGCTACGTGATCTTTGATGGGGTTGCGCTGGACCAGGCCGTTATTAAGCAAGGTACGTACCGCCAGAGCCGCAGCCACCCACGCGCCGGTAATGCTGGCGCAACGTGTGCCCCCGTCGGCTTGCAAAACGTCGCAATCCAGGTGCAAGGTGCGTTCGCCCAAGGCTTCCAAGTCGAACACGGCGCGCAGGCTGCGGCCGATAAGGCGCTGAATTTCTTGAGTGCGGCCGCTTTGTTTGCCCCGCGCGGCTTCGCGATCGGAACGGGTGTGCGTGGAGCGCGGTAACATACCGTATTCGGCGGTAACCCAACCTTGACCCTGGCCTTTTAAAAAGGGCGGTACTTTTTCAAGAACGCTGGCGTTGCACAAGACATGCGTGTCGCCGGCCTTAATAAGCACCGAGCCTTCAGCATGGCGCGTGAAACCGGTAACGATAGACAATGGGCGCAGAGCATTAACCTCGCGACCCGACGGGCGAGCGGCTTGAGTGACGGACAAAAGTGTATTCCTTTGAAGTTGGGCATTGCGGGCCGGCAACGGCACAGCACGGCAACGACCCGGGCAGACACAGAAGAAGCGTCAATGTTAAAGCATTTCAGCGCACGCCACGAACCACAACACAGGATACTTTCATGACTATTCGCAGTATGACCGCCTTCGGCAATGCCCGCACCGAAGGCCCCGATGGGCTGGCCTCTTTAGAGGTGCGCAGCGTTAACAGCCGCTATCTGGACGTGACGTTCCGGATGCCGGACGATTTGCGCTTTGCCGAAGGTGCCCTGCGCGAACGACTGTCGCAACAACTGACGCGTGGCAAGGTTGAGGTGCGGCTGTCGTATACCCGTACCCGCAGCGAAACGGCCAAGGCACTGGATACAAGCTATTTGCAGACGGTGGCCGAACAACTGGCGCAAGCCCGCGCAGTTTTGCCCGAAACACCCTCGCCTGCCCTGGCTGAACTGATCAAAGGCTCCGGTGCTGGCGACGCCGAAGGTTTTGACCCCGAAGTATGGACACAGCTGTCGGTACAGGCGCTAGAAGCCGCGCTGGCAGACATGCAGGCCAACCGCGAACGCGAAGGTGCACGATTGGCGCAAATGATGCTTGATTGCGCGGCCTCGATTAACGACATTGTGGCCGAGGTTGAAACCGCCCTGCCCCAAATGCTGTCCGACCACAAGTCCAAACTGGCCGCGCGTCTGCGCGAGGCGCTTGAAGCGGCAAACCCAGGCGGCTTTGCGCAGATTTCAGGCGCCGAATTGTCGGCTCGCATCGCCCAAGAGACATCATTGTTTTCGCTGCGGGTAGATGTCGCCGAAGAGCTGTCTCGGCTGAAATCGCATCTGCACGAGCTGTCGCATGTATTGACGACCGGCGAGGCCAAAGCCGCGGGAACTGGCAAAGGTAAAAGCCCGGGCGGCAGCGTAGGCAAGCGGCTGGACTTCCTGTTCCAGGAGATGAACCGCGAAGCCAATACGCTGGGGTCAAAGGCAGCAGGTATTGAAGTAACGCGCGCGGCGATTGACTTGAAGTTGTTGATTGAGCAGATGCGGGAGCAGGCGCAGAACATCGAATGATGTTTATTGAGGTCAACCGAAGTCAATTTCCTCATTAAAATCAATATTTTTAGAAGAAACGAACTCCATGCAACTCAACTGGTACCCACCACTATCAACAAAAAATCGGTGGGTATAATGGGGGGTACATCGCTGATCTCGCCAAGGATTGTGGTGGGTACATTTGGAGTGCGTTATGGCAGAACTTACAAGTAAGGCCGTCAGTGCATAAATCCGGGGGGAACCTGGACGCTTCGCTGATGGCAACGGCCTTTACCTCGTCGTACCTAAAAGAGGTCGTGCGCATTGGATGTTGCGTTACACATCCAACGCCAAGCGCAAAGAAATGACGCTGGGCAAGGTAGAGGACCTATCGCTCGCAGACGCTCGCATAAAAGCCGCCTTGCAAATGAAGCAGCTACGCGAAGGTCTGGACCTCCTTGTTGCCAAGAGAAGAGCCGAGAACGGCTCAATTATCTGCGTAGATGACCTTTTCAACGACTGGCATGAAGGCAATGTCAAACGCCTGAAACACCACCACATTCCCTTTCGCGTTTACACGAAAGAAATCGCCCCTGTGATTGGGCAGATGAAGCCAGCGGCGGTTACCGGGCGCGACATCAGGCAGGTCTTGCGGAACATTGCAGACAGCAATAGGCCAGCGGTTGCCAACGATGCTTTGATGTACTGTAAGCAGCTGTTTAACCATGGCATCAAGCTGGACATCATCTCCTACAACCCTGCTTTCGCTTTCTCCGTGAATGATGCTGGCGGCATAGAAAAGAGCCGAGACAGAGCCCTCACAACCGACGAGCTTGCCTTCATCTTTAAGAAATTCAGGGAAGAATCAGATAGCTTCACCCGAGACAACTATTTGGCCTGTGCGCTTTTGGTCTTGCTGGGAGTCCGAAAAGGCGAGCTGACCGAAGCGCGGTGGAGTGAGTTCGATCTGGAAGAAAAGGTCTGGTACTTACCCCAGGAACGCAGTAAGTCCCGTGTAGCCATTGACATTCCCCTACCCGATTTGGCTATTCAATGGCTAAACGAACTCAAGGTGCGCGCCTTTGGCTCTGATTATGTTTTCCCAAACAGACGAGCGAGCAAAGCGCCCCACATGGGCTCGGACACCCTGAATCGGGCGATATCCAAACTGTTTGGCCGGGAGCCAGGCAGAGCCGTACAACCCGAAAACAAAATGGGGGATCTTGAGCACTTCACTGTCCATGACCTCCGACGTACTTGTCGGAGCCTACTGGCATCGCTCGGTGTTCCCGGGCATGTGGCCGAACGCTGCCTTAATCATTCGATCAAAGGCGTAGAAGGAATCTATAACCGGCACGACTACTTCGATGAACGAAGGGAAGCCTTGGAGCTGTTGGCCGCAAAGCTTGCGCCGTTGATATAACGGTTTGTTTGAACGAGACTTGTCTAGCGATCATTAACCGTGTGCGATAATGAGACGCATTTATCTAACCGCTAGCTTTCTGACGGAGCCTCTTCATCCACGCGCGCCAACCATTTTCCCAGGAAAAGCACCCCGCCCACTGAATGTTTGCGAGCAAGCGCAAGTTCGTACCGCGATCCCTGATGCCGCGGCTGCCTGCCCGCGAGATCTGGTGAAGCGGCATGGGTGAACGAGGCATAATGAACACTGGGGCTGCCTAATATGCCTTTTCCATCAGGCGCGGCCCAGTATGAGATTGATGTTGGCAAGTATTGCGTTTAGATCCAAACCAATGCCTTCGCGCTCCTCGGTTACCAGCAGCGTGCCAGCTCTGTCATCATCTTTCGTGGGCTCCGTAGGCGGAAAAATCTTTGCTCTGCGATAGGCCGCTTCCTTGCGTTCCCAACGCTTCTTGTACTCACCATCTGAGAGCATACCGTTGTGCTCCCAGTACCAGACTGTGCCGTCGTCCTCGTCTCGGATGGTGAAGTCTGGCAAGCGTTCAATACCGTCCAAGATCAGCGGCTGCTCGTACTGGTACTTGATGCCGGCGGCCTTGAGCTTGTCTGCGATGATCCACTCGGACTTTGAGCGAACCAGGTCGCCGTTCTCCGTCAGGTAGATCAGCTTCTCGTCCAGGAAGACCGACTTGTTTCGAACCTTGATTTCCACCGGCGAAGAAGGCACGAATAGGTTCGTCATCCGTCTGTTGATCTCTGACGCAGCCTCTTGGCTGAAGTGCAACAGATCCCTGAAGTCCCCTTGATGCAGAATGACGATCTTGTCCCTCTGGCGTGTCAGCGCGGTGTAGAGCATCTCCCGGGTCAAATTTCGGCACGGGTTTGGGATTACTACGAAAGTCTTGCCGAACTCGCTGCCCTGTGTTTTGTGAACCGTCAGGGCATACGCCAGCTCAAGGGGCGGCGTGCTTTCCTGGGAGTCAAACTCCCAGGGCCTGTACTTGTAGGCAAAGCCGGGCTGCGAGGCCAACTCAACTTCGACTTCATACGGCGACCAGTTCCTCGCCTTGGTCTTGCGGTGCCCCGTAACGATACCGATATCGCCATTCGCGACGTATGCATCCTCCTTTTCCGGGTAGGTGTCACGCCCACTCTTATTGATGACGTTGATCACCTTATCGCCATAGATGATTCCCTCTGGCCCAGCGGGGCTCGGAATCTTCTTCGTCCAGCCCGTTTGAGCGGCCATCTTCAGGAACGACTTCCTGAACTGCTGCTGTAGCGCGCGGTTGATGGCGCTGACACCCGCCTGGTACTGCTTGATCGGCGAGAGGATCTGCCACGCCTCCGCCTTCGTAGAAGCGCCCGCGCGATCTTTGTACTGAGTGTTGAACCACACCGTTGAGCGACCTTCGAACTCCGAACTAACACCCCCCAGAGACTCCTCGAAGGTCACTTCGTCAGTGATCGACTTCAGCTTCAACTCGGTTTGAAGCTCGTCTAGCAGCAACGCTTGAAGCTGGTCTGGCTTGTTCCACCGAACCAGTTTCACAAAGTTCGACTTTCCGGACGCAACGGTCTCCCAAATTTCGTCGGCACCGGCATCCAGTGGTCGACCGCTGAAGGCCTGCGCGAGCAGCACGTCTTCACGCACGACGCCCTCGTCGGCGCCTTGACGCATCGTGACGGTCAGCTCCGCGAAGCTGCCGGCCACTCTGGTACGCAGGCTGTCTATGTTGTGCGGCTTCAAGAAATTCACGATGTCCACGTACGGCCGGCCCGCACCGATGGGTGGGAGCTGCTTGGGATCGCCAACTAACACCAGCCTGTCCACACCCTCCACTGCATCCAACAACGCCGCGAGTTGTTCCTCCGTCAGCATGGAGCATTCGTCAATGATGACAGTAGCGTGCATGGCCGATCGGTCGGCGTCATCATTGACGTAGTAGCGCCCAGTCTTGGCGTCGTAGCGGTCGAGTCGGTTCAAGAACTGCGCAACGGTCTTTCCTTGGCCACTCATGCCGCTCGCCTGCTCCAGTCTGACACGCGCTTTGCCAGTCGGCGCAAGCAGCAGGACGCCTTTTTTGTTCACGCTGTCGATGCTGCACAACGCCTTCAACAAGGTGCTCTTGCCTGTTCCAGCAGCCCCCATGAGAACAGAGATGCCAGACTTGAAGAGCACCTCCAGGGCTGCCGACTTTTCCTTCCGAGCTGCTAGATCACGGGCACTCGGTTTCGTCTTGGGAGTTCTATTGTCATTCGTCGCATCAATGGCCGCATCTACAAGTGCAGACCAGTTGTGCTCCCCAGAATTTGCCTTGCGGTTCTGGCGCTTGGTGATCTTGGACCTGATCAGGGTCGAGGTCTCAACGTAGCGATCCAACTGGAATGCCTTGAGCCCGTCCTTGACCTGGATGGTTGCGATCATGGAAGTCAGACAATCTTCCATGATCTCGAGCGTGTCCATGTCCAGAGGACAGTCGGGTTGCAGCGCGCGGTCTCGAATCCTCTGAATCACCCACGTCGCCATCAGGTAAGTGTGCCCTTCGGTGCGAGCGGCCTCTTCCAGCGTCAGCAACATGGCCGCGCGCACCCTGCGCGCGTCAATGGCTTCGCGCACAAGGCTGGGTTTCGGTAATGGGAACAAGGCGCGGATAGACTCCGGTGGAAACACGCCCCGGTCGACGATCTCAAAAGCTACGGGATCAACTTGCAGCCTATCGTCCTCGTAGATCAGGTATGGGTTGGACAGAATTGCTGCGTCGCTCAGATTGACGCCAGCCTTCTCGCGCTCAGTGGGCTGGTACCAACGCAAGGCTTGCGCATCACTAAGGTTAAACCTGGCTATCAGCACCAACAGCGCGCGGCGCTCTGCGGGCAACTTCTCCCACTTCTTGCGCAAGGTGTCGCCTATGCCATCGCGCAGGTAGCTCGGCAGGCTGTCAGGCTTCTTGAGCACGTCAGCTAACGCAGGCCACGGATCGAGCTTTTCGTCGCCTTGACTGGACAGGTACCAAGCCAACAAGTTGCCATGTGGGAAGCCGAAGGCGTTCAGTGCGGCCCCCAGACCGGGGAAGGCACCACGCACTTCCCACAGCCGGTTCAGTTCCCGATCGATCCAAGCCAGATGCTCGGACCATGGCTCATCAGCCAGATACTGACGCATCGCCTTGATGGCCTTCTCAATGGCCAGCAGGGAGGCGATGGCACCGTCATGCGCGAGATGCTCCGTTCCGTAGGAATAGCTCCCAAAATACTCATCCGGCGCAAATGCCGTGCAGGTAGCCAGGTCGATGGATTCGTCTGCATCTGCTGCCTCAAGCAATCGTTGGTATGGCAACAAGAAGCCATCCGAGCTCTTGGGGCGAATCGAGTGTTCGATGTTCCGCTCCCACAGGTAGCCGCTGATATTGCTCTTCGGCTTATGGCCATCCCTGTAGTGATATTCGACGGGCTCACTTACCGACTTGACTCGCCCCACGCCAATGATCACGCGGCGGGCATCATCCAGCATCGGCGTGCGCTTGGCATAGAAGAAGACCAACGAGTCATTCGGCTTGGCTACGCTGAAGAATGTGTCAAGGATAATGCGCTGGTTGGTGCCCTCCTGAACCCAGGTCTTTTTGTCCTTCTCCCAGTTCTTGTTAGTCGTGAGATCTGGCTCGCGTTCAGTCTGATAGCCCAACTGCAGAGCCTCCTTCAGGCTGTTAACGCCCCCCTTTTTGTTGCCCTCCACCTGCTCGCGCAACATCCACCGAAACGGAATGCCTGCTACCGAGTAAGGTCGGATCGTGAACGGAGTGTCGGTAAAGTGCCCATGGGTGGTCTTGGCAATTTCCGTGTAGGGGTGCTTCTTCTGCATCGAGAGCGGGAACTTGGCCATGAAGGTACCATGCTCATCCACGCAGGGCGGGTGTTGGGATCGGTCTAAGCCCTCAATGCTCTTCCCTGCATGCATTGTCTCAAAGGCATCATCGCGACCCGTAGCGATTCGTGGCAGCACAGTACAACAGGTGTTGGCCGTGCAGTCATTGCAGAAGGTGCCAGCCCAGCCCGAATCGTGCCAAGGTACCCGAATGGTTAAGTGTTGAGTCGGCAAGCAGCGAGCACCTTGAATCATGCTCATCCTCCCTTATTGAATAGTTCTATTATTGTGTGAAGCCGGGCTTTGACCGCAGCAGATCTTTTATGTCCATCATCTGGATGACTCAGCTTATTGAGCAGCTTATATAAGTCGGCCAATCTCCACTTTGGTGCATGAGGGCACATGAAAATTTATCGAGCATCTGCAAAGCCTGTTTGTCAGGTGATGCGTTGAAGTCGAAATGCATCTGATCTCGGTAGGGCATCTGAGCACGCCAGTATCCCATGCCTTGATCCAGCAGGATCTTGCTGGTCTTGCCCGACGCCCAGTTCACCGTGATTACTCTAGAGTGCAGCAGATCGCGGGGGCTGTTCATGACGTTGATGTCCGGCAGCAAATCGAACTGGCTCTTCAGCCAGAGCTCGAGAATAGCCTCTTGGTCGTCTGCTCTCATCCAATCATGGCTGAGCAGAAAGCTCGGCTGGCTACCGCTCGGCGCTAAAGTATGGAGAGACAGTGACTGAAGCGTTTTACTTCGGAAAAGCTCGAGGAAGCTGGTCAGAAGCATCAGTGACCAAGGCGACTTCAGGTAACGATCAGAGTAGCTGATGGAGACGGCTTGGTCATTGGCGATCAGGGAGGCCAACTCCGGCATCTGGGCATCGATAAGCGTAGCGAGGCGTTTTTTTAGGTTTTCTACGGGGCCGTTGAGTTCCGAGGTGACTTCGACTATGCGCGCGCCTTGTGGATGCTGATTCCAAGTGTCACTGGCGATGGTATTTCCAGTCACAGCAGGCATCAGTTTGCTGGTAACCCAGACCGCATCTGCATGGCCTTGAAGCCAATCGGGTCCAGGCACAGCGACGCTACTAATGCTGCTATAAAAGCTCCGCACACCGGATTGAGATGACACTTGGACAACCAAATGGGGTGGATGCAACGCTTCAGTTGGCAGTTCAGTCAACTCAACGCCAAAGCGGGTAAGCAGTGCCAAGGTGTCCTTTTGCTCCACGCCCAACGATGCCGGATCAGGAATTCCAATTCTCACTTTTAGTCGTTCGGCAATAGCCCAGGTCAATATCTGCTCCCTGACGCGAGGATGGTCCAAATCCCAATCCTGATGATCACCGTGCAGGCATACCAAGATGAACGCAGTCTGATCGCGGCGATCCAGTGAGTTGATGGCGGAACTCAACTCCCGCAGAGGACCAACCGAACAGTGGCGCGCGCCGTGCAGTCCCGAAAATATATCGGGAAGCTCCAGGTGCTCGACCAGTTGAGACTCGCTCAACCACTGCAGTGTGAGCTTGCGATCGAGCTCCTCACGCTCAACCCGGCTGTCCTGGCTGGCCAGGCAGTGCGAGCAGACGTTCTCACAGTTGGCCGGGCAGCGTAGACGCTCCTTTGCCTCAGCCAATAGCTGAGGAATGTCACCCAGGCCAGCCAGCACAAAGCCAGCTCCCCCGCTGACATCATCGAAAAGCTGAATTGCGGAGCGGCCTTGCCCACTGTCCCGGTCGCGATCAAGGCGATGGCTGAAGCCCATTTCACTGCTGGCAATGCCCAGCTTTTCGGCAATCACATCGCGTATAGCAACGCCAAGAGTTGTCGCGATCAAACGGCCTTTGGCTGTGTCGGGCAACCATTCGCCTGTCATCGGATTCTTGAGGAAGATCTCCAGCACATCGGTACGAATCTGGTAGCCCAGATGCAGATTGGCCTTAACTGCTTCGCCTGAGCAGTCGCGCTCCTTGCGGCTGCCGGCCAATCCGCCAACCGGGCGGTGAGCTTTATCGGGCAGCATATCCTTGGGCACTTCGCCTGAGGCGAGCATGGACTCCGCACGTCCACAGGTCATGCAAACGGCATAACCCTTTTCATGCTCGCCGGAAGAATGATGGAAGACGCTGCCATCATGGCCAAAGCGCACAAAGCCGCAGCGCTGGTCGGGTAGCGAGATGCTTTCGCCGTGCAACTGGATGCGCGGTCGTTCGACGCGGATGAACTTCTGCGAAGTGACGTCGTTGGTGGTTTCTTCGTAAAAGTCAGTTACGAAACCACCCGGACGCAGCACCATGCGGCGCTCGCCGAGTGGAATGGGGGTCGTGCAGTGCGAGCAGCACAGTCCCTCGTTATTTGCATAGGCGTTTTCGATCACGCCGGTGTTACCGCATTCTGGGCAGCGCCAGGCGATATCGAATTTCTGCGCTTCGTTGACCTGCCCGTCGGCATGCCACTGCAAGCTGACACCGGCAGAACGGTAGACGCGGCCATCAATCACCACCTGGGCGCCAGGGGCATATTCACGAATGGCGATGTTCAGGCTGCGCGAAGGCATTTCCTTGTTGTCAAAGATACTGTCCTCGCGACTGGCATCGCTTTTTCGCTGCTGATGCAGGAAGTCCTCGACGTTGTAGGTCTTGAGGCTCACCACGTCGGTCGGGAAGCCATAACCCGGCAGGAATGCAGACGATGCCAGATAGCGCAGCAGGTACTCGTTCTCATGGCGCTGCTTCTCCAGCGCCAGGGCCTTCTTGTACGGCCCGTCGCTGGCGGCCTGCAGCTTATGGTTGATATTGCGATACTCGCCCAGCCAGCGCTCCTCGAGGTCGCGCAATGCCAGCCGAGTTTCGCCGGTGATCGAGCTGAGCGAGCGACCCTCCAGGCAGGTTCCGCGCACCAGCTGCTTCACTGCACTGTCAAACTCATTTGGGTTTGCCGTGAGCCAGGCCATGAACTCTTGACTGGGTGAGTCTTCTGGAGCGAAGAACCAGTGAAGGGTCAGCTTGGTACGGTCGCCATCATTACTGCTGTGCATGCGCAGGAATAGCGCCAGCAACAACGAGTTAACGTGCCGCTGCACGATTCGCGCAGAGCTAAGTGTGATGCTCGGTGCCGGAATGGCAGTCACGAACGGCCATTTGGGAGTGGCGAAGGCGCGCTGGTTATGCGGATCGGCCTTGCACAGCGTATAGGCGATAGCCCGTGCCTCGTTACGTCTACCAGCGCGACCCGCGCGCTGCAGATAGTTGGCCGGATGTGGCGGCAGGTTGTTCATCACCACGGCGGATATACCGCCGATATCCACGCCCATCTCCATGGTGGTGGAGCAGTTCAGCACGTTGATATCGCCGCGCTTGAACTCCTCGACATAGTCATCCAGCCGTTTTGCCGACTGCTGCGCCGAGTGCTCTGCTGTTCGGTAGTAGAAGCCACCCTCGACCGTGCGGTCGCTGATATCCGTCCACAGACTTTCCTGGCGCAGCTGGGCAATGGCTGGGGCTCTCGCGACCAGCTGACGTATCTGCACCTGCTTAGGCACCGGGGAGCCGTCCGGCATCAGGACGCTCAGGGCAGGAAGCTGGATCTTCTGGCAACGGTAATCCTGGTCCAGTAGTTTTTGCGGCAGATAGGGTGTCAGACCACGGAAAGTGGTATCGAATATGCGCCGGGTCAATGGGCAGACCCAGCCCTCTGTAGGCAGTGAGAAGGTGAGGGTTTCCAGACGCAAACGATGGCCTGTATCCGCGGACTCCAGAATGCCGGCATTGACCAGTGCCAGCCACGCCGCTTCAAGCCAGCTGTTGATCTTGTCGGCATCTGCATTCATGGTGCGATTCAGGCCGGTCGCTAGTTCGAGCAGCTTGACCAGGCGGTGGGGCGTGCCCGGCTTGATTTGCGGCCACTTCCGGATGGTGCTGCTTTCCTGCACGTCGCTCTTGGGCGAGTAAAGCGCCTTGGGACTGAAGCGGCTGCCCATCCAACGACGCATCTTATTTTCCATTGGGATGAAGGTGTTTTCCCGAACGTAGAAGTCGAGCGCCACCTTGAGGAAGTCACGCCAGTCATCCAGCGTCAGAGGGCTTCTGGGGGCATTAACATCGCCTGTTGCAGGGATGGCGCGGGTATCGACCCACAGCGATGGAGCTGTCGTCACTTTCTCCAGCCCATGGTAGCCGACCTTGATCAGTCCCAGCGTTTCCATGCTGTTCTGGTTCTTGGGGCGCCGGGAGAACTCGCGGGCCAGCAGCAGGCGCGCCATGGTCAGACCGCCTTCGCTGCCATCGAATAGCGCAGGATTGGCATAGCGGTTGTAGCGCAGGATGAACTTGTCGATATCCCTGGCTGCTGCGATGGTGTCGGCCATCTGCGGCCAAGGAATGATTTCGGCTTGATTTGCAGGTGCTGCGCCGTTCTGCAAAAGCTCAGCTTGCTTACGCAGTTCTGCCGCCATGGCAGCCATGCCTATTTTTTCCAGGTTTTCTGCATGGGTCAACATTTCGGCAGGGTTGCCGCTGGGGGTGTCCTTAGGAGCGGCATCGGCCTTGGACTGCGCATTCCTCAGTGTTTCGAAGACCAACCCGCGTAGCCGCGAGCGCTCCGCTTCCTGCTGCATCCTCACCGCCATGCGCGCAGTGCCCTGGCGGCTGTCGGTGAAAGTGATCAGCTTGCGCCCGCGCCCCGGCAGCTCTTCGGGTGAGCGGCCTTCGCAATCCTCCTTGTCGGGGTCGGGACAGAATTCCAGAATGGTCGGTACGGCGTTGGCGATGTAGAACGGTGCACCGAGGTAGGCTTTCCTCAGAAAGTCGCTGGTGCCAAATGACGAATTTTCACAGTGGCTGCAACAACAGTCTTTTTCCTCGGTGAGCACAATACCAATGTTGCGGGTAGCATTAACTACTCCCAGCTTGTGGCTTTCCAGATCGAGGCTAATCGAGAAATAGGGTTCATGCGCCGCTGGCAATCCGGCGATGATCAAACGTGTACCCATGGCATTCGCTGTCAGCAGTTCGACTGGCGCGTCTTCGCTACCGACATCGTGATTAAGGGCGAACTCATCACCAGCGTAAGGGCTGGGCTGATGCAGTTCGCCATTGCGATCCTCTGCCAGTAAGTGCGGCGTCTTACAGTCGTCGCAGAAACCCAATTCATACACTGGGGCATGGCACTCGCAGCGCGCACGCTGGGTCACATAGACATTACCGAAGGGCCAGTCCTGCAGATGAGCGGATTTGGCACTGCACTGTGGGTCGACGCATGCCCAGAGCCCATGCAGCATGCGCTGGAACAGATGGACTCGCAGCTTAAGGAACGGAGGCTGCTGCTTGGCCGGATGAGTGCCGGTCATGGTATCGAGCCAATCGAGCACCTCCTGCTGTTGCTCGAGGCGGGTGCCTCCCTGTAATTGGTTAGAAACAGCGCTAATCAGGTCATCAAGATCTAGGGGGGGGCCGGGGCTCACTACCGCACGGCGCAGGCTCCTGGCGATGTTGCTATTGCATAGGGCCTCGAAGCGTGCAGCAGACACTGCCGTTTCCGGCTCGATGTCCCTGATAGCTTGCAAAGAGGTATTGCTGCTTGGCGAATCAAACTCAAGGTCAGGCCAGACACGCGAGCCGCCAATTACTTCTACCTGGTCAATCGGAACGCCCGCAAGGTCCGCCAAATAGCGTTTTAGTCGTTCTTTCGCATCGGTCGCGGCAATGGTCGCTGATGTGGCGATGAATCGAATTTTCTCGGATTGCTGGCCGAAGGCTTGGACTACCCTACGCAACAATAGAGACATTTCGGCTGCTTGGGAGCCGACATAGGTGTGTGCCTCATCGAGAACGATCCAGCGCAACGATTGCTGCTGCTTGGAAATCTCGAGGATCGGGTTATCGACCTGACGCACCAGCATGTACTCCAGCATGGTGGCGTTCGTCATCAGGATTGGTGCCGGCTCCTCGCGCAACAGTTCGCGCGACAGGATCTGGTTAGGCTTCTGTTGCTGCTCCTTGCGAACCTTGTCGGTACGCTCTTCCGTTTTACCGTTGTACAGGCAGAAACGGATATTGCTGCCGTATTTTCGAGTCCAGGCGTCGAGGCGCTCCTGCTGGGAATTGATCAGGGCATTTAACGGGTATAAGAACAAAGCCCGAACACCCACTAAGGCTGCCTCCCTTCGCTCTTGTTCCCGGATCAAATCCTCAAGAATCGGCACCATAAAGCATTCAGTCTTGCCCGAACCGGTACCAGTGGTGATGACCGCCGAACGTGGTGTTTCATCGAGTAGAGTGCGCCAAGCGTTTAGCTGGTGGACATAGGGGTACGCCGTTTTCGGGAATCGGTAGGCAGGTGCAGATGCCAGTGTATCTAGCAAGCTGGCCGACAGCAGGCCCTCTCGTTGCAGATCTTGCAGACGCAGGTCCGATTCCGGCCAGCCAAAGGTATGCTCGAATACCGGCGGCGCCAGGAAGCAGCCATCGGCTCCCAATGTGTTCACCATACTGTCACTCAGGTGACGACGCAGGCCTGGGTGATTGATGCCGAGTACACCGAGCGTTGCCTCACGGGTGCGCTCAAGGCTTTGCTCGATCAGACTCCTGAAAAACTGCATTGCAACTCCTTATGCCTCATCCTGAGAGGCCAGTAGATAGGACACCATCAAGGCGTGGGCGGGTATAAACCAGCCATGACGGTCAAAATCAGAAATCTGTCGGATGGCAAATTTCAAATAGGCCGGTGTAACAGGAAGATCGGCAAGATTGGCTTTCCCAGCAGTGACGTAGGCCATAAAGATGGGTAGATAGGTCACGGCATCAGTGAACTCATCCAGCGAAAGTCCTTTCACCAAGTGGTGTAGTTCCTGCTGTTCAACCCAGCTTGAAAGCTCTTTGCCGAGTATGGTCGGCCAACTCCATCTAGACTCGTGCTGGAGTCGAAGATCCTGGTACCAGATAGGTAAAACACTGTCCGGTGGTATGCTTTTCAACGAGCTGCGATAACCAGTGCTCAGATAGTCCCCAAGGTTGTCAAACCCAGAAACAATACAGCGCAGCACGCTGGCTCGACTAGAGACAAGACTGTCTACTAAGGCGTCAGGAAGGCCCGTCAGGCGCATGTTGTCATTAAAAAGCCGGTAAGCCTGCACCCATAAAAAAAGCGGGACGGTTTCCCAGACGACAGCAAGCTCGTCGCTTATGCGTGCACAGAACGATTCGTCCATTTCTAGACGAAATACCGCGAAGCTCAGCGCACTCTGATTTCGCGACAGAGCTTTCCAAGTTTCGAAGGACGATAATGGCAAGTGATGATAGTGCTGTTTCAAGTCGGCTAGATACTGCCAGCCACTATGATCGAAGTCAGTTGCCATGGCAGCAATCTGCTTCTCGATGACATGCGGATTATGTTGGGGATGAAAAAGTTCCGCGGCGCGGTGCAGTGAGCACACTTCTAGCTCAGAATCCTGGCTGTTGTCCTGTGTTACATAAAGACTCGGACGAAAATGGACGCTTGAATGCTTACTCGGATAGATCAACCATGGTCCCTGAGATTGCATTTTTGGAGGAATGTCGAAGTAGCCGGTCCCCACTCCTTCGCTGGTCCTTTCGATCAACTGAAGCGGTGTACGCTTAGGATCGGACAATAACATTGCCTCAGCCTGAACATTATCCAATATCAACGCATTGGAAGTACTGCCTATATAAAAAGTAAATTGTCGCTCCCAATGAAGCTGACCCTCATAGCGGCGAATATCTAGCCTCAATAGCGGCTGTTTAGTCTCTATGGAAAATCTTATATAAGCATCTTGCTCGTCAATTGCACCGAGCATATTTTGCATGTCGCCTAGGTAGCTGAACAGATTTAGCAAGATAGGCGTGGGGCCTACCCAGATACTAAAATCGCGTTTCGGGTGGGGCTGCTCCGAACTAATGAGCTCCAGCTCTATATGGAAGGTCTGCCCCTCGGCAAGACCTGAGGTTAAAGCGATACGGTATCCGATCATTTCAGCCAGGGTCAGCTCGCACGCCCGCGACAGATCTCCATTGCGGTCCAGAAGATGAGCTCCCTGGTAGGGGTAAGGGAGTCGCAGCTGGACGGGAGGCAGACCCTGACCAGCTTCAAGGATAAAGGTCGTTGGCGGGCTTTCACCCCAGTAGTGCAACTGCAGTGTATGTTCGGATCGCTCTACTCTCAGGTTATCGCTGACCACCCGTATATCAAGCATTCCCGCTCCTTTTGGTAGGAGACGTGCGGGCTCCTGCCCAAGACTTGGAAACATGGAAAGATTGAATCCCTTAGGCAGAACACCGAATCGACGCTGCAGAAGCGTGGTTCCCGAGCGATTGCGCAGGCTATAATGGACAAGGCCATAGCAATCGTGACTTTGACGGTCTAGCAGCTGCCCGTCGACAAACTCGCGTAACTCATCGCGAGAATAGGGATAGTCCTCGGGCAGTTCAAGGTCTGGCCAGCCTAGAAAGACGATCGATGGAGAGCTTTCATAGGGTGCATAAACGCCATTCAGGGTGGGCTTGCTCTCGTTTTCAGAGGCCTTATTTAGCTCGATCAGGTAGTGTGCATCATCTTTGGTGAGAGACAGGTCCGATCGTATCTCCAGCCAGCGGCCATTCTCCGCATCCTGAGCAAGCGTCACTGGACTTACGCTATCGCAGGTAAAAGAAAAGTCTTGGGGAATACGAAGCCGAGCCAACCCTGATGCCACGGAGCAGCTGGAGCTGGCAACGAGTTGCCAGCGCTCCGAGCGACTCTCGAATACCAAGGGAGCTTCCCTGAAATCAACTGCACTGCCATCGAAAAACAAACAATGTACCGGGCACCCACTCTCCATTAGGCGCAAGCTAAGCGGCTCGTCTAGGGCATATCGTTCGACAGTGACCTGGGTGTTAGCAAAGCGGACCTTGAAGCCATCCGGAGTGAACTTGCCATAAACAGCCCCACCGCGGGCCAGCAGCCGTTGGCCTTCGTAGTAGACCAATTCAAGGCGAGTGCTACCGAGGCTCGTCGGATCTATCGCAAAGGTTGCTTCAGAGGGGAGAAATAGGTCAGTCCGAATTGACCAATGGGGCAGCGTGCCATGTAGAAAGTGCTCACAGGTGAACCCCCTAGCTTTCTCAAGTGCCTCTTTACGTTCCTGACGTTTCTGACCTGCATCACGCAGCCAGTCATTTAGTAGCGTACGGGCATTAGCTTCATCGAGTGGGATTGGAAATGCAGTCGTCCAACCTTCAGCATGCTCATCAAGGTAGCTGGCAGGATCCTGCTGATCCTTGAGTGGGTATTGCTCGACCAGATACATAAGCTGGTCAACGATGCCCGCCAGTATCCGGCGTGTCTCTAAGTTACGGAAAGCGGCGGGCAGATCATCTTCGAAATCAGCAATCAGATCCGCCGTAGTTTTCCGGTTACCCTCAGTCCGGTAGAAGTGCTTAATACCGCGACGTATCGCCCTACCAAAACCATGAGACTCGCTTTTCACTAGCGGCCAAGGTAGGCCACCCTCGGCGAATAACGAGCCCAGTAAGTCTCGACCTCTGCCCCGGACACGAATCGGCCTCTTCCAATAAGCGAGCCCCTCGTTCGTCAGCGTTGCATGCTGCTGCGGGGTCAACGAAATCCCCAGTTCGTCTTCGGCCCCAGACCAGGACCAGGAACTGTTGTAGTTCCGGCGATATTGCTCACTGACGAAAAGACAAAAGCAGGCTCCCAGATGCATGGCATGCAAGGAGTTGTTCCCTTTTTTGAATTCTTGTTTTAGCAGTTCAAGAAGTGATTTATATTCCTCCTCGGATACCTGATAGGTATAGAGGGGGTTGCCATTTGGGCCTCTGAAGAGCTCGCGACTAAGCAGTAGTTCGCTGAGCCAGGCCTTTAGTGGGTTGGTTAAATTCGGCGATTTTTTTATAAGCATCAAAAAAGCCCTACTAATTTTCAGTAAACCAAAAATAACCCGCTGGCCCCTTGGCCGAAATTAATATACCTCTATACTGATATGAGAGGCCGTGCAGATTCTAAGCTTTCCGTTTTAAAGTGAGGTTCTCTCACCTTCCCCTTCCCAACCCCTCGCACTTGAGTAGCTTATAAATCAGCATAGAAAAAGCATTGCTCCCAACCTCACCACCAAAAATCTCCAACAACTTTTTTATTGTTGTTCATCGTATCCCATAAAGAATCAATCACACGATTTGACCTACAAGTTGTGTTGAAAATTTGCGCTTAGCCATATTCGATACGTTCCATTTCCACTGCTTTCAAAGAGCCCCTCAATCTTCCAAAAAGTAGTCAGTATCGATCTGCTTCACTTCATAAACCTGTTTGATGCCGCAACCAATATTGTTTTCCACCATCAAACGGGCCAGCTCTATACCATCGACCAAAACCACCTTGATATCCAGCCCCAGCGCCGCCTCACGGGCACCTGCGGAGAAGTCAGACGTGGTAATGAACACCCCTTTTCGGGCTCTTTGGCGTGTCAATGCGCCAATGAATTTGTCGATCTCAGGGCGATGTACCGTATTAGTCCAACGCTTGGCTTGCAGGTAAATCACATCCAGCCCGAGTTTGTCTTCCTTGATAATCCCGTCAATACCATCATCATTGGTCGCCTGGGTTGCATTGCCTGCTTCCTTACGCGATCCACCATATCCCATGGCGATCATCAGATCGACTACCAGTTGCTCGAAAAAGGTGGGCGTGGCAGCCCGAACCTGGATCAGCAACTCATCAGCAAGCGATTGCATCAATTCCTGATACGCATTGGTCAGTTGCTCATCCGGTGTGGCCTCTTCTTGTGATTCTTCTGGCTCCGCACCGGAACGGCTCTCGGAGGGTTTCGCTGCATGAAAGCTGGCAAATTCAGGATAACGCTTAAGCCACGCTACAGTGATACGTTCCGGGCCTGTTTGCAATGCTTCCAATCCCCGTTCGGTAATTTGAACCATCCCTCGGGCTGGAATATGAAGCAAGCCTGCCTTATTCAGATAGGTTCGCGCCCAACCGACACGGTTATTGATCACCGTTTGCTTGCCGGAGGGCAGTCGCTCATGGCGCTCGGCGTCGCTCAGTTGAAAGAAGCTGCTCACGTTCTCTCGCAGGCTGCCCAGCGATAGCGTTTCGCCATTCGAAACGGCGAGAAGCACGGGCCGCATTACGCTTTGAAAATCTGGGATTGCCATAACTTTTGTAGTTACCTTGTCATTAACGGCATGTGGTATTCCCAAAGGAATCCTTGCTGCAGCGGGTTGTATTTCCCTTACCATCCCGGTAGGTGGTGTTCCCGAAGGAATGAGTTGTTCCGCGTATTGTGTTTCCCGAGTTGTCTCTCCAGGTTTCGTTGCCGAAGGAGTCACGGCTGCCACGAAAGGTGTTACCTGAACCGTCCCGGCAGGTGGTGTTTCCGAATGAGTCGGTAGAACATCGGGTTTGGGCAGTCACCTCGACAGGAAACAAGGCAATACCAAAGGTCATCACCCCTACGAAAACAATTACAGCAGACTGGACTTTCATGTATATCTCCCCTACTCCACCATCGCCTTCAAAAGTTCATCCCGTGGGCACGCCCGAACTGGGCAGGTACCCATATGCAGTCATTTCACCACTTCCATCAACTTCCCGAAGCTGTCCACCACGTCGTACCTGACGTTCTCCGGCGCGAAGCGCCGGTTCATCTCTTCAAAAAACTTGCGGGCACATTTGATCTTGGTCTTTTCGATCTCTCGCAGATCCATTGACGACATTGACCCTTTGGTTTCCGCCACGAAATAGACGTGTTTCACCGAGCCCTCCTTGAAGGAGATGGCCCAGTCGGGGTTGTAGTCGCCAACCGGTGTCGGAATCAGGAAACCACGTGGCAATTTGGCATACACCACGACTTCGGCGCTCGCTTCCAATGCCTCAGCAAAATCACGCTCGGGCCTCGACCCGGAATCCGGCAGCACGAAGTCGTAGATATGGTGCTTGGGCGTGCTTACTGCATTGCTGAAGTCTTGTTTGGTTTGCCCGGCGGTAAAGATGTCGAGGTCGAATTTGTCTTCGACCGGATCGTAGGCCAAATGCTCGACGATGACAGTCGCTTTCTGCTCGTTGATCAGGCGCACGGCTTCGGCAATAAAGCTTTCCGGGTTCGTCTTGTACTGCGAGAACACGGCGGCGTTGAGCCCCTTCAGAATCTCGACGACGGTGCGCCGCGTCAGTTGAGTGCCTTCGCTCAGCTTTCCCACGAGGTCGTACTTGACCGCTGAATGGATAGAGGCACGGTTGGTTTCTGTCACTGCGTCCTTCAATTCGAACGTACTGCCGGTCTTGATCCCATCGTACGTTAACGCGGCGGCCTGTTCACCGCGCTGAATCGTGTACTGCAACGGTGTCACCCGCAGTCCGGTATGCTTATCGTTGAGGGTGTTGACCGCCTTTTGCACCAGTTCGTCAGAATCGAAGTGGACGCTGTACACCGCTTTGCGATTGATCCGACTCCAGAGTTCCTTGAATTCCCTCTTTTCGAAATTCGCGTTAAGCGGGTTCTTCTTGGGTTTGCGGTCGTCGCCGATATCCGGCAACTGGCTTTCGCTGAAAACACTGTCGATCAGCTCGAATACCTGCTCGGCGTGCTGTGCCAGCTCCGGAGGAAGTGCTGCGAGCGTGCCGTCCTTCTTGGCCGCGTGATAGGCGCCACTGATGCGATCAGCCACGTCGGTGTAATCGTGCTTCACCAGGTACCTGTAGATCTGCTTAGCAAGCGTGGCTGTAACTTCGATATCGCCGGTCGCCGTTTTCAGTACCTTGCCAGTGAAGTAGGCTTCGTCCGCCACGCGCGGACGTGCCGACAGCGACTCGCTGATGTCCTTCTGCAGCGCTGCAACGAAGTCCTTATAGCTTTCGCTGGCCACCACGGTCAGCATGTTCACATCATGCACTGTAGCCGGGTGATCCATACGGTCCCCATTTTGATTTACAGAGAGCCGCAAGCCGCGCCCCACTTCCTGGCGGCGCGAGATGGTGTTATCGCTGTGCTTGAGTGTGCAAATGACAAACACGTTCGGGTTGTCCCAACCTTCGCGCAGGGCAGAATGCGAGAAGATGAAGCGCACGGGTTCCTCAAACTTGAGGAGCTGTTCCTTCTTTCGCAGAATCAAGTCGTAGGCATCAACATCGTCCGACAAGCCAGCGTTCTCGCCACGCGCGGCAACCTTTGGGTCGACCAGCCGCTTGCTTTTCTTGTCAATGGAAAAATAGCCGCTGTGGGTTTTGTCGGCAGGGATGCCTTTGAGGTACTTGATATACGGCGTCTCATCCAGATCCAGCACCTCGTTGAGGTACAGCAGGTATTCTTCCTCGAAAACACGGGCGTATTCGCCTTTTTCGTCCGGCGAGGCGTAGTCACGGTACTTGGCCACCTCATCGATGAAAAAGAGTGTGAGCACCTTCACGCCTAGCTGGAATAGCGCCTGTTCCTTGTCGAAGTGTGCTTTGATGGCCTCGCGGATCTGGATGCGGCGTAACGCTGCTTCGGTCACATCACCCGTCGCATCGCCTACGGTGAGCTCGACTCCGTTAGTAAAGCTCAGGGTGTCAGAGTTGGCGTTGATGTCGGCCACGACAAACCCTTCGCGGTACTGATCGAGCCCATTAGACAGATCGAACAGGTTGTCACCCTTGCCCAATTTGCGCACCACGCGCTTGATGTTTCCACCCGCCAGCTTCTGTTCAAACTCGACACGCGCCTCGGGTGGCTTCTTGCTCGAAATCTCGATGGACTGCAGATAGAGATAACCCGCCGTGCCCGCCAAACCCTTCACGGCGATGCCGCGAACCGCGATCTTTTTCACCAGCTTCTGGTTGTAGGCGTCCAGCGCGTCTAGGCGGTGAATCTTGTTGTGCGTCGTCTTGTGGGTGGCCGAATAGCGCAACACCATCAACGCCTTGAAGGCCTCCAAGGACTTGAGTGTGGCCGCGCCTTCCATTTTCTGAGGCTCATCCAGTATCAGGATCGGACGGTTGGCGCTGATCACGTCGATGGGTCGACGGGACTGGAAGTCGTCCAGTTCCTCGTAGATGCGGCGATTGTCTTTGCCGGTGGCATTGAAGGCCTGCACGTTGATCACCATCACATTGATGCCAGCGTCAGAGGAGAAGCTCTCCAGGTGGTGCAGTTGCTTGGAGTTGTAGATGAAGAAGCGCGCCTTCTTGCGGTAGGTTTCCAGGAAGTGCTCGGCCGTGATCTCCAGCGACTTGGCCACGCCCTCGCGGATGGCGATGCTGGGCACGACGATGATGAACTTGCTCCAGCCATACAGCTTGTTCAGCTCGAAGATGGTCTTGATGTAGCAGTAGGTCTTGCCCGTGCCGGTTTCCATCTCGATGTCGAGATTGACCTTGGCCACCTTGGTCTTGACCAGCGCATCCGACAGCGGCAGGTTCTGCGCTCGTTGCACGGCGTGGATGTTGTCCACCAGTGCTGTTTCCGACAGGATGAGGTCGGCGTTGCGGAAAGCCGCCTCCTGCTCTGCCGCTGCATCCCGCGCGGCCTCCAGCGCCAGCACCTCTTGTGGGCTGGCCGGTGCCGCCTTGCGGGTGCCGGAGTCCAGGCGATAACGAATACCGCCGTGATGCGGCACTTGCCCCTTGAAGCAATCCACCACCGCCTGCACGGCGGCGGTCTGGTAGGCCTGGGTCTTGAATTTCAGCTTCATGCCTGCACCTCCCCGGGCGCATCATCCGCATCCCGCAGCTCACTCTCGATATCCTCGATGCGAGGTAAGTCGGTTTGCAGTTCCTCGGGCAAGGCCTGCACCAGTTGATACTCCGCGACGCCGATCGGCTTGTGCATGTCGCGCAAGGCGTACTCGGCTACCACCTTGTCGCGGTTTTTGCACAGCAACAGGCCCAGGCTGGGGTTGTCGGTGGCGTGCCTGAGCTGGCTGTCCACCGCACTGAGGTAGAAATTGAGCTTGCCCGCGTATTCGGGCTGAAACTCCCCGGCCTTCAGTTCCACCACCACATAGCAGCGTAACTTCAGGTGGTAGAACAACAGGTCGATGTAGAAATCCTTGTCGCCCACTTCCACATGCACCTGCCGTCCGACGAAGGCAAAGCCCGCACCCAGCTCCATCAAGAACTGGGTAACGTGCTTGACCAGTGCGGCCTCGATGGCACGTTCCTGCGCCTCCTTGCCCAGGCCGAGAAAGTCGAGGCGGTACGGGTCTTTCAGGGACTCGCGGGCCAGATCCGACTGCGGCTGGGGCAGGCGCTGGCTGAAGTTGGTGATGGCCGCGCCTGTACGCTGGCGCAAGCCGGATTCGATCTGCATCACCAGCACGTTGCGCGACCAGCCGTTCTCCAGCGCCTGCGCGGCGTACCATTGCCGTTCCTCGGCGGTCTGGAGCTTGTCCAACAGGGCCAACTGGTGGTACCAGGGCAATTGTGCAAGCGCCGCTTGCACAAATTCGCCATCGGGCCAAGCCTCGGCAAAGGCCCGCATGTACTTGAGGTTGCGCGGGGAAAAGCCTTTCATGTCCGGGAAGGCGTTGCGCAGATCGCGGGCCAGCCTGTCAACCACCTTGCTGCCCCACCCCTGGCTGGCCTGGCGTGCCAGAATGTCCTGACCGATCTGCCAGTACAACAGCACCAGCTCGCGATTGACCGCAAGCGAGGCACGTTGCTGCGCGGCATGGATGCGCTGCTTGAGTTCAGTCAGCCAATCGGCATAGCCGGTGGGGCTGGCAGTCAATTCTTCTTTGCTCATGTGCCCCCCTCAAATGCTCTTCACTTCGGTGGATGGCGACAACAGCTTGAAGATCTGCTCCACGTTGATCTTGACGGCGCTGTCCTTGAACCCGGCATCGCGGAACACCACACGCAGCGGCTTGTGCGTGGCCAGCTCCTTGACAAAGGCTTCGTCCACACCGCCATGCGCGTCAAAGCAGGCGGCCAGCGCGTTGCCATCGACAAAGAACACGTACTTGTCCTGGATGACCTTCTTCTCAATGGGTAGGGCGAGGTCAACACCCCAGTCCAGCATCACCTGGAACAGCAGGTCTTCCGCCGTGCGGTCAGGCTTGATGTTTTCCACAAACAGATCGAGGCTGGCCTTGTCGAGGGCATCAGGGGCGTAGTAGACATCGGCCATGTTGGATGTGTCGATTTTGAAACTCCGAAATCCGACGTCCACTTTTTCATCTGACATTCTGAATTGCTCACCAACGCGTCGTATTCTCTCTCTGGCAATATCTGCAATGGTTGAAAATCCTGCATTTGCGGCAGCACTTTCTGGTGGGCACACTTCTGGCAACTGCACAAGGATGAATCTCGTATTCGTACCATAGGCCGCATTTCTGGCCAAGATTGCATGCGCAGTTGTTCCAGAACCAGAAAAAAAGTCGAGAACAATCTCATCATCATCTGAAAGGCACTGAGATGCTAAGGATTGGATGAGTTGTATAGATTTTGGGTGCGGGAAAATTTTCGCATCGAATATGCCCTGAAGCTCTCGGGTGGCCTGAGTGTTGGTGGGCGCGACCAATGAGTTTGAAACCTTGTCATCCGTTCTAGCAACCATCCAGGTCGATACAGGGACTGTGTCAAATTTTGCCTCGTTCTTGAAGCGCTTTAGCATGGGACGCCCTGATGCATCAGCGGGAAATATTACTCTGCCTTCCGAGATTTTTTCTGCCATAGTCTTCCGGCTGTAGGGCCAATAGCGGCCTTGAGGCGGTAAGAATTCATTCCCCGTGACGGGATCTTTTATGGGGTAATAAACATCTCCACCTGCTTTTCCGGCGCTCAGATTGTCAGCTTTCCAAGGGCCGCGCGGATCATTGTCAGGGTTACTATAGCCCGCATAGGTTCGTCCTATACCTGCAAGTCTTCCCTTGTTTTTGCCGTAGCAAAGCACATATTCATGATCCACGCTTACGTTGTCTACTGAATCCATCGCACCACTGCGACGCTTCCACACAAAGCTGCAGTAGAAATTCTGAGCACCAAAAATCTCATCGCAGAGCAGCTTAAGGTTAGCTGCCTCGGAGTCATCGATGGAGATGAAGATAACTCCATCATCACGCAGCAAATGCCGAGCTAATCGAAGACGCGGCAGCATCATGGTCAGCCAGTCCGAATGGAACCGTCCATTGGCTGAAGTATTTGCACTGAGCCTGTTACCTTCATCATCTTTCTGATTGGATGAACGCAGATACTCTTCAGTTTCTTGGGCGAAGTCATCTTCATAAATAAAATCAGTGCCGGTGTTATAAGGCGGATCTATGTAGATCATTTTTATCCGCCCAAGATAAGTTTCCTGCAACATTTTCAATGCATCAAGGTTGTCTCCTTCGATAAACATATTTCTCGTTGTATCGAAATCTATGCTTTCCTCTCGGATAGGTCGTAGCGTCTTGGCTATTGGGGCATTTGCTGTCAGTATTGCCTCGCGTTTACCAGGCCAATTTAATTGGTATCTCTCCTGCATTCCATCCACAAGAGTAGAGGAAAGCTCTTGTCGCAACTGATCAAAGTCAACCAATTGTTTTAGGTTTCCTGCACTGTCGCGCGCTTCTGTAACGCAATGAGGAAACAGCTCCCGGATGCGAGAAATATTCTCTTTCACAGCATCAGGCGAGTGCATTTTTAGAGCGTCCATAAATCTTATTCACTAATTTGAACAGTATTTTTTAGTTCTTCCCCAACCTGTAGCCTACATCAATCAGCGCCCAGAAAAACTCTTTGTTGTTGACACGACATTCCCATTCTTCCCTGTATAAACGCTCGGCTTTCTCTACATGAATTTTGAGATTCTCGAACTCATCAGTGAGGTCTATATCGCAATTGAAGTAGATGCGGTATTCGGCACCCCACTTATTAGGCTGTTGTTGATAATGTGGGCCTGCGACCGGTCGTATATTTGTCGCATTAAAATAGTCTCCCTCAAATTTATCTGCTTGCTCGGGATTAACTTCGACTTCAAGCAGTACATCTCTGGCATTTTGAGTGAAGAATTTGGTGTCCATAAATCGTCCTCTTTGATGAATAAAAATCTGGTTTATGTACGAACACGCAACGGTGGAACCCTGGCATCCAGCCGTGCCTTGATCTGGGTATAGAGTTGAGCCAAAAGGTTTTCCTTGTCACGTAGGCTGACCAAAAGCGAATAGCTTTCTTCGCTGTCGCACAGGTTTTCACCCCACGGAAAGTCATTGCGCGTGACCACCACAAACAGCTTTTTGGTCCGTAGCGCAGAATCTTTCTGGAACTGTTTGAATCGCCAAAAGTCGGCCTGAACCGTACCCTTGCTGCGATTCACCTGCCCGATGGTTGCGCCTGCAAGTTCCTTGATGCTCTGGTAGTCTTCCTTTTTGGTCGCCTTGTTGAACATGGTCGTAACGTGTTCAAGGTCGCGAGCAGCGACAAGCCTGAAGTCAATGCGTGTGGCACGATACTTGATGCGCGTTGAACGAATTGGCGGGGTATACGCCAATGCGATGGCGATTTCCCGTAGGCGCTTTTTGCCTCCGCTGGTGAATTCCGGCGGGACTGGTATTTCGTAGAAGTGGTGCCGTTTGTTCTCGATCTTGCCATCTGTAATCAGCGTGACGGCGTTTTCCAGTGAGCGATGCAGGGCAGTTTCATCCACCTGCCCATAACCACATGCACGTTTAAGCGTCTTATGCTGCTCTACCAGTTGTTGGCTGGCCTCTGGCAGCACTGCGTTCAGGCAGAGTTGGGCACGCACGAAGTTGGCAGTGGCATCCGGGTGTTCATGAAGAACGGAAGCGGCCAGATGCGCTACTTGAGGCGCGGCCATGCTGGTGCCTACATCGACCACAAAGGGATGGCCGCTTGCAAACTGGTAGCTGGTCGATACCACACCCAGCCCGGCAGTCCTGTCCATCAATGCGTGGTTGGCGCGTGTATTGATTGCCCAATTCCCGCCATAAGCCATCAACTCGGGCTTGATGGCACCATCGACAGACTGACCGCTACGCGTAAATGGTGATGGCTGATCCGGCTGTGCAATTGGCAGTTCTGCCGGGTCAAGCGGATAGCGCTGGCTGTTATAGGTTTGGTTGTGACGCGCCAGGCTGCCAACGGTCAGCACATTCAATGCTGGTGCTGGTTCGATGATCCGCCAGTCGTCATTCAAGAGATAGGTCGGGTACTGATTTCGCCATTCCAAACCATCGGGAGAATCTTCAGTGATGCGATGATTTCCAGAGGACACTACAAACAGCACCTCCAGTTCCCGCGAGAGGATATCCAATGTCACCGACAAGCCTTTCAGGTGTCCGCCCATGTAGGGCTTGTTGGCATCTCCGAAAGACAGGTTGAACACTTTGCAACCACGCTCTCTTACAAAGTAGCGAACGGCTTCTTCTATTTGGTTCTCCACAAAGCCCGTGGCGTTCTCATTGTGTTTGTCGAGAATTCTTCCGCTGTACAAGCGCAAGTTAGGGACAAAGGTGCCGTCACGCAGGTGTTTTTCAAAGTCGCCGTAAAGAGCCAGACCGGCAACATGTGTGCCGTGCCCATTTTCATCGTGCGGGACTTCGCCCGGCAAGAAACTCTTGGCCTCGCTGACAGCGGCTTTCAACAGAGGATGTCCATCGGCAATGCCGCTGTCGAGCACCACCACACCCGGTGCTTGCTCTGAAGGAGCCTGGATATCAGGAATCTTCTGAATATCCTGAAAGACGACCGATCGCTCCAGCGCAAAGTTGGGCGGCAAGTCAATGGATCGTACATCCCGATGATGAAGCAGTATGTCAGCCTGTGCGGCTGTGCAGCGCACACGATAAAGCGTCAGCTCTGGCTTCTTGATCTGATCCAGCCTCTCGATATCTTGTTCTGCCAGCCAGCCCTCAAACTTCTGCCAAGCTTGTTGTCGCGCCTGATGATTATCTTCCAGCGGCCATAGCTCAACATCTAGCATGAACTCATCCCGATCAGGGAAGCCTTGCTGCTTCAGTGCCCAGCCTTTTCGATTTTCGGCACTCCAACCATCCACGCTTTGCAGGGCATAGATCACTTCTTTATTGGTAACGTGTTCACCCTCAACCATACTGGCAAGGCGTGCTTCAAACTGAGCCAGCGCAGCGTTGGTCGCGAAGCCGATCACGACGGTTGCGTCTTCCTGGCTGACAAATTCGATGTCTGTGGAAATTTTTCTCAGGTCATCCGGATTAAATCCTTTCTGCACCGTGAAGCTGAAAAGCTTGCGCTCATCAAAGCCACCTATATCTTCACCAGCCTCTTCTCTTGCATTGGCCAGCTTGGTCAGCAGCCCACGTCCATGAGCAGGAATGTCATCGGGGACAAATGGCTTCGGCGGGGTTCCAGAGCGCTTTTCATTGACTGGCGCTTCCCGTTGTATGTTCAGGTGCGGAAAGTTCTCCTCCATGACGACTTAGCTCCCTTGTATGCGTGCCCTGCGGGCATCTTCACGACGAATGGCGGATTGCAGATGCCGCTCACTGAGGAATTCTTTTCCAGTCAGCACCATGTCTTTGGCTGCCCTACGCAGAACACGCTCTACATCTGCGTGACTCATTCCTTTAAACATGCTCGTAATGCGGGCATCCTCAATTTCGAATTCACGGCGCAACCCACGCAGCTTGATGCCCAACAGCTTTCGCAACTGCTCCAGGTTGGGCGATTCAAAAACCAATACCTCATCAAATCGGCGCCAGATGGCTGCGTCGAGGATACGCTCATGGTTGGTGGCAGCCACCAAGATGCTTTTACCTTCATAGGCATCCAGCATTTGCAAGAAGGCATTCACCACGCGCTTCAGCTCGCCATGCTCGGCGGTATCGGCACGCTCCTTGGCCAGTGCGTCGAACTCGTCAAACAGTACAACCATCGGAATGGTGGCTATAAAGTCGAATACCTGCCTTAGATTGGCTGCCGTTTCCCCGAGAAGAGAGGACACCACGCTATCTATACGGACAATTGCCAACGGTAAACCTAGCTCGCTGGCCAGTACCTCAGCCGTTAATGTTTTCCCGCACCCAGGGGGGCCGCAAAACAACAGGCGATCTGCGGGATACAAGCCATAGCTTTGCAGCGCCTCTGCTCGATGGTGTTCTTGCAGCAACTCATTCAGCAAGGACGCATTTTCATCCGACAATACGACGTCTTCCATGCGCCGGACTGCCTCCTTGATCTGTAAGAGAGGCAGGTTGCGCTCTTTATCTTTAGGTATACGATCACTCAGCAATGAGTTGGCTGCCCCACCAGCATTACGGCGACCATAGAGAATTTTCTCCAAATCATTCGCCAGTAAATGATGGTTCTTGGCACGCTCTTGCTGAATCAACTGTTCCGAAACACGCTTGAAGGCATCCTGATTACCTTCAGTTCCGGTTTTGATAAGTTGCCTGAGCAGTTTTGCTGTGGCCATGACCTTTCTCCTTTTCCTGAACCATGTCGTCTTGTTATGAACATGGTTCTCAATTCTTGGTTACTTTAACCCGTTCAGTTCGGTTGTTACCCGAGATCGACAGCCGTGAACCCGTGCAGGGGCATATATGCCGTGTCGGTGCCACCTGCCTGCACGCAGGCGAACTGCTGCATTGGCGCTTTAGTGCGGTTGCTCTTGAATTTGGCCTTGCGTCGTATCCACTCGGCGCACTCCTTGGCCACCGCCCGCTGGGTCAGCTTGTTGCGCAGCTGGATTTCAAACTCGCTGCCGTAAAGGCTGCGTTCACGGTCAAGTTTGGGGATATGGAATTCCTTGCGCTCCTTGCGAATCTTGTCGGTGACCTCGTTGGCAACAAAGGTAGGCTCGGTGAAGATGAAGTCGAACTCTTCTATCTTTTCCAGCTCGACTTTCAACGCCTCGAAGGCGTACATCGAAAAGCACGAGGCCGCGACCTTCAGGCGCGCGCCTGGCCGGAGGACCCGCTTCAGATCGTCACCTAAAAGGGTATTGATATTGTCGAGAAGTTGCATGTTTGTTTACAGCTCGAGCTCAGAATCTAACAAATCGGACCGCATACCTTATCCTAATCTTCATCAAAATAATCAGAATCCAGCGTCGGCACTCTGAACGTTCTGGACGACACGCCAACTTCGTTATCCATCATCAAGTTAACCAAACGTACTCCGTCAACCAGCACAATCACTTCGAACCGACCTGGAGATACACGGAGCAGACTTTCCAGCAGCTCGCTGGCTGTTGACTCCCTGAGTTCTGCCAATGCCTGTTCCAACCGATCGTCAGGACTTATCGTCGCCGTCTCTTGAGACAATGGCATATTGGTATTGTCGCCTACCAATGACTCACCGGTCAGATCCCTAAGACGAAGAGTCATGTTGATGGTCGCAAGGCGTTCAATCTGCTCGGCACTTAATGGCGCCGGATTATTCTGCGCATAGTCGACACCCGCCGCCGTAAGCTTCCAATACCCTCGCCTAGCGCTCTCGGATAGCCCCGCTCGTTTTAACCTATCGTGCGCCCAACCGGCCCTGTTTTATATGTTGCCTGACCACTGCCTATCACCTCCTGGCGCTGAGTCTCTGTCAAAGCAAGCTGATCTGCAGCCGCCTCATGCGCCACTCTAGCAAGCGCACCATCAGGATGCCGGGCCAGAAAACGCAAAATTGGTTCGATAAATTGGTCGTAGGTTGGAACAGGCATCACAGATGTCCGAGGAAATAACAATTTGCATCAAAGTTCATAACAAGTTAGCTATGGCAAGGCCGTCAATTTCAAGATCGAAACAGATCAGTCTTGGACAAACCAGCTCCTTACGTTGCCCAGGCCAGACAATTAAACGGGGAAGGCATCCCAGGTGCCTTCCAGAATCTGGCTTCAGATATCAGCGCAGGATCTTCGCCTTAACTTCTGTTGGCAAATCAAAAGACGCAACCTGCTCATCGGTTAATCCGCGGGCTTGCGGGTGCGGCAGAGACACTATGTCCGTTTCACCGAAAGTCTGAAGAAGCATCTTGAATGACCTGCCATTAGTGCCCTCTTTGGAACGCACTACTCTCGCCTTACCAGGTCTGGGACCAAGAATGGCCTCGACCCGCTCACGCAACCGGATATCGTTCAACGCTTCGATAAGATCACTGCCTGCAAAAATAATGACAGAGGGGCGGCGCCGCTTGATAAGGTCCAAAACACCGTCTGCGTCGTTAACTAATGCTTCAATGTCGATTTTCTCATGGCTATCGACGCTTCGTGTTTGGGTATCTGACCAGTTCGTTTGCCAAAAAGCTCGTTCCCGAGGCCCCTCTTTCCCGGGTTTCGTTTCCAGGTGAATCCCCCAGCTCGAGAGCCAGCCCAGAATACGTGTTCGAAAGCGGCTGTTATTAACCGTTTCGTCAGAGAAAAAAGACAATGGTGCCAACTCTTGGGTTTTACCTTGCGAGTCTGATACCTCTTCTTCGGCTGAATAACCAAAGTTAATACCGCAAATCATGACACCCCCCATGAGGTTTTCAAGATAGTCTTTGGTTACTACGCGATGAGAACCCATTTTCAACTCCTTTTGATCTGCCAGAATCAAATTGTTATCAAAACTATCGCAGGCCAGTATATCTAATAGCTCGGCGTCTGTTGATGACAATTCACGGTAATACCCGTTATCTTGCAACCAGCTCAATACAGCCTTAACCACTCCAGCCTCTAGCCCGACCGACTCACGTTTGTATTCCGCATGAACCACCTGACATAGTGCGTCGCAATTTTCTCTAGACGTAATGTCGAAGAATGCTTCACGAACACACTGTTTATCGGCTTGATTCGCTATCCATGCAACGCAAGCGCGGATAAGCATCAACACTTTTTTAATCGCCTGCAGTCGTTGCACGTACGTCAGTGGTTGATGCTTAGGCATAAGCCACCAAACCCCATGATGTTGTTCTGTCAAAACACCCTGCTCTTGCAAGGCTTTTATCGTCTCAATAGCAGACCGATAACCCAGCCGTAAGCGTCGCTGCACTAGCGAAATTGTGGCCCACTGGGTCTGGATAACCAGCACTTTCGCTTGAGCAATTTGCTCTGAGGTGACTGCAAAAACTGTCATTGTTCGCTCTCCTGTAAAAGTATTAACCTCGCTCCGCTACTGCGGATTAAGGCTGCGAATCAATACAGGCTTTAACCTCTTCTAAGCGCCGGTTTTTTTACAATTCTTACAAAATAGCTGGCTGCCCCCTTATCATTGGCTTTGATTGGGCAATCAATCGCTTTGGTGGTTGCTGCCCAGAGGCAGACGCGGCTGGACAACAGAGTGCTCTTCAAAAATGAGCGTCGTATAGTTAACGCACAACCAGCCTTAAAAGTCATAAGACAGACCGGCAGTCATCGTTGTACTGCGACTGCCGTCTGTTTTCCTCCAGTTGGGCGAGACCATTAACCCCAGGCCAACTTGCACGTTTTTAATCGGCGTATAACTGATGCCAAACTGACCAAACGGGGTGTACTTCCCTGTATCGTCGGTATTTGTGGCTGCGCCCAGGCTCACCCCCAAAGACCACTGCTCATTAAGCACCCAAATGGGTGCCACTGAAATGCTCCAGAGATGTCAGCGAGGCTCATCTTCTACTGGGCGGGAATAACGGTTACCCGAGTACCCCACATTAAAATGCAGCTCATAGCTACTGGACACGTATGAGCTGACCCAGATCAGCTCAAAGTTGGTTTTTGCCGAGCCAAGCCCCTTTGCCTCGCTTCTTTGGCTGACAGGCAACATCAATGAAGGCATGAGTGCAAAACTCCATCCACGATTCTGGTCACCCGCAAAGAGCCACTGTGCACCCACTTGCGTGTTTAGCCAGCCAGCATACGGATGGCCTTGACGCGCTTTGTTTATGAATACGTCAAGGTTGTCTGTAACGCCATACGTGTACGACCAAAGCAGCGTATTGGACGCGTCGGTTGTGACCTCCATTTCATCGCCGGCATCATTTAAGACAATGGCACGATCTTTTTGGTACGCGAAACTCATCTCGATTTCGCTTCTCCCTTTGCCTTCGGTATCTGCATCGTCAAAATCAAAGGGAAAAAAGGCGTTTGCGCTACACGGCAAAACTAAACAAGCCAATAAGGCCCAACGCCTTGGCAACACAGTGAATCGCATGTTTGTCTTTCAAGATGAAATAATCTGCCGGCTTTTTCCAGACCACGCCATCCTGAACCGACAACGTGCTTCATGTCCCCAAAATCGAGCACTTCATTATTTTGCGCGTAGTTTACCTAAGCAGTATCCGTTCGGGGATCTTAATGAGTGCCGCTCAAACCACTTTAGTCGAAGCACTGGCAGCCCTAATCACCCCCTGCTGCACTGTTGATTCGGGCAATGTCGTGTGCGGTGTGCGGTCAAGGTCGAAGCGGAACACATCAGGTCGATCGTAATGGCCGGCTCCGTCGGCAAAGTACTTCGCAAAAGCAATCATCGATAAATCCAGATCGGCAAAAATAACCGCCTCGGTATCGCGGTGCGGCTCGGCCAACCACTTACCATTCGGCCCCATAAAGCCGCTGATCCCGCCACCCACCGTAGGTGCATCTGGGCCAGCCGGCACCGCCAAGCGCTCCACCATCTCTTCAGAAATACGCCCTTGCACCACGATCACATAAGTTTGTGCGCAAATCGCGTGGGCTGCTGCCAATGTAGTGGAATAGTGATTGAAATCGCCGGCGTTCGGATCAGCGTGGGTAGCATTGATAGCCGGCCACGACGCGACGTGGATCTGCTCGCCCATCGCTGTAAGTGCGTGGCGTGCCAGGCTCATCGTGTGTTCAAAACAAATCAACCCGCCAACCCGCGCAAAACCCGTATCCACCACAAACAAATCGCGGCCGTCGCCCTGGCCCCACACGGTACGCTCGGCATTGGTAGGATGCAGCTTGCGGTGCTTCGCTACTAAACGCCCCTCGGGCGAATACCACGCCATGGTGTTGTACAAGGTGCCACCGTCACGCTCGTTAACCCCCAAACTTACCCAGACCCCCGCCTCGCGAGCAGCCGCCGCAATCGCATCCGATTGCGGGCTGGGCAGCTCAATGGCATTACGATACAACTCGGCAAAAAACGGCGCGGCATACTTTGTTGTGTGCGACCAGATCCAGTACGGATAGCCCGGCAAAAACGTTTCAGGGAAGGCAACCAAGCGTGCTCCACCCGCCGCAGCTTCGTGAATAAACTCGACCGCCCGCCGCACACCGGCTTCCAGGTTCAAAAAAGGCGCTGCTGCATGCACAGCTGCCACACGAACGGTCTCGAACGAAGTCGTCATAAAAGTCTCCTGAGCAAGTTGGGTTAAATGCAAAAACAGGCTTACCGTTACCATACAGCCTGCGGCATCGCAGACGTGCAAACCGTAGCAAGCCCCAGTGCGGGGGTCAAGCAATTTCGAACAACGTGTACGGCGCCTATTTGACGAACACCGGCACTAACTAATACTCCGCAAAAAAGCGACTTTTCATGGTAAATATTGTTGAACTCGACGGCGTGCGTAGCATGCATTTCGGCACTGCCGCCGTACAAGGCACAATGCGCATCGACCAGCCCAATTCGATCGAGCTGGAGTACGTTCAACAAATGATGATGTGGCTACTGTTTCGCGACGACGCCGCACATATTGTTCAGCTTGGCCTGGGCGCAGCGGCGCTAACAAAATTTTGCTACCACCACCTTGCGCCCTCAAGAATCACAGCGGTGGAGCTCAACCCGGAAGTTATTCAGGCATGTCGAAGCCACTTCGCGTTACCAAACGACGACGACCGACTGAAGGTTTTAAGCATGGATGCGGCAGATTACGTCAAAGATTTTTCGCGACGCCGCTCGGTCGATATTTTGCAGGTTGATTTATACGATGCAAAAGCACATAGCCCGGTTCTTAGCTCTGAAGCCTTTTACGGGGCCTGCGCAAATATCCTGTCACGCACAGGCATGATGACCATAAACCTGTATTGCGACTGGCCTGAACACCTTGCGCACATTCGGATGATCGAAAACGCCTTCCCTGCCGTCGCCTGGCTACCTGAAGTCCACGATGGCAATATGGTAGCTATTGCCTTTAAACAGCCACCGTCAATCGATTTTGAAGCGCTTTACGCACGCGCCGAAGATGTTTCTGCCGCATTCGGCCTGCACGCACAAAGCTGGGTTGCAGGGCTTTACAGCTGGATGAGCCAGGACATCGGGGAAGCATAAGCCGCAGATGTAATGACCCTGCGGAACCAGCACAGTTCGTGAGGCTAATGCAGGATTGAAGCGCCTCGGGGCGCTTCAATCTTTGATTTTCACTACTTATACAGACGCATCACCCGTCGCCACCCAATACGCACGCCGGCCAGTGTCACCGCCAGCCCGCCCAGGCTCAGCACCATGATGACAAGGTCGCGAAGCGGCCCCGTACGCAGCAGGCCCGGCGTATCCCAACTATGAAGAAAGTAAAACAGCCAACGGCCAATTCGCTGCGAGGTATCCAGGCTGGTTACCACAGCGCCCGTTTGCAGGTCGATATACACGCGCGTGCGCCCCGGGTCGGCAAAGTCTACGCGTAACGCGGGCAAGCCCAACTGACGTGCGCCGTTCATGGCCTCGGCATGCCGCCGGTAATAATAGGCATCGTCTACACGCAGTACTTCGTTGCCGATCAAGGGATACGAAAACAGCCGGCCGGCCGCAGCCAGTGCTTGGGCAGCAGGCCATGACAGGCTGACAGCCAAACCGCCCTGCCCATCGTCGCGCACCAGACGGATATGCGCCTGTCGGTCGTATGCCAGTACATACGTTTCGGCATTCAGGCTTCGCCAGTGCAGTTCGACCGGCAAAAAGCCGGACTGGTGCAAGGTCTGAATGACGCGTGAAGGCTGTGCAAGCGGCCCGGCAGGTAAGCTGCCACCACCGTAGTACGCGACGAGGTTGGGCTTTATGTGTTTAGGCGAGAATATGCCCAGAGGGTTCATGGACATCAGGCCGCTGAATATCCAGGTCAGGATCACGCCTCCGAAAAGCAACCCTGCAACATGATGCCAACGCATCCAGGGTTCTCGATACGGAGTGCGAGCTCCTGTTTTGTAGCGGCCTTTAAAACGCCACCGCCACACGCCGACGACACAACCCGACAACGCGCTGACGGTGCACAAGGCCGATAACCCAATGACTAGCCAGGACCAGATCGGGTCGACCGAGCCGTCTTTGAACATATAGAGCCAGTGCAACCAGGCCCCCACGTAATTCCAGCGTTGCTGGGACAAAGGCGCATCGAGGACCACCTGACCGGTAACTCCGGACACATACAACGTGCCCGGAAGGGGACCGTCTACGGAAATGCGGTGCAATGGCCGATGCGCATCGAGACTGCGTGCATGCGTCCAGCGATCTTCATCGATAGCGTCGTCGTAGCGCAATGTCGCAATCAGCACGCACCCGACCACACCCGTCCATCGATGCACCAGATACGTCAGGCGCTTTGTACGGGCCATCAGATTCATCATGATGCCCCAGACCTAGAACCGATGGTCCAACGTCAGCTCGAAGCGTCGCCCCGGGCCATACAGCCATTGCGTGGTGTTGTAGTAGGCCGTGGTGAAGTAAGCCTTATCAAATACGTTGTAGCCGCGCGCGGTAATAGACGTATCTGTCCCGACATCCCAGCGTATGGCCAAATCGGTTGTGGTGTACGACGGCAGGGTCAATGTATTTGCGTTGTCGGCATAACGCTTTCCTACGTAACGCAGCCCACCCATTGCTGTCCAGTTAGGCAGAAAGTCCCAGCTTACCCATACATTGGCCAGACGCTGTGGCACGTTCGGCGGCACATTGCCACTGCGGGACACCGCCCTGCCACCCGACGATTCATTGAAATCATCGTACCGTGCCTGAAGTACCGTGGCATTGGCTTGCACGCGCCAGTGCCGCGCAACGGCCAGCTCAATCGAGGCCTCAACCCCTCTGGAAGAGCGTTCGCCAACCTGCACACTTTGGCTCGGATTGATTGGGTCGCGCGAGATAAGATTATTTTTGCGAATGTGGTAAACCGACAATGTCAGCGCGCCCCGGTCATCCCAAAAATTACTTTTAACCCCGACTTCAACCTGACGCCCTTGGGTCATCTTGAAGTCTGCATTGGCGGGGCTAAGCATGAGCAAAGCGCCTACCGGATCAGCCGCCTCGGAATACTGTGCATATACGGCGGTGTCGGCGGTCAAATCGTAGACCGTACCCAGTCGCCAGCCCACGTTGGCGTATCGCTTCGAAAAAGCTTGCTGCCGGGTCACCAGATCATCACGACGCAGTTGAGTTTGGTCGTATCGCACGCCTGCCACCAACGACCACCGATCAGTCACTTCAGTGCGGTTCTCTGCAAACAACGCAACCTGATTCGCCTTGTTGCGATAACGCGGGATGAATGCAAAATCACTTCGGAAGTAGCCCGGCTCGGGATCGTACAAGTCGACAGAACCGGAGCTACCACTATAGGTATTGTTGTCATGCTGAAACCGGCTACGGCTCAGATCAAATCCTATCGAGAAAGTCGAGGGCATGTGAGCCAAGCGCGACTTGAATGTCGCATCAGTCGCCCAACCGGTTTGGGTCTGGTCGTGAGAAATTTGCGTGTTGCCGGAACGATCAATCCGTCCGGTTTGCGCGTTGTAGTCGTAATACTCGGCATTACGCCAATCACGCCGGCTTGTCACATGGTAAAGGCGCGAGCTTACCGTCAAGTCATCATTGGGACGCCAGAACGTAGCCAATTCTGACCACTGATCGCGAAACCGCATGACGCTGTCTTCAACGTTGTAGTTTGTTTTTCGCAAACCTCGCTGCGGGCTACCGTCAACCAACGGTGTTCCAAAATATTGCATGGGGCGCTGGTAACCGTACGCATGGCTTACTCGAAAACTAAGCTCGGGCGTGGCGTCGAACTGCAAAGCACCCGAAAACGTGGCATCGGAATTATCCCCCCGATCCACCCAGCCATCGCTGCGATTGCCGCTCAGATCTACGCGATAAGACAGCCGATCGGTCAGACTGCCACCGCTACCCAGGCCAAGTCGCTGCGTATTGTCGCTGCCCACCGAGGCCTGCAACTCGTTTTCTACGGGTCCAGCCGTGGGCTTTTTGGGAATAACATTAACCACTCCGCCAATAGCACCCAAGCCATAGATGACAGAAGCCGGCCCGCGCAACGTCTCGATACGATCAACCGACCACGTATCGAACGGGAACGTAATGCCCACATTACCGTATAGCGCAGTGCCGTCGTAAAGGCGCATGACCGACGCGCTATCGGTAAACCCGCGAACCGACAAAGCGCTCAAACCATTACCCGGATGCGGCATGGCACTAAAACCGGTGGACCAGGTAATGGCTTGTGTGATGGACGCATCCCCCCGCTCCTCGATGTCCTCACGCGAAATGACGTCAAGACTGGCCGGCGTCTGCCGCAGCGTTAGCCCCAGATTAGAGCCCGTAGACGCGGGTTGCGTCATCGTCAAGCCGCGCTCTCCGGAAATCGTAATGGGCGCCAGCGTAGGCGTAGCTTGCTGCGCGCCAACGCGATTGGCCAGCAGCAAGAATGAAAAAACAATGAACGAACGAAGCACAGCCAGCACGCTCTGAACGTGCTTGGCATTAAATAAAAACCGCATAGAAATACTCCTGACATCTGCTGAGGCTGTGCGCACGCGCAAGCGCGCCACCCGGCGCAAGCGCAGCGGCTGGAAGCAACGACTCAGCAAAATGACATGACTAAGGTGCGTCGTGACCAAGACTGGACCACGACATCAAGCACCCGCTAGAGAGATGTCAGGAGATAACTGGAGGTGCTCGCGCTCTGGCCGGACTCCAGAGAAAAGCCAGTGGCACAGGGGCGTCGTCGACAACCCAATGCGTGCAAGTGTGGGCGACGGGCTGCCATGAAGATGGGGCTGCAGTATTAGGCGGTGTTGCACTGTAAAAACACAGTAAACAAAACCCGTCTTGTACGCTGGCTGCAACACTGCTGGCGTCGGACGAGTCATTCTCAACCTCGACCTCGACAAGCTGGGAACCGCCGGCATGACACAACTGCATCAGAACCGTACGCGCAGCAGCCTGGTTGCCCGAAGCGCCCGCCCACACGGGGACCGCCATCGCATTCAGAAACGCGAGCAGCAACAACCAAGATGTCCAGCGTCGCACTGGCGCGTTCATGCGCATGAGAGCTATTTGTCCCCTCTTTTTGACGCCGAAATTTTAGCATTGAAAAGTGGACGAACTTTTTGTTTATACCGTCCAACAATTCAACGCGTTGACTCGCAACGCCTAAGCCGACAACTGCAGTAAACCCGCGGACTGTCGCGCTGAAAAGCTGTCCGTCGCGTGGCCAGAGAGCTTGAATACGGCCACGGCACCAACCAGTGCCTGGGCTTGGGTCCACAAACTTTTTGCTGCTGCAGCCATTTGCTCGACCAACGCAGCATTTTGCTGTGTTGCCTGATCCATCTGTCCTACGGCTACACCGATCTGGTCAACACCGGCACTTTGCTCCTGGCTGGCGGCACTGATCTCGACCATGATGTTTGGGCCACGCAGCACCAGCGCGTAAAGGGTCTGTCTGAATCAGACAGGTTGACTACAATCGGCCAGGGCAACGACCAAGTCCCTCTTTTCAGGGCAACGAACTACGACGCTGCCAAAATGGCTGGTCTGTCCATCGGGGTTGGGTCTGATAATAAAAATCGCGTTGCGACACGTACTTGTCCCACAGCTGTTGCTGCTGCAAAACATACTGACCTATATAGTGATTGTCGCGACCCAATGCGCGATCGTTAACCGAGTTGTCAGACAGTGCGTAGTGAATCAGATGCCCCGCATGACTGCCCGATCTAAGCGCTTTGTCGATGCCTTGAGACGACAACGGGTCATAAGCCTGGGCGGCATCGCCAACCGCCATCCAGGCATCACCGCAAAACGACGCCAGCCGCTGGCTGTTGGCTGCAGCACCTCGAATGGTGCCCAATGGGCGATACGCGTGATCGGCCAGCAAAGGCCCAATATGGGCCGAATCGCCCAAGATTTGCTGGAAGCCCTCGGCGCTGGCCGCCAACCTGGCAAGCGATAAGTCTTTGTCGGTATGAAACACCACCAAGCGGCGCGTTGTGTCGTCTTGACCACCTGGCAGGCGGTTGGTGTACCACCAGCCATGCGGCCCGGCCTCGATTCGGGTGTAGCAGTCGTCATCTTGCGCTGACGTTGCGAACCATTGTGCATAGGCAAACAATTTGTCGTCGGTTTCAAGCGCCGTGATACCCAGCGCCTTGGCCACGGAAGAACGTCGCCCGGTACAGTCGACCAGATACCGTGCCTGGTGTACTGGCATACCGTAGCTAAATTGCACTTGCCAGTTGGACGTTGAGTCGACGAGCCGGGAACAAGACTCAAAGCGGGCACCCGTCAGTAGTGTCACACCTTCAGCAACCGCCTTCTGGCGTAAGGCTTCATCAAAGGCCACACGATCAACGCATAAACCAAAACCCGTTTGGGTAAAGAAGAAGTCGGTGGTTTGCGCCTGATCGGTCGCCCAAACAGAAACGTTGCCGGCGGTATGAAACACGCCGCACAGCCCCGCTTCGGGCGCATCAATGTCGCCTAAAAAATGCTTAACCAAGCCCACACATACGGGTGGCAGCGACTCACCCAGTTTAAATTTAGCGCCGCCCTGCTCGTCGACCAATAAAACACGCTGGCCAAACTTGGCCAGCGTTATTGCGGTGGCCGACCCGGCCGGCCCGCCACCGACAACGATAACGTCCCATACCGTATCGGTGGCTTCTTCAGGCGATGACACCAAAAGGTCAGTTCCCTTTGGCGGGCGGACGGTTCAATGACGGATCTCGCTCTTGCTCGACAAACACAACAGACCCGTTATCTTTCAGGAAGTCGCCATCGGCCGTCTTGAGAGGCAGCACCATGCCCAGCTTTGGCCAGGCATAAGCCATCTGCTCATAGCCATCGGTAGACGACAAGGGCTCGCCATCGGCGTCGTAACCGCGGAACCACTCTTTATAGGTGCGGGTTTTGGTATTGGCATCGTATTCGAAGACGATGTCGGGACGCTGCGTGGGCCACCAGGCCTCGTTGCACGACCAGAAATCGCCCTGCCACGGACTGGACATAAATGCCGAAAGCGAGCCGGGTTCGACGTCTTTTCCAACCCTGAACGCCTCGGCAAAAAACTCACGATAAATAATCAGGTAGGGGAACTCGATGCCTGGGTGAAATCCGCCACCAATGGTGGGTTGCAGCGCGGCGCTATCCAGAGCATGTGGCTGATCGTTGAGTGGCAACTTGTCAAACGCGACGGGCTTTTGCATCTCGCCAACTTCAAAATCCCCTTCGGCCCAATTCTTCAGATGGGCCAATTGCCAGTCCGTCAGACTCAGGAACTGATCGGGCAGGTCGTTACCCAACTGTTTATTTTGCAAGGGTTTGCCCCCTGTACCCCACAGTTTGGGCATCAAGGTATCGACTTCGGCGCGTTTAAATTCATCATTTTTCCAGCTGGTCGGGCGCTGGGGAGGCGGCGGCATCAGCGAGTCGACCAAGCGCCCACGCTGCCCAGGGGCATGACGCATGAGGCGATAAATGGTCTGCCGAATCGGCTTCATGTTCTCGGCCGGATTGCTTAGCAAGGCCAAGTAGCCCGGGTTAAGCAAGTTACCGGACTGGGCCGGACCATGCCCTTTATTCTTGGCGTCGGGCGAGACCCCCGCCGCTTCGGCGCTAACCCAGCCGTAATGCACCGCGTTCGCAAATATCGGATAGATATCCCGATAAAAATTGGTTTTTTTGCCTGCATTGGGATAGGCCTCTGGGAAGGCTTCGTACACGCGGTCGAGGATGGACACGACGTGGTACATATGGGGCGCATACTTAGGCGGCGCCGTGATGATCCAGGCGCCGGCGTTGGGGTTGCGAGTGCCGTCGTCTGTTTCTGTCTTGACGTTGTCCCGTGTGCTTAACACCGTGCCGTCGCTAAGCGTTACCGTTGCGTCAATTTCACCGCCACAAGTGTCGTCCCACCAGCCTGGCACGTTGAAGTACGCAAACTGATTGGTTAACGGATTTTTACCGTTGTCCGGCCCGTTGGGCGGCTCGACGAACTCGCTGGGGTTCGAAAGCATTACCTTGGGTGTCGTGACGCAGTCCCCTTTTCCGGGGGCAGGCACAAACAACAAACGGCTTTGTGCATCGAGCCGCAACTGGCCTAACTCAATACCTTTTGCCGGCGTGTACGTCACCTCAACTTCCTGGGACGTATCTTTGGGCGTAAACCCCTCAAACCGCAAGGCCCCAGGCAGCTTGCCCTTTTCAATACCGGTAAATACATCGCCCTTCATGACCACGGGCTCTGTCTGACCCGAGGTAATGGTATGAACCCCCGGATCAATGATCAGTTGCGTGCGCTCGATGGGCTTCTTGCCGGGTTGAATGGACGGATTGCGCAACTCGTCTGGGTCAAACAAATAAGCGCCCTGAAACGCATAGTTCGCCGCCTTCATGTTTCTGACATGAACGCGCCAGCGTAAAGACTTGACCAGCTCAGAGTCTGACGTGAGCTCGGCAACAACCTTGCCGTCGGCGTCATAGGCATACACGCGATAGCGCTGCGCCTGACGCTTAAGCCGTGCTTTGCTGTCGCGATAAGTGCCGCCATCGGGGCCAGGGCCACCACTGCCGCCGGGATCAACGACAACCCCAGGTGCCTCTGGGCCGATAAAAAACTCATCACTGTTCCCCATACGTGCAAGACCAATACCGGGATGGATGCGAATACTTTTGATTTTTTGGGACACGACGCGGCTCCTTTTGGGGTGCATCTGCTGGGCATCAGGCAAAGCGCGATTTAATCAACAACCTTTGCACGGCCCTAATAGATAAGGGGAAAGCCAACGCTTAACGCTAGCCAAGAATATGGCAAAGCAAAGTAAGGTCAGACCGCGCTTAAAACTTTCCAGTCAACCAGATCAGCCGACGCCACGGTATAGCGGTTGCCACGATGCTCGATTTCGGCGTAGGTTAAATCACCCGAGCGACGATGCCCGCGCAATGCAAAGCCGCCACCAAAGCCCGCCTTGATAGATTTTTCGATGTGTACTTCGGTATCGGTAACAGACGGACTAGATGTGCTACCCAACGCAGCCGCACCTGCCAAACCCGGCACCCACAACACGCACGCACTGGTGCACCCTTTTATAAAGTCTCTACGCTTAGTGTTCATGGGCCGCAGCTCCTGGAGTTTGCGTGTATTAATTTGAATTTATCTAAAAGTTATACCGTATCTGTGTTTCAAATTAAAGGTTTGATGCTAATAAATTAGGGTGGCAAAGTTCGCGGCCGAGACATCCTTCTGCCTTTGCGTGCTGGCTGAGCTGCCCTGTCAATCTTGAAGCGATGAGTGGCGTCGGTCTGCGCCGACGGATCATCGCTCTACGGACCCATCGGCGGCTGCCCGCCGTGCGGCGAAGCCACTGTTCGTTACTTGATCCGCAATGATGTGATATTGCCCTTTAAAGTACACCAAGGGTTGCCTAATGGCTGAGTATTCGGGGCCTAGAGCTTTGACCTCGCCGATCACGATGACGTGATCACCCGCTGCGTGCCCAGCGTAGATTTCGCAATCGAGCCATTGCACGCTGTTCGCGATGACAGGGTTGCCTAATGGCGATTCCCACCATTCGACGCCTTGCCACTTATCGGCCCCCCTCTGGGCAAACTGGTTGGAAATTCGGACCTGCTTATCTGACAAGATGTTGACTGCAAATCGACCTGCCTGGCGAATCTTCGGATAGCTGGCAGAACCAGCCATGACGCTGAATGACACCAGCGGCGGATTCATCGATACGCTGTAGAACGACTGACAGGTGAAGCCGATTGGCTCACCTTCGACTAACGAGGAAATGACTGTGATGCCCGACGCATAGTGTCCGAGAGCTTTGCGAAAGTGGGACGAATCGATTGACGTCATGTTGGATGACATGGTGGGGCCTGAGTGTTGCATACCACTTTTATGAATTGAGGAGAAATCGAAATGAAAGAGGACAAAGTGTCGTCGCTGGTTAAATTCGACGACACTTTGTCCTCTCGAAGTTATTTCTAAAGCTCTTGCCGCACAATTTCTGCGCCTGCTGCCAAGGCGCGAAGCTTGCCTCGTGCCACGTTGCGTGCCAGCGGCGCCATGCCGCAGTTGGTGCAAGGATAGAGTTTGTCGGCGTCAACAAACTGAAGTGCCTTTCGCAACGTATTAGCGACTTCTTCGGGCGTTTCAATGGTGTTGCTTGCCACGTCAATAGCGCCGACCATGACCTTTTTACCGCGGATGAGCTCGATCAAGTCCATTGGAACATGCGAGTTATGGCATTCCAGCGAAACGATATCGATAGTGGATTTTTGCAACTTGGGGAAGGCTTCTTCATATTGCCGCCATTCGGATCCCAGCGATTTTTTCCAGTCGGTATTGGCTTTGATGCCGTAGCCATAGCAGATATGAACAGCGGTTTCACATTTCAGGCCTTCGATCGCCCGCTCGAGAGTGGCAACGCCCCATTCGTTGACTTCATCAAAAAAGACATTGAATGCAGGCTCATCAAACTGGATGATGTCGACCCCAGCGGCTTCCAGCTCCCTAGCCTCTTGGTTGAGGATTCTGGCAAATTCCCAAGCCAGCTTTTCACGACTTTTGTAATGGGCGTCATAGAGCGTATCGATCATCGTCATCGGGCCTGGCAGGGCCCATTTGATCGGTTGATCGGTTAATTGACGAAGGAATTTTGCGTCTTCAACAAAGACCGGTTTTTGACGTGAGACGGCACCCACAACGGTCGGCACGCTTGCATCGTACCGATCACGGATTCTGACCGTCTCGCGCTTTTCAAAATCAACGCCATCCAGGTGCTCAATAAACGTGGTCACAAAATGCTGCCGTGTCTGCTCGCCGTCACTGACGATATCGATCCCGGCAAGTTGTTGCTCTTGTAAAGCCAGACGCAGCGCGTCCAACTTGCCTTCAACCAGCGCTTCGCCCTGCACTTTCCAAGGGGACCACAGTTTCTCGGGCTCTGCGAGCCAGGAAGGTTTGGGCAAACTGCCCGCCGTCGACGTCGGTAATAATTTTTTCATGATGAACAACCTGATTGTTAGTATTCTTAAAGCGCGCCGTTGGCGACCCATTGCGCCAGCGTCGCCTGATACGGCTTGATAAAGTGCTCTTGCGCAAATTTCCCTTGCTGAACGGCCAGGCGGCTACGCTCTTCACGGTCATAAATAATGCGGGTCGGCGAATAATCCCGATTTGTCAGGCGTGGGCGATATAACTTGCCCGCTTCAGCATTGGCGTTGTAGATCTCGGGTCGGTAAATCTTCTGGAAGGTGTCCATCGTGCTGATCGTGCTGATCAACTCGAGATTCGTGTAATCGTTGAGTAAATCGCCAAAGAAATAAAACGCAAAGGGAGCTCTGCAGTTAGCAGGCATGAAGTACCTGACTTCCATGCCCATCTTCCTGAAGTACTCGTCGGTCAGCGAGTAGTCGTCCTGCACATATTCGACCCCCAAGACGGGGTGCTGGTTGTCGGTGCGCTGATAGGTCTTGCTGGTTGAAACACTCAGGCAAATGACGGGTAGCTTGGAGAAGTTCGCTTTGTAGGCGTCCGAGTTCAAAAATGCTTTGAAAAGTTTTCCGTGAAGGTCGCCAAAACTATCTGGCAGACTGAAGTCGGAACCGTCTTTGTTATGCTCCGGCAGCACTACGCTAAAGTCATAGTCACGAACGTAAGACGAAAAGCTATTGCCCGCGATGCCTTCGATGCATTCGTTGGTTTTTCGATCAACGATACTGGTCTTCAATATTTCAATCAGTGGAAGACCATTCCCGGCGCTTTCGCCATTGATATCCATTTCAACAGAAATGATGTCAATGGCCACACTGTAGCGATCGCTCTGCGGGTTATCCCAATGCGCTAAGGCATTGAACCGGTTGTCGATCATCTTGAGCGTATCGCGCAGGTTCTCTTGACGACCCGTTCCTCTGGCCAAGTTTGCAAAGTTGGTAGTGAGGCGCGTCGCTTCGGAAGGGCAATAGTCCTCGTCGAAACGAGTACGTTTGACGGCAAATGTGAACTCTTTATTCATGTGACTTCTAACCTAAATTTTTAACTCGCTGCATCTTGAATAGATGCTTGAGTTGAATGTTAGGCAATTCGCATCATGAAAAAAAGTGATTTAATTTCATCTATTGATGATGTTTTCTCATGCGATGGGTTTAATCAAATCAAGAGGCCCCCTACCCTATCCAGGCGGATCTCGTTACTTCGTCTCAAGAGCCTTTGCTTTGTCGATAAATGAGCGCACGTAATCAATGTCTTTGTCAGCCTCACGAATACCAAGAAAGATGTTTTTGGCAATCCCGTGCTTGCCTAGTTTCACTGGAACAATATTCATTTTGTTTGTGTATTCCAGTACTAACCAACGTGGCAATGCCGCTACGCCGCGACCGCTAGCGACCATCTGCAAGATGATATCGGTTGTTTCGATAGGCTTATGGCTTTTGGGCGTAATTCCTGCAGGTGTCAGGAACATGCTGTAAATATCCAGACGCTCCACAGGGACCGGATAAGTCACCAAGATCTCGTTGGTCAACTCTTTGGGGGTTATATATTCCTTTTTGGCCAGTCTATGATCGGCAGCAACAACTAAAACTTGCTCGTAATCAAAGACGGACTCAAATATTAGCCCTGGCTTGTTCAGTGGATCAGGCGTGACCAGAAGATCTATTTCATAGGCAAATAAGGCGCCAATGCCACCAAACTGGAACTTTTGTTTGACGTCAACTTCTACATCGGGCCAGGCCGTCAGATAGGGCGAAACAATCTTAAGCAGCCATTGGTAGCAAGGGTGACACTCCATGCCGATGCGCAGCGTGCCACGCTCGCCCTGCGCAAACTGCTGTAGCCGCTCTTCAGCCAAACTCAGTTGCGGCAACACCCGGTTGGCCACAGAAAGCAGGTATTGGCCCGCTTGTGTCAGCCGCAGGCTACGGCCTTCACGCAACCAGATATCGGTTCCCAGTTGCTGCTCTAGTTTTTTCATGCTGTGACTTAGCGCCGATTGTGTGACATGAAGTACGCCTGCGGCGGCAGTAAGTGAGCCTTGCTTCTCCACCTCTTGAATGATGGACAGATGAATACGGTCAAGCATTATTTATGAATTAAATTCATTTTTTGTTGAGATAAGAACATTTTACTTCATCAAGCTTTATTCTTATCATCTTGGGTCTTGCGCTGTGCTTATCGCTGCATTGTGATTGGTGCGTCATCTTCCTCGTTTTTAAGGTTCCTCGTTCAATGCGCGTCATAAAACGCCCAAATTTTTTTCCAGATACTTACACGCTTTTGCTTGTCGGCACTGTCATTTTGGCAACGATGCTACCTGCACAGGGGGCCGTCGCCACGTTATTGTCGTACCTCACGACAGCTGCAATTGCGCTGCTTTTTTTCTTGCATGGGGCAAAGCTGCCTCGTCAGGCGATTATCGACGGGCTAACACACTGGCGCCTTCACGCGTTGATTCTGGGAACTACTTTTGTTGTCTTTCCCATTCTGGGATACGCACTCAAGCCATTGCTGCTTCCTTTGATCGGCGCTGAGCTATATCTGGGTGTTTTATATCTTTGCATGCTACCCGCCACCGTACAGTCGGCCGTTGCATTAACGTCGATCGCTGGCGGTAATGTGCCCGCTGCGGTCTGTAGCGCATCGGCATCGACATTACTTGGTATTTTGATAACGCCACTTTTGGTCAACGGGCTGGTGATACCAACCGTTGGAGCAGTATCTTCACTTGATTCAGTCGTAAAAATTTTTATGCAGTTGATGTTGCCTTTCCTGGTAGGCCATCTCCTGAGACCCTGGCTTGAACAACCCTTTCGAGCACTAGGGAAAACACTTTCAGTGATTGATCGCGGGTCGATTCTGCTGGTGGTTTATGGGGCGTTCAGCGCGGCCGTTCTTGGCGGCATCTGGGAACAGGTTTCATCACAGATGATTTTCGGATTGGTGGCAATCTGTCTGATCTTGCTGTGTTTGGCCATGCTTTTTGTATATGGTCTGGCGCGATGGCTTGGTTTTAGTCGTGAAGACCGTATTACGGCTTTATTTGGCGGAGCACAAAAAAGTCTCGCCAGTGGTGTGCCTATTGCTCAAGTATTGTTTCCTGCGTCGTTGGTGGGAATTGCCGTTATGCCTCTGATGCTATTCCATTTGCTGCAACTGATTATTAGTTCTATGTTGGCACAGTACTTGCGCAACCAAAACATCTTGAAGTAGCCCGACTGTCGTGGCGGCCAATCGGTTTAATTTCAGACCGCCACACAGCATTTGGCTTCTTGAAGGTAAAAACTGGGGTCGGTTACCGTAGATCAAATGCTTTCGATCTGAGTCGGCCAGATTTTTATAGGCAGTTTGCTCTCTATCCAGAGACTTGACGAGTTCATTGGTATTCCCTACGCTGCCGAAAATTACACAAAAAATTTCGCAAGTGGTTATTAGCGCAGAATCCAGCAGCCTATGATCAACTAGCAGCAAAAAGCCAAACCAAAAAGGGGAAGACAATGAACAAGGCGGCAATACACGAGCCAAGCCTTTTCAAACTTATTATTCTTGTTGCCTGCATAGTGGTTGCAATGTTCTGTGCAACCGTTCTCGTCGCGCTTGTGTTCATGCCGAACCAGCTCATTACAAGTATGCCGTTTGAAGATATAACGTTTCTTCTGCCTCTGGCCTTATCCACAATATGTAGCGCAAGCGTCTTGGCGTGGTATGTTCAATCACATAGGTCCAGATCTAAAAAATAACAAGAAACACTGACCGACACTATTGGGTCTGGCGCGGATAGACAGGGAGTAAAGGCCGCTTTCGACGCAAAGTTGCCTTTGATGCCGGGTGGTTACCATGTCCACCGTGCAGTGAAAGCTGACCTTCCCTATCGCCCGCAACATCAACGGCAACAGATTACATATTCCCCGCCACAATATTCACACTAAGCGCAATCACAATCACGTTGAAGAAAAATGCAATCAGCCCATGCACCAAGGCAACGCGGCGGATTTCGCGTGATTTGATTTGCACGTCGGAAACCTGGAACGTCATCCCGATGACAAACGCAAAATACACAAAATCCCAATAGTCCGGATTGACAGTGCCAGGAAAATACAGGCCGGCTTGTTCGCCGTCGCTGGCTGCCTGTTCGCTTTCATTGTCGCCGTAGAACTCGTGGGCATAATGCAGCGCGAAAATGGTGTGCATGAACAGCCAGGCCAAAATCAAACTGCCCACCGCAAGCGCAATATGAAGGCTGTCTGCCTGTTGGCTTGGGTGCAGCCCCCCTGCCAACGCCACTAACACCACCGTTGCCACGGCTGCCGTGCTCAGCAAAAACCCCCAATAATCCTCATCTTCCTTGCGCGCGCGTTGCCGAATGGAATCGATGTCGGACCGCAGAAACATGATGACTGTTGCCGCCAAAAAAGCCACCACGGCAATGTCAAAGGCCAGAAGCAGGCTAAGTTCGGGGCGCAACCCGAAGAAGATCAACGCGATTGCAAGCGCAATAAAAATCAAAGCGCTAACCGTAAAGTGACGGCGTCGGTGCATGCGGCGCCAACCCTGCCTTACCCATCCGACGAACACGTTACGCTTGTGAACGATCATGAGCCCTGCCCTTATCTGAGAGTCGCTCGTACTCTAGCAAATTGCCCAGCTACTCACTCAGCCTTTGGCAGCCCTGGCCGGTTTAAAGGCTTTGAGCCCGCCGGTGTTCATGCACTGGGCGAAGAGGCAAGGTTGCGGCTGTTCGAGCGGGGCGCTTTCGACCAGCCGGGGGCTGGTCGATCCCGCGAGTTCCGCAACCGCTTCGACCGGTGCATGAACAACGGGTAGCCCCGAAGGGGCCGGGCGATGCCTTTCAACCGGCCGGGGCTGCCAAAGGCCTTGCACAGAAGGCTTTGACCAAACCCATCACCCCCGATGCACCACCTCCGCCACGCGGAACACCGTTTGCTCGTCAAAATGACGGCCCACCACCATAAAGCCAACCGGCCGGTCCTCCACCTCGCCGCAGCACACCGAAATCGCCGGATGCCCCGTCAGGTCGAACGGACTTGTGTTCAGCAACATCTCCCAGCTACGGTTCACCACCTCTTGCGGCCCCGCATCCGGTCCAGGCATCGGCGTTGCCGTCATTGGCGTTGTCGGCATCACCAACACATCGTACTTAGCCAACTGTGCATCGTATTCCGCCCGCAAACGGCGACGCAGATTTTGCGCCTTTGCATATAAACGCCCACCATGACGCTCAAGCACCCGCCCCGACAACAACACCGCTTTAATCGGCGCTGCCAGCTCTGACGCATGCGCCGGCCAACTTTCATACGCTTTCATGAAACCCAACGAATACGCGCCAATGCCGCCATAGCCCACGCCATGCCCGCGCACAATATTGTGATATGACCCCTCGATACCAATAGGCAACCACAACGCCGAACCAATGTTGTGCCAAGGGATAGACACCTCTTCGACAATGGCGCCCATCGAAGCCAAGCGCTTGAGCTCGGCCCGAACTGCATCATCGACCCCCGCCTCGGTTTCAGCGCGCGCAAAACCCTCTTGCACCACACCAATCTTCAGCCCCTTAACACCCTGCCCCAACGCCTCGGTATACGGCTGAACCTGAACATTGCGCTGACGACCATCGATCCCGTCTTCGCCAGCAATCACCTCAAGCAACAACGCACAATCGGCCACGGTACGCGTCATCGGGCCCACATGGTCGAACGTATATTCAATACTGGCCGCACCGGTATAAGGCACCAGACCGTACGTTGGCTTTAACCCCACAATCCCGCAAAACGATGCCGGCATCCGGATAGAACCCGCCTGGTCGGCACCAATAGCCATATCGACATCGCCTGCGGCTACTAGCGCGGCGCTGCCGGTACTGGACCCGCCCGTGCTGCGCCCCGGCACGCGTGGGTTTTGAACCGGGCCATTGACGCCGGTTACGCTGTTACCGGCAATACACAAGTACTCGCAAGACGCCTTGCCCAGAATCTCGCCGCCCGCGTCAAGAATGCGCGTCACAATCGTTGCGTCTATATCGGGCACATACCCGTCAAGAATCGACGCCCCATTGCTCATGGGCACACCCGCCACCATGACACTGTCTTTAATCGCCAGCGTCTTGCCCTTAAGCTTGCCCTGCGGCGCGCCTTTAATATTTGACTTAACAACCCAACCATTGTGCGGGTTCTCGGCCCCTTCCGGCCGGTAACCTGGCGTGCGCGGATACTTGACCGCCGGCAGCTCGTCGGGCAACTGCTCGATCAGGCGAAAGGCCGGCGTCAGCGCCGACAAATAAGCGTGGTACTCGCCAACCTCTTCGGGGGTCAGGTCGAGTTCGAGCTGTTCACTGATTTCGCTAATGCCTTGCGGGCCGGGAAATGCATATGCCATGTCTGGACTCCTTGTTGTCACGCCGCGCAATCAGCGCGCGGTGCACCTATTATAGGCACAGGCAAACCCGGCTGGCAATGGGGACAACTACCCTGCCTGGGTCAGACGCCCTGTGTAGGTTTCCAGCACAGCTTGCGCCACTGACAACATCGGGCATGTCAAACCCGCCTCTTGGGCGCGCCTCACCATGTCGCCCACTAAATGATCGCCCTCAATCGGCAGGCCCGCGCGCATGTCCCGGTACATCGATGAATTAAATGAAGAATTGGGGTTGGTCAGCACACGCTGATACCCTGCCACCGCCTGCGGGTGCATGCCGTGCCCTGCCGCCTGAGCTGTCTGAACACACTCTTCAAACAACTGCAGCGCAATCTGCCCGCCGGCCTGACTGCGCATGTATTCACCCACCGTACCCTGCAACAAACAATTGGCAGCCCCCAGCGACGCCATACGGCAGAACTTGTCCCACATATCGTCCATCACCGTCGCACTTAATTCGGTATCAATACCCGCCGACGCCAGCAATTGCGCCACCGCGCGCGCCTTGTCGTCTTGTTCGGCAAAGCGTGCACCCACCGTAATGCTGCTGTAGGCGTTGGCCACATGAATATGCGTCGGCTCGGCCAGCGTGGCAATAGTCTTGGCAATACCACCCAGCACCTTCTCGGCGCCAAAAACGGCGTCCAGCGCATCTAAATGACGCAGGCCATTAAGCAGCGGCAACACATGTGTATTGGCCCCCACAATGGGCGCAATGTCGCGAACCACCCCATTAAGCGCATACGCCTTGTTGGTCAATATAATAAGATCGTACCCATCGCCAGGCGCCGTTGCGTCAACCGTGGCGGGCTTGAAGTGATACTGCCCGTCGGGGGTAGTCAGCGTCAGGCCATTGGCGTCGATCAGGGCCTTGCGAGCCGGCCGCAACAAAAACCGCACATCGGCGCCCGATTTCTGCAACATGGCCCCAAATAACCCACCGACCGCACCGGCACCCACAATCAAGGTCTTCATTTCACACCTGCGTATTAATTAACTAAAGGTTAAAGTTTATGCCAACCCGCCCTAATGCCCCGTGCTCCCCGGAAGACGTATTGCGATTCTGGTTTGACGAACTGGGCCCCAAGCACTGGTTCGACAAAAGCCCCGAACTCGACGCTCGCATCAAGACACGTTTCGAGGTCACCCACCAGGCAGCCGCGCAAGGCGAATGTTTTGGCTGGCGGGCCACACCACAAGGGCGTCTGGCCGAAATCATCGTGCTAGATCAATTCCCCCGCAATATGTTTCGTGACCAGGCCAAGGCCTTCGCCACCGACGCACTGGCGCTGGTGCTGGCGCAAGAAGCCGTTGCGTGCGGCGCCGACCGTGCCATCAACCCGCCCGACCTGGCTTTTTTGTACATGCCCTACATGCACAGCGAATCGCTGATCATCCATGACGACGCCATGCGTTTGTTCAACCGGCCCGGGCTGGAAGGCAACTACGAATTTGAAATCAAGCACAAGGTCATTCTTGAGAAATTCGGCCGCTACCCGCACCGCAACGCGGCACTGGGACGCACCTCAACACCAGAAGAAATTACCTTTTTGAAACAGCCCGGCTCGGGTTTTTAACGGCTTGAACCCCCTGTTCACCGACGCCACCTCGACCCGTAACATTCGACAACACGGGTCGCTCTAGCGACACGAAACGCAGTAACATTCGCTCCAGGACGCGTTATGCGTCGGGTTCAAACCTCAAATTTTCTGCACACACATCATGTCAACTGCTCAAACATTGCCAGGGGCGCCCGGCCCCGTGCAACTGAACATCAAACCCCTGACCATTGCCGCCCTCATCGGGCTGGCGGGTCTGTTTTATATTGCCGAAACGGTCAGCGGCCGTCAGGCCGCCCTGTGGGTTGTCGGTATTTTGCTGGGCGTCACCCTCTATCACTCTGCCTTCGGCTTTACGTCGGCATGGCGGGTCTTCGTATCCGACCGCCAGGGTGCCGGCTTGCGTGCGCAAATGCTGATGCTGGCCGTGGGCGTGCTGCTGTTCTTCCCGTTTTTGGCGCAAGGCACACTGGCCGGGCAGGCGGTCAATGGTTTTGTTTCGCCGCCGGGTGTATCTGTTGTGCTGGGCGCCTTTATGTTTGGCATTGGCATGCAAATGGGCGGCGGGTGCGCGTCGGGCACGCTGTTTGCCGTCGGCGGCGGCAGCACCCGCATGATCGTCACACTGGTGTTCTTTATTGTGGGTTCGGTCATTGGCGCATGGGCCTTTCCGTGGTGGAGCAACCTGCCCGCTCTGGCGCCCACATCGCTGGTCAAATCGTGGGGGCTGTGGCCTGCCTTAATCATCAATCTGGCCATTTTCGGCTTCATTGCCTGGGTCACTGTCGTGCTCGAAAAACGCCGTCACGGGCGGCTGATCAGCCATGCGGCTTCTACCGGCACCGCCAACTCGTTTTTGCGTGGCCCATGGCCCCTGGTGTGGGGCGCCATTGTGCTGGTCATCCTTAACTTCGCCACATTGGCACTGGCCGGCCGCCCCTGGGGGATCACCTCGGCATTTGCCCTGTGGGGTGCCAAAACCCTGGCCTTTTTCGACCTGGCCCAACCTGACCAGTGGGCGTTCTGGGCAAAAAGCCCCGGCCCCCTGACTGCACCAATTACCCAAGACATTACCTCGGTCATGGATATCGGCCTGGTCCTGGGCGCCATGGGCGCGGCAGCCGCTGCAGGCAAGTTTGCCCCCATCTGGCGCTTGCCCCTGCGCTCGTTACTGGCGGCCGTAGTAGGCGGTTTGTTGCTGGGCATTGGCTCGCGCATGGCCTTTGGCTGCAATATTGGCGCTTACTTTAGTGGTATTTTGTCGGGCAGCTTGCACGCCTGGCTGTGGCTGCCCGCCGCGTTTGCCGGCAGCGCCCTGGGCGTGGGCCTTAGGCCTTTGTTTGGCCTGGCCGTCGAAAAGACCCCCCGGCTGACCGCCTGCTAAGCCAGCACAACCCTCACCGGCTTACCCGCGGGCCAGACGCCTGATCGTTTCGGCATGTTGCGGGTAAGCGGCCAGTAGTTCGGCGGTATTGGCCAGCTCAAACTCAGAAAACTCAAACCCCGGGGCCACGGTACACCCGGCCAACGCATAGCTGTCGGGGGTTTCAAGCGCAGCGGCAAACCAGCAGCCGGCCGGCACCACGGCTTGGTAGGTGCACTGCTCATGTGTTAACGGGTTGCCCAACTTATGAATGTCGAGCCGGCCGTCTGCCCCCAAAACATAAACGTTCAGGGGCGAACCTGCATAAAAATGCCAGACTTCGTCTGACGTAATGCGATGCCAGGTCGACCAGGCCCCATCGCTAAGTAAATAGTAAATTGCCGTCGAACTGGCACGTACGGCATCATCAGAGACGCGTCGGACCTGATCTACGGCACGGTAGGTTTCGCTGTAATAGCCCCCTTCGGGGTGCGGCTGCATGTTCAGCCGGGTTACCAGGTGGTCCACAATACGGGGCAGGTCGTGCATGATTGTTCTCGGTCAGGTTCAGGTTATGCGGCGATTATGACGCAACATCTTTTTGCAACGTTGCGCTGCATTTAAATATCCCAAGGGGTTTTCCCTAGAAAACGATTCAAATAACTCACATAAGCCACTAATTTATTGTTGCTTTTTAAGTTTTTTTGATATCATCTTCAGCATTGTGAATTGCTGGAACCCACATGCTGCTCAAGTCGATTTCCACCCGTTTTTATACCTTTTTAGGCGCCTGCCTGCTGGGGCTGTCGCTTGGCACCGCGGCACAAGCCGACGACATGCGCTCTGAAGCGGTATTTGTTCAAGATTTAGACAGCGCCTCGGTGTTATACGACAAAAACAGCGAAGAAGTCCGGCCCATTGCTTCTATTACCAAGCTCATGACCGCGCTGGTGGTTGCCGAATCAGGCTTGCCGCTGCAGCAAATGCTGTCGGTCAGCGACGCCGACATCGACCGACTGCGCAATTCTCGCTCAAGGCTGGCCGTAGGCACCCGCCTTTCACGGGCCGACATGCTGCATCTGGCCCTGATGTCTTCTGAAAACCGTGCCGCACATGCCCTGGGCCGCCACTACCCGGGTGGGCTGCAGGCGTTTGTACGCGCCATGAACGACAAGGCGCGCGCCTTGGGTATGCGCCACAGCCAGTTTGTCGACCCCACCGGCTTGTCGGCCGACAATGTCTCTACCCCGCGCGACCTGGTCAAGTTGTTGCGCGCCGTCAACCGGCACCCCGTTATACAGCGCTACACCGTCAGCACAAACCACAACGTCAAACTAAAAAACGGTCATTATCTGGTCTATCACAACACCAATCGTCTGGTTAAAAGCAACGATTGGGACATCAACATCTCGAAAACCGGGTTCATCAACGAAGCCGGATTATGCCTGGTCATGGTGACACGCATCGACAACCGCGAAGTGGCCATGGTGTTTTTAAATTCGCAGGGCCGGTACTCGCGTATTGGCGATGCGGTCAGGGTACGCAACTACGTCGAAAAACACGTCAATCTGGCCATGCTGAAGTAAGCCCATGTGCATTGCCTACCTGGCCTTGCGCACACACGAAGACTGGCCATTGTTTATTGCGGCCAATCGCGACGAATTCCATGCACGCCCTGCCCGCCCGGCAGCCCCCTGGGCCGATCATCCGCACATTATTGCCGGGGTCGACGAAGCCGCAGGCGGTACCTGGCTGGGCATTACCCGCCAGGGGCGCTTTGCTCTGCTGACCAACTACCGCGACCTGCGCATGCCCGGCCCAAGCAACCCGGTATCGCGCGGCGAACTGGTCAAGTCTTACCTGACCACCACCCAAAGTGCACAAGACTACGCCGGCGCCTCGGCGCGCGACGGGCATTTATATGCCGGTTTCAATTTGATTGTGGGCGACTTGCAGCAGGCCTGGTATAGCGGTAACCAAACCAAAACACCTCACCAGGCCCAGGCGCTGGCGCCAGGGCGTTATGTGTTGTCGAACCATTTGCTGGATACTGCCTGGCCCAAAACCGAACGTTTGCGTACGTTGCTGGACCACTTCCCGATTACGCACCTGGAGCGTTCGATCAACCGGGTGTACGACCTGCTGAAAGACACGACCCAGGCCGAAGATGCCGACCTGCCCGAAACCGGGCTAAGCCTTGAAAGAGAACGCCTGCTGAGCAGCGCGTTTATTGTCAGCCCCGACTATGGCACCCGGTGTTCTACAGTGATTGCCGTGCATAAAAGCGGGCGCGCCATTTTTAGCGAAACCACCTATAACCGCGACGGCCAACCCATTGAGCGCCACGACTGGCCCTGGGACATTAACAAGCTTTAGCCCAACACAGACTTTGCCGGCCTTGGCAAACCACCCAAATGCGGTAAGGCTTTGGCGCTTAACCCTTACCCGATTAATGCAGCGTTGTACCCGGCGGGGCCTGGGTGTCAATGCCGTCATCGGGGTCGCAAGACTTTTCTTTAAGCGTTGACATCGCTTCTTTCCAGCTTCGCATGGGCACACAAGTTTTAAGCCGGTGAATGGCTTGATCGACCAGCGCCGTATGCAAGTCGTGCCCCACGCTGGAAGCGATGTCGAGTGTGGCATCGCCGCCCAGGTCGGACAAATGCGCGTGCACGTTTTGCATGACCGATTTAGGCACGACCGGGTCGTTGGCACCATGTAAAAAATGCAAGGTGGTAGCGGCTGGGGCGACTGCGGGCAAACTGGCATAGCAGCCCGAAAATGCCAACACCCGCCCGGCCAAATCGGGTTGCGCTAACGTGGCTTCGAGCGCCAGGGTTGCCCCTTGCCCAAACCCCGCCAGCGCCGTGGCTTCGCCACCCAGCGACAACTGTTTTTGCACCCACTGTACATAGGCAATGAAGCGCGGCAATGCGGCTTCGACGCGCTGGACATAGTTGTATTCGTTAAGGCCGTCTTGGTTAAACCAGTGATGGCGCGACGGCGCCGTGGCCAACGGGCCGTACATAAGCGCCAGTGCCGCCTGCGGGAAAGCCGCCATTAGCGCTTTTTTTAGCCCTTCGAGTTGATCGGGGCCGGCGGCATCGTCGTGCAGCAATACAAACAGCAAGGTTGGGCGCTGGTGAGCCGGCGCAAAAACAACGGGGTCGGGGATAGGGATGCTTTGATCTGACATAGGAAAAAACCACAAAAACTTAAGCCCCCATGATAAACGATGCCGACGCCACCGGCTTGTTTTACGCTGCACTTGCGTTTAAAATTTACTGTACATTTAAACAGTATTTTTTAACAAAACCAAACCGGGGCGGGCATGCTTGATGTGCAAAATATTCACCCAGCTTTGTGGCGGGCGTCGCAGTTGGCAGCAAGCCACCGGGCAACCATAAGCACGGGGTGGGCCGGGTTAAACCAGCAATTGCCGGGGCAAGGCTGGCCTTGCGGGGCCATTACCGAACTGTGTCTGCCCCAACCCGGCGTGGGCGAACTGCGCCTGCTGCGCCCTGCCCTGGCACAATGCCCGCCCAAACAGCAAATCGTACTTGTCAATTGCCCGTTTATACCCAGCGCACAATGCTGGGCCAACTGGTCATTGCTTCAAAACCATCCATTGCTCTGGGTCAACACGCAAAGCCTGTCAAACACCTTGTGGGCGGCCGAGCAAACCCTGCGTCACGACGCCTGTGCCGCCTTGCTGTGCTGGCTGCCCAAGGGCGTCACGTCAAAGCACTTGCGTCGGTTGGGTATAGCCGCCCAGGGCACCCAAGCGTTGTGCTTCCTGTTCAACCACTTGCACCAGCTTCAGCAACCTAGCCCCGTGCCCTTGCGCATCGGGTTGCAGCCAGCGCCCCAAGGCCTGCAACTGCATATTGCCAAACGTCAGGGGCCGGCCTGCCATACGTCGGTCATGGTCGCCCTTACCGATTTACCCCGGCTGTCAGCCACCACCCGGCGCCCTGCTCCCGTTGTCAGTCATGCGCTTTATCAGCCTGTATTTCACTAAACCGTCAACGGCGGCAGCCCGCCCGTTAAGCACCGCCGTCGCCGTTGCCCAAATTTTTACGCCCCGGGTGGCCTGCCTGCATGCCGACCAGGTCGTCTTGCTCGACATCGAAGCCAGCCTAGCGTTATTTAACGGGCCTGGTGCTTTGTACCAACGCTTGCTGGGCCTATTACAACAGCAAGGGCTGCAACCTGTCGCAGCCCTTGCGCCCACAGCCCAAGGGGCCGTCTGGCTGTCGCAATACCCTGGCTCTGTACTGCGGCGGTGCCTGGTGTTATCTACGCTGCATCGCCGGCTCGACGCCCTGCAGGTGCAATACATTTCATCGCTGGCGCCGTGGCATGCCTGGTTGCAAGGCATAGGCTGCACGCACCTGGGCCAGTTGCGTCGTCTGCCCCGTCAGGCGCTTCAGCAACGTACCGCACCCAGTCTGCTCCAGGCACTCGACTACGCCTATGGGCATGCCCCGCAGCTATATACCTGGGAACCTGCCCCCGAATACTTTAACCACACACAAGAACTCGACTTTCGTCTTGAAAACGCCCCTGGCCTGCTATATCCATTACAACGGCTGGTCGACCAGGCCTGCCTCTGGCTAAACCTGCACCAGTGGTCTTGCCGGCAGCTGCATTTTTTACTGCACCACGAAAAGGGCCGTAAAGCTCAACCCCCTACCGTGCTGTCGCTGGCTATCTCCGAACCGGCCTGGCAAACCCATTGTTTTCTTCCTGTGCTTAAAGAACAGCTTGGGCGCTGCGCCTTGCCCGCCCCGGTCATTGCCGTTACCTTGCGTATCGACCACACCGAACCCCGGGCGCTGCACAGCACCACCCTGTTCCCCGAACCGGGGCAGTGGCAACGCAACGAGCAGCAGCTCTTTGATCTGCTTCGGGCCCGGCTGGGGGCCGACAACCTGCTTACCCCCCGGCCACGGGCCGACTATCGCCCCGAAATCGCCAATGACTGGGCCCCCATGGCGTACTCAACCGGCCCGGCCAACCAACCCGGGGCAGACACAATGCCCACGGCCCTGCCGCCACGGCCGTTTTTTATGTTTGCCGCGCCCCAGCCTTTAACGGTTGTCAACCACCACCCTACTTATAACCAGCACACCCTTACCCTGGTACAGGGCCCCGAACGCATCGAAAGCGGCTGGTGGGAAGCCAACGCCCGGCAGGCCCGCGACTACTTCATCGCCCAAGACGCGCAGGGCATGCAGTACTGGGTGTTCAGGCCCAGCCCCTCGCGCGCAAACTCCGGCACCGAACGTTGGTTTTTACACGGGCTGTTTGCCTGAACACACCTGCGGCAAGGCTTGCCGTCAATATTGTTGCAAGCACCTGCCACAGCACCGTTGTCCTAAACACTCGTCCTGAATATTTGTCTCAAGCACCTGCCTCAACCCTATGTCGTCAACCCTGCCCTATGCCGAACTCGACTGCCTGTCCAACTTCAGTTTTTTGAAGGGGGCCTCGCACCCTGAAGAACTGGTCGCCCGAGCGGCAGCGCTGGGGTACAAAGCTTTGGCCTTGGCCGACGAATGCTCATTGGCGGGCGTGGTCAGGGCGCATGTCGCCGCCCGGCAACACGCGCTTCACCTTATTGTCGGCAGCCGCTTTAACACCACTGTGTCGGGCCTTGACCTCATCGTTCTGGCCCAAAACCTTGACGGCTACGGCAACCTGGCGCAATTAATTACAAGCTTGCGCACCCAGGCCGGCGCCACAAAAAAAGGGCCGCCCCCTCTTCATATCCCCGCTACCGCCAACCCCCAGGCGCCCAAAGCTTGCCCCAATGCACTGCAACTGGCAGGCTGCCTGGTCATTGCCAAAGCACACCAGCACACGCCGGCCATTGCCACTGCGCTGCAAACCCTTAAACAACATTACCCTGGCCGGCTTTGGCTGGGCCAGGCCCGGCATTACCAGCCCAACGACACCGTACCGCTCCAAGCCAGCCTTACGCTTGCCGAACAGCTTGGCCTGCCGGTGGTTGCCCTGGGCCAGGTCGAAATGCACGTGCGTTCACGCCAGCCGTTACACGACACCCTGGCGGCCATCCGGCTTGGCACCCCAATTGAACAATGCGGTTATGCCCTGCACCCCAATGCCGAACACCACATGCGCAGCCGCTTTCGGCTGTCCAACCTTTTCAGCCCGCAGGCATTGCACGAAACCCTGAACATTGCCGCGCAGTGCACGTTTTCGCTCGACGAACTGCGCTACCAGTACCCGCACGACATTGCACCACCGGGCGTAGGGCTGGCCCGGTATCTGGCCCAAGAAACCTGGGCCGGCGCCAACAAACGGTACCCCCACGGCATACCCAGCAATGTCCAAGCCCAAATTACAACCGAACTCGACCTCATCAGCCAACTTCACTACGAGCCCTACTTTCTTACGGTTTACGACATCGTCAGCTACGCCCGGTCGCAGCATATTTTGTGTCAGGGGCGGGGTTCGGCCGCCAATTCGGCCGTGTGTTATTGCCTGGGCATTACCGAAGTCGATCCTGCCCAGGGCAACGCGCTATTCGCCCGTTTCATCAGTGCCGAACGCAACGAACCGCCCGATATCGACGTCGACTTCGAACACCAGCGCCGTGAAGAAGTCATCCAGTACATCTACGATAAATATGGTCGCGACCGCGCCGCCCTGACCGCCGTCGTTATTACCTATCGACGGCGCAGTGCGCTGCGCGATACGGGCAAGGCGCTGGGTATCGCCCCTTCAATCATCGATCAGGTGTGTAAATCGTGCCAGTATCAAGAGGCCTCGCAAACCCTGCTCGAAAAACTTCAAGAACAAGGGCTCGATCCCAGCGACCATCGCATTCGTGCCTGGGCGGCATTGGCGCAAACACTGCTGGGCTTTCCGCGCCATTTGTCGCAGCACCCCGGCGGCTTTGTCATTTCACAAGGGCCGCTTGACCGGCTGGTACCTATCGAAAACGCCAGCATGGCAGGCCGTAGCGTCATCCAGTGGGACAAAGACGACCTCGATGCCATGGGGTTACTCAAGGTCGATGTGCTGGCCTTGGGCATGCTGTCGGCACTTAAACGGGCGCTTGACCTGCTTGCTGCCAAATACAAGCGCCCGTTTGCCTTGCAAGACATTCCCCACGAAGACCCGGCCACCTACGCCATGATCAGCCGCGCCGACACCATAGGCGTATTTCAAATCGAGTCACGCGCCCAGATGAGCATGTTGCCGCGCCTGCGCCCACGCACATTTTATGACCTGGTCATTCAAATCGCCATTGTCCGGCCAGGGCCTATACAAGGCGATATGGTCCACCCGTATTTACGACGCCGCCAAGGCCTTGAACCGGTCAGTTACCCGTCGCCACAAGTCGAGCACGTCCTGTCACGCACACTGGGCGTCCCCATCTTTCAAGAACAGGTCATGCAAATCGCCATGGTGGCCGCCGGTTTCAGCGCTGGCGAGGCCGACCAGTTGCGCCGCTCTATGGCGGCCTGGAAACGTAAAGGTGGGGTCGACCGCTTCCGGCCGCGCCTGGTCAGCGGCATGCTGGCGCGCGGCTATCCCGCCAAATTTACCGAACTCATCTACAAGCAACTCGAAGGCTTTGGCGAATATGGTTTCCCGGATAGCCACTCGGCCAGTTTCGCCAACCTGGCTTATGCCAGCGCCTGGATCAAATGCCACGAACCGGCGGCCTTTCTGGCCGCCCTGCTCAATGCCCAGCCACTGGGCTTTTATGCCCCCAGCCAACTGGTGCAAGACGCGACGCGTCACGGCGTACAAGTATTACCGGTCGATATCAACGAAAGCAATGTCGACGCCCACCTGCCCTCGAACGCGCCCGGGCAAACCGTGCGCCTGGGGCTGAACAGCATCAAAGGGCTACCGATTGAAAGCGCAGCACGCATTGCCCGGGCCAGGCAACATGGGCCTTTTGGGTCTATCGCCGACTTGACACGCCGCGCCGACCTGAACAAGCGCGATCTTGACGCCTTGGCCGGCGCCGATGCCATGAGCAGCCTTGGGGCCCATCGCCACCAGGCCCGCTGGCAGGCCGCCCTGCGCCCATCAAAAGACTTGCTGCATCAGGCCCCCATTCACGAAACACAAACACCTGTGTTGTGCGAGCCCACAGAAACACAGAATATTTACCAAGACTACGCCGCCACCGGCCTAACGTTGCGACGACACCCCCTGGCCCTGTTGCGCGACCAGTTGCAACAGCTGCGTTTTGCCAGTGCCCAGCAACTGCACGGCACGTATCCCAACCGCCGGTTGGCGCGCGCGTGCGGCCTGGTCACCACACGTCAACGGCCCCAAACCGCCAAAGGGGTTATTTTCGTCAGCCTCGAAGATGAAACCGGGCTGGTCAATGTGATTGTGCGCCCCGAACTGGCCAGACAACAAAAGCAAATACTGGTCGGCAGCACCTTGCTGGGTGTTTACGGGGTTTGGCAGCGTCATGACAACGTATGCCATCTGGTGGCCGGCCGCCTGGTCAATCTTGACCACCTGCTGGGCCATTTGCCCGTGCGCAGCCGCAACTTCCAGTAAGGCATGCACTAAAATACAGGTCAAACCTTTTTTGCTTACCGGCCCATGCGGCCACCAATACAGGACACCACCATGAGCCTTTCGCTCTCACAGCAGCTTTCCGATGCCATCAAGGCAGCCATGCGCGCCAAAGACACTGCGCGCCTGGGCACATTGCGTTTCTTGCAAGCCGCCGTCAAGCAAAAAGAAGTCGATGAGCGCCGCGAACTGACCGACGCCGACATTACGGCCATCATCGAAAAACAAGTCAAGCAACGACGCGAATCTATTGCTGCATTTGAAAAGGCCGGTCGTACCGAAACTGCTGCCCAAGAGCAGGCCGAACTCGATGTACTGCAAGAGTTTTTGCCCAAGCAAGCCACACCCGAAGAAATCAATGCCGCCATCGACAACGCCATGGACGCAGTGGCCGCGCAAGGCGTCACCGGTGCGCCGGCCATGGGCAAGGTCATGGCTATTCTTAAAACCGAACTGGCCGGTCGCGCTGATATGTCGGCGGTTTCCGGTCAGGTCAAGCAACGCCTTATGTCGTAACGCCATGACCGAAATGTCAAAAGAAAGCACCGATTACTTCGGTCTTAACATCCCTTTCATGCAGTTTATCGGCCTGCAACCCGAAGACTTCTCGCCGCAACTGACACGCACGCGCCTGCCCTGGCGGGCCGACCTGACCAACAGCCGTGGCGATATTCACGGGGGCACGCTCATGAGTGCGCTCGACCTGACCCTCAGCGCCGCCGCCCGGGCCAACGACACCGCCACCAGCATGGCCACCATCGACATGACCTCGCACTTTTTGGCGCCGGCCAGGGGCACCGTGGTCTTCGAAGCCACCTGCCTGCGCATGGGCAGGTCTATTGCTTTTTGCGAAGGCCGCGCGCTTAGCGAAGACGGCGAACTGCTGGTCACGGCCACCGCAACCTTCAAGGTCATGCGACCGCGCTAAACCCCGCAAACAAAAAGGCCCGGCGTCAAGCCGGGCCAAATTACTGCTGGGCAAAACCCAAAACCAGACGATGTCAGGCTTCGGCAGGCGTTTCGCAGTCGACCGGAGCCAATGCGGGGTAATCGGTATAACCTTTGGCGCCCTGGCCATAAAACGTACTTGGGTCGGGCTCGTTTAACGAGTGGCCGTCGCGCAAACGAGCAACCAGGTCGGGGTTGGCAATAAACATACGGCCAAACGCCACGGCATCGCCATCTCCGTTATCAATGGCTTTTTGCGCAGTTTCTAGCGTGTAGCTGCCATTGATAATGACCGGCCCACCAAACAGTTTTTTCATTTGAGGCGCCAGGCTGTCGGGGCCCTGGGGCTCGCGCACAAACATAAACGCCAAATTGCGTTTACCCAATTGTTCGGCCACGTAATAAAACAACGAGGCCGGGTCGCTGTCGCGCATGGCGTGCACGCCGGCACGCGGCGACAAATGCACCCCAACCCGCCCCGACGGCCAGACGCTGCACACTGCATCGACAACTTCAAGCAAGAAGCGCGCCCGGTTTTCGACGGAACCGCCGTACTGGTCGGTCCGCTGGTTGGAACCATCGTGCAAGAACTGGTCGATAAGATAACCGTTGGCGCCGTGTACCTCGACACCGTCGAAGCCGGCTTCTTTGGCGTTACGGGCAGCCTGAACAAAGTCGGCCACAATGCCGGCGATTTCATTGGTTTGAAGTGCGCGTGGCACAACGTAATCGCGCTTGGGGCGCAAAATACTGACCTGACCTTCGCAGGCAATGGCGCTAGGCGCCACCGGAATTTCGCCGTTAAGCAGTTCTGGGTCGGACACCCGCCCCACATGCCACAGCTGCAAGACGATTTTCCCGCCGCGGGCATGAACCGCTTCGGTCACGCGCTTCCAGCCTTCAACCTGCGCCTTGCTCCAGATACCGGAGGTGTCGGGGTAGCCAACGCCTTGCGCCGTAATCGATGTAGCTTCGGTAATGATGAGGCCGGCGTCGGCACGCTGACAGTAATACAAACGGACCAGATCGGTTGGCGCCCGCCCTTCACCTGCACGGGTGCGCGTTAGCGGCGACATCACGATGCGGTTGCTTAACGACAGGCTGCCGAACTGAACCGGCTCAAATAAATTCACCATAGTGTGGGACTCGAATACAGGTTAACCCTAATGCAATAAAGTTAACATATTCTGGTGCTATGCGGTACCCATCACCGCAAACGTACCCGGCACACCGGTTAGCCCGCGCCATCAGCCATTAACAAGGGCCTCCAATACGCCTACAATAGCGCCCTGTTCAACAGGAGCACTACATGGCGCAATTTGCCGTCATCGGTCTGGGTCGCTTTGGCTCGGCCGCATCGCTGGAACTCATGAAACTGGGTCACTCGGTACTGGGTGTCGACACCAGCGAAAAGCTGGTCAACAAGTATGCCGACCAGCTCACCCACGCCGTTATTGCCGACGTCACCGACCGGCGCGCCATCGACGAGTTGGGGCTGGACAACTACGACGTTGTGCTGGTGGCCATTGGCGCCGACCTTGAAGCCAGTTTGTTGTGCGTGGTGCATTTAAAAAGCGCCGGCGTACAAACAATATGGGTAAAGGCCACGTCGCGCGCGCACCACACTATTCTTAGCAAACTGGGCGTTGACCGCATCATTCACCCCGAAGAAGAAATGGGGGTGCGCGTGGCGCAGGCTTTAAGCTACCCCATGGTCAACGACTATATTTCGTTGGGTAACGGCCAGTTCGTTGTCGAAATCGACGTTGGTGAGCGGCTGGACGGCACCACGGTTGAACAGTTCCTGACCGAAAGCCAGGAAAACATCCATATTTTGCTGATCAAACGCAAGGCCGACGTGCATGTTCACCCTGGTGGCAGCTTTGTAATGCACACAAAAGACATTCTGGTGCTTGCCGGCCAGCTTGATGCGCTGAAAACCATTGCACCCATGCTGTCGTAAGCCATGCGCAACTGGGACCCGCGGCTAACACTACGCCACTATCATCAGGTCAGGCACGCCGGCCGCTTTAACGCCTCACCCCCAATGGTGCTGGCGGGTGGCTTCCTGTTTCTAAGCCTGATGGGTGCGCTGTTGCTCTGGATGCCTTTTTCCACGCATCACCAGATCGAACCCATTACCGCCTTGTTCTCTGCGGTCTCGGCCGTCACCCTGACAGGGCTCAGTACAGTCGACATTACATCGACTTACACCCCTGTGGGTCAGGCCATCTTGATCAGCCTGGTGCAAATCGGCGGGTTGGGTTTTGTGACGTTTTCTATTGTCGCCGCGCTTGCGCTGGGCAAACGCATCAGCCTGCAGCACCAGGCATTGGCCCAGGAAGCCTTTAACCAGACCAATGTCGCCACGGTCAAACAAACTGCATACGCCATTATCAAAATCACCCTGATGCTCGAGTTGCTGGGCATTGCGCTTTTTACGCTGTGGTGGTCGGGGTCTACAGATTTCCTCACCGCGCTCGGGCGCGGAATCTTCCATACCATTTCGGCGTTCAATAACGCCGGCGTGTCTATCGAAGGCACCCACCTGGTAGGCCACGTCGACAACCCCGCCGTCATTCTGCTCACGACGGCGCTGATTATCCTGGGGGGTATTGGCTTTTCGGTGCTTAACGACATCCGCCAGAAAAAGGCCTGGAAGACACTGGCCCCCTACAGCAAAATTGTGCTGATCGGCAGCGCCGTCATGAACCTGATCGGCTTCGTGATGATATGGCTGCTTGAATACGACAACCCGCTGACTCTGGGCCCGCTGGACGCCGGCGGCCAGGCGTTGGCCGCCTGGCTGCAAAATGTCACCACCCGTACAGCCGGTTTCAACAGTGTCGATATCGCCAGCCTTGAAGACAGCACCACATTGCTGATGATGCTGTACATGTTTATTGGCGGCGGCTCGCTCAGCCTGGCCAGCGGCATCAAGATCGGCACGTTTATCGTGCTAATGGCGGCCGCCTACTCGTATATTTTCCAGCGCCCGCAGGTCGTGTTGCTCAAGCGTGCCGTGTCAGCCGACACCGTACAAAAATCACTGGCGCTGCTGCTGGTCACGGCTACCCTTATTTTTTCGGCCACCCTCATCATGACAATGATCGAGGATGCGCCGTTTATCAGTATCCTGTTCGAAGTGGTTTCTGCCGTCAGCACCACGGGCCTGAGCCGCGACCTGACCCCGACGCTGTCGTGGCCCAGCCAGTTTCTGGTGATCGTGCTTATGTTTATTGGTCGCCTCGGGCCCCTCACACTGATCTACAGTTTAAGTATCCAGCATCGCGGGCGGGTGCGTTACCCCGAAACCAACTTCCAGATCGGCTAGGTGCGTCATAATCACGTCATCTTGGCGTGACAAAATCTCGGGACATCTGCATTTGCCCCCGGAATCAATGCCTTGACTCGCCTTAAATCGTCTGTTTCACCCGGCTTTATTCAAGCGGCCATTGTCATTATGGGGCTGGTGACAATTGCCTTCATCTGGCTGCTAGATCACCGGCAGTACTCCGCCGCACACGCCGAAGCCCTTGAATCAAAGGCCAACGAACACCTGAACCTGGCCACCATTGCCGCCGAACACCTCAAACAGCTGGCGGATCGCTCATTGGCGGTCAGCACCGTCATGAACGCGTCAGCCAGTGCCCTGAGCAACACGCCGTCTGATGCATCGCGCGCCCTGGCCAAAGACCCGGTGTTCAACCGCCTGAGCATATATAGCGCCCAGGGCGACTGGCAGTACCACAGTCACGACAACCTGCCGGCCATCGTGCCGCAACACTGGCTGGAACAGGTTTACGCACAGATCGAAACGCACGGTTTTGTACCGTTCTTGCCGGTCAGCGATATTAGCGGGCCAAACACGGCCGCGCCAAAATGGCATTTGCCCCTGCTGTTGCCTGTTGCCGACCCGCAAACACGGACCCGACTTGATCGGATCATGCTGGTCGAAATGGACGTTGGATACCTGGCCAGCCTGTACCAGAATATTGAGATGGGCCATTCAGGCGTTATTCAGTTACTGGATGCTGCCGGCCAGGAGCGGTTGCGCGCAGACACCAGCGGCGTGATTTTCAATGGCGGAGAGCTGATTGCCGGCCCGGAACAACCCAAAGACCCGCTTCGGGGCGGATATCGTTCGGTCGCCAACGGCAGTGTGTATCAAAGCCTTTATGTCACTGTCCCAGAGCATGGCTGGCGCATTGTCGTCAGCCAGCAACTTGACGAGATACTGGCGCCGGTACAAACCCGACAAACCAATCAGACGTGGTTGGGCATTGTCATGAGTGTGGTCATACTGCTGACTATTTCCTGGATTTTTACCGTACTTCGCCGCCAGCAGGCATCGCTTAAGGCGTTGCAGCAGTCCGAACAAGAAAAACAGCGCCTGATCGAGAGCCTGGAAACCGCCCACCGCCGCAGCAGCCATGCCGCGTCAACCGATCACCTGAGCGGACTCTTCAATCGACGCGAGTTTATCCGTATTGCGTCGGAGTGTTTAACGCAGCAGCGTGCAAAGCGGCGCTTGCTGGCCATACTGTTTATTGACCTGGATCGTTTCAAGTCCATCAACGACACCCTGGGCCACAAAGTGGGCGACATGCTGCTCCAGGCCGTTGCCGGGCGTATCCAGCGCATGCTGGGGCCCGAAGACCAGGCCGCGCGCTTTGGCGGCGACGAGTTTGTTGTCATGCTGGCCGACAACCGCAGCGAACAGCAAATTACCGAATGGGTCAAAGCCCTGACCGAAAAGCTGTCGGCAATGTATTCGCTAGAAGGCGTTGAGCTGAACACCAGCCCCAGCGTGGGCATTTCGATTTGCCCGCGCGACGCCCAGGATATCGACGAAATGATTCGCTGTGCCGATGCCGCCATGTACTCGGCCAAGCGCGCCGGGCGCGGCCAGTACCGCTTCTTTGACCCGTCGTTGAATACCTCGCGTATCGAAGAGTTTCATATCGAACAGGCCTTGGGCGAGGCGCTGCGCAAACGTCAGTTTATCTTGCATTATCAGCCGCAAGTTCGGCTGGATACGCTGACCATCAGCGGCTACGAGGCCCTGGTGCGCTGGCGCCACCCCGAGTTTGGCCTGGTGTACCCGGACCGCTTCATTACTATTGCCGAGCGTAGCGGTTTTATTATTGACCTGGGCAAAGAAGTACTGCGCCTGGCCTGCGAGCAACTAAAAAAATGGAAGGCCCAGGGCATTTGTACAACCGTCAGTGTCAACGTATCGGCCTTACAGCTGGGGCAAGAAGATTTCGCCGATTCGGTACTGCGCGAACTGGCCCTGCATGACATTGCCCCGGAACAGCTCGAACTGGAGATTACGGAAACCGCCATTCTTGATCGTGAACAACTGGCCATCGACCATCTGGAACGACTGAAAAAAGCCGGCATCACAATCAGTCTGGACGACTTCGGCCTGGGCTATGCAGGGTTTGCACACTTGTATGCCCTACCCATCAACAAGCTGAAAATCGACCGCGGCTTGATTGCACAGCTTTCAAACACCCACGATGACAGCCCGATTGTGTCGTCGACCATCGCCCTGGCCAAACGGCTGCAGCTGCAAGTCGTTGCCGAGGGGGTAGAAACGCGCGAACAACTGGTTTATTTGAAAATTTCGGGATGCGATTACGGGCAGGGCTATCACTTTAGCCGACCCCTGTCGGCTGAACAGCTACCGGAATTTGACGACGCTTTTAAACTCAAAGAAGTGGCCTGATGCTGCGTTTTATTGTTTTGTTGATCGCGATACTGGCAAGCCCGCTTGCGCGGGCCGACATCACCTGCCGCGATACCGACCTGCGCATCGCCGTCATCCCCAAAAAAAGTATGGATGCGCTGGTTAAGGACTACGCCCCTTTGCTGCGCCATTTAAGCAAACATCTGGACATGCCCGTCGAAATCATACGGGCCGGCTCGTACGACGCGGTTACCGATGCGATTGTTTCAGGCGGCGTGGATATTGCCTGGCTGGGCCCCGCGGGCTATTTAACTGCGCATTTACGCGACCCGGGCGTTGAGCCGTTTGCCAATTTGGTACTGGAAAAAGGCGCCTACACCCCTGCCGGCAACCATTACCAGGCGCTGCTGGTGGTGCGGGCGGACACCGGCGCCAAAACGCTCAAAGACCTTGCGGGCCAGCGGGTCGCCCTGAACGACCCCTTAAGCACGTCGGGCAGCATTTTGCCTAATCGTGCTTTTCCTGCCGCAGTCGGCCTGTCGCTATCTGAGTTTTTTGAAAGCCAGGTATACACCGGTTCGCACGACCGCTCGCTGGATGCCTTGCTTAACCAGCGGGTAGACGCCGCCTTTGTGGCCAGCGTCCGGGCCGACGACTACGTCAAGCAAGAAAAGATGGCACCCGATGCACTGCGGGTACTGTGGCGATCGGAGCCCATTTATTACGACCCGTTTGTATTCAGCCCTTTGGTCTGCCCAGCGCTTAAAAACAGAATCCGTCATTTAATGCTGAACGAATCCAGTGCACTTGAGGGCTTTTATAAATCGCAACAGGCCACCGGCCTGATGCCCGCCAGCCATAACGACTACGCGCCGCTGATTCCGTTGATGGGCCGGATTGCAAAATAACGGTAGAAACGTGTTACAACCGCCCCAGAAAAATTCAGCATGCCTGGGGCTCGGCACAGAGCTCGCCATCGGAGACGCCTTGATGTACCGGATCACGACCACGTTACAAAAAAACTGACCTTAGGCATTGTGGTCATTGTAGGGCTGGCCGGTTGCGCAGCCCAAACGCCACAGCCCGCAAACAGCTCGCAGAACAAACACGCGCAAGCCGCCCCATACGAATTCAGGCTTGAGTACGAAACGCTTGAGATGGAAGACGGCGTCAAGCTGGCCGTCACGTTCTACCGACCGGTCGCCAGAAAACCCGGCGAAACGTTTCCGGCACTGATCGAAATGGTGCCTTACCGTAAAGATGATTTCTTTGCCCTGAGCGACTACGGCTACGGCGCTTATTTTGCCAAAAACGGCTATGTCGTTGCCCGGGTCGACGTTCGGGGAACCGGCGGCAGCGACGGCCCTGTTCCTGTCAGTGAGTATTCGGCCGCCGAGATTTTCGATGCCGAGCAAATCGTTGATCAGCTTTCCAAAAAAGACTGGTCCAACGGCAATGTGGGTATGTATGGCCTGTCATGGAGCGCCTTCAACGCGCTGATGACTGCGCACCGCAAGCCGCCGGCCTTAAAGGCCATTATTGCGGCCCATGGCTCTATCGACCTGTTTTACAACGATGTCCATTACAACAGCGGGGCGCTGACGCTTGATTATTACAGCCATCAGATCAGCACCGACAACGCCCTGCCTCAAAGCCCCGATTATCGAATTGACGAAACTTACTTCCAGAACCGTTTCGACAAGAAACCCTGGATCTTTACCTGGATGCGCGAACAGCAAGACAGCGAATTCTGGCGCCAGGAATCGATCAAGTTCAAGGAACCGCTGTCGGTACCTGCCTACGTGATTGGCGGGTTGCTGGACGGCTATCGGGACTTTGTGCTCGATGTCAAAAAGCATTCGACGGCCCCTGTCATTGCCGAAATCGGGCCCTGGAATCATGCGTGGCCTGAGTATGGCGAGCCTGGGCCCAATTACGAATGGCGTCAAAGAGCCTTACGCTGGTGGGACTACTGGCTGAAAGGCGTAGAGAACAACGTATTGGACGAGCCGCGCTGGATGGCCTTTATGCGTACCGGACAACCGCCGGCCACCAACCCGGTTACCGTGCCCGGCTACTGGCGTTGCGAAAAAGACTGGCCCGTTCAAGGTGCCGCCACACAGCGCCTTTACCCACAAACACAACAGCAGTTGGCCAACGCACCGGCACCCAAAGCCGCCAGCGACGTGCTGAAATACGTGGCCGGCGCAGGCATGGCTGCAGGCGGCTGGTGGGGTGAGCTAACCGGCGACATGGCGGCCGATGACCGCCATAGCCTGGTGTATGACTCGGCGCCACTGACCGAAGCCATGGAGATCATGGGCAACCCGCTGGTGCATTTGCGGGTTGCGGCCGACGCGCCTTTTTATCAGTGGAGTGTGCGCCTTGAAGACGTGGCGCCAGATGGCACAGTGTCGCTGGTCAGTGGCGTGTCCATCAACCCGTCGCAGCGCTATTCGCGACTTGCGCCGCAAGCCCTGACACCGGGCGAACCGACAACCCTGACGGCGCCGATCCACTTCACAACCTGGCGTTTCAAGCCGGGGCACCGGATTCGTCTGGCTATTTCCAACGCCCAGTTTCCCATGCTGTGGCCCAGTCCCACCCCCGGCAGCACCCGCCTGATCCTGGGGAAAAACACCTGGTTCGAACTGCCTGTCGTACCCACGCGCAACACAACCGACGCAGCATGCCCTCTGCCGCCGCCGCAACCCAGTGACGAGGCCCCCTTTGGCAAGACACTGGAAAATACCGGGACCGTATTCACACGACAGCGCGACGACGATAAAGGGGAATCCACCTTCTCGACCACCAGTCGCGTGGCCTGGACGCAATACGACAACGAATTCCGTTCTGATGAGTCGTATCAGTGGCATGTCAAGGACGCCACACCTGCCAATGCCCACTTCAAGGGCAAGCGCAGGAACACATTCACGATTGACGGCGTGGAAATCGACCTGCTCGGGGAGATCAAGGTTGAGTCAGACGCGACTTATTTCAACGTGACATTTACCAAGACCCTGTACAAAGATGGCACACTGGTCAGGGAAAGAACCTGGATAGAGCGCATTCCACGACGCTTCCAGTAATACTGAGCTGTTGGGCGCTGTTTATTGCAGACAGCGCCCCTTACCCTGGCGAGCACACATTTGCCAGGGTTGGCGCATTACAAGCAGGCAAGACTAAAACCGTTAAGAGCAAATACCAAACGGTCAAGAGCTGATGGCAAATAACAGAGAAACAAACAGAAAAAGGGTGACAGCAAAAAATGCTGTCACCCTTTTGTATTTATTGGTCGGGACGGAAGGATTCGAACCTTCGACCCCTTGCACCCCATGCAAGTGCGCTACCAGGCTGCGCTACGCCCCGACTAAAGAACGCTATTCTAGCATGCAAATTTCACTGCGGTCAAAGCAAAGCCCAAAAAATATTTAACAGCCTAGTCCGGGCGCCGCACGGCCTGCGCCACCCGACTTACGTCATCTCGCGCATATTCGTATTGGCGCGTCGTTTTTATAGTTTGCCCTACCAGCTGTATCTAGCCGTAAAAAAATGGACCGGGGCAAACCATGGGATCGGAAAAAAAGCGCAGTTCAGGTATTTTTTGGGTGTCGGTAAACGCCGGGTGCTTGCTCGCGCTGGCGGTTTCTGCGGCCCACAGCGCAACCCCCGAAATCTACCAGGCGCTGCGACAGGCGCAAAACGCTTACCAACTGGCCCCAGACGACACGCAGGCACGACGCCAGTACATTTTTGCTTTGCGCGACGCCCGCTTGAGCAGTGCGGCACTCACTCTGGCGCAGCGCTACCCGAATGCCGTCAGCAGCGACGAACTGCGTGTTCTGCAAGCCGACGAGGCGGCTGAACTTAGTCGCCTGGCCAGTACGCCATCGCGCAACCAGGAAGAGCGCTACCGTCTGGCGGATCAGGCCTTGCAGCGCTACGACCAGTACCTGCGCGACTGGCACAAGCTGGGGCTAGGCGATACAGATGTGTATCGACGCATTGAGCTGGACCGCATGCAGGCCTTGCATGCTCGCCAATCCATGCAGACCCTGGTTAATACCTACGAAGCAATGCGACGTCGCGACGTTACGATTCCTTCGTATCTGCTCAACGAAGTCGCCTCGGCCTACCTGTACCTGAAACAGCCCGAGAAAGCGACGGCGCTATTCCAGGCGGCGCTAAACGCCGAACGCCTGGACAGCGCGGAAGTCAATGACGACGAGCTGGCCTACTACTACGCACTGCAGGAAAGTGGTGAACACGCCGCCGCCCGGGCCCATTTAATCGCCCTATCCAACCGCCAGGGGCCATGGCGTCGGGTTGCCGGCAACCCCCAGCTTTTACCCAACGAGAACTTTCTGAATACGGCACGCACATCGGCCATCGACCCGATTTATGCCGGACAAGTCGGTAACGCGACGGATCAATTGCAACAATTAGCCGATGATGCACCCCGTGATGCGGGTCTACGCATCGCACTGGGCAACGCCCAATACCTGCAAGGCTTTCATCGTCAGGCCGAAGTCACCTTGAAGCAAGCCGAGTCCTTGGAACCCCAGAACCCGGAACTCATCAGTGTGCAAGGCATGAATGCGCTGTCTTTACACGAATGGGAGCAGGCGCGCCTGCTGAAAGACTACGCCGTCACGCACTACCCCGAGTCATTGGCCACACAGCGTTTAAAAGAAGAGTGGGAGACTCAGCAAAAATACGAATTGCAGATCAGCGCAGTGCGCGGACACGCTACCGACAGCCCCGTTACGGGCGGCAAGGATTTTCGGACTGAAGCGACGCTTTATACGCCAACCAGTGACAACGGCATGCGCTATTTTGGTGGCACAGGGTACGCCCAGGGCGACTTTGAAGAAGGTGAACTCAACCAACGCTGGCTGCGCGCCGGTGCCCAATGGCGGACACGCGACCTCATTATCGAGGGTGATGTGTCGTCTCAACAGTATGGCTACGGCACCAAAATAGGCGCACGTGCAGCCGCCACGGCGTGGCTGAACGACCAATGGCAAGTCGGTGCGCAAGCCGCATGGCGCCCGGTATCCACCCCCATGCGCGCACTAAAAAATAACATCTGGGGCAAGCGCCTTGACCTTTGGGTGCAGCGCAATGGCAAAGACGACAGCCAATGGTTGCTCGCCTTTGCGCCCACACGGTTCAGTGACGGCAATCAGCGGTTTGAAGCCCGGCTGTCGGGCCGTGAGCGGCTATACAGCAGCGCTGAATTCACCGCCCACCTGGAACTGGATGTCAGCGCCTCACGTAACAGCCGCACCGACGTCCCCTATTTCAGCCCCCGTCAAGACCTGGAGGTATTGCCCGGCCTGGTGCTGACACAAACCCTGTACCAACGCTATGACACCGTCGTCACACACAGCCTTCAGTTAAGGGCAGGCCTGTACAAGCAGCGCGACTACAGCGCCGGCAGCGTAATGGCCGTGGGCTATGGCGTGCGCTACCAAACCGGCAAAAACGTCGACATTCAGGCCAACGTGCTAGGTGTCAGGCGCCCTTATGACGGCAGGCAAGAGCGCGAACTGCGCTTTCAACTTGAACTCAATCTGCGCTTCTAGGAGCCCTTCATGCCTCACGCCCACGTCTTGACGCCGTTAGGCGGCAATACCCGACACGCTTACGGCGCAGGCCGGCTTGCCAATGTATTGCGTTTTGCCGCCCTACTGCTTTTTCGCTGCTCTTGGCGGCTTGCAGCAGTAGCGATCGGGGCGTGCCATTTGTGCCGCCGGCGCAAAGGCAGGCGTCGCCGACCACCCTGGCCTGGCCCACAAACCACTACCTGGCGCTGGCCTACCACGATGTCGAAGACGAAAACCCCGACCAGAGTGCTGACCGTCGTCGTATGCGCCCTGTATGCAACCGTTACCCAGGTTACGGCTGCAGCGCCCCTGAAAACCACCGAGAGCGTAACCAAGCCTGTAGGTACGACATCAAAGATTGAAAAGCCCGCACGCAACGGTGCTCCGAATGGTGCAACAAACGGCAACGACACGACAAATGGAAAGCTGAACGGCAGCCTGGATGCAGAGCGCGAAAGCCGCAAGCGTCTGGAAGACCCGCTGACCGGAATCGTCATCAACCGCACCATCACCGTGCTGGGCAAAGATTTCTACAACTATTTCGTCACGGCCTGGCGCCATCTGGACGGCGACAACAAATACACCATCACCATATTCGAGCGCCCGTCGGCCCGTTGGGGTAGCGAAATCTGGATCGAGTTCCGTCGTACCCGAATGTTTCACACTTTTTTATCGCCGGCTCGTCAGGCCGCGCGCGAAGCCAGCGAACAGGCTGCTGACCTTGTTTACCAGAACATCATGGAAAACGAAGTGCGGCGTGCGTTGTTCAAAAGCCCTGATCTGGGCGAAGAAGAACTGTAATCAAGGAGACCATCATGTCCAGCAAGCCAGGAATTCAGCGCGTCGCTATTGCGGCCCTGATCGCCGCAATAGGAATGTCGCCGCCACTGAAAGCCAGTGAATTGATCTATTACCCCATCAACCCGTCTTTTGGCGGCAACCCGCTGAACGGGTCATGGATGCTGAACTCGGCCTTGGCCACCAACAAGCACAAAGACCCCGACCTGGATGACAGCAGCGGCATAGAAAGCACGCAGCAAACGCCCTTGCAGGCCTTTCAGGAAAGCCTTGAGCGGGCGGTGCTGTCGCGCCTGACCTCGGCTGCAACGTCGAACCTGTTTGACCCGGTCACCGGCAAGCTAGTGCCGGGCACGGTCGAAACCGGCAACTTCACGATCACGATTGCTGACAGCGGTGGCGGCATTCTGTCGATCACCACACTGGACAAAGCCACCGGCGCAGTGACAACTTTCGAGGTCAGCCAATGAACACCGCCCTGACATGCGTGGCGCCTGCAGCCACAAAACCGTATAGCAGCCGTCTGGCCAAACTGGGGCCTGTGCTGGCTGTGTGTGCCGCACTGGCCGCCTGCGCCCCGTTGCAAAAGCCGGCCGAGGTCGCCAATCAGGCGCAATTGACGCCGGCGACGCCATCGACGCACGACCTGCTCAAGCTGCCGCCGCCCAAAGGCAAAATCGTGGTCGCTGTGTACGGCTTTCGCGACCAGACCGGTCAGTACAAGCCGGCGCCCGACAGTTCGTTTTCAACCTCGGTCACACAAGGCGCCGCGTCGATGCTGATCAAAGCTCTGAAAGATTCGGGCTGGTTTACGCCGGTTGAACGCGAAAGCCTGCAAGAGCTGCTGACCGAACGCCGTATTGTGCGGGCGCTGGACGGCTCGCAAGACAAGAACACACCGCAAATCTATATTCCGCCGCTGGTGCCGGCATCCATCCTGATCGATGGCGGGATCATTTCTTACGAAAGCAATGTCCGGACGGGCGGCCTCGGGGCGCGCTTCCTGGGGGTTGGCGCTTCGACCCTGTACCGCGTCGACCAGGTCACCATCGGTCTGCGCAGTGTCGACATCCGTACCGGGCAAATTCTGCAAACGGTATCCACGACCAAAACCATTTTCTCGTACGAAATCAGGCCCAGTGTCTTCAAGTTTGTGAACTTCAAAGACCTGCTTGAAATTGAAGGCGGGATCACGCGTAACGAACCTGCCCAGCTGGCCGTGAAAGAAGCCATAGAGGCGGCAGTGATTTACCTCACGGTTCGGGGGCTGAAAGACGGTCAGTGGGCGCTGCGCAATGAGGCCGACTGGAACCAACCGGTTATTCAGAGCTACATGCAGGAAGAAACCAATTATGCAGCTGTGGCGGCCGACATGGGCCCGGGGGGCGTCGGCATGGGCGCTGACGCCGGCACGATCGTAGACACCGATACGCCTAGCCCGTAGCGCGCACTAACTACTTATTTCGATACGAATAAACAGAAGGGACGGGTACCGGGTTTTGAAGGCCGCCTGGTGCACGAGAGAAGCAGTGTTGGCCTTCATCAACGAGGAGAAGCAAAATGAGTATCAAACTTACTGCAGTCGCATTGGGCGTCACACTGGCTTTCGGCGCCGCATCTGGCGCTTTGGCCGCAAACAACGCCACCATTTACCAGAACGGCTGGGGCAACGATTCGTCGATTGAGCAATACGACAACACCAATGCCAACGCCACGGTGAACACCTACGGCAACATGAACGACAACGTCGTGGTGCAGCAGGATACGACGGCCGCAACTGCGACCATCAACACCAACTGGGGCAACAACAATGACAACTACATCAGCCAACGTGACGTCACCGGCTCGAGTGCCAGCATTTATCAGGCTGCCAGCTTCAGCGATGTCGTCATTGAACAAGGTGGCACCACGTCGACAGTTGGCGGCGGATGCAACTGGTTCGGCTGCTGGCCCGGTTATCCGGTTACGGTGGATGGCAGCAACCAGGTGGCTGCGGTCAACCAGTTAAGCGGTTGGGGGCATGACGCCTACATTGGCCAAACCGGCCATAACGTAACAGGCACCATTAACCAAAGCGGCCACAAAAATGAAGCTGTCATCCTTCAGCGCGGCACAGGCGGCGACCCCGACAGTGCCATCATTACGCAATCCGGCAGCCACAACAAGGCCTCCGTTGACCAGTACGGGAAAGGCCTGAACGCCACCGTACTGCAGCAAGGCAGCTACAACGTGGCTACAGTCACTCAGCGTAATTCCGGCCAAAACGCTTCTGTGACACAAGTAGGCAACTTCAACAAAGCCAACGTCGTACAACACTAAACGACGGTTACGCGGCAGGCACGCCCGGCTTGCCTGCCGCAAACCGGCCATAAACAACCCAAAAGGCATTGCCGATGCGTTCTGGCATGACAGGGTGAGGAGACAACTGTGAACATGGACGCCGACATTCAAGTATGGCTGGAAGCAGCGCAACGCACGCAGCCCCAAATTATCGTGCCGTATATCAAGAGCCCGGTGGAAACGACACTGAAATATGTTGTCGAAGCCCGCCGTAGCGCTGCGCAAGGTAGCAGCCGGCTGCGTCAGGGCGGGACCATTCACCTGACGGCAGATCAGGCCACCGCCCTGGGCACCCTGGCACTGACACGCAGCGCCCAAGATACTTGCGAGGTCACCATGACGTTGCGCACTGCCGACAACACCGAACGAAAATTTCAGCTGCCCTGCCCTGGCTTTGTACCAGAAACATGAAAAAAACTATTTAAATCAGAAAATTGAAAGAAATATTTAAACTGAATTTTAATTGACCCTGTCGGCAACCGTTATTACTATTGCAACACGTTGCATACCCTGGGTGTCATAGACAAGCTGCCGACGTCATTCGAAGGATGTAAAAATGGCAAACATCATGATCATCGAGCCCCATGCGCTTCTGCGACTTGGCCTGGTACAACTTTTGGCCGATCTGGGCCCCGACGTTACCCTGCAAAGCCAAGACTACCCGGTTATTTCGGCACCGCCGCAAACCCAGTGGGCCACCGATCTGGTCTTGCTGGCCCGCGGCTACCCCATGAAAACCGTTGGGCGCTGTCTGAATATTTCGGTGGCCACGGCCAAAGCACACACCGAAACGCTGTACCAGCGGCTGGATGTACACAACCGCAATGCGGCGGTGTATGCCGCAGTGTCGCGCGGCGCAAAACTGGGCTGGGCCTGCATGGGCGGCGATGCCGACCCTGGCGCAGCCAACTGCAACCGCTGAATCCGGGCGGGGTCAGCCACCCGACCCCAACCTGTACTACCCGGGGCTTTCAGCTTGCTGCAGTGCCCACATTTGCGCATAACGCCCATTTTGGGCCAGCAACTGCCGGTGTGTCCCCTGCTCAATAACCTGGCCGTGGTCCATGACCAATATTTCGTCGGCATCGGCAACAGTCGACAGCCGATGGGCAATAATCAGCGTCGTGCGATCACGCGAAATCTCGCGCAGTTCATCCTGGATGGCCTTTTCGGTATGCGTATCCAACGCACTGGTGGCTTCATCCAGAATAAGAATGGGCGGATTCTTCAATAACGTGCGAGCAATAGCCACCCGCTGCTTTTCACCGCCCGACAATTTCAGACCGCGCTCCCCTACCTGGGTGTCGTAGCCGTCGGGCAAGCGCGAAACAAAATCGTGTATGCGTGCTGCCTTGGCCGCCTGAACAATTTGCTCCTGGGTAGCGTTGGGGTTGCCGTAGGCAATGTTGTAGCCAATGCTGTCATTGAAAAGCACAGTGTCTTGCGGCACGATACCAATATGCTGGCGCAGGCTGTCTTGGGTTAGCTGGCGGATATCGGTGCCATTGACCTTAATAGCGCCGCCGGTCACGTCGTAAAACCTGAACAGCAATCGCGACAGCGTTGACTTGCCCGCGCCCGAGGCCCCCACAACGGCCAGAGTTTTGCCGGCCGGGATCGTGAACGACACCCCAAACAAAATTTGCCGGTTGGGCTCGTACGAAAAATCCACGCTCTCGAAACGGATTTCGGCCTGGCGCGTATTCAAGGGTATCGCATCAGGCGCATCGGCCACTTCGCGGTCTTTTGCCATCAGGCCAAACATGCGCTCCATGTCGGCCAGGGCATGTTTGATTTCACGGTAGACAAACCCCAGAAAGTTAAGCGGCGCATAAAGCTGCGTTAGGTAGGCCGACACCAGAACCACGTCGCCTACGGTCATGGTTTGTGCCACCACGCCCTTGGCCGACAACCACAGTAACAAGGTAATGCCCACCGTGATAATGACGCCCTGCCCCATGTTCAGGAAATTGAGCGACACCTGATTTTTTACGGCCGAATCAACCCACTTGCCCAGATTGCTGTCGTAGCGATTAAGCTCGTAGCGCTCGTTGCCAAAGTACTTAACAGTTTCATAGTTGATGAGCGCATCGATAGCCTTACTGTTGGCCTTGCTGTCCAGATCGTTCATGCTGCGCCGATACACCATACGCTTCTCGGTGACCACCAGCGTAAAGATGATGTAGGCTGCGATGGTGCCCAGGGTAATGACGGCAAACCAGAAGTCATAACGCCAGAACAAAATGATCGCCACCATGCCGATCTCAAGCAAGGTCGGCAAAATATTGAAGACCGTGAAATTGAGTAAGAAACCAATGCCTTTGGTGCCACGCTCGATATCTCGACTCAGCCCGCCTGTTTGGCGCTGCAAATGAAACCGCATCGACAAGGTAAACAGATGCTGATAAAGCCGGGTCGCAATGGTGCGGATCGAGCCTTGGGTCACCCGCGCAAACAGTGCATCGCGCAATTCGCCAAACACGCTGGTGGCCAACCGGGCAAACCCATATCCCAGCAATGCCGCCACCGGCAGCACCATAAGCGTTTGCGGCACGCTGAGCTGATCAACCAGATCTTTCAGGTAGAGCGGCAACGTGACGCTGGCCACCTTGGCCGCCACCAGGCAACCCATGGCCAGCAACACCCGCCATTTAAACTGCCATACATAGGGCAGCAGCGACTTGAGGGTCTGGATGTCGTTACGGTCGGCAGGCGCCGGGCCTCGGGCAGAAAATCTCATGGCAGGGGATACGGCGTATAAAAACGCCTGATAGACGGGGCCCCATTTTACGCCGGGGCGAAAGTCCTTGCCTGTTTGTGCAGAACACGCACGGCAGCGCCGTTTTTAGGCCAAGCGCGCATACAATTATCAACTGCACATTCTTGAACCCGAAACAGGCAGAGGTCTCATGGCGGTCAGCCACTTCAATTACAACCACACGCTGATACAGTGCGGGCAAGGTAATGCCCAGGCTCTGGCTTCGTTGTACCAGCACGAAGCCGCCGTCATGCTGGCGCTTGCCGAACAGGTGCTTGAAGATCACGGCAAAGCACAACAAGCCCTTCACGATGTTTGCGTCATGGTCTGGAAACATGCCGACCAGTTCGACGCGTCGGCAGGCAGCGCGCGTGCCTGGATATACAGCATCTTGCGTTACCGCCTGATGCGTGAGCTAAGGCACAACCCAGTACCGCTCAACACGGCACGCATCAATCAGTTGCATACCTGGCTCGACGACAATACCCGACTGATGCACGAAGACTTGCACGACGGGCTTGAACGCGTCGAACCCCTGGCCGCAGATGCCTTGGGCCTGGCCTACTACAAGGGGCTGCACACAGCCCAAATCACACGCGTGCTCGAGCAGCCCGAGCACGACATAAGACAGCTCCTGAACCAGGCCTTGCAGCATCTGGACAAAAAGGCAGCCGACAACAGCCCCCTGCCCCAGGCCCAGCGCCTTGCCATTGCCCAATACACTTTGGGTACCTTGCAAGACCACGAAGAGCAAAGCACCCGCGAACTGATCAGTAAAAACGACGACGCCGTGCACCAGGCCTTGCATTGGGAAACTGTCATGCTGGCGCTGGCCGATCGGCTCACGCCGGTCGTGCCCGACCCCGTCATTTATGGGCGTGTTCAAAAAACGCTTGGCCTGCCCCGTATCGACCCCGACATACAACCTTTGGCTCGCCCCGAAACACCGGCACCGGCAGCCTCCGCAGCCACTGCATCTGCCGCCAGTACACCAGGCGCATCGGCCGCTAAAACAGGCGCCTTTGCCACGACGGCCTCGCCCAAAGGCACAAGCCACACCATCACGTCAGCAAACACAGCGCCCGCGTCCAGCCGGGGCAATGCCCCAGCGCAAACACCAAACTTGTCTTCTGACGCCAATACCTTGGATGCGCCGGCAAATGCTTCGGCAGCGTCATCTGCCGCAGCGTCTAACGCGGTAGCCGGTACGCTTAAAACGACCGGACCAGGTGCAGGCATTCAGCGAAGCGCACGCAATAAGCCTCGTAGCAAACCCGCTATTTTGCTTGCAACCTTACTGATTGGCGCGGCGCTGGGTTACGTTTCGGCCAGCACCGGCATCTTCATGACGGCATCCACACCCGAACCCACTGTACCTGCTGCCCCACCCCAACCCGAAACGCTGTTCATCGCCATACTCCAACCCCCCGGCAGCACCTCGACCCCTGGCTGGGTGGTCACCCGCCAGCCCGGCAATACCCTGCAGCTCGAATCCCTTATCAATAGCGACACTGAAACAGGTAAAGGCCTGGCGCTCTGGACACGCAACCCGACGCAAGCCGAAGCGACGTTTTTAGGATGGTTGAATGACGGCGCCAAAAATAACGTTACCCTGCCGGCAAACACAATGCTGACCAACAATCAATTGTTTGAAATTACGCTGGAAGACACCAGCCGAAGCAGCAACGCCCAGCCCGACGGTACCGTTTTGTTTATTGGTCAGGCGGTTATTACGACGTTGCCGGGGCCTGATCTTGCGCCTGAAGCGCCTCAAGCTCAGCCTGGGTGAACCCGGCAGCGCGACGTGCGTCCAGATTAAATGGCCCTTTAAGCCGGGGCGCACGGTACTGTTTAGCCAAAACAGCGTAGTGCGCCACCGGGTCTAACCCGCGCTGCTCGCACAAATAGCGGTACCACTGGTTGCCAATGGCCACGTGGGTAATTTCGTCGCGCAAAATAATGTCGATTATGCCGGCCCCGGTAGCGTCACCGGCGGCCTGCAATTTGGCGCGTACGGGCGGCGACGCGTCCAGCCCTCGCGCCTCTAAGGTGCGAGGCACCAGAGCCAGACGCCCAAGCACATCGGCCGACGTTCGTTCGGCCATATCCCACAACCCGTCATGGGCCGGAAAGTCGCCATAGGCGTACCCCTTCGACTGCAAGTGGGCACTCAACAACCCAAAGTGGTAGGCCTCTTCGCGCGCGACCCTTAGCCAATCTACATAGAAGGCAACCGGCATCCCGGCAAATCGCCAGATGATATCTAGCGCCAGATTGATAGCGTTGAATTCGATATGGGCCAGGGCATGAATAAGCGCTGCCAAGCCTTGCGGGCTGTGCGGTGAACGCTGTTTAACCTTGAATGGCCCAACCAGCTCGGGCTTGGCCGGCCGCCCGGGAATAGCAGCCGTTGCCGCTAGTTGAGCCTGGGTATCGATACCCTGGGCAAGCGCCGCCTGAAGGGTTTGTACTGCAGCAACTTTTTGCGTTGGGTCTTCTAGACAAAGTGCGTGCAGCGCCTGCAAACGCATTACAGGCGGTTGCCGTCGAGCGCCTCGGCAAGGGCGTCGCGGATATCGGAAAGCTCGGAACGCAGCGCCTGAAACTCGGCGCCCGTCAGCCGGACGGCCGCATCTTGGTCGTGAGGTACGTCGCGGGCGTCACCCAAACGATTGCGCGCACCGCTAATGGTGAAACCCTGCTCGTAGAGCAAATCGCGAATGCGACGAATGAGCAAAACTTCGTGGTGCTGGTAATAGCGACGGTTACCGCGTCGCTTGACCGGCTTGAGCTGTGTGAACTCTTGCTCCCAGTAACGCAAAACATGGGGTTTGACGCAACACAGGTCGCTGACCTCACCAATGGTGAAGTAACGCTTGGCGGGGATCGGCGGCAAAATGACGGACGGTTCGTTCGTAGTCATGGGCGAGGGTCTGACCTATTGGGAAAGGTAAACTCAATTCAGGCGTTCGATAATAACAAACGCAGGACAGAACTCAAATTCAATTGGACGAGACGTCGGCCGGCACCGGTACGGCCTGCTCGACGGCGCTTTTAAGCTTCTGGCTGGCGTGAAACGTCACCACGCGCCGGGCCTCGATGGGAATAACCTCGCCGGTTTTCGGGTTGCGCCCCGGGCGCGGCGGCTTGTCGCGCACCTGGAAATTACCAAAGCCCGACAATTTGACCTCGACGCCGCGCGCCAGCGCATCGCGGATTTCCTCAAAAAAAGTATCGACTAGATCTTTGGCTTCGCGCTTGTTCAACCCTACGCGGTCGAACAGAAGTTCGGCAAGTTCTGCTTTGGTCAGCGTACGTGTTTCCTGGACCATATGGGTACCCCTAATTAAGCGCGTTGACGAACGCCGTGAACCTTGACCAATGCGTCGAGCAACGTGGCCATACATGCCTCGACCTGTGCGTCGTCGAGTGTGACATCGGCATCTTGCAACCAGAAACGCAAAGCCAGGCTGGTTTCGGGCGACTGCCCGGCCTGTACTGCGTTTTTATCACGCCAGACGTCAAACAGGCGAATGTCTTTGACAATAGCCAGCTTTGGATCGGCCGAAATGGCTTGGCGCAAGGTATGCAGCAAGTCACCGTAAGCCACGCCGGCTCCAATCCAAACGGCCAGATCGCGAATGACGAAAGGCTGACGCGACAGCTCGGCCGGCGCGGGCATGGGACTTACTGAAATGGCCTCGACATCGACCTCAAAGACTACGGGCGCATGAGCCAGTTCGAGCTGTTGAACCCAGCGAGGATGCACCTCACCCAACCAGCCTATGGGCTTGCCGTCGAGTACCAACCGGGCTGCCCGACCAGGGTGAAGCGCGGGGTGTTCGGCTGCCTCGCAAACCAGCGTCGCGGCGCGAGTGCCAAGCAAAGCTTCAAGATCGCTTTTTACGTCGTAGAAATCGACCTGCCGAACCGGCACGCCCCATTGCTCGGGAAACGCGGGCCCCCAGGCTGCGGCGGCAAGGCGCTGCGGCTGGTTGACCCCTTTTACCGTCAGGTCGCCGTCGGCTACAGCGGCGTCGCGCGCGAAGACCCGGCCCAGCTCGAACACGCGGACGCGCGACTGCTTGCGATTGGCGTTATGACGGATGTTGGCCAACAAGCCCCCGATAAGACTGGAGCGCATCACGGCCAACTGACTGGCAATCGGATTCAACAATCGAATAGGATCGGTATTACCCGCGTAGTTGTGTTCCCACGCCTCTTCAACAAATGAAAAGTTGATGACTTCCTGGTAGTCGCGGGCGGCAACACGTTCACGCAGCAAATGCGGGCCGTGGCGCGCCTCGGGGGCGGCCGTCATGACGGCGGGCGCCATCGGGGCGACATCTGGAATTTGCTCGAAACCGTAAACACGGGCCACCTCTTCGATCAGGTCTTCTTCGATGGACAGATCGAAACGGTAGGACGGCGGCGACACACGGAATACATTACCGCTGACTTCGAAAGGCAGGTTCAGACGCGAGAAAATATCTTCGACTTGCGACTGGGACACGTCGATGCCCAGCACGCGCCGGCAGCGATCGAGACGCAACTCGACGGGGTTGCGCGAAGGCAGGTTCAGAACCTGATCGTCGAGCGGGCCAACCTCACCACCGCAGATATCGACGATCATGCGTGTCATAACCTCGAGATCTTCAGGAATATTGGCAAAGTCGACGCCGCGCTCAAAACGATGGCTGGCTTCGGAACTAAACTTGAACCGGCGGGCGCGGCCCATGATGGCCTCGGGCCACCAGAAAGCGCCTTCCAGATAGATGTCGGTGGTGTCGAGCGTTACGGCACTGGCATCACCGCCCATAATGCCGGCCAGGCTTTCAAGCTGGTCACCACTGGCAATAACACCCACGTCGGGTTGCAGGGTAACGGTTTGCTCGTTCAGCAACTTGAGGGTTTCGCCCTCGCGTGCCCAACGCACGGTCAGCCCCTGGCTGATGGTGTTAAGGTCGAACACGTGGGTTGGTCGCCCCAGTTCGAGCATGATGTAGTTGGAAATGTCGACCAGTGCCGAAATGGCGCGCTGGCCGGCACGCTCGAGGCGCGATTTGATCCAGGCCGGCGTTTGGGCGCGCGCATTAACGCCGCGAATGACACGACCGGCAAAACGGCCGCACAAGTCGGTGGCCTGAACATCGACCGGCAGGCGGTCGGCCAGCGTGACAGGCACGGGCGCCACTTGCGGGCGACGCAACGGAGCGCCGGTAAGTGCCGCCACTTCGCGCGCCACGCCCAGAATAGACAGGCAGTCGGCACGGTTAGGCGTCAGCTTAAGCGTGAACAATGTGTCGTCGAGGTCGAGCAAGTCGCGCAGCGACTGACCCGGCTGCGCATCAGCCGCCAGTTCGAGCAGGCCCGCGTGATCTTGCGACAGGCCCAGTTCGCGTGCCGAGCACAACATGCCGAACGACTCGACCCCGCGCATCTTGGCCTTGCCGATTTTCATGCCGCCAGGCAAGACAGCGCCGATACGTGCCAGCGGCACTTTAAGGCCGGCGGCTGCGTTGGGCGCACCACACACAATTTGCAGCGGCGTACCCGAGCCGTCGTCGACCTGGCACACGCGCAGTTTGTCGGCGTTGGGGTGAGGCGCGATTTCGGTGATGTGAGCAACCACAATACCGCTGAAGGGCGGCGCCACCGGCTGGGTCTCTTCGACCTCAAGGCCGGCCATGGTCAATTGATGCGACAGCGCGTCGGTCGTCAGGTCAGGGTCGGTGAACGAACGCAGCCAAGATTCTGGGAATAGCATGATAAAAAACCTGATCCGTATTCGGGTTAGCGATTGAACTGACGCAGGAAGCGCAGGTCACCTTCGTAGAACTGACGCAAGTCGTTGACGCCATAGCGCAGCATGGTCAGACGCTCGAGACCGGAACCAAAAGCAAAACCGATGTATTGCTCGGGGTCGAGGCCGAAGTTGCGAATGACCTGCGGGTGGACTTGCCCGGAGCCGGAGATTTCGAGCCAGCGCCCCTGATTGGGCCCCGACGTGAACATCATGTCGATTTCGGCTGAAGGTTCGGTAAAGGGGAAAAACGAGGGGCGGAAACGCACGCAGAGATCGTCGGTTTCGAAAAAGGCGCGCAAGAAGTTGGTGTACACCCCCTTCAGGTCGGCAAACGAGATGTTTTCGGCAACCCACAAGCCTTCGACCTGATGGAACATGGGCGAATGGGTAGCGTCGCTGTCGACACGGTACGTGCGACCGGGCGCGATCACTTTAATAGGCGGCTTGTTCATGCGGGCGTAACGCACCTGCATGGGGCTGGTATGCGTGCGCAACAAAAACGGCAAGCCCTGCTCGTCGTTCATGTCGACATAAAAAGTGTCTTGCATTGAACGGGCCGGGTGATTTTCCGGGTTGTTCAATGCGGTGAAGTTGGTCCAGTCGTTTTCGATTTCGGGGCCGTCGGCCACCTCGAAACCAATTGAACGGAAAATGGCCTCGACCCGCTGCCAGGTTTGAATGACGGGGTGTATGCCACCCACAGCGGCGCCACGGCCGGGTAAAGAGACATCGATGGTTTCTGCGGCCAGACGCTTGTCGAGCTCGGCCTGGGCCAGTTCGGCACGCCGGGCGACAAGCAGGCTCTCGACCTGTTGCTTGAGTTGATTGATACGCGCCCCTTCGGCACGTTTCTGCTCGGGCTCGAGCTGGGCCAGGCTTTTCATCATGGCCGTCAGCGCGCCCTGCTTGCCTAAAAAGCGGGCTTTGGCGTTTTCGAGCGCGGTCACATCAGCGGATTGCGCAAATGCTTCTTGGGCCTGAACAATCAGGTCATCAACCGGGGAAGTCATGGATATCGCTTTTCCAAATACAAACGGAGCCCAGAACGAGCCCCGTTTTTGTCACAACACAGTCGGTATACCGATCAGGAAGCCAATGCAGCTTGAGCCTGAGCGACGACAGCGGCAAAACCTGCCTTGTCGTTAACAGCCATGTCGGCCAATACCTTGCGATCGAGTTCGATCGATGCCTTTTTCGTACCGGCGATGAAGACGCTGTATGTAACGCCCAATTCGCGGCAAGCGGCATTGATACGAGTGATCCAGAGCGCACGGAAAGTACGCTTTTTGTTGCGACGGTCGCGGTAGGCGTATTGGCCTGCACGCATGACCGCCTGTTTGGCTATCCGGAATACATTACCGCGGCGACCGCGATAACCTTTGGCAGCTTTAAGGACTTTTTTATGACGGGCGCGGGCGGTAACGCCGCGTTTTACGCGTGGCATATTAGATCTCCGTTAAATCAAGCGTAAGGCATCATGCTGCGTACAGACGCAACATCAGACTTGTGAACCGCTGCAGAACCGCGCAACTGGCGCTTGCTCTTGGTGGTTTTTTTGGTAAGGATGTGACGCTTGAACGCCTGACCCCGCTTGATCGACCCGCTACCGCGGACCTGGAAACGCTTGGCTGCGCCCCGTTTGGTTTTCATTTTTGGCATGATATAAAACCTGTGATTAACGCCAGCAGGTGGCTACCTTTAACTAAGGCAACACTTTACAACCTGCAAAACGCAAAAAATAAGCTTGCCTGGCTAACAGGGGCCAGGCCAAGCTGCTTTTGCGGTTAAACCGCAAACTTTGGGCGCATATTGCACAAACCCAAAATTGGCTGCTTACCCCGCAAACTTTTTAGCGGGCAAACCGCGAAAAGCCCTTGATTATATGATGATTTGATAAAGAAGTCTACCAACCTGGCCGGTATTGTGCAGCCTCGGCAATATGGTCGCGCCCGACCTCGGGGCACGCAGCCAGGTCGGCCAGTGTACGCGCCACCCGCAACACACGGTGCACCACCCTGCCCGACCAGCATTGCTGGTGCGCGACCTGATCAAGCAGGCCCAGCGCATCGGGGCTGGCCCGGGCCGCCTTGGGCAATTGCGACGGCAGCAGCGCCGCGTTGGTACAACCTTGCCGGGCCAACTGCCGCTCGCGGCATGCCACCACCCTTGCCCTGACCACCGCCGACGGTTCGCCGGCCGGCAAATCGGACCACCCCTTGCCGATGGCGCCCAGCATGACCTGCAAGTCTATACGATCGAGCAAAGGCCCGGACAACCGGGCACGATACCGATCGATGCGCTCGGGCGTACATTGGCAAGGCTTTCGACCATGCCCCAGCCAGCCACAAGGGCACGGGTTCATGGCCGCCACCAGCTGAAAGCGCGCCGGAAACACAACCGACTGCGCCGCCCGCGCGATACTGACCGAGCCGGTCTCCAGGGGCTCGCGCAAAGACTCAAGCACACGCCGATCGAACTCCGGGAGCTCGTCGAGAAACAAAACGCCATGATGGGCCAGGCTGATTTCGCCGGGCCGCGGAATAACACCACCGCCAACCAGCGCCGCCACCGAACTGGAATGATGCGGCGCCCGAAAAGGCGGTGTCAGACAAACGCCCGCGGGCTGGCCTCCCAACCCGGCCAACGCGACAACCTCGAGCGCATTCGCCGTAGACAAATCGGGCAGCAAGGTGGGCAACCTTTGCGCCAGCATGCTTTTGCCGGTGCCCGGCGGGCCAGACATTAAAAGACTATGGGCACCAGCAGCAGCCACTTCAAGCACGCGCCGTGCCACCGCCTGGCCCCTGACCTCGGACAAACAAACTTGTGCGGATGCCAACGCTGCCGCTGCGTGTGCCTGCACAACGGGCATGGGCACTTCGCCGGACAAGTGCGCCACAACGTCTTGCAGCGTGTTTGCCGACAACACGGTAAGCCCTGGCACCGCTGCAGCGGCTGCGGCAGAATGACGTGGCAACACCAACTGAAAAGACGGTGCATCTTGCGCTACACCCAAAGCGATGGCCAACGCGGCATCTATCGCCACCACGGCCCCAGTCAGGGAGAGTTCGCCGGCAAAGACCAACGACGACACGTCGACAGCCGCCGCTTTGCCCCGCGCACCGGCCACAGCTATTTGACCGGAGGCCAGCAAAACGCCAAGCGCAATGGGTAAATCGAAGCGACCGGACGACTTGGGTAAATCGGCTGGCGCCAGGTTAACTGTCACGCGCCCGGCCGGAAATTCGTAGCCGCTGCTGACAATGGCAGAGCGGACGCGATCGCGGCTTTCGCGCACGCCGGCGCCGGGCAGACCAACCAGATTAAAAGCGGGCAACCCCGGGCCAACATGCACTTCGACCCTTACCGGCACCGCCTGCAGGCCGCGCAAGGCCCGGGTGGCCACGACTGCCAGCGACATAGCAGGCCTCTTTAGGATGAATGAACAGACCCAAAGGTTACCGCCGTCTTATATGAAAAAGGCAGCAAACCGGACAGTTCAAGCCACCCCGGAAAGCCCTGATCGTGTCAACGACAGATCAGGCGTCCTGCCGCGCTTCCAGCACTTTGACGCGGGCCTCGAGCGCCGCCAGGCGGGCTAATGCTTTTTCAAGCACAGCGGCCTGCACATCAAACTCTTCCCGCGTGACCAGGTCGAGACGCGAAAACGTCTGGGTCATCATCGCCTTGACGTTACGTTCGATATCGGCGGCCGGGCTGTTCTTGATCAGGTCGGACACGTTCTTCTGCATATCCTCAAACCAATCGGTACGGTTTTTCATAAAAACTCCTGATTATCGATAAACAATACCAGTGTAATTAAAAACATAAAAAACGGGCGCCGAAGCGCCCGAAATTGCTGAAGAACCAACTGTCAACTTAGTTAGTAGCAGGCGTAGGCTCTGTCGGCGTGGTGGCCGGCTCGGTGGCGGGCGCCTGTTGGCCATTGCCAATCGCGTTCTGGATGGCCTTGTCGGCGTCGGCAGCGCCCTGCTTGATGGCGTCGCCCACTTTGGCGGCGGCCTCAGCGGCCTCGTCACGCACCTCTGCAGCCTTCTCGACAATAGCGTCTTGTGTTGATTGTGTGCTGCCGGTGGTGGATTCGGGTGTGGGCGCAACCGGTGTGGGTTCGGTCACGGGCGCAGCAGATGTCGGCGCGGGCTGCTCAACGGCAGGCGCGACCGCCGGTGCGGGCGCATCCTCTTCTTTCGAGCAAGCGGCAAGCACGCCCATAGAGGCGACGAGAGCGACGATAGCGAGTTGTTTGCGTTGAGTTTTCATGCGTTTCCTTGGAAGGGTTATTGGAGACAGTTACAATTCTAGCGAGACAGCTAAAACTGTCGACCCACCTAGTGTAAGCCCTAATTACAAAAATAATAAAAATAGCTTTCACAAAACAAAAAATATGCCGGAATCTCAAGGGCTTCCGGGCGACAAGCCCCTTAACGTGATGTACATCACGACACATCTCACCCCGCCCGCACGTGGTTTGTTACATATTCAACGGGCTCTGGCAGGGTCATGCTGCCCGATATTCCTTTTGCGGATGCCCATGGCCCATCAGCCCACGCCCACCTGGGAAGCCCCCCTGCCCCAGCCCGTATTAAAACGGTGCGACACGGCGCACCGCGATAACGCCTACGCCGCGACAGCCCTTCAATAACGCACACCTCTGGTGCACACCGGTGTCGACGCACCAGTTTTGGGCAAGGCATCACGCGAATCGCCTCAATACCCATCGCTTTTACCCATGTGTCTTCGTGGCTTTATGACTTTTTATGCCAGCCAACGCAACCAGACTGGCAAAAGTTGGCACGCTAATTGCTTTGTATCGGTCGATCGCCCTCTACATAGGAAGCACATCATGAAATTGATCACCGCAATCATCAAGCCCTTCAAACTGGATGAAGTCCGCGAAGCGCTGGCCGAAGTTGGCATTCAGGGTATGACCGTGACCGAAGTCAAAGGCTTTGGTCGACAAAAAGGCCATACCGAGCTCTACCGGGGCGCCGAGTACACCGTGGACTTTCTACCCAAATTGCGCATTGAACTGGCCGTTTCCGACGCGCAGGTTGAAACCGCAATTGAAAGCCTGTGCGCCGCTGCACACACCGGAAAAATCGGTGACGGCAAGATATTTGTCATGCCGCTTGAACAAGTCATCCGTATTCGCACCGGCGAAGACGGCGAAGCCGCTATCTAGGAGCAAACGACATGAATGCAGCTGATTTCGTCTGGGTAAGCGTCTCTACCCTGCTTGTTTTAATGATGGTCGTCCCGGGCCTGGCCCTGTTTTACGGCGGCCTGGTGCGGTCTAAAAACGTCTTGTCGGTACTCATCCAGGTACTGGCCACCTTCTCGCTTGCGATCGTCGTCTGGTTTGTTTACGGTTACTCGCTGGCCTTTACCGAAGGCAATGCCTTCTTCGGGGGCTTTTCACGGGTGTTTTTCAATGGCATCGCCGACTTGTCCAGCGGCCAATACGCGCTGTCGGGCACACTCCCCGAAATCAGCTTTGCCGCCTTCCAGGCGACCTTCGCCGGTATTACCTGCGCGCTGATTGTCGGCGGTCTGGCCGAGCGCGTACGCTTTTCGGCAGTTCTGCTGTTCACGCTTATCTGGGTCACATTTGCCTATGTTCCCATTGCACACATGGTCTGGTCGCCGGGTGGCTGGCTGTTCGAAAAAGGCGCCCTTGATTTTGCCGGTGGCACAGTGGTGCACATCAATGCCGGCGTAGCCGGCCTGGTGGGTGCCTACTACCTGGGCCCACGTCTGGGCTACGGTCGCGAAGCCATGCCTCCGCACAACCTGCCCATGACCATGATCGGCGGCGCCTTGCTGTGGGTAGGCTGGTTTGGCTTTAACGCGGGCTCCGCCCTGGGCGCCAACGAAACCGCTGCGCTGGCTTTCTTCAACACGCTGGTAGCCACTGCAGGCGCAGTTCTGGCCTGGCTGTTCGTCGAATGGGCGGTTAAAGGCAAGCCATCGTTGCTAGGCGCCGTATCGGGCGCTGTCGCCGGCCTGGTCGGTATCACGCCCGCCGCTGGCTTGGTTGGCCCGCTGGGTGCGCTGGTCATTGGCGTGGTTACCGGTGCCGCATGCGTGTGGGGTGTCAATGGCCTGAAGCGTATGTTACGGGCCGATGACTCGCTGGATGTGTTTGGTATTCATGCGCTGGGCGGGATTGTCGGTGCCGTACTGACCGGCATCCTGAATGCCAAGGCGCTGGGTGGCCCCGGCCTTGAAACCGCTGCCGACATCTTGCCCCAGCTGTGGGTACAGATTGAAGGTATTTTGATTACCTTCGTGTGGACAGGGGTGGTTGCGGTTGTAGCGTACTTCATTGCCGACAAAGTATGCGGGCTGCGTGTCAGTGCCGACGCCGAACGCGAAGGCCTGGACATCAGCACCCACGGTGAATCGGCTTATTCACGATAACTGAAACGGCCGGCGGGGTGTAATTACCCCGCCAGCACCGATAAATCGATGCGCTCGGCCCGGTTTAAGGCCGATGCGACCTTGACCCGAAGTGCGTTGGTATGAGACTGACGCACTTCTTTTTTTATGTCGAGCAATTGCTGAGGGTGCATGGAGAATTCTTTAAGCCCCAACCCCAGCAGCATGCGGGTGACGCGGCTGTCACCGGCCATTTCACCGCATACGGCCACCGACTTGCCGGCCCGGTCGGCCGCGTTGATGGTGTGCGAAATCAGTCTTAACACGGCCGGATGCATCGGGTCGTACAAGTCGGCCACCGCATTGTCTGCACGGTCGATCGCCAACGTGTACTGAATCAGGTCGTTGGTACCAATCGACAAAAAGTCGAGCTGTTCGATGAAGGGCTCGATAGCAATGGCAATCGCCGGAATTTCGACCATGGCGCCAATTTCGACAGTGTTGCTGTAGGCCTCACCCCGGGCGTCGAGCTCGCGACGCGCCGTATCGAGCGCCCGCTTGACCGCATGCACCTCGTGCATGTGGGAAATCATGGGTACCAGAATACGTACCCGGCCGTGCGCCGATGCCCTTAGCAAGGCGCGCAACTGCGTGTGGAACAAGTCGGGGTTGGCCAGACAATACCGTATAGCCCGCAAGCCCAGCGCCGGATTCGTGGCCACGGTCGTTTCGCCGTCGAGGGTTTTGTCAGACCCGATATCGAGGGTACGAATTGTGACGGGCTTGCCCTGCATGGCCTTGACCACCGCTGCGTAGGCCGCGTATTGCTCTTCTTCGTCGGGTAAGGTGCTGCGGCCCATGAACAAGAACTCACTGCGGAACAAACCAATGCCGTCGGCGCCGGCAGCCACAGCCGCGAGGGCCTCTTCCGGTAATTCGATATTGGCTTCGAGCAAAATACGAACACCGTCAAGCGTGACGGCCTCGGCGTCGCGCAACAAGCCCAGCTCGGCACGGTCGTCGGCATAGGCCGCCTGGCGGCGACGATATTCTTCAAGGACAAAATCGGGCGGGTTGATGAGCACGCTGCCGCTCATCCCGTCGACGATAAGCAAATCGCCGTCGCGCACCAGCGAACGCACATTGCCCATACCCACCACGGCGGGCACATTCATGCTTCGAGCCACAATGGCCGTGTGCGACGTAGGGCCGCCCAGGTCTGTGAGAAACGCACCGAAGCGCGCACCGCGCAAGCGCAGCATGTCGGCGGGCGAGATATCGCGCGCCACCACAATTAATTCTTCAGACAAGCCCTCGTCGAAGCTGGGCAAGACCACCGGCCGGCCCGACAGCACGCGCAACACGCGCTCGATGACCTGACGGATATCGGCCCCGCGCTCGCGCAGGTACTCGTCTTCCATGGCCGCAAATTGCTCGGCTAAAGACTGCCCTTGTGTCGTCAGCGCCCACTCGGCGTTGTAATGCCGCTCGGCGATAAGCTCGCAGGCATGGTCAGACAACATTGGGTCGTCGAGCAGCATGCAATGCACGGTCAGCAAGGGGCCCATTTCGCGAGGCGCGTCTTCGGGCAGATGGTCGACCATGTACTGAAGCTCGTCGCGCGCCTGCACCACGGCCTCTTTCAGGCGGGTACATTCTGAGGCGACGTCTTCGGGTTGAATACGATAGTGGACGACTTCGAGGGCCGCCGCGCCCATGACCACGGCGCGGCCAATGGCGTAACCCTTGACCACCCCCTGCCCCCGCAGAGACAGCATGGCACTATAGTGGTGTGGAACCGATGAAGCGGACTGGGTCATACGTACCCGGGAAATGAAGTTATTCGGGTTCGCCGAACTTGTTGTCGAAAAGTGCCTTGATTTCAGTCAGGGCGGCGTCGGCATCGGGGCCTTCGGCATCGACCGTTACCGTCACCCCCAGACCGGCCGCCAGCATCATGACCCCCATAATGCTTTTTGCATTGACCCGCTGGCTGCCGCGCGCGATAAACACTTCGGTTTGCCCAAAACGCGAGGCCAGTTGGGTAAGTTTGGCAGCTGCACGTGCATGCAAGCCCAGTTTGTTGCTAATGACGATATCGATAGAAGGCATATAGTATTTTTATGTTGTCGAAGCCAGTACGCAACAGGGCGCACATTATTTTATTAAATATTACGGTGCGTCACCTGCCCGCACAATACCCCGCTCTGCGCTGGCGCGCACCGATCGTACCAATGCGTGAAAGTCGTCGCGCGGCCCCGTCAGCGCCTTAAGCACCATACACAAATTTGCGCCCGTCAGCAGCTCGACATCGTAGCCCTGAGACCGGGCCATATCGAGGGCCTTGCGGGCCGTGTTGTAGGGTGTGGCCCCGTAAATGTCGGCCAGCATAAGCGTTTGGGCCGGAGGGGCAGCGCACACGGCTGCCAAAATATCGGGCAGACGTTTTTCGGGCGTATCGGATGGATGGATATCAAACAGCGTCAGGTCGGGTTCCTGGCCAAGCACGTGGCGGGCACAAGACACCAACGCCGCGCCCAGCGGCTCGTGCATGATCAGAATAACCCGGATCACCGCTCAGGCTCCGACCGCTTTTTCAAGCGCCTGCGCAAAACAATCAGCCACGTCAAACCCGGTTTGCTCGGTAATTTCAACAAAACAGGTTGGACTGGTGACGTTGACTTCGGTCAGGTAGTCGCCAATAACGTCGAGCCCGACCAACAACAGGCCGCGAGCGCGCAAGACCGGGCCAATTGTTTCGGCAATGGCGCGGTCGCGTTCGGACAGGGGCTGCGCGACGCCGCGACCACCCGCAGCCAGGTTGCCACGGGTTTCACCGGCCAGTGGAATGCGGGCCAGGGCATACGGTACGGGCTTGCCGTCGATGATCAGAATGCGCTTGTCGCCCTTGACGATGTCGGGGATATAGCGCTGCGCCATAATGGTGCGTTCGCCGTTAAGCGTTAATGTTTCAAGAATCGCACCCAGGTTCGGCTCTTCGGGTTGCAACCTGAAAATACCTGTACCGCCCATGCCGTCGAGAGGCTTGACGATGACATCTTTGTACTTGGCATGAAACGCGCGCAAGCGGGCATTGCTGCCCGTCACAATGGTCGGCGACGTAAATTGCGCGAACTCGGTAATGGTGAGCTTTTCGGGGTGATTGCGAATGGCCGCACCCGAATTGAACACTTTTGCGCCCTGCTTCTCGGCATATTCAAGCAAATGCGTGGAATACACGTATTCCATATCGAAAGGCGGGTCTTTGCGCATGACCACCGCATCGAAATGCGTCAGCGGCTGCGCCACCTTGACCCCGTTTGCCTTCCACCAGTCTTTGCCATGCAGGTCGGCATCGTCGACCAGCGTTATTGAAGAGCTGTCGGCCATGACGACGCCTTCGTCGATGAACAGCTCATCTTGCAAGGCAACGCTGATGTCATGCCCCCGCGCTTTAAGCGCGCGCATCATGGCAACAGAGGAATCTTTATACGCCTTGAGCGAAGGCAGCGGGTCGATGATGAAAAGGACGTGCATGATGTACCTGCGAAAACAATCCCCACCAGACCAGGCCTGATGGGGATGCAAATGGGTAGGATCAGGAGGCCGAATCGCCTTTTTGAGGCGCCTTCTTGCGGGGCGCCAGCACCATAACCATCTGGCGACCTTCAAGTTTAGGCATGGCCTCGACCTGACAGAGCTCGGACAGATCGTCGCGAACGCGCTCGAGAACACGCATACCAAGCTCTTGGTGAGCCATTTCACGGCCACGGAACCGCAGCGTTACCTTGGCCTTGTCACCATCTTCGATGAAGCGGCGCAAGTTGCGCAGCTTGACCTGGTAGTCGCCCTCGTCGGTACCCGGACGGAACTTGACTTCTTTGACCTGAATGACTTTTTGCTTGGCCTTGGCTTCGGCCTGGCGTTTTTGTTCTTGGTACTTGAACTTGCCGTAGTCCATCAGGCGGCAAACCGGCGGATCGGCGTTAGGCGCAATCTCGACCAGGTCAACTTCGTGATCTTCAGCCAACTGCAATGCATCGGCTACTTTTACGATGCCCAGCTGGTCACCGTCGACGCCAATAAGTCGCACCTCGGGAACACGAATTTCGCCGTTGATGCGATTGTTTTTATCGGTTGCGATATCTAGAACTCCTTGGTAATTAAAAATTATTCCTGCCCAGCCTGACGCCGGGAGGTGATATCTTCTTGCAGACGCTGTGCGAAATCGGAAAGGGACATTGCGCCCAGATCGACATTGCCGCGACTGCGTACTGCTACCGTACCGTTGTCGCGCTCTTTTTCGCCAACGACAAGAATGTACGGTATTTTCTGCATACTGTGCTCTCTGATTTTACGAGTGATTTTTTCACCGCGCAAATCTGCAGAGGCCCTGAAGCCTTGTTTTTTAAGCTGTTGAGCGATTTCGGCGGCATAATCGGCGAAATTCTCGGAAATACAACAGACCACGGCTTGTTCAGGCGCCAACCAGGGCGGCATGGCACCCGCGTGGTTTTCGATGAGAATACCAATAAAACGCTCGAACGAGCCCAGAATAGCCCGGTGCAGCATAACGGGCGTACGACGCTGGTCAGACGCATCGACGTATTCGGCGCCCAAACGCGCCGGCATGGAAAAATCGACCTGAATAGTGCCGCACTGCCAGTGGCGGCCAATCGCGTCTTTTAGGGTGTATTCGATTTTAGGGCCGTAGAAGGCGCCCTCGCCCTCGCTGACCTCGTATTGGCAACCCGTACGGTTCAGGCTTTGCATCAAGGCCTGTTCGGCTTTGTCCCAGACCTCGTCACTGCCAATGCGCTTTTCGGGGCGCGTTGCCACTTTGTACAAAATTTCGGTAAAGCCGAAGTCGGCATAGACCTTTTGCAACAACGCGGTAAACGCGGCGCATTCGTCTTGCAACTGGTCTTCGGTGCAAAAGATGTGGCCATCGTCTTGTGTAAAACCACGCACACGCATCATGCCATGCAAGGAACCCGAGGGTTCGTTTCGGTGGCACTGGCCAAACTCGCCGTAACGAATGGGCAGCTCGCGGTAAGAATGCAGGCCGGCATTGAAAATTTGCACATGCCCCGGACAATTCATGGGCTTCAGGCCGTAAACACGGTTCTCGGACTCGGTCGTGAACATGTTTTCGGCGTAGTTGTCCCAGTGACCTGTTTTTTTCCAGAGCGACAGGTCGAGAATTTGCGGGGCTTTGATTTCTTGGTAGCCATTGTCGCGATACACGCCGCGCATGTACTGCTCAACTTGCTGCCAGAGTGTCCAGCCCTTGGGGTGCCAGAAGATAAGGCCGGGCGCTTCGTCTTGAAAGTGAAACAGGCCCAGCTCGCGCCCCAGTTTGCGGTGGTCGCGCTTTTCGGCCTCTTCGAGCATGGTCAGATAGGCCTGCTGGTCTTCTTTGGTGGCCCAGGCCGTACCGTAAATGCGTTGAAGCATCTCGTTGTTGCTGTCGCCACGCCAGTAGGCACCGGCCACCTTCATGAGCTTGAATACTTTAAGCTTTCCGGTTGACGGCACGTGGGGGCCACGGCACAAGTCGATAAAGTCGCCTTCACGATACAGGCTGATAGGTTCGTTTGAAGGGATGGACGCGATGATCTCTGCTTTGTAGGTTTCGCCGATGCTCTTGAAAAACGCTACTGCGTCGTCGCGCATCCACTCTTCGCGGGTAACCGTTTCGTCTTTGCGGGCCAGTTCGGCCATTTTCTTTTCGATAGCCGCCAGGTCTTCTGGGGTGAACGGACGCTTGTACGAAAAGTCGTAGTAAAAACCGTTGTCGATGACGGGCCCGATAGTAACCTGGGCGTCGGGAAACAAGGTTTTTACCGCATACGCCAGCAAGTGCGCCGTCGAGTGACGGATAAGGTCGAGACCATCGGCGTCTTTGGCGGTAACAATAGCCAGTTTTGCATCGCGTTCAATAACGTAACTGGTATCTACCAGTTTGCCGTCGTCGTTGTCGAACGATACGCGCCCGGCCAACGCGGCTTTGCCCAGCCCCGTGCCAATAGCATACGCAACGTCGTTAACAGAAACCGGGCCGGGGAATTCGCGCTGCGAACCGTCGGGCAACGTAATTTGAACCATAAAGTTATCCTGAAAAAACCCGGCAAACGCCGCGTTTTTGATTATGCCTGCCCGGCGCCGCAACCCAAAAACCTTGCGCGCGCAATAATGCCGAGCCTACTGACTGCTAGTGTAACATTGCAGGCCATGCGCTCGAAGCGGGATGTTTTTAAAAAACACACACGCAATGGCGCATTTGGCTTGACAAGTGTTTTTTTATTGCGCTATAGTAGCGTTCTTTAGGCGGTTAGCTCAGTTGGTTAGAGCGCTACGTTGACATCGTAGAGGTCGCTGGTTCGAATCCAGTACTGCCTACCATTTTTATGTTGTCGATATTTTTTAATCGGCGGCCACACAAAAACCCGCAGCCAGTTTGGCTCTGCGGGTTTTCTGTTGTCTGCAACAATGTTGGGCTCTTCCCCATTATCGGGGCTGGGCTCTACCCCATTCTCGGGGGACACGCCTTCACTAGACAAGGTTGATCACACCGCTCCAACCGCTTGTCTGAATGTACAAACCGGGTCTTTTCAAAATATGTGTCTGACCAGGCATCGCATGGCCCCTACGGGGCTACCCGGCGTCCAGACCTTGCCCGTGGCGGGCGCGGAACTCGCGGGCTCGACCCTATGGGTCGAAAACGCCCACTCAAACAGCCGCGCCCTTGCCTCCACGGTCAAAGCCTTCCCGCCGGCATGCTCAAAGCCTGACCAGACACATATTTTGAAGAGACCCTACGGCTTGGAACGGAGGAACGGACCCAGTTTGTCCGGCAAGCGGAAATACCATTAAAAATTATGGGCTCCACCCCATCACCTGGGGATACACACGCTTTAAACAAGTCTCACTTCCCGACGCAATATCGGGTCAACCCTTGCAAAGATGTATAATTCGCCCCGTTTCAGGTGTCATTGTCAGTCTTGATGATGGTTAAACGGGAAAGCGGTGCGTCTTTAAACCAGACCAAGCCGCTGCTGCCCCCGCAACGGTAAGCAAGTGCGGGCGTACCACAATGCCACTGGGTTCTACCCGGGAAGGCGGTACGTCAAAACTTGCAAGCCCGGATACCGGCCTGCTACGCCCAGCGATATGCCACGGGGACCTGGCACCGGCTGTAGCGGCCCGTGTGCGGCCGCCATGGTCTGTTCATTTCTCTTTGGTATTGTCATTTCATTACACCGACATGCGGGGCCGCTTGTCGCAAAGGGAACACCATGCAAACTCGTCTTACCCCCCTGGCAGCCTTGCTGTCAGCGGCCATCTTTACACCCGTTCACGCCGAACGCCTGCTCGAACCCGTTGTTGTGACGGCTTCGCGCTTTGAATCTGCCCAGCAAGACCGCCCTATCGCGGCCCAGGTCATTACCGCCCAGGAAATCCGCGACAGCTCGGCCACCAATGTGTCTGAGGTACTGAGCAAACTGGGCGGCGTGCATACACGAATCAACTTTACCGGCTTGCCCGACTCGCCCATTGACCTGCGCGGGTTCGGCATGACGGGCGACCAAAACACATTAGTACTGGTTAACGGCCAACGCCTTTCGGAATACGAAGGCGCAACTGCCCGCCTGTCATCCATTCCTATGGATGCCATCGAGCGTATAGAGATATTGCGAGGCTCGGGTGCGGTTCAGTACGGTAGCGGCGCCACGGCCGGCACAATCAATATCATTACGAAATCTCCGGTTGGCCCAGGCGTTTCTGGCAGTGTATTTACACAGGCGGGCAGTCACCAGTCGCGAGATGCGCGCGGCGGCTTTCGGATAGGCGGTGACCTTTGGGGCGCACGAATCGACGCGCAACATTACGAATCGGACAACTACAGGGACAACAATCGATCTAAGCTGGGCTCTGTGAACGGAGAGTTTCGTCTTGGCAACGCACGCGACTTTATCGCATTGACGGTCAACGCCGATGACCAGAAGTCGCGACTGCCCGGCGCACGAACAGAAGCGCAATTGAAGACCGACCGGCGTGGCGCCAAATCTCCCGACGACTTTCTGAACAGCCGAAGCGAGCTCTATGCACTTCGGGGCGAAAAAAACTTTGGCGATTTAACGCTTGCCCTGGATGCCAGTTACCGGGACAAAGACGCAACGTTACTAAACAAAGCTGATTGGGGATCATCCTATCGAAAATCAAACACCAAGGTTTTTGGGGTTTCGCCACGAGCAATGTTGAACTCTGATTGGGGGCCGGTCAATAACCAGCTAACGATTGGCGCCGACTCGAGCAAATGGGACTACAAAAGCAACACTGCAGCCACCGGATTCGCGTCAGCTTTCGACGAGCGCGGAAAACAGACGAACAAAGCGCTATACGTTCGCAACGAACTGCAGCTTCCAACGGGTACGCGTATCAGCCTGGGCGGGCGAAAAGAGTTCGTTGACCAAAGCATTGACGAGCGTGTAGTGCCCAACGCCAATAACGCGCGGCCCAACCTGACTGCACACGAGATAGCTATTCAACAAATGATAGGTGCCGGTTTTTCGGTGTATGGCCGCACCGGTCGAAGCTTTCGTCTAGCTAACATTGACGACAATCGATGCCAAAGCACCCCGTGTGCCGATCTGCTAAAGCCGCAACAGTCGCGAGACACCGAAGTGGGACTTGAATGGCAAAATGCAGTCGCCAGCTTGCGCGTTGGTCTCTTCAATATGGATGTGACCGACGAAATCCATTACAACAGGCTTGCATGGGCCAACATGAACCTGTCGCCCACACGCCACCGCGGCCTTGAACTGGAAGGTCGCGTTGCGTTATGGGATAGCGTTGATGTTGCCGTCAACTACACCCGGACCCAAGCCACGTTCCGTGAAGGCACTTACGACGGTGTTAATGTCGCAGGCAACAAGGTGCCGCTGGTACCCAAAGACCGCCTTGGCGTTAACCTGGGGTGGCAAATCACTGCCGCCACCCGGGCCACACTGTATGTGCAGTATGTGGGTAGCCAGCGCTACGACAATGACCAGGCCAACCGCTTCAAAAGCATGCCCTCTTACACAATTACCGACTTCAAAATCAGCCACCAGATCAACAACTGGCGACTGGCGGCCGGGGTCAATAACCTTTTCGACGAAAAATACTACTCGTATGGAATCGTGAACACTGCATACACCTCGTTCAACGCCTATCCCGAAGACCGGCGCAATTTCTATGCCAGTGCCGAGTATCGTTTCTAGGTTGATACCGTCAACCGCCTTGTCGTTCGGGGCGTGCCTGGGCAGTTTTCTGCCCGGGCTGGCTCCAACACCGGCAACGGCGCAAACGTTGCCGGCAGTCGCGTCGCCGACGCAATCGACAGGCGAGACGATGCCAAAACAGGCTTCGGACCACGCGTTGCCGGCGACGGTGTCGCCGCAGCGCATTGTGTCGCTTGACCTGTGCACTGACTGGATTTTGGCGCGTCACGCTGATGCAACGCAGGTTGCCGCATTGTCACCCGTCAACCCGCCGTATCAGCCCAAAGGCCTGCAGCGCGACTGGCCGCGACACGACGGTACGCTTGAACGCATTATTGAACTCAAGCCCGACCTGATCATTACCGGCGAATACAACGCCATGACGTTGCGCAGCCGGTTGAAAACGCTAGGCTTCAGGGTTGAAATATTGCCATTGCCAACCAGTCTGGACGGCATTCGAACCTACGAGCACCTGGCGCTTTCCTTGTTGAATAAACCTGTCGGGCGCGCGCACCCTGGTGCCGCGCCGCGCCACCCATCTGAAACGAAGGGTGCTGACGAGACAATCGCAGCACCTAATGCAAGCGTCGAGTCTGCTAACGCTACGCCTGATGCTCCAACAACAACAACAACAACAGCAACAACGACAAGACGTCATGCTTCAAATGCCAAGGCCGCTCCCGCGCCACGACTGCTGTTACTGGGGGCCAACGGGGTGGGCACAGGCACGAACACATTCGAACACGATGTGCTGACGCAAGCGGGCTGGCGTAATTATCTCCAAGCCCCCGGTTACCAGCAGCTTGACCTGGAACAGGTCGTCATCGACCCGCCGGAAGCCATTTTGTGGGCCTCCACCGAGGGCAATGCTTTGGCCAACGCGTTTTCGGCGCACCCTGCCCTGCGCAACGCCATACCACCAGACCGATGGCTATCGACCGACTACTGGCGATGGCAGTGTCCCGGCCCATGGACATGGGACTTGATTGACGACTTGCACGGGTGGCTTGAATGACGACATTGATCTGTCTGGCCGTCATGCTGACCGCTGCAATCACATCGCTAACAGTTGGATCGACGCCTGTCAGCGTACTGACCGGGCTGATTGACTGGATGCGCGCAGAGGCCACACCGGCCGCCGTGATTATTGGCGAGATTCGTTTACCACGCACCTTGCTGGCGCTTGCCGTGGGCGCCGCGCTTGGGCTAAGCGGCGCCGCCCTGCAAGGGCTGTTGCGCAATCCGCTGGCTGACCCCAGCATTACCGGCGCCAGTCAGGGCGCCGCGCTTGGTGCGGCGGCCGTCTTTTATTTTGGCCTGCTACCTCAATTAGGGGGGCTGGCTCCGGCTGCGGCCGGGCTGGCCGGGGCCGCGCTGGCGCTGATGCTGATGCTATGGCTGGCCGGTACGGCACAGGCGGCTACCGTCATTCTGGCCGGGCTGGCCGTCTCGACCCTGGCCGGGGCTGCCTTGGCCGCCGTGCTTAATTTCGCACCCAACCCCTATGCCATGCAAGAACTGGTCTTCTGGCTACTGGGTTCCGTCTCGGAACGCGGCATGAGTCATCTGGGCGTATTGCTCCCTGCCCTGATTGCAGGCAGCCTTCTGATCTGGCGACAACGCCAGCTGCTGACGGCATTAAGCCTGGGCGAACAAGTCGCGCAAAGCCTCGGGCTGAGTTTCGCACGGGGCAGCCGCTACATTGTGCTTGGCGCTGCCTTGCTGGTCGGGTCTTCGGTCGCCGTCGCAGGCAACATCGGTTTTGTCGGCTTGCTGGTGCCCCACATTGTGCGGCCGTTCGTCGGGCATCGGCCCGACCGTTTGCTGATACCGTCGGCGCTGGCCGGCGCCACACTCGTCTGCGTTGCCGATATTTTTGTACGCTTGATGCCGCCGGGCAGAGAAATAAAACTGGGCGTACTGACGGCCTTGCTGGGCGCCCCGCTGCTGCTGTGGCTGATCTGGAAGGGACGCAAACAATGGCTTTGATCGATGTTCGTCATTTATCGCTACCCGATCGGCTGGACGACATCAGTTTTTCAGCCCATGCCGGCCAACTGATCGGTGTGATCGGGCCCAATGGCGCGGGCAAATCGACACTACTGCACTGCCTGGCCGGCTTGTTGCCCTACCATGGGCAGTGTCTTTTTGACGGCGCCGACGTCGCCACCCTGGCGCCGCGCGAACGCGCACGCCATATTGGCCTGTTACCCCAGCAAGGCGATAGTGTCTGGCCATTATCGGTGCAAGACATTGTGGCCATGGGCCGCCTGCCTTGGGGCGACAACGACGCCGCCGCCATCACCGAAGCCATGACTGCGGCAGGCATCGCCCACATGCGCCGTCGTCGCATCGACAGGCTGTCGGGCGGTGAACGCGCCCGCGTTTGGCTGGCGCGCGTACTGGCTGGCCGCCCCAACGTGCTGATTGCCGACGAACCGACGGCAAGCCTGGATTTGTTCTACCAACGCAGCGTAATGGACAGCCTGCGCGCCTACGCCGACCAAGGGCATGTGGTGATTATTGCCTTGCACGATTTTGCCCTGGCGGCGCATTACTGCGACCAGATTTGCCTGATGCACGAAGGCCAAAGCGAATGCACAGGCACACCTGCCGAAGTGCTGACAGAAGAACGACTGAGCCGGGTGTTTCGTACATCCATTCGCGTCGACCTGAACGCAAACCCTCCGGTGATTGCCGCCTGCTACACAACGCCTCGTTAACAAAAGCGCCAGCGGAAAATGCCTAAGTTATTGCGTTGAAAGGCGCGCACGGCGGCTAGCCCCGCTCAATCAGACAGCCCTAAGTTTATTGGACGTCGCATTGCCCAGCCGCCGCTTTCAGCGGCTATTAATCAAAAGACCATAACCCCATGAAACACGGCCAAAATATTGATGAACTCTGTTACCCGTTCATTTATGAAACATCGGTACTGTGCGATTTTGAAGTCGTGACAGACGAACTATGCGGGCACATTGGCGCGGCGCTGTCGTATACGCCGGCCGACATGCCCGACCTGGCAGCAGACCTGAACCACCTTCAGCCCCTGGCCTTTCATGTGAATGGATCGATTAGGGGCAGGCTGGCCATAGAAGAAACCGACCTTGCCTGGCTGCAATCACGGTTAGCCCACTACCGGATGCAGGTTCAAGGCCGCGCCAATGGCTTTGTGTTGCCGCGTGGCGTTGCGCCCATCTCCCAACTTCATCTGGCCCGGTCAGCCGCCAAAAAGGCGATCCGGGCGATGGTTCGCGTAGAACAGGAAGGTGTGAACGTGCCCATGATCTTGCCGCGCTTGTGCAACCTGATGTGCAATTTCTTTTTTACGCTGACGCTGGTCATTAACCAACGACGGGGTATTGAAGAAGTCGCTTTCGTCAGCAAGAGCTACGGGCTGCCGCGTCGGCCTGCCCAACAGCAGCAATAAACTCGGCCACGCGTTCGGGCGATTTAACACCCGGCGAGACCTCTACCCCGCTGCTGACATCGACAGCATACGGACGCAGACGGGCCATGGCGTCGGCCACCGACTGTGCGTTTAAACCGCCGGCCAGCACCACGGGCCGGGCGTTTTGGTCGGCCCGCAATACGTCGAGCAATGCAAAGTCGAAACTACGCCCGCTACCGCCGTAGCCTGCACTGTAGCTGTCGAAAAGCCAGGCCGATGCATCGGGAAACTCAAGGCACGCCGCGCGAACGTTTTCAGGGGTGTCGAGCCCCGGGCCACCGACGCGAAAAGCGCGCATGTAACGCCGCCCGAACTGCCGGCAGTAGTCGGGGGACTCGTCACCATGAAACTGCAAAATATCGGGCTGCACCTGCTCAATCACCTGCCGGACGTGGTCTGGCTCGGCATTGACAAACAACGCAACCACATCGGCCAACGCCGGCATTGCCTGACGCAAAACACGCGCTTGTTCAAGCGAGACACATCGGGCACTTTTGGGATAAAACACCAGGCCAATGGCATCGGCACCTGCTGCCGCCGTTGCATGAACATCTTCGAGACGGGTCAACCCGCAAACCTTGATTCGGGTTCGGTACTGCATCATAGACAACCTTTAAAACAAAGCGATGCTACTGAAAAGCGGCGGCCGCATCGGGTGTGCCTTCAGTGTTGTATCCGCCATAGTCAGTGCCGTAGTTAGCGCCTTGCAAATCAACAGTCGCGGCGTCTTGCACTGGCGCATTCGACTTGTAATGCGTGACCATACCCGGGAACACCAGCACTGCCGCCACCATAAGTAGTTGAATAACAATGAACGGGATGGAGCCCCAATAAATCTCGCCGGTGGTGACCTTGGCCACCCGCTGGCCGGTGACCCGATCGATATAGTCGGACTTGGGGGCCACCGATCGTAGATAAAACAATGCAAAGCCAAACGGTGGGTGCACAAACGACGTTTGCATATTGACGGCCAAAAGCACCCCGAACCAGATCAGGTCGATGCCCATTTTGTCGGCGACAGGGCCCAGCAACGGCACGACAATAAAGGCCAGTTCGAAGAAGTCGAGGAAAAACGCCAGCACAAAAGTAAGAATGCTGACGACAATAAGAAAGCCCCACTGCCCGCCCGGCAAACCTGCCAGCAAGTGCTCGACCCACAAGTCGCCATTAATGCCCCGGAAGCTCAGACTAAAAATTGTGGAGCCAACCAGAATGAACACCACAAAACACGACAGGCGCGTGGTGGTTTCCATGGCTTGCTTCAATAACTTAAGGGTAAGGCGGCGGCGCGCAAGCGCCATAAGCAAGGCCCCAACAGCCCCCATGGCGCCGCCTTCGGTTGGCGTGGCCAGGCCGATAAAAATGGTGCCCAACACTAAAAAGATAAGAAATAACGGCGGGATCATGACAAACGTGACCCGCTCGGCAATTTGCGATAACCAGCCCAGTTTGAGCCCTTTGTTAAGCAGCGCAATGACCCAGGCCGTCAGCCCGCCGGCCAACAGCACAATGACCACTTTTTCGTCGAAGGGCACATCGGTGCGACCCGCAAAATAGTACTGCATCGCAAAATAGGCGGCGGCGGCCGACAACAACACCAGCACGCCCAACGACCGCAAGCCGCGTCGCCCGTTGGGCTCGACGTACACCCTGGCCTCGGGCGGCAAAGCCGGCGCGGCCGACGGCTTGAGCAAACTGATGATGATGACGTAAGCAATATAAGCGCCGGTGAGCAGCAAGCCCGGCAGCATGGCGCCACGGTACATATCGCCAATAGACCGACCCAGTTGGTCGGCCAGGATAATCAGCACGAGCGATGGCGGAATGATTTGGGACAACGTGCCCGAAGCGGCTATGACACCGGTTGCCAGCCGCCGGTCGTACCCGTAGCGCAGCATGATGGGCAAGGAAATAAGGCCCATTGAAATGACCGATGCCGACACCACCCCGGTCGTTGCCGCCAGCATGGCGCCCACCAGCACGACAGCGATGGCCAGGCCGCCACGAATAGGCCCGAACAACTGACCTATGGTTTCGAGCAAGTCTTCGGCCATGCCGGATCGTTCGAGGATCAACCCCATGAGGGTAAAGAATGGAACGGCCAGCAAGGTGTCGTTGGCCACAATGCCAAAGACCCGTTGCGGCAAGGCCTGAAACAGTGCGGGTTGGATCATGCCCAGCTCGACCGCCACCAAGCCGTACAAAATGCCAATAGCGGCAAGCCCAAACGCCACCGGGAACCCCAGCAGCAAAAACACCACCAGGTTAAAGAACATGATGGGCGCGAGGTTTTCAACCAGAAACATCATGGTTTTGCTCCGGTGCCGTTCAGGTTCTCGGCATGGACCCCGTCCACCAGCGTCATGTCATCGTCTTTTTGAACGACCCTGGGGTCGTCGCACAAGCCACGCAAGTAGCCCACGCATTTAATTAAATGCGACACACCCGCCAGCGCTAGCAAACCAAACCCGACGGGTATTAATAACTTTGCAGGCCAACGGATAAGCCCCCCGGTGTTGGACGACTGCTCGTTTAAAACAAACGAATCGACAAACATGGGTATGGACAACCAGAAAATAAGCAGACAGGCGGGCAGCATGAAAAACAAGACGCCGACAATGTCGATTTTGACTTGCGTGCGAGTCGACAGTTTTTGCGACAAGATATCAACCCGGACGTGCTCGTTGCACAAAAAGGTATAACCGGCCGCCAGCAAAAAAATGGCGCCGAACAAATACCACTGCAGCTCGAGCCAGGCGTTGGAGCTGACCTGAAACGCCTTGCGGACAACGGCGTTACCGGCGCTGATAATGACTACGATCAGGGTCAGCCAGATAACGACCCGCCCCACCAGGCGATTGAGCGCATCGATTGCGCGCGCCATTGAGAGTAAAAAGGTCATGGAATTGACTTGAAAAAGAAATATTGGGAAAACGCTGAGACAGATTCTAACGCGCCGCAATGAGCCGCGGGATGCCGCCTATGTGTTTGTTGGACCGACTGAAAACCCTGAAAGCTCAGCAGCCCCCAAAAAGCGGCTGTAAACCCGTGCCGGCCAGCCCCAGATGGTCAATAAAATTTTTCTGGGCATCGGCAATGGGCAACCCGAAATGCGCGGGGTAATCGACACGCGCAAAATACAGGCCATTGGCGGCAAATGTGGGCGCGGCAAGTCGGCGGTCGCGTTCGGCCAGCAAGGTGTCGACCCACGACGCCGGTTGCCGGCCCAGGCCAACGTACAACAAGGTGCCCATCAGGTTGCGCACCATATGATGCAAGAACGCATTGGCCTTGAAGGTAAAGACAAAAAATTCGCCGTGCTGCTGGATGTCGGCAATATCGAGGGTGCGAACAGGGCTGGCCGCCTGGCATTGCGACGAACGGAAACTGCTGAAATCGTGCTCGCCCAGCAAGCGGGTCGCCGCGTCGCGCATGGCCTGCAGGTTTAGCGGCTGATAGGCCCACCCCGCCCGGGAACGGGTAAGCGGCGAGCGCACGCGGCTGTTGCGCAGCACATAAATATAAGTTCGGGCAGTTGCAGAAAACCGCGCATGGAAGTCGTCGGGTACATGGGTGGCCCACTGCACGGCGATGCTGTCGGGCAACAGGGTATTCAACCCCCTCACCCACGACTCAAGCTTGCGATCAATGGTGGTATCGAGGTGTACGACCTGGCCCACGGCATGAACACCCGCATCGGTGCGCCCTGCACACACGGTTTCAATGGGCTGGGTGGTAAACGACAGCAACGCCTTGTGCAGTTCGTCTTGAATGGTATGGCCGTCGGGCTGCGTTTGCCAGCCGCGCCAGGGCGCGCCGTCGTAGGCCAGGCCCAAAGCAATACGAGGCATAAAGGTTACGTGCGCGTGCCGGGTTTCTGGTCGTCGTCGAGGTCGAGGTTAATGCCCTGAAGACGCTCGCGCACCATGTCTTCGGTAATGCCGGTGTCGGTCGTGTCGTCGGTGCGACCCACACGACGCAGCAACCACGCCACAACAAGCACAATAATTGCCAGGATGCCGGTAATGATGACCAGCAAGTTATCTTGAAACCACGACACAGGAGTGACAGCCTTGGAAGATGAGGAAGATGCCGACGAGGCATCGGATGAAGTCGTATTGCCGCCCGGCAACGATGCACCCGGCGTTGAAGTTGAGCCGGCCGACGGAGCGGTTACGACCAGGCCCTGGCCTGCTGTGCCAGCCGCTGAGGAGCCGCCGGTTGAGGTGCCTGAGCTGCCAGCCGCTGCGGTGCCAGCAGCGCTTTCGGTAGCGCCACCACCCGTACTGTTACCTGCGGCCGCACCAGCCTGGCCGGCACCCGCCGCGCCATTAGCGGCGGCGGTTGCGCCTTCGGTTGCAGACGATGCGCCGGCAGCCAGCGCCGTTGCTCCGCCGTTTGCCCCACCATTGGCCGCACCCGCTGATGCCTCTGCGCCCGAGGCGCCTGCCGATGCGCCTGCACCCGAGCCGGTATCGGCGCCAGACGCCAGATTAGATGCCGTTTGCGCCACTTGCCCGACGGCTTCGGCCAAAGCCTCGACACCGTCGGTTATGGCCTCGGTAGCTGCAGGGCCTTGCTGCTGCAAGGCCTGATTCAGGGTTTTGACGTTCTCTTCGAGGTCGGCAATGCGCTCGCGGACCTCTTCGGTATTTTTCTGGGTGGCCACACGGGTGTCGTCGTTGGCCTGCGTACCTGATGCCGATTGCGCCGAGGCCAAAACCAGCTTGTCGGCCGCATTTTGCGAAGCGCTGACGGACGCAGACGAAGCATTAGCGGCCGGTGAAACGCCGCCACGGTCGGTTGCGCCGGGCTGCAGGGGCGCGCCGGTTTGACGCGCCAGACGTTGCCGATATTGCGCAAATGCGGCGGCATGTTGCTGAAACACACGACGTGCCTGCGCGTCGGTAAGCGCGGTTAGCGCGGCCTGGTCGGGCACGACCAGCGACGCACCCGCCTTAACGAGGTTAACGTTATCGTTGATGAATGCATTTGGGTTGGCCAGCTGCACCGCAACCATCCATTGATACAACGAGACACCAGGCACCGCATGGCGGCGCGCCAGCGAGAACATGGTGTCGCCCTGACGCACCTGGATAGCCGGGCGGCTTTCGCCCTGCCCCTGCGGCGGGCTACCCGCACCCGACGACGCCGACATAACAGGCGCCTGGGATTGCGCCGCACGCACGACCTGCATGTCGGTGGGCGCCAGCAAACTGACCTGATGTTGTTGCTGCCCCGATGCCGAACGCACCAGAAGCAGTAAATCGGCCACATTGGCCGACAACGCTTGCGGCGAGCTGACGGTAATGGTGCGCGACCCGGCGCGCATGCCGTCGACCAAACCCACTTGCAAAGAGGAAAGATCGACAGGCGGGGTAAGACCGGCCTGCTGCCAGGCCGACGCCGGCGCCACCACAACCGACAACGACTGAACGTCGTCGGGCGTGAGGTTGTGCACCGGCACTTGAATACGCAAGGGCTGGCCTGTTGGCGACAACAGGCGCGAATGCCCGAAACTCATCGCATGAACTGAACTGCTGAATGACGCGGCGGCCAAAATAACCGCAGATACGACACGTAAAGACAACTTGTTGACAGCCCAGCGATGAGATTTATGCATATTAGAGTTCGCCCAAAGTAATGCGCAACATGCGACGCAGCGGCTCGGCAGCCCCCCACAAGAGTTGGTCGCCCACGGTGAAGGCGCTGAGGTACTGCGGCCCCATGGACATCTTGCGCAGACGGCCTACAGGAATGTCGAGTGTACCTGTAACAGCCACGGGCGTCAGCCCCTGCATTGTGGCTTCGCGCTCGTTCGGGATGACCTTGGCCCACTTGGAGCCCTCGCGAATGATGTCGGTGATTTCGTCGAGCGGAACATCGCGCTTGAGATGCAAGGTAAGCGCCTGGCTGTGGCAGCGCATCGCGCCGATACGCACGCAAAGACCGTCGATACGGGTAGGCTCGGTGCCAAAGGCCTCGCCACGACCCAGAATTTTGTTGGTCTCGGCTTCGGCTTTCCATTCTTCGCGCGACACGCCGTTACCCAGGTCTTTGTCGATCCAGGGGATAAGGCTGCCGGCCAGCGGCACGCCAAAATGGTCGCGCGGCAAGTCGGCGTCTTTTTGGGTTTGCAAGACACCGCGATCGATTTCGAGAATGGCCGATGCCGGATCGTCGAGCAGCGACTTGACCGACTGGTTGATGATGCCGAACTGGGTGAGCAGCTCGCGCATGTGCTGGGCACCGCCGCCAGAAGCCGCCTGGTAGGTCATGCTGGTCATCCAGTCGACCAGGTCGTTGTTGAACAGACCTGCCAGACCCATCAGCATGCAGCTGACTGTGCAGTTGCCGCCCACAAAGTTTTTAACGCCACGCTGCAACGCGGCATCGATAACCGCCCGGTTGACCGGGTCGAGCACGATGATTGCGTCGTCTTTCATGCGCAGGGTGCTGGCCGCGTCAATCCAGACGCCATCCCAACCTGCGGCGCGCAGCTTGGGATAGACCTCGGAGGTGTAATCGCCGCCCTGGGCCGTAACAATAATGGGCAGCTTTTTCAGGGTCTCAATGTCGTAGGCATTTTGCAGCGGACCTGCGCCATCGGCCCAGGCCGGTGCCTTGCCACCGGCATTGCTGGTGGAAAAGAAAACGGGCTGGAACAAAGAAAAATCGTTTTCGTCGCGCATGCGCTGCATGAGCACCGAACCAACCATGCCGCGCCAGCCGACCAAACCTACTGATTGAGTCATAAAAAATTCACCTGATAGTTAAAAATAAACGTTCTATTCTAACGCTTTAAGTACAGCGTCGCCCATTTCGGACGTCGAAACGCGTGTCGTACCGGCCTCGTAGATGTCTGCAGTGCGCAACCCCTGCTGCAAAACTTTCTGTACCGCTGCCTCGATACGGTCGGCCTGAGGCGCGGCATCGAGCGAATAACGCAGCATCATGGCGGCCGACAAAATGGTGGCCAGCGGGTTGGCGATGTTTTTGCCGGCAATATCGGGGGCCGAACCATGGCTGGGCTCGTACAACCCCTGGTTCGACGCATTCAGCGAGGCCGACGGCAACATGCCAATCGAACCCGTCAGCATGGCCGCTTCGTCGGACAGAATATCGCCGAACAGGTTGCCCGTAACAATGACGTCGAAAGCCTTGGGCGCGCGCACCAATTGCATGGCGGCATTGTCAACGTACATGTGGGTCAGTTCGACATCGGGGTATTCTTTGGCGACGTCAATCATGATGTCACGCCAGAACTGCGAGGTTTCGAGCACATTGGCTTTGTCAACGCTGCACAGCTTTTTACCGCGCTTGCGGGCCGCCTGGAAGGCCACATGACCGATACGACGCACTTCAGTTTCGGCGTAGTGCATGGTGTCGAACCCCTGACGATCACCCTTGAAGGGGCCGTCGGACAGCTCGCGCACACCACGGGGCTGACCAAAATAGATATCGCCGGTCAGCTCGCGCACAATCAAGATGTCAAGGCCGGCCACCACTTCGGGCTTGAGCGATGAGGCGTTGGCCAGTTCGGGGTACAAAATGGCCGGGCGCAGGTTGGCAAACAAACCCAAAGCGCGGCGCAGGCCCAAAATAGCTTGTTCCGGGCGGTGTTCGCGCGGCAGGTTGTCATATTTCCAGTCGCCCACGGCGCCAAACAAAATGGCGTCGGCCTTTTTGGCCAGCTCGAGGGTAACGGGTGGCAGGGGGTGACCATGCTGGTCGTAGGCCGCGCCGCCCACCGGTTGGGTTTCAAGATCCAGATCAAGCTTCAGGGCGCCCAGAACGCGCACGGCCTGCTCAATAATTTCTGTACCAATCCCGTCGCCGGGCAACACCGCAATTTTTTTAGTCATAACGTATCTATAAAAATAATTATCAGAAACAGCTTGGCCCGCGATAGCGGGCCGCTGTGTGCTGCGACCGAAGCGACGACAGCACAGACAAGGCCGGCGCACCCATTGGGGTACGCAAGCCTTCGGGATGGATCAGACCCCGGGCTGGCCCACCAACCAGGGGTGGCGCGCCAGACGCTCGGCTTCGAAAGCCTTGATCTTGTCGGCCTTTTGCAGGGTCATGCCGATATCGTCCAGGCCGTTCAGCAAACAATGCTTGCGGAAAGGCTCGATATCGAAAGACAGCTCACGGCCGTCGTCGGTGACGATTTTTTGCGCGTCCAGGTCAATACTTAAGCGGTAACCGGCTTTGGCGTTGACGTCATCGAACAAGCGGGAAATTTCCGCTTCGGGCAAGACGATGGGCAACAAACCGTTTTTAAAGCAGTTATTGAAGAAAATATCTGCAAACGACGGCGCCAGAATGGCCCTGAAGCCAAACTGCAGCAAGGCCCAGGGCGCGTGCTCGCGACTGGAGCCGCAACCAAAGTTTTTACGCGCCAACAACACCGAGGCGCCCTGGTAGCGTTCTTGGTTAAGCACGAAGTCGGGGTTTAACGGCCGCTTGCTGTTGTCCATGCCGGGTTCGCCATGGTCAAGATAACGCAGGGTGTCGAACAAGTTGGGGCCAAAGCCCGTGCGTTTGATTGACTTGAGAAACTGCTTGGGCATGATCAGGTCGGTATCGACGTTCTCGCGATCGAGAGGCGCCACCAGACCTTGGTGTGTAGTAAATGCTTGCATGGATAACCTCTTTTAAATAGCGCGAACGTCGACAAAATGGCCGGCTACCGCGGCAGCGGCTGCCATGGCCGGGCTGACGAGATGGGTACGACCACCCTGCCCCTGACGCCCTTCAAAGTTGCGGTTTGACGTAGACGCGCAACGCTCGCCCGGCTCAAGACGGTCGGCATTCATGGCCAGACACATAGAACAACCCGGGTCGCGCCATTCGAAGCCCGCTTCGATAAAGATTTTGTCGAGGCCTTCTTGTTCGGCCTGGGCCTTGACCAACCCCGAACCCGGCACCACCAGGGCCTGCTTGATATTGGCCGCTACACGCTTGCCGCGCACCACCGCTGCTGCTTCGCGCATGTCTTCGATGCGCGAGTTGGTGCATGACCCGATGAAGATAACGTCGGGGCGAATTTCGGTAATAGGGGTATTGGGTTCGAGCCCCATATACTTGAGCGCACCCTCGATACCGCTGCGACGGACCGGATCGGACTCGAGCGCAGGATCGGGCACTCGCCCGTCGACAGGCAATACCATTTCGGGCGAGGTACCCCAGGTCACCTGTGGCTGGATGTCTGCCGCGTTCAGTTCGACCACGCGGTCGAAGTGCGCACCGTCATCGCTGTGCAATGTCTTCCAGTAGGCAACGGCCTGATCCCATTGCTCGCCCTTGGGGGCATAGGGGCGGCCACGGAAATATTCGATGGTTTTGTCATCGACCGCGACCATACCCGAACGCGCACCGGCCTCGATGGCCATATTACAGACCGTCATGCGGCCCTCGATAGACAGGCTGCGCACGGCGCTGCCGCCGAACTCGATGGCATAACCCGTGGCACCGGCCGTACCGATTTGCCCGATGACGTAAAGCACGAGATCTTTGGCGGTGCAGCCGCGCGGCAAGTCGCCCTCGACCTTGATCAACATGTTTTTGCTCTTTTTCATGAGCAAGGTTTGCGTGGCCAGCACGTGCTCGACCTCGGACGTACCAATACCAAACGCCAGGGCGCCAATGGCACCGTGAGTGCTGGTGTGCGAGTCGCCGCAGACAACCGTCATGCCGGGCAACGTCGCGCCCTGTTCGGGGCCAATCACGTGCACGATGCCTTGACGCAGGTCGGTCATGCGAAACTCGGTAATGCCGAAGGTTTCGCAGTTTTTGTCGAGCGTCTCGACCTGCAAGCGGGAAATGTCGTCTTTAATACCCTGGTCGCGCCCGGCAGTGGGCACGTTGTGGTCGGCCACGGCCAGGTTGGCGCTAATACGCCAGGGTTTGCGGCTGGTCAGTTCCAGGCCCTCGAAGGCTTGAGGGCTGGTGACTTCGTGCAACAACTGTCGGTCAATGTACAGCAGACAGGTGCCGTCGGTTTCTTCGTGCACAACATGTGCAGACCATAATTTATCGTACAGTGTTTGGGCCATGACAAGACTCTTGAGTAATTTGAAGAAGGCTACGCAGCTATTATGACAGCGCAGAAAGCTAGTACAAGTGCAGTAGATATACTGGTATAAGCAGTACCAGCCTGAGCGACAGACGTACAACGCGCACCCGCTTTGAACAAGGGCTCATGGCACTGGCACTACTAAAGCCGCATACCGCGTTAGCGGCGGCTTTGCTGGTAAAGCGGCATCATTTGCGCGGCAATATTCTGTAAATCGGCAATACGGGTGTCAGCCGACGGGTGCGTCGACAAGAATTCGGGCTGCCCCGCCCCGCCGCTTGCCGCAGACATTTTTTGCCACAAGGTTACCGCAGCGTAAGGGTCGTAACCTGCACGCGCGGCCAGCTCAACCCCCATACGGTCGGCCTCGATTTCGTGAGTACGGCTGTTGGGCAAGGTAAACATGACGTTGGTCAGCGCGCCGCCCAGGTCGGCCGAAGCCTGGCTGCCGGTAACAGCAGCCAGCACCGACAACCCGATATTGGCCGCCATTTGCTGCGACACCTGCTCGCGGGCATGTTCACGCAAGGCATGCGCAATTTCATGGCCAATTACGGCGGCCAGTTCGGCGTCGGTAGCTTTTAGTTTGTCGATCAGGCCAGTGTAGACGGCGATTTTCCCGCCCGGCATGCACCAGGCGTTGATTTCGTTTGACTTGAGCACATGAACTTGCCAGTTCCATTGCGTGGCGTCGGGTCGGAACACGCCGACCTGGGCAATAAGGCGCCGCGCAATGGCTTGCACACGGCGGGTTTGTGCCGCATTGACGTCAAGGGCCCCTTGCGCGCGTGCCTGGGAAATCAGCGCGCTGTATTGCGAGGCGGCCTCTTGTTGCAATTGCTGCTCGGACACCAGGCTGGACATGTATTGCTGACGCTGAATACCCACGGCGCCCGAACCGGTCGTTTGAACAGCCGCACACCCGGCAAGCGTCAGCGCGAGTGTGACGGCCCCGACAGAAAGAAAACGACGCATGGCAACAAACTTCATCTTCACTCTCCTTCACGCCAATACAGCCTGCCCGGCGCCTTGGCGAAACTAACCGTAAACGTGTCGACACTGAAACGGCACTGGCCGCAAAGCGCGCCCGCCTGTAGCCAAGGCGCGCTAGCGGCCCACTAACCGCACTGAGCGCGGTGACGCAGCGCGTGATCCATAAGAATAATCGCCAGCAAGGCCTCGGCAATGGGCGTTGCACGAATGCCCACGCACGGGTCGTGACGACCCAGCGTTTGCACCTGCACGGGTTCGTTGGCACGGTTAACCGAACGGCGCTCGACACGAATGCTGGACGTGGGCTTGATGGCCAGCGACACCAGCAAGGGCTGGCCCGACGAAATACCGCCCAACACCCCACCCGCGTGGTTGGTTTCAAACCCGTCGGGGGTAATTTCATCGCCGTGCTCGGAGCCGCGTTGCGTAATGCACCCAAAGCCGGCCCCGATAGACACCCCCTTAACGGCGTTCAGGCCCATCATGGCATGCGCAATGTCGGCGTCAAGGCGGTCGTAAAGCGGCTCGCCCCACCCCGCCGGCACACCCTCGGCAACAACTTCGATGCGTGCACCAATGGAGTCTCCGTCGCGACGCAGCTGATCCATGAACGCTTCGAGCTCGGGAATGACGTCGGCGTTGGGCGCAAAAAACGGGTTGTTGTCAACGTGCGACCAATCTTGAAACGGGATGGAAACAGGGCCCAACTGGCTCATGTAGCCACGAACCTTGACGCCATAAGTTTGCGCCAACCACTTTTTGGCAATAGCCCCTGCAGCCACTGTGGGCGCCGTCAGGCGCGCCGACGAACGGCCCCCGCCGCGCGGATCACGATGCTCGTATTTTTTCCAGTAGGCGTAGTCGGCGTGGCCAGGACGAAAAGTATCGGCAATATTGCTGTAGTCTTTGCTGCGGGCATCGGTGTTACGGATAAGCAAACCAATCGGCGTGCCGGTGGTCACCCCCTCGTACAGGCCCGACAAAATTTCAACCTGGTCGGCCTCCTGGCGCTGCGTCACGTGGCGCGATGTGCCCGGGCGACGGCGGTCGAGCTCGGCCTGGATATCGTCGGCCGACAAGGCCAGCCCGGGGGGGCAGCCATCGACGACGGCACCAATGGCGGGGCCATGCGATTCGCCAAAATTAGAAACACAGAACAACTTGCCTAGAGTATTGCCGGACATGATTAACGGTATTTTTGAATGGGGTCAATGGTAGACGGGCAAGCCACGCAGCGGCCAACCCGGAACAGAACACGATTATTGCATTATGACGAACAACTGACGGCCAGACCGCGCGCCCAATCGGGTGCCGGGGCCGCATAAGCCTCAAAACCGGGGCGTTCAGTAAACGGGTCTTGCAACAGCATCAGCAAGGTTTCGATTTCGGTGGCATCGTCGCGCAATGCAGCATCGATGGCTTGCTGGGCCAGGTGGTTACGCAACACATACAGCGGGTTGGCCGCGTTCATGCGGGCCACACGGGCTTCGGGGCTTTGGTCGTCGGCCGCCAGCCTTGCGGCGTACTGCGCCAGCCAGGCCCGGGCGGCATCGGGCTGCGTAAACAATGACAAGAAACGGGCCGGGTCTTGCGGCGCCTGCGCCAGGTACCTGAACGACAAGGTAAAGTCGGCCGACTGGGTATGCAGCAAGCGCCACCAGTCGTCGACCAGCTGAGCATCGGTGTCTTCATCCCAGTGTGTCAGGCCAAACTTGCGCACCAGATTCGCCTGATAGGTCTGCAAAAACGCGGGTTCGAATTCTTGCAGCTGCGCCTTGAGCGCGTCGGGTTCGATATCCAGCCCCGTCAGGGCGCTGGCCAGGCGGTAAAGGTTCCAGTTCATGACCGACGGCTGCACATTCCAGGCGTACCGGCCATGGGTGTCGGTGTGGTTGCAAATATGGTTAACCTGGAAGGCGTCCATAAACCCATAAGGGCCGTAGTCAAGTGTCAGGCCAAGCACCGACATATTGTCGGTGTTCATGACGCCATGGCAAAAACCAACGGTTTGCCAATCGGCCACCAAACGGGCCGAACGGCGCACGACCTCGCCCAGAAACTTGAGCGCCATGTTTTGCAGGGGATTGGCCCCGCCAAGATCGTCGTCATCAGGCGATGCCTGGGCGCATTGCGGATAAAACCGCTGAACGACGTATTCGAGCAGCGTTTTTAAATGATCGGGATGATTGGCCCAATGCTCGAACGACCCAAACCTGACAAAACTGGGCGACACCCGGGTGACCACTGCCGCCGTTTCAACAGTCTCGCGATAGATTGGGTCGTCGGCCACGACCAGGGCCAGCGAGCGCGTGGTGGGAATGCCCAACCCAGCCATGGCCTCGGCTGCGAGGTATTCGCGCACCGACGAACGCACCACCGCCCGGCCATCGCCCCGTCGGGAATAAGGCGTCATGCCCGAACCCTTCAGTTGCAGCTCGAAAGGGCCCTGATCGGTGATGATTTCGCCCAGCAAATGGGCACGACCGTCGCCCAGTTGCCCGGCCCACACCCCAAACTGATGCCCACTGTACACGGCTGCCAGGGCAATACCCCCCGGCAACGGATGGTTGCCGGCGACCACATCAAGAAACCCGGGCGAGGACAGGTCGGCCGGCGACAAGCCCAGCATGTGGGCCACCTGGGGGTTGGCATGCAGCAACCGCGGCCGTACCAGCGGTTGCGTGGGCAACGCGGTGTAAAAATCGCCCGGCAAGCCGGCGAACGAATTGCCGACATTTAACCGGCCAAATGGCGAGCTGGCAGTATTCATTTGACGCCCGACGCCGAATTGCCTGCGTTGTCGGCGCCGCCCTGCCCGGCCGAAGCCTGGGCCTTCTTGGCCGCCTTGACGGCCTTTTTGGCCGGCATGACGTACAAAATGGCGCACAGGTAAAACACCAGCGACAACACGATTTCGACGCCGCCCAGCATGGCCGACAAGGGGGACGGGTCGGAATAGGCCCGGACGACGCCTTCCATGAAGTACAGCAATATAAGCATGGATGCCCATTGCAGCGTGTACACGCTGCCCTTCAGCACGCCCCGCAAGGGCAACAAAAGGGGCAACACTTTAAGCACCAGCAACGAGCCGCCCGGGCGCAACGGCGCCAGGCCGAGCTCCCAGACCAGACACAACACGATAAGGCCCACCAGTGACGCAATGGCGCCATAGCGGTAAACAGGATTAAGTTGGGGTTTCATGCTGGTATTATTACCCGAATGCCGATCTTCGTCATGAACGCCACCACCGAATGACAAAACCAGAAGCCGAATCCCGCAGCGCCACCGACCCGCTTTCAAAAAGGTTGGGCCAATGGTGCAGCGATGCCCGGCAAGTGTTGCATTACGCCATGCAACGCGCCGCCGAAAAAAAGCTTACTCAGGTGGCGTCAAGCCTGACCTTCACCACCGTGCTGGCCATCGTGCCCATGCTGGCTGTCATTCTTGCCCTGTTCACGGCTTTCCCGCTGTTTGCCGACTTTCGCGAGGCCCTTGAAAGCTTCCTGGTCAACAGCCTGATGCCGCCCACCGTATCTGACACGGTCATGCGCTACCTTAACCAGTTTGCCGCCCAGGCCTCGGGGTTGACGGCGGTGGGCACCGTCTTTTTGCTGGTGGTTTCGGTCATGCTGATCATGACCATCGATACCGCGTTAAACGATATCTGGCAGGTAGAGCAACAGCGCCCTCTGCCCCAACGCATGCTGGTGTACTGGGCCATTATTACGTTGGGGCCGGTGCTGGCAGGGGCCAGCCTGTGGGTCACGTCGTATCTTGCCCAGCAAGCCGTATTCAACGTCGGGCACATCACGTCGGGCATGCGGTTCTGGCTGTCGTTTATCCCCATGTTCATTACGGGGTTGGCCTTTACGGCGTTATTTATCTGCGTTCCCAACCGGCATGTCTTCTGGCGCGATGCGCTGGCCGGCGGCTTTGGCACCGCCATTGTGCTCGAGGCCATGAAATCGGGGTTTGCGTACTACATCACCCAGTTTCCGTCGTACACCATTATTTACGGGGCATTTGCCACCCTGCCCATTTTCCTGCTCTGGATCTACCTGTCGTGGCTGGCCATTTTGTTTGGTGCAACGGTCGCCGCCACCCTGCCCAGTTTGCGCCTGCGCCGCTGGGCCGAACAGCGCCGCCCGGGAGCCACCTTTGTCGACGCCATACGTATCATCCGGTTGCTGCGCAGTACACAGGCAAGCGGCGAACCTGGCCGCAGCACCCGTTTTCTTGGGGCCCATTTACGTTTGCACTACAACGAACTTTCTAATGTATTGGCCACCCTCAAGCAGTTGGGGTTTGTCGTGCCCACGCAAAAGAAAGGCCAAGACTATTGGGTGCTGGCCTGCGACTTGCGCGAAGCACAGTTAGGCACCCTGATTGACGCACTGCTGATCGAGCGCGGCCAAAACGGCCTGGCCGACGACCCCGGCTTGGCCGCCGCCGTATCGGCCGCACTAACGGCGCAGCAAAAAATAAGCCTAGAAGACGTGCTGAATGGGGAAATCGCTATACCCGAAAGCCCCGGAATAGTGCAGAATGATTCAACAAAACCAGAAAAGCCCACGGAGGCAAGCCATGCTTAAAGTCAGTGAAATTCTACGCGTTAAAGGCAATACCCTTTATACGGCCACCCCCGACACCCCCATCAACCAGGCACTGGCCACCATGGCCGAACAAGACATCGGTTCGCTGGTGATTATGGAACACGGTGAACTGGTGGGCATGCTCACCTTTCGCGAGATCATCCGCCACCTGACAAAAAACAACGGCGTCATTGGCGACTTCACCATTCGCAGCGTCATGGACGACGCCCCCGTCAGCGTCACCCCAAACACCAGCGCCGATGAAGTCCAGCGGCTCATGCTCGACAAGCACGCGCGCTACATGCCTGTCATGGACGGCCCGGTACTGCTGGGGGTGATTTCGTTTTACGACATGGCCCAGGCCATTGTGGCCGCGCAAAAGTTTGAAAACAAAATGCTTAAGGCCTATATACGCGACTGGCCCGAAGGCCAGGAAGACCCAGAAGACGACAAGGTGTAAAAACGGGGGCAACATGCCCCCTTTGCTTATATACGTACGCCTCTTCGTTCTTGTGTGCGCCTTCGTACCTGGCCACGACATAACATGCGTTGTGTGTCTGGCCACCCCGCTTGGTGCGCCTTATCACTACCCGTTCGAGATCTCGACTTGAGCCAACGCTGTGGCAATAACGGCCGGGTCGTTGGCACGCAGCACGTTGGGGTCAGACAGCATCCGGCGCCACCGGCGCGCACCATGCAAGCCTGTCATCCAACCCAGCATGGGCCTGACCACCACCCGCAACGGCACCCCTCGGGCCACCTGCTGCGCCGCGTAGTTCATCATGGCCAAAACCACCGCTTGCCGCGTTCCCACCGGGGTGTCGGGCCAGCATTGCCGGCTAATGTCAGACAGCACGCCCGGGTCGTGCCAGGCTGCCCGGCCCAGCATCACGCCATCGAACTGGTCAAGCAAACCCACCGCCTGCCCGGCTTGCGCAATACCGCCATTAAGTACCACAACGGCCTCGGGGAAGTCGGCGCGCAAACGCGTGGCCATGTCGTAGCGCAACGGCGGGATCTCGCGATTGTCTTTGGGGCTTAGCCCTTTAAGCACCGCATTGCGCGCATGCACAATAAACACCCGGCACCCGGTGTTGTAGATTTCGCCGACAAAATCACGCACGAAATCGTAGGACTCGTTGTAGTCGAGCCCAAGGCGATGCTTGACGGTAACCGGCACAGATACCGCGTCTTGCATCGCCTTGATGCCATCGGCCACCAAGCGCGGTTCGGCCATCAAACAAGCGCCGAACGCCCCTTTTTGTACCCGCTCTGACGGGCAACCACAATTCAGGTTGATTTCGTCATAGCCCCACTGTTCGCCAATACGGGCGGCGCGCGCGAGGGCATCGGGCTCGCTACCCCCCAGTTGCAGGGCCACCGGGTGTTCGGCCGGGTCGAAATCGAGCAAACGCGGCAATTGCCCGTTCTCAATCGCACCCGTCGTAATCATCTCGGTGTACAAACGGGCGTGCGGCGCCAGCAGCCGATGAAAAAAACGGCAGTGGCGATCGGTTACGTCGATCATGGGGGCCACGCACAAGCGCCAGCCCGGGTGCCCGCGCCGAATGGCGCCTGAAGAATCTGTCACAACAAGACCTGTTTCAAGAGAATGCCCAAAATTTTAACGCCTGCGGGTCACAGGCTGCAGCGGGTAGACTAAAATCGGCCCTTTGACGACGCAACCTTAAACTTTTTATTCGCGCCATGGCCGTTTTTACCCCTGTTTCCGACTCCGACGCACACGCCCTGCTTTCCCGTTATTCGCTGGGCGAGCTGGTATCGCTGCGCGGCATCACCGCCGGTATCGAAAACACCAATTATTTTTTAACGACCACACAGGGCGAATACGTCTTGACCATTTTCGAGGTCTTGACGTTTGAACAGCTGCCGTTCTATATCGAGCTGATGCACCACCTGGCCGAACAGGGCATACCCGTGCCCGAACCGCAAACCGATTGCGACGGCCGGCGCATTGGCGAACTGCACGGCAAACCTTGCGCCATTGTTACGCGCCTTAACGGCGGCTACGAACCCGACCCCAGCGCGCGGCACTGCACACTGGCCGGCGAAACCCTGGCGCGTACCCACCTGGCCGGGCAGTCGTTCGGTATCCGTCAGCCCAACCTGCGCGGGCTGGCCTGGTGGCAAGCCACCATTCCGCAAGTGCTGCCGTTTTTAAACAGCCAGCAGGCCGAACTTATCCAGGCCGTACTGCGCGAGCAAACCGAATTTGCGCAAACCAGCACCTACCAACAGCTGCCATCGGGCCCGGCGCACTGCGACTTGTTCCGCGACAACGTGTTGTTCGACGGCACTTTCGAAGACCCGCGCATGGGCGGTTTTATCGACTTTTATTTTGCCGGTTGCGACACCTGGCTGTTCGACGTGGCCGTCAGTGTCAACGACTGGTGCATCAACCGCCACGACGGCAGTTTCAACACCGAAAAACTCAACGCCTGGCTGTCTGCCTACGCCGCCGTCCGCCCATTTACCGATGCCGAAACCGCCGCCTGGCCGTTTATGCTGCAAGCCGCAGCGCTGCGGTTCTGGGTGTCGCGCCTGTACGACTTTTTCTTGCCTCGGCCTGCCCAAACCCTTAAGCCGCACGACCCCACCCACTTCGAACGGGTGCTGATGGCGCGCCGGGCCAACGCCCCTGCTTTGGCCGGCTAAAAGGCAACGCGCTTTGGGCCAAAAAAGCGCGTTCGCGCTTTCGCCCAAGCCCCGAAAATTTTTACCGCAACTGGAAACTTACAGCGCATGCAAGCCGCCATTCTTCCTTATTCCGCCGGTTGGCAATGGATCAACGACGGTATCCAGCTGTTCAAGCGCCAGCCCATGGCCATGTTCTTCTGGAGCCTGGTTACCGGCCTGCTGATCACCATCACGTATCTCATCCCTCTGTTCGGCCAGATGGCATTAATAGCCGCCATGCCGTCGCTTACCTTTATTACCCTGAACGCGTGCCGTCACATCGAGGCCGGGCGGCAAATTGTGCCGGGCATGTGGCTCGCCCCCATGCGCGACGCCGTGGCCCGCAAGGGGTTGTTCAGGCTGGGGCTGGCCTACCTGGCCTGCTGCCTGCTGGGCGGGCTGATCGCCACCGTCCCCTTTCTAGACAGCCTGATGGCCGCCATTAATACCGACGGCCGTATCGACGAGGCCGCATTACTGCAAGCGGTGCAAGGCCCGTTTATTACCTTTGCCGTTATCTACGTGCTCATTTCGGCGTTCTTCTGGCACGCCCCCGCGCTGGTGGGCTGGCATCATATTCGTATGACGCAAGCGTTGTTCTTTTCGATGGTGGCGTGCTGGCGCAATAAATGGCCGTTTTTGCTTTACGGTGCCAGTTGGGCAGTTATATTTTTGGGTGCGCAGTTTGCCGACGGCTTTTTAATGCAACTGGGGTTGTCGGCCGCTACCGCACAACTGCTCATGACCCCCGTTAACTTGTTGATTGCCGCCGTGCTGTACTGCAGCTTTTACCCCTCCTACATGAGCGTTTTCGGCAACAACTACGCCCGCCAGAACGACCCCACCCCTACCGACGACCACACCCCGCCCAACGTGGGTTAAAACCCCGCCCTGCAGGCCCGGGCCGGGCCTGGCCTGCCGCTACACCCAGTCGGCCCACACCGGCTTTAAACCTTGCGGCAACGGGGGCAACGCCCCCAGGTCGGCCGGGCTTTCGTCCGGCGAATGGAAGTCGGACCCGCGCGACGCCTTAAAGCCATAGTGTTTTGCAATTTGCGCATAGGTGGCGTACTGGTCGGGCCGGTGGCTGCCCGTAACCACTTCAATACCCTGCCCCCCCGCATCGCGAAACACCTCGTATAAAGCGTCGAACTGGGTGTCGTCGAACTTGTAGCGGCCCGGGTGCGCAATAACCGCCATCCCGCCCGCAGCGCGTATCCAGTTAACCGCATCTTCAAGCGAGGCCCAACGCGTGGGCACATTGCCGGGCTTGCCATCGCCCAGATAGCGGTCGAACACGTCTTGCATGGTTTTAAACCAGCCCCGGCTGACCATATACCGTGCAAAGTGCGTACGGCTAAGCAGTTGGGGGTTATCGGCGTACGTCAGGGCGCCCTCGTAGCACCCGTCAAAACCCAAGGTAGCCAGTTTGTCGCCCATGTCGCGGGCGCGGCTTTCGCGCCAGCTGCGCAACTCGTTCAAAGCATTGACCAGGCCAGCGTGTTCGGGGTCGATATTTAACCCCACAATGTGCACGGTCTGGCGCGCCCACGACACCGAAATTTCTACCCCGGGGATAAACACCAACCCCTGGTCGGCCGCCGCTTTGGCCGCCTGCGCCAGGCCGCCCAGTTCGTCGTGGTCGGTTAACGACCACACCTGCACGCCCTGCTTGTGCGCACGCTGCGCCAGCGCCTCGGGCGCAAGCACACCGTCGGAAAACGAGGAGTGACAGTGAAGATCGACGTTAAGAGGTGCGGCTACAGCCATTGCGGGTGTCCTGGGGCAGTTGGAAATTCATTTTATATGAGTTCTTTTCAGTCTTTACAGAAGGTCAATATTTCAAACGATTCTAATGCTGATTACTGCTAAAAATGGGGTATTACCCCTCCGTCTCAATACTCATGTGTTATCCCCTCAATAATCACCTGAGCAGGTTTTTACTTGGTAAATGCAACGTTACGTTGCCAGTAGCGTCGATGCTGCACGCGCTCAGCCGTAACGCGCAGGCCAGCAGCCGTTGAGTCAACCGTCAAGGCCCCATGCCAATCGGTCCGCCAAAAGTGTGCGCCTGAGGCTTCCCAGCGCTGCTGTACGGCCGGTGCCGGGTGGCCATACCGGTTCTGCCAGCCATTTTGTGAAATGACATGCGTCGGCTGCGTGGCCTGGACAAAAGCCTGCGACGACGAAAACCGAGACCCATGATGCGCGGCAACCACAACATCGGTTGGCCCCAAGCCTCGCGCCAGTAAACGACGCTCTTCTGCGGCACCGATATCCCCGGTCAACAACACGCTATGGTGCTGGCCCTGAACCCGCAGCACACAGGCGTTTCGGTTGCGCTGGCCTGAAGTCGAACGCACACTCTTGTCAGACGACGGCCTAGGCGTCCCTGATGCCGCACGCTGTCGCTCAGGCTGTGGCTCGGGCAAGGGCCACAAAAAAGAAAATGTCACGCCGTCAACGTTCCAGGTTGCCCCATAAGCACAGGTCGTCATTGCGTCTGGCAACGTCACCGCTTGCGTATCACCCAGCAGGCGCTGCGATTTAGCAATGTCTTTTTCAAGCGCGAAGGAGGTATAAGACTGCCCCACCGAAATGGCCTTCAACAAGGACAGCGCGCCCCCTGCATGGTCGGTATCTGCGTGCGAAACCACCAACACGTCGACCGACCGAACACCCGAGGAACGCAAATAAGGCAACAACGTACGCGCGCCCTCGTCGGCGTCGGGCCCATGTCGCACACCAGTGTCGAATACCAGCGTACGTGTCGCTGTCTTTATCACCAGCGCGCTACCCTGCCCCACGTCGAGCGCTACCAACTTCCAGTGACCCGGCGCGGGCCGGACAGGCAACCAAAACAAGGCCGGCGCCATGAACACCCAACCGAGCGACCTGAGCGGCAAGCCATAAGGCGCAATTGCGATAAGCAGCCCCGCCACCGCCAGCGCGGTGAGCGTTGCAGGGCCTGACGCCACGGAGAAGCTGGCCCACGACCACTGCGCCAACGCCTCGGTGGGGACCATCATGAGCGTCATTGCACCATGCGCCACCCAAACCAGTAGCCGCGCCACATCGCCCAAACCCGGGACTATGGCAGCGGCTCCGGCCAGTAGCGATACCGGAGTCACAATGAAACTGACCACCGGTATGGCATAAGCATTGACCAGGGGCGACACCAGCGATACGTCGTTAAAAATCAAAGCCAGCAAAGGCATGAGCCCCGCCGTAATGGCCAGCTGCAGCCCCACCGCCATGTACACCGCAAACCAGATCGACGCCCGCCGCCCCGGACGATGACCGGCAGCATGTCGGCCCCACCATTGCGCACTGGCCATCAACACATAGACTGCGCCAAACGACAGCCAGAAGCCACTAGCGAAAAGCGCCCAGGGGTCTAGCACCACCACAATCACCGCCACCAGCGCAAGCAGACGAGACATCGACAACGGCACCCTCAGGATCTGGGTTGCAGCCACCACAGCCAGCATCAGGAATGTTCGCCTTGCGGGTACCCCCCAACCGGCCAGCAGACAATACAGCCAAGCGACAATCAAAGCGGCAACGGCCGCAGCCACTTGTGCAGGTACCCGCTCTGCCAGACCACGGCCCCGCCAATGCGCGCGTCTCCATAGGGCCAGCACGAGTAACCCGCCAATAGCAGCAATCATCGTGATGTGACTTCCGCTTATTGAAATTAAATGCGTCAAGCCTGCGCGGTTGTAGGTTGCCCAGTCGGCAGGCCCAATACTGGCCTGGTCACCAATCGTTAATGCAAGCAACACGCCGCCATATCGAAGGCCCTCAATATACGGCCTCATCGCCTCGCGTACGTAATGCCGGGCACGCTGCGCGCTGCCACCAATCCCTACCCAGCCGTCGTCGCGCATGTAGGCAGGCCGGCCACGTACCGCCCCCAGCGCCCTTATGCCATGGCTGAATACATAAGCTTCATAATCAAAAGCAGACGGGTTGCGGGCGCCCGACGGCGACTTCAAGGTCAGCGCCATACGCCACACCTGCCCAGGAACCAGATCCGGGAAATCAGCCGGTGGTGTATTGCGACGACCATAAACGCCAGCGTACCCCGGGGCATTCCAGGTCACCATAATGTGTTTAGGCACGCCCTCCGGCCGCGACGACAGCACCTCGGCTTCGAACTGACGGCTGTCGGGGGACAGTTTCGGCAGGCCAGCAACACGCAGCACAACGCGCGAAACCTTGTTTTCGTTGGTGGCCGCCAGCCGATCGCCCAACCGATATTCGATACGCGCGGCCGTCATGCCAAAAGTAAGAATGCCGGCCCACAGTACAAACAACAGCCAGCGCCATTTGGCAGGCACCGCACGGCCGACCATCAGCACCATCAGCGCCACTGCACCCCATTCGACCACGGTCGGCATGCGGGGCAACACGTGCACCGCTGCCGTTCCGCCCAGCACTGCCAGCGCACATAGCCGCCCTTTCACCCTGTCGCGCTCCAAAATCAACAGCCTAACCGTGGCACCGCAAGGCGCGCCACCCAAAAGCATCAATTTGCCCACCCCGGAAATTCCGCTGGCTTTTGTTATGATTTCGCCGTCATTTACGGAGAACAAAATTGAAAGTCATCATCACGGGGGCCGGGATCGGCGGGTTGTCGCTGGCATTAATGCTGCATGCGCGCGGCATCGAGTGCGAGATTTACGAAAGCGTTCCCGAGCTTAAACCTTTGGGTGTGGGCATTAACTTGCTGCCCCACGCGGCCAACGAAATGGACCAGTTGGGGCTGCTGGAGACACTAAGTAGCAACGCGGTGGCCACGTCGGCGCTGCACTACTACAACTGCCACGGGCAAAAAATTTGGCAAGAACCACGTGGCCTAGCTGCCGGCTACCCCGTACCTCAGTTGTCCATTCATCGGGGCAAACTGCAAATGCTGCTGGCCCAAGCCGTTATCGAACGCCTCGGCGCCGACCGACTTCATACCGGCATGACGTTTGAATCGGTTCAGGAAAATGAAGACGGCGTCACCGCCTGCTTCGTCAACCGCGATGCCAATACACGCCATACCGTGAAGGCCGATGTACTCATCGGGGCCGACGGCATTCATTCGGCGGTGCGCAAACAGTTTTACCCCGCCAATGACGACTTCCAGTTTTCGGGGCGTATTTTGTGGCGTGCAGTTACCTATACAACAGCGTTTTTAGATGGCAAGACCATGTTCATGGCGGGCCACCCCGACGTTAAGTTTGTGGCCTACCCCATTTTGGACGACCAGACGCCTGCTGGTAAGACGGCCATTAACTGGATCGCGGAACTGACCGTACCCGACTACGACCTGAGTAAAACCGACTGGAACCGTGGGGTAGATAAAAGCGTGTTCGAGGGCCCGTTCCAAAGCTGGAAGTGGGACTGGATCGACATCCCCGCGCTGATCGCCGGTACGCATGCCGTGTACGAGTTCCCGTTGGTCGACAAGAACCCCTTGCCGCGCTGGTCGTTTGGGCACACCACCTTAATGGGCGATGCGGCCCACCCCTTGTATCCCATTGGCTCCAACGGTTCGGCCCAGGCTATTCTTGATGCCCGTTGCCTGGCCGACCACCTGCAAAAAGTGGTGTCGGGCAGGCATCGCAGCGTGCCGGCGGCCCTTAAAGAGTACGAAGCCGACCGCATTCCGCCCACCACAGGCCTGATCTTGCGCAACCGGTTAAATGGGCCGGAACAGGTCATGCAGATGGCGCACGAGCGCGCGCCCGAGGGCTTTACGCACATTCACGATGTCGTGTCGCCCGACGAGCTGGAAGAAGTGTCGATGCGCTACAAGCGCATTGCCGGGTTCGACCCGAAAGCACTGAAGCGCGCCTGAGCCCACTGCAAAAGCTGACCGCTTTTGGCAAGACCCGGGCCCGGTTTGAAAAAATCGGGCCCGGCTGAGTTAGCGCCCAGGCACTGCCGCCAGCCGGGGCAGCACACGACACGCCGTGTGCCAAGTGGTTTCAATAACGTGTTCAACCGGCATGTCACGCAAGCCGGCTAGCGTTATGGCAATATGCGCAACCTCGGCCGGTTCGTTTCGGGCAGGCGGCCCGCCGGGCGTGCCCAACCATGCCGGCGCAATATCCGGTGCATCGGTTTCAAGCACCAGGCTGTCTAAAGGCAACTGTGTTGCCAAGCGGCGGATTTGCAATGCGCGGGTAAATGTCATGGCACCGCCTATGCCCAACGCAAAACCCTGGTCTATAAACTGTCCCGCCTGCTGAAAGCTGCCATTGAAGGCGTGCGCAATACCGCCGATGCGCCCGCGTTTACGCAGCCCCTGCAGCAACAAGTCTTGTGACTTGCGCACATGCAACAGCACCGGCAAACCAAACCGATGCGCCAGATCGAGCTGGGCTTCGTAAAACCGTTGTTGCTTCGCCCGCATGGCGGGCTCGCACAATTCGGGCACAAAAAAATCAAGGCCAATTTCTCCCACGGCGACCAGACGCGGGTCGTTGATATGCGCCTGCAGCCATTGCGCCAGCGTGTCCAGGTCATGCGTCTGGGCGCGCGGCACATACATGGGGTGGATGCCCAGGGCATACGCCCCGCCCTTAAGCGCGTGGGCCAATGTCTGCACCGCCCTAAAATTGACCACCTCAACGGCCGGCAAAACAATACCCTGCACGCCCTTCTGGCTGGCCCGTGCAATGACGGCCTCGCGGTCGTTATTGAACTCGGCCGCGTCAAGATGGCAATGGGTATCAATCAGCATGACCAGCGTCTGCCAACAGGCTGTTAATGCGTTGCGTGGTACTGCTCGGCCTCGACCAGACGGCCATCGACCATATACAGTTGCCGGTGCGCCAACGCGGCCAATGCCTGGTCGTGGGTAACGATGGCAAAGGCAGTACCCGATTCGCGGTTGACGCGTACCAGCAGGTCGAACATAGACTGCGCGGTATGCCTGTCGAGGTTACCGGTAGGCTCGTCGGCCAGCACGCAAGCCGGCCGGGTAACCAGGGCGCGCGCCAAGGCAACGCGCTGGCGTTCGCCGCCCGACAACTGACCGGGGAAGTGGGCCACGCGGTGCGACAACCCCACCTGCTCTAGCACGGCCGCAGCTTGCTCGCGCGCGTGCGGGCGCTTTTCTCCCCGAACAATCAATGGCATGGCTACGTTGTCGAGCGCCGAAAACTCGGGCAGCAAATGGTGAAACTGGTACACAAAACCTAAAGCCTGGTTGCGCAAAGCACTGCGCCGTGCCTCTGACAAGCCCGCAGTAGGTTCGTTATTAACGCGCACTTCGCCGCCCGAGGGTTGATCGAGCAAACCCAGGGCATGCAATAAGGTGCTTTTGCCCGAACCAGAAGCGCCGACAATGGCCACCATTTCGCCAGGCGCCACATGTAAACTGACGCCGCGCAGCACGTCGATGCGGCTGCCGCCCTCGTCATAATGCTTGGTCAGGTTTTCGGCATCGAGCACATTGGCTTGTTGAACAACATCAGTCATGACGCAACACCTGCGCAGGTTGAAGGCGCGAGGCGCGCCAGCTGGGGTACAAGGTGGCCAGCAACGACATCACCAAAGACGTCAGGCCGATAATCAGCATATCGCTTGACTGCGGATTAGACGGCAGTTCGCTGATGAAATAAATTTGCTGAGGTAGAAACTCAATACCCATGAGGTTTTCGATAAAGGGCACAATCACGTCGATGTTATAGGCCACCAACGCGCCCAGGCCTACGCCCACAGCGGTACCCACCACGCCAATCAAGGCCCCTTGTATAAGAAAAATACGGGCGATGTCGGCCGGCGTGGCACCAATGGTGCGCAAAATGGCAATATCAGACTGCTTGTCTTTCACCGCCATCACCAATGACGACAGCAAATTAAATGCCGCGACCGCCACAATCAGGGCCAGTATCAGGAACATCATGCGCTTTTCGGTCTGAACGGCAGCAAACCAGGTGCGGTTGTTTTGCGTCCAGTCGCTGGCCCGTACATAAGGCGGCAATGCCTGCATCAGTTCGCGCGCCACCACCGGCGCCTGCTGCATGTCGGTAATGCGAAGCCGCACACCGCTGATGCCGCTATCGCGAAATACCCGGGCGGCGTCCTCGACGTTAACGAAGGCCAACGAGACGTCGTATTCGTAGTAGCCCGAAGAGTACACGCCACCCACCGTAAACTGGCGCATGCGCGGGGTGAACCCGGCCGGCGACACCGCGCCCTGCGGAGCCAGCACCATCACCGTGTCGCCTACGGTAACCCCAAGCGAACGGGCCAACTGGTTGCCCAGCACAATATTGAAGGCGCCAGGGGTCAGGCTGTCGAGCGAGCCATCGACCATTTGGCCGCGCAGGTCGGACACGGCCGCTTCGGCCGCCGGGTCGACGCCGCGAATTTGCGCGCCGTTTAAAGACTCACCCCGCGCCACCATGGCCTGGGCCGAGACAAACGGCGCCTCGCCGGTAATGGCCGGGTTGGCGGACGCGGCCTGATCGGCGATAGACCGCCACTGCTCAAGTACTTGCATGGGTGAGGCGCTGGGCACGAAAAGCTCGATGTGCGGCAGCACCGACAGCATGCGGTCGCGCACCTGGGTTTGGAAACCGTTCATGACCGACAACACAATAATGAGCGCCGCCACGCCCAGGGCAATACCCGCCATCGACGTACCCGCAATGAACGAGACAAAGCGATCGCGTTTGCGGGCTCGCCCCCGGGCACGTGCCAGGCCCGCATACCGGGCCCCTATCCAGAAAACATACGACATCAGTCAGATCACCACGTTGTCATTAACACTACAATACGACCATGCAGATCGTCATCCCCGGTGCGCTGCCCAACCCGGGCACCGCGCGCGAACTCACCCCGCACCTTGTAAAAACAGCACCCAACCTGGTGCGCCGTTTTGAGGGCAGCCATGCCCGCAGCACGCAAATCAACCTGCTGGACACCGCCTGCACCAGCCTGGAATACTGGCTGCTGCTGCACCACGGCTTTGTACCCGAAAGCGGCCAGAACATGTCGGCCGGCCTGGGGCCGCTGTGGGCTCAACCCCCTGTCGCGCCCGACCAAGCCATATGGCTGGCCGAGCTGGTACATGTTTCGCCGTCGCGAGACGGCGCCGGTTTATTGCCTGCTGCGCAACTGGCCATTACGCCAGAGCAGAGTTTAGCCTTATTCCAGGCCGCCAAACCCTTGTTCGATGCACCCGGTTTCGAACTGACACACACCGGTGCCGCACGTTGGCGCATTACTTTGCCTGCCGACATTTTGCCGGCCAGCGTCAGCCCGCAACTGGTCAGCGCCACGCGTGTCAACGACTGGTGGCCGCAAGACACGGCCACCCGGCCATTGCGGCGCCTGGTCAACGAATTGCAAATGACGTGGTACGAACACCCGGTCAATCAGGAACGCGCGCAAATGGGGTTGGCGCCCATCAACAGCCTTTGGGTTTTTGGCGGCGCATCTCCTGCGCAGCTGACCCGGCCCGATGCAGGGGGTTTCGAGATCTGGTACGAGGCAGAAGCTGCCTTTGCGCAATCAGACTGGGCCGCGTGGCTGCAGGCTATGGCCGCCTTCAATACCCGGGTTGCCGGCCTGGGGCCTGATGCGCACCTGGTATTGCTGGGCGAAGACCGTATCGTTACCCTTGAACCCCCGAGCCTGGGGCAGCGCCTGTTGCGCCTGCTGCCAGGCCGCACCAACTGGAGTCACTGGTGGTCACCCCGAAACTCGTAACACGTCCGGCCAACGACAAAGCCGCAGAACAACTCACTGCCGCCGGCGTACACCCTTTGCTGGCACGACTTTGGGCTGCAAGAGGCGTGAGCAACCCCGACGAAACCGGACAGCAATGGGCCAACCTGATTCCTCCGCGCACCCTGACCCATGTCGACACGGCGGCTCAATGGCTGGCCGACGCTATCGATCAGCGCAAGAAGCTGTTGATCATCGCCGACTACGACTGCGATGGCGCCACCGCCTGCGCAGTAGCCGTGCGTGCGCTGCGCAGTATGGGTGCCCTGGTCAACTACCTGGTGCCCAACCGTTTTGAAACGGGCTATGGGTTGTCACCCGAAGTGGTCGCCCTGGCCGAACGCCACCCGTCGGGCAAACCCGACATCCTGGTCACCGTCGACAATGGCATTGCCAGCGTTGACGGCGTCGAGGCCGCCTTGGCCGCCGGCATCGAGGTATTAGTCACCGACCACCATTTGCCGGGCGACGTTTTGCCTCGGGCCCGGGCCATCGTCAACCCCAATCAACCGGGCTGCGGCTTTCCGTCAAAGAACCTGGCGGGCGTGGGGGTTATTTTTTACTTAATGCTGGCCCTGCGGGCCGAACTTCGCGCACGCGGCATCTACCCGGCCAATGGCGGCCCCAGGCTCGACCAACTGGCCGACCTGGTTGCTTTGGGCACGGTCGCCGACGTCGTCAAACTCGACGGCAACAACCGGCTGCTGGTCACACAAGGGCTCGACAAAATGCGGCGGGGCCAGATGCAGCCCGGCCTTCGTGCGCTGTTTGCGGTAGCCGGCCGTAACCCGGTACAAGCCAGCGCGTTCGACCTGGGTTTTGCACTGGGCCCACGCATTAATGCCGCCGGGCGTCTGGCCGACATGAGCCTGGGCATCGAGTGCCTGATTACCGACGACGAAAATTACGCCTTAAGGCTGGCCCGCGAACTCGACGGCATTAACCAGCAGCGTCGTGGCATTGAAACCGAAATGCAAGAGCAGGCGCTGTCGAACCTTGAGGCCGCTCACCAGCCAGAACGGGCCAGCGTCTGTGTGTATCACCCAGACTGGCACCAGGGCGTAGTAGGCCTGGTCGCGTCCCGGCTTAAAGAAGCCTACTGGCGCCCTACCCTGGCGTTCGCCCGTGCCGGCGACGACGAGCTGCGCGGCTCCGGCCGGTCCATTCCCGACGTTCATCTGCGCGACGTACTCGACCTGGTGTCCAAGCGTTTGCCGGGCGCCATTCTGAAGTTTGGCGGGCACGCCATGGCTGCGGGTCTGACCCTGCGCGAATCAGCCTATGCTCAGTTTCAGGACGCTTTTGACGACGCTGTGCGCACGTTGTCGGGTAAATCATTCTTCGAACCCATCATCGAAACCGACGGCTCGCTGGAAACCGGTTACGCCAACGCCGATGTTGCCGGCCTGTTGCAACAGCAGGTATGGGGCGCCGGCTTCCCCGCACCTGTGTTTCGCGATACGTTCTGGGTCAGGCATCAGCGCCTTCTGAAAGACAAGCACCTGAAGCTTAGCCTGGAGCGCGGCCACCAGCGTTTTGACGCCATCTGGTTCAACCACCCCGAAACACTGCCCGAATGCATTGACGCGGCCTACCGGCTTGATCAGAACGTCTGGAATGGCATGGTCAGCGCACAATTGATCATCGAGTACGCCGGCCCCGCCCAAGACGCGGCATAACCCGCTTCGCAATGACGCATCAACGCCGACAACGGCAGCGCAGCCAGGTCTGACCTGGCCGCGTCAGACACGATAGCGTCTGCAACATCAGGTTGCAGCACCGCGTTGAACCGGCCGCACGGCGCATTGCAACCCTTGCAAAATGGACCTATATTATTGACATCGGCGGGGTCTGTACCCCGCCACACGACATGGCCCGGGGGCCGCCCCTTCGGGTCCATTCAGCCTCTGAATTTGCCCAGGATGTCGCCATGGCCCATCGTAAAACCGTCAACACCATGTGGCTCGACGCGGTCAGTATGCTCGATCGCGCCGACCAGCTGCATCGCCAGTTCTTCAGGTTGGGCAGCGCCCAAACCCGTGGCCCGTCGTGGGAACCCCCCGCCGATATTTTCGAGACACCCGACACGCTTTCGGTCATGGTTGCACTGCCCGGCATTGCTTCCGACAACCTTCAGGTCACCATCGAAAATGATGTATTACATATTCATGCCCATCGCCCCATGCCCGGCCCCCGGGGCGCGCACCTGAAGCGGCTGGAAATCCCCTACGGCCACTTCGAACGACATATCCGGCTACCCTCCGGGCATTTCCAGATCCAGGACTCCAGCCTGAGCCAGGGTTGCCTGACCCTGACCTTGAAAAAACTGCGTTGAATCAGGAGGTTGCCATGACAAACCCCGACCGCAGCCTTGCCCCACACACGTCCCTGTCGTCCGATGCGCCGTCATTCGTCACCGGGCCGGCGGCCGAACGCCCGGCCACCGCGCCTCAGGCCGTCGACGATTTGAATATTCCTGAAGACGCCCTGATCCTGATCCCCGTGCGTAACTTTGTACTGTTTCCGGAACTGGTCGTCCCCATAGGCCTCGGGCGCGAAACCTCGATTGCGGCCGCGCAGGCGGCAGCGCGCAGCAACCGGCCCGTCGGGATCATCCAGCAAAAAGACCCTGAGATTGATGAACCGGGCCAGGACGACCTGTACGAAGTGGGTACCAGCGCCAGCATCTTGCGATACATCACCACGCCCGACAACAACCACCACGTCATCTGCCAGGGCGAACAGCGCTTTCGTATCCTCAAGCTGCTGGACGGGTTCCCGTTCAAGGTCGCCCAGGTTGAGCGCTATACCGAGCCCGACGTCGATTCGCCCGACATCGATGCACGCATGCTGCAGCTGAAAACACGCACCGACGCCGTCATCGCCTTGCTGCCCGATGCCCCGGAAGCCTTGTCAGGCATTGTCAAGAACATCACCTCCCCGGCTATTTTTGCCGATTTCGTCGCCGGCATGATCGATATCAAGCCGGCAGAAAAGCAAGAAATTCTGGATACCTTCGACCTGAAAACGCGGCTTGACAAGGTTCTTGCCCACCTCGACCGTCTCGATCAGGTGCTTCGTATACGGCAAGCCATTGCCGAAGAAACCAAAGAGCGCGTTGACGACCGGCAACGCGAGTATCTGCTGCGCGAACAGCTGAAAACCATCCGCGAGCAACTGGGTGAAGACGACGAGCAAGGCGCAGACATTGCCGAACTACGCGAAAAAATAGAGCGGGCCAGGCTGCCAGAGGCCGCCAACGATGCCGCTCGCAAAGCGCTGAAGCGGCTTGAACAGATGTCTGACGCGTCGGCTGAATACAGCATGCAGCGCACGTATCTGGAGTGGCTGATCGAACTGCCCTGGCACGTTGAGGCCGAGGCGCCTATCGACATTGCCAAGGCCCGCGACATCCTTGACGCCGACCACTACGGCCTGACCAAAATCAAAAAGAGAATTCTTGAGTACCTGGCGGTGCGCAAACTGAACCCCGACGGCCGCAGCCCTATTTTGTGTTTTACGGGGCCGCCGGGTGTGGGCAAAACGTCGTTAGGCCAAAGCATTGCGCGGGCAACAGGCCGCAAGTTTGCCAGACTGGGGCTCGGTGGCGTACACGACGAAGCCGAAATCCGCGGGCATCGGCGCACCTATATTGGCGCCCTGCCCGGCAACATTATCCAGGCCATACACAAGGCCGGCGCCCGCAACTGCGTGCTGATGCTCGATGAAATCGACAAACTGGCCGCCAGTGCCCACGGCGACCCGGCGGCCGCCCTGCTCGAGGTACTCGACCCCGAACAAAACAACGAATTCCGCGACAATTATCTGGGCATCGGCTTTGACCTGTCGAAGGTGCTGTTCATTACCACCGCCAATGTGCTCGACAACATCCCGGGCCCCTTGCGCGACCGCATGGAGGTCATCGCGCTGCAAGGCTACACCCCCGACGAAAAACACCAGATTGCCGTACGTTACCTGCTCGACCGACAGCGCAAGGCTAACGGTCTGACCCCGGTGCAGTGCCAGGTTGACGACGACGTCATCGACGCCATTATTCAGGGTTATACCCGCGAAGCCGGTGTGCGCAATCTTGAGCGCGAACTGGGCAGTGTCTGCCGTTACGCCGCCATGGCCATTGCCGAAAACCGCCAGAGCCAGGTGCATGTCACAACGGCCTTGCTCCCCGACATCCTTGGGCCCGTCAGGTTCGAAAACGAAGTGGCCATGCGCACCAGCTTGCCCGGCGTCGCCACCGGCCTGGCCTGGACGCCGGTCGGCGGCGACATCCTGTTCATAGAAGCCAGCCGGACACCGGGCAGCGGCCGTCTGATTCTGACGGGGCAACTGGGCGACGTCATGAAAGAAAGCGCCCAGGCTGCGCTGACCTTGGTCAAAGCCCACTTCGAGACATTTGGCTTACCTCGCGACTACTTCGACAAACACGATATCCATGTGCACGTGCCGGCCGGCGCCATCCCCAAAGACGGCCCCAGCGCAGGTGTTGCCATGTATACCGCACTGGCCTCCCTGATCAGCAACCGCCCTATTCATGCCAACCTGGCCATGACCGGCGAAATCAGCTTGCGCGGCCTGGTACTGCCGGTGGGGGGTATCAAAGAAAAACTGCTCGCCGCCCTTCAGGCCGGCATCAAGCGCGTGATGCTGCCCGCCCGCAATGCCAAAGACCTTGACGACCTGCCCGCACAAGCCCGCGAACAGCTGGACATTGTTTTGCTGGACAACGTTGACCAGGCCATAGAAATCGCGCTTGAAGCGCCGGTCGTGCCCGCCAATGAAGACGACCCCGCTCACCCCAAGCGCATCTGGCGCTGGTCACCGCCCTGAACGTAAAGGCCACGCCCAAAAATATGCCTTGACCGGCCGGTACCGCTTCGAACACGGCGCATGGCTCGCCTGAGCCATTGCTTATGGCTTATGGCAACTGGCCGCTGTCGGTTTTTGCCGCCACCAAGTCCACCAACAGCCGGTCGCGCTCGGGCACGAAGTCTTGCTCGGCATACGTTTGCAGCATTTCGCGTACGCCTTGTGCCACTTTTTGCTTAAGCTCGGGCGTCATCGACGGGTCGCCCAGGTCGTGCCACCAGTCTTCAATCGGCCCGCCAAGATGGTCCAGCAAGTGTTCGATACCGGCCGCGCCGCCCGACAAATGCAAGTTCATGAACGGCCCCAACAAAGCCCAGCGCAAACCGGGGCCGTGTGCAATGGCGGCGTCGATATCGCTGACACTGGCCACCCCCTGGTCGACCAGGTTAAAGGCCTCGCGCCACAGCGCCGCCTGCAAGCGGTTGGCAATATGTCCTTTGACTTCTTTACGCGGATGAATCGGGCGCTTGCCGATGTCGGCATAAAAGCGCATGGTGCGCTCGACCACATCGGGTGAGGTTTGCGCCCCGCCAATGACTTCAACCAGCGGAATCAGATGCGGCGGGTTAAAGGGATGCCCCAGAACAACGCGTTCGGGAAACCGGCAAGCACTCTGGATACGGCTCATCAACAACCCCGACGAACTGGAGGCCAGCACGATGTCGGCATCAAGTACCGCGTCCATGCGTTTGAACAAATCAATTTTCAGGTCTTCTTTTTCGGGCCCGTTTTCCTGAACAAAGTCCACGCCGGACAATGCGGTTTCGAGGTCGGCAAAAAATTCAATACGCTGCTTGTCGGCGCCGAGCGCCAGGCCAATGCGTTCAAGACTGGGCCACAACGCATCAATGGTCGCCAGCAGCCGTTCGTGTGCGCCGGCGCTGGGGTCGGTTGCCCGTACCGCCAACCCTTGGGCCAGAAAATAAGCCGCCCAGCTGGCGCCGATAACTCCGGTACCCACCACGCCCACCGTGTTGATGACCCGTGTAGAAACACTCATGAAGCAACCCCTTTGTTGGTAGAAAAAATATGTTGGTCGATTAAGGCCAACGCCCGAGCGAGGACCGCCTGTGTGGTCAATCCCGTCGTGTCAATATCGGCATGGGCCAGCGCGTACAAGGTGCTGCGCGCCGCCAGCGCACTGACAATATTGGCCATCGCTTCGTCACGCAACTGCGGCGTGGCAATGCGGGCATCGTGCTGGGCCATGACACGTCGAAAATGCGCTTCGGGCCGGGCATGCAACCAAACTGTGTAGAACGAATGCAGCAAGACTTCGTAGGTCGCCGGTTCGGCCACAATGCCCCCGCCGGTAGCCAAAACCACCTGCGGATGACCGGCAATCACCGCTTCAAGGCACTGCCGTTCAAGACGGCGATAACCTGCCTGCCCGTAAATGGAAAACACCTCATTCAGCGACATGCCCGCCATTTGGGCCACCTGGGCGTTCAGTTCGATAAACGGCGCCCCCAGCTGCTGCGCCAGTGCCGGGCCCAGGGTAGATTTGCCGGCCCCCCGCAAACCAATTAAAGCAATGCGCTTGACACCGCCCTGCTGCGATGACTGCTGATCGAGGTGACTGACCAGCCAACTGCGAATACTGCGCAAGCTGTCGGGCGACTGGCGCTTGAGCATTTCGACAATCAGGGCGTAATCAGCGCCAAAACGGTCGTGATCGGACAAGAGCGCGTGAGTTGAAACGTTCAGTGCGCGGGCCAGCCGGTGCAACACGGCAATCGAGACATTGCCGTCGCCTCGCTCGACGCGCGACAAATACGGCAATGAAATGCCCGACTCGGTGGCCAGTTGTTTCATGGTCATGGCCCGGGCGGCGCGGGCCGAACGCACACGCAGGCCCAAGCGCCGCGACAAGGCGGCCGTGTCGTCGGGCGTGTCAGTTAGCGCGTTCATCGCGGTACCGGCATTACAAGTAAATGACGTCTTTGGCGGCATCGTCGGCGTACAAGGTTTGCACCAGCGCAGCGCGCTGCTTGAGCACGGCCGACTGATTAATGTAGCCCTTGTCGGTAATTTCACCGGCATCCACCAACGGCGGGTCGGTCAACAGCAAGGCGCGGTCGGCGTAGGTAGAACTGGCCTGGTTTGCGGCATGCAACGCCTGCAAACCGGCGCTTACCCGGTCGCGCACAGCCGGGTGCGCCAGCACGTCGGCAACCGCAACGTCGTCGGCCAGGCCCGCCAGACGCCGGCATGCCGCCACGTTCGGGAAAATAAGAAAGCCCACCGAATTGCGGTCGTGACCGGTCACGACAATGTCTTGCGCCACGGGCGTCATGGCTTCGATGCCTTTGACGCGCAAATTGCCCACACTCACCCAGGTCCCCGTCATCAGTTTGAAGTCTTCGGACACCCGCCCGTCGAACACCAGCCCGGCTTCGGGGCGAGCCGGGTCAGCAAATTTTGCCGCATCGCCAATCAGGTAGAACCCTTCGTCGTCAAAGGCTTTTGCCGTAACATCGGGCTGGTTGAAATAACCCGGCGTCACGTTCGGCCCCTTGACACGTACTTCCAGCTTGTCGCCGCTGGGCACCAATTTAAGCGACACCCCGGGCACGGGCACCCCGATCACGCCGGAACGGTCGGCCTGAAAATGGCAGTCAGTCGCCAACGGCGAGGTTTCGGTCGACCCCCAGGCCGTCACCATGGGCACGGCATAACCCAGTTCCTGGATGGACAATTCGATAAGGCCGTCCCACAGGTGTTGTGGCAACGCAGCTGCCGCGTAAAAAATCACCTGCAGTTTCGAAAAGAAATTACGGCGCAAATCGGCATCTTCGCGCAGCGCCGGGACCAGCATGTCGAAGGCCTTGGGCACATTCAGGTACAAGGTGGGCGCCACTTCGCGCAAATTATTCAGTGTCGTATCGAACAAACCGGGAACCGGCTTGCCGCCGTCCAGGTAGAACGTACCGCCGTTGGCCAGAATCAGATTGAAGTTGTGATTGCCGCCAAAGGTGTGATTCCAGGGCAGCCAGTCGAGCAATACCGGCGGCTGCCCGGTTAAAAAGGGCCAGACCTGCCGCTTGGCCTGCTGGCTGGCGCACAGCATACGCTGGGTATTGATGACCCCTTTGGGATAGCCGGTTGAGCCCGACGTAAACAAAATTTTTGCAACCGTGTCCGGGGTAACAGCGGCATAGGCACGATGCACAGCAGCCAGGTCAACGTCTTCAAGCAAATCTGAAAAATGCAGTGCCGCCTCGGTTGGCAAGGCGTCTTCGTCGGCTACCACGACCTGGGCGTGATGCAGACCTTCGATGGCCGCAAGCGCAGCCTGAAACTTGCCCGCACCGCCCACGTAAATAAGCGCGGGGTCAAGACGCTGCACCAGATTCTTGAGTTTGGCGTGATCTTTGGACAGCAACGAGTAAGCGGGCGAAATCCCGGCATAGGGAATACCGACATGCATGGCCGCCAACATCAACAGCCCATGATTGACCTCGTTGTCGGACAACACACACACCGGGCGAGCCGGCCCGTAGCCGCGTTCGAGCAACCACGACGCAATGCGCTGCACCTTGTCGAGCGCCTGACGATACGTCACGCCCGCCCATAGCCCGGCCGGGCTGCGCTCTGCCAAAAACAAGCGATCGGGCGCTTCGTCGGCCCAGTATTCAAGATACTCGCCTGCGCATCGGGCGTAGGGTTCGAGTGCTACGGGGTTTTCGAGCAGCGTGCTGCCATCGGCACGGCGGGTAACGGTAACGGCGGGCGCAGCAAACAGCGCGCCCAGGGGAGCCTGGGGCTGGTTCATAGTTGTCTCCTGATGCTTGTTTCTAATGTATTTTGAACGACTATACGAAAATATAGTTTTCAATGCAATCTATAGTTTATTTTGCAGCATGCGAAGGTGCCAGCGCATAGCAGCCTGCAAACATTTTGCCTTTGAAGCGCTTAAAACCTGTGGAAGTTTTGGGCCTTGCGAGCCTTTGATGTTTTAAAGTTTCTATTGCAAGCAAAGCAAACTGCCGCCAGCCTGGCCCCGCGCTTTCGCTTTATGGCATTATTCCACCCATGACTCCGCTGCCCCTCTTCCCCCTCGCCCGCGCGCTGTTTCCCGACGGCGTCATTCATCTGCGTATCTTCGAGGTACGCTACCTGGACATGATCCGGCGCTGCCTTGAGAACAACACAGGCTTTGGCGTTGTAGCACTGACCAGCGGTACCGAGGTCCGGCAACCGGCCTCGCGCGAAACCTTTGTTTCGTCGGGCACACTGGTCACCATCGAAGAGGTCGCAACGCCAATGACCGGGCTGATGCAAGTCCGGGCCAGAGGCACGCAACGCTTCACGCTTAACACGTTCGAGCAAAAGCCAGGCGGCTTGTGGACGGGCAACGTCACCCTCCACGACCCCGACCCTGCCATTGGCATCCCGCAAGACCTGCAAGATTGCGCCGATGCGCTCGGCCGCGTCATTGCCGACCTGCAACGCGAGGGCGTGCCGCCGGAAGCGATGCCGGTGTCCGCCCCCTACCGGCTTGAGGACTGCGGCTGGGTCGCCAACCGCTGGGCTGAACTGCTGCCTCTGCCACCCACGCAAAAGGCCGTCCTGCTCGAAACCGCCGATCCGGCCGAGCGCCTGGACATGCTGCGCGAGGTCCTGATCGTCAAGGGGGTCCTGCCATGACGGCCCGCCGTCGCTTTCGTCCTAAAGTCGGGCTTATTCTGGGCAGCGGCTCGGCGCGCGGCTGGGCGCATATCGGCGTCATCCAGGCCCTGCGCGAAGCCGGCCTGAAGCCCGACATCATCTGCGGCACATCCATTGGTGCGCTGGTCGGGGCCGTACACGCCTCCGGCGGGCTCGACGAGCTCGACGCCTGGGTGCGCGAGCTGGGCTTGCGCGATGTCGTCTCGTTCATGGATATCACGCTGACCGGGGGGATGCTCAAGGGCGAACGCCTGATGGGGTTCTTTAAACGCAAGTTCAAAGACCGCGACATCGAAGCGCTCGATATCCCCTTTGGCGCCGTGGCCACATCGTTGCACAACGGGGCCGAAATCTGGCTGCGTTCGGGCAGCACGTTGGGGGCCGTCCGGGCCTCTATTGCATTACCCGCCTTGTTTGCGCCGGTCCGGCACAACGGGCAAATTCTTGTCGACGGCGGGCTGGTCAACCCGGTGCCGGTGTCGCTGGCCCGCGCCATGGGGGCCGACATCCTGATCGCGGTTGACCTCAATTCAGACCTGCTGGGGCGGCACCTGCGCCGCGACCCCGCACCGCAAGCCGAGTCAGAATCGCCGCCGGCCCAGGACGATGACTGGTTCAGCAAGCTGCAAAATAATTTAAGCGCCCTGTTGCCCGAATCGCCCGAACACGACCGCAACAAACCCGAAGAGCCCGAGATCCCTTCAGTGCTCGATGTGGTCGCCTCGAGCATCAATATTATGCAAGAACGCATTACGCGCAGCCGCATGGTGGGCGAGCCCCCACACATCGTGATTGCGCCCCGGCTGGCTCATTTAGGGCTCATGGATTTTCATCGGGCAACCGAAGCCATCGAAGAAGGCCGACGCGCGGCCAAAGAATGCATTCCGGCCATTAAAGCCTTCGACGTTGACTGGTCTTAGCGCATTGGCCCCGAGTCTGTATCGACCCGCCAACCCGGTCTTGATGCCAATGCCCGGATAGCATTGCGCAACAACCCCGAACCTGGCTGCACGACTGGCGCACTTGCTGCGTTAGCGCAGTAACCAGGCCGAAGCTTTTGAAAGCGGCGCCAGAATAATCCGCCCAACCACAGCCGGCAGATCGAGCGGCTTGACCACCATTTTTACCGCCATTTCTACCGGATAGTGACGTTGCAAGCCACGGCCCAGGCGACGACACAGCTGCTTGAACCGGGCGCGATCGGCTGTTGCTTCGCCTTCGTGCAACTGATACACATGCCACAACGCACAATCGGCATCAGACGCGCGCGCTTCGAGTACCCGGCGCTTGAGCGCCTGGAAGATCTTCCAGCGGCCTGGCGGCTGCGCCTGCTGATACTTGCGAAAATACCGATAAAAATGCTTGTAGTGGTTGACCTCGTCGGCGCGGATACGTTGGGCAATGCCCGCCAGCACCGGCTCGGTCGCCTGACGCGACAACGCCGTGTAAAACGTTGCAGTACCCGTTTCCACCACGCACCGCGCCACCATTTCAAGCCCCTGGGTGGGCTCGAATTCGTCGACCGTACACATTTGCGAATATTCGGCATAAAAGGCATCGTACGCGCGTTGCCAGTCGAACTCGGGCCACACATGCTGAGCATAAGCCCTTAACACACGGCCGTGGCGCACCTCTTCGTGTTGCCATTGCTGCGTCAGCCATGTGGCTACTTCGGGGTCGTTGCCAAAATAATCAATCAGGTTCTGGGTGTACAAGTCGGCCGCAATCTCGACAAACGAAGCACCAACCACCATATAGAACAAGTCTTCGTTGTCGCGCACGCGATCAACATCAACGTGCGCCAGCGGCACGTTGTCGAGCGTCCAGTTGGAGGGGATGGGCATTACTGCAGACATAAGTTCAACCTGTAACGTAACCGCACAGTTAAAAGATTACGGGAAGCCCGCATGCCGATCAAGGGCTGAACGTCGGTCAGATACCCACCTGCACGACGCCGCACCCACGCAGCGCGACCTTGTCACGAAAAATTCGCTGGACGAAAAACCCTGGGTTTATTATGGTTACCGACGACACCAGGCACGGTAAATATGTCTGCTTTTCATGCTTGTATTTGGCGGACATTAGCCCTGCCGCAACACAGCCTGCCCCGTACATTTTGCACACCATCAAGAAGGAACCCGCCATGCAGCAACATTCATCGACATGCGACTCCCCCGAACGCTATGGCCGCGTGACACGTATTTTGCACTGGGCAATGGCCCTACTGCTGGCATGGCAATTTACGTCGGCACTGACTCATTTTCTGGCCGAAGACAGTGCCCTTGACGAGTTCTTGTGGGGCACGCATAAGTCAGTGGGCTTTTTGCTGATGTTGCTTATTGTGGTTCGTGTGCTTTGGGCGCTGCTTAACCTGCGTCGGCGCCCGCCCGCAATCAGCAAGGCCGCACGTGTGGGGCACGTTGTGCTTTACGTTCTTATGCTGGTCGTACCCATTGTGGCCCTGCTGCGCCAGTACGGCTCGGGCCGCGAATTCTCGCCGTTTGGCATCCCGTTAATGCCCGGCTTTGACGAAAGCCTGAAAATCACCTGGATGACCGACCTGGGCAGTAATTTCCATAGCCTGCTGGGCTACGTTTTGCTGGTGCTGGCCCTGGGCCATATTGCCTTTGCCCTGAAGCATTATTTTGCCGGCGAACGCCATATCATCGACCGCATCCTGAACTAAACTGTTTTATTAGGGTTTTCCTTGACACCCTACCCCGGGCACGTTACCCTAAAGAAGTGCTTGCCCCTGTAGTCAAAGGGCATCGTTCAATCGGCAAGGCGCATTACCCATCGCGGTGGCCTTGCTGTCAATTTGGGTGCCACACCGCGTGCACCTGCACTACGTAGCCTCAGCTACGCTTTTTGTTCCGTTTTACGGCGGCTGCCCCACCCAGGGGCTCACAATTTTGCTGCAATGCGCAAGGCGTTGCGGCCAAGGTTTGTTTTTACAAAGGAAACGTCCTATGGCAAAAGAAGAATTACTTGAAATGAATGGCTCGGTGACTGAAGTTCTGCCCGATTCCCGCTTTCGCGTCACCCTCGAGAACGGCCACCCTGTTGTCGCTTATACCGGCGGCAAAATGCGCAAGCACCACATCCGTATTCTGGCCGGCGACAAAGTCAAACTAGAAATGTCGCCCTACGACCTGAGCAAGGCCCGTATTATTTTCCGCCACATCGAAGGCCGCCCCCCGGTTACCGGCGCACCGCGTCGCCGTCGCTAAGCCAACGGCTTAATCGGTAACGGGCGTTGCAAAACGCTCGAGCACCCCTGAATGATCGGTAATGTCGGCCCACGACACCGCATCGGGGAAATCGATAACCGCCAGCCCCGCCGGCGGAAATTCGTGGCGTAACCTGACCACGGCATTTTTGCTGCCGCGCCCGATAAGGCGCATGGCCAACGCAGAAATGCCGGGGTTATGCCCCACCAGCACCACACTTTCGTATTTGTCGGGCGCTGCCTGAATTACTTCAAGCAGTGCCTGCACCGACGCCTCGTAAATTTTCGGCTCGAATACTGCCGGCACCTGGCCGGGCAACTGGCGCTGAACCGCCGACCAGGTTTCGCGTGTACGCTGAGCTACCGACACAATGGCCCGTTGCGGCATCACACCTTCTTGCGCCATATAGGCGCCCATTTCCAGTGCTTCGTTAAGGCCCCGTTCGGACAAGGTACGCTCGATGTCGGGCAGCCCCGAACCATGCCCTGAATGCGCATGACGCAACAACACCAGACGACGCGGGGCAACTGACATACGCTTCAACCTCAAAAATAATTATGCAAGGCTGTATTTTGCCCCATTCGGCTGCGGGTGTGAATGCGCCAGGACAAATCGGTCTGCCCACCAGATCACCGGCGCGCCCAGCGGCCGCGGCGCCACGGTTACCTTGCGTGCCAGGGTAACGTGCGGGCGAAATGAAAATTGTTTGTCGTACCAGATACCTTCCTGATCCAGCGCGTGGCCCAACTGGTCGCGCAGCGCCAGTAAGGCAGCAGGCACCGCCGACGGCCCTACCCATGCCAGCTTTAACCGTTCAAAAGTATCGACCCGATCAAGCCTGAGCTCGAAAGCCGGGCGCGGCAGGGTTTGCGCTATACGGCGCAATGCCGCGTGTTGCCCGGGTTGAGGCTGCCCCAGAAAGGCCAGCGTCAGGTGGAAATCGGCCGGGTGCGTCAGCCGCCCACCCGCAAGCGGCGCCTGAAGCGCTGCTAACTGACGGGCAACCACCGGGTTGGGCCAAAGGGCAAAAAAATAGCGCGATGTTTGCATCGCGCTACAGATTGCTGACAAACCCTCGCGTAAAACCGAGGGTTTGTTCATAATGGGGCATGCTAAAAGAACCTACTGCCTATCAGCATGAGCTTGAGATGGTGACGCTGGAATCGCTGGTTCCTCGC
>NZ_JACJUU010000012.1 GCF_014237865.1 Pusillimonas minor
GAGGAACCAGCGATTCCAGCGTCACCATCTCAAGCTCATGCTGATAGGCAGTAGGTTCTTTTAGCATGCCCCATTATGAACAAACCCTCGGTTTTACGCGAGGGTTTGTCAGCAATCTGAAGCGCTCATGCGAGCGCCGTGGTTGATTCATTCCTCACGGCCCGGCGTATCTGACGCCGGGGCCTGGCTTAATCGTTGCTGATAATGACTTTCATCGCTTTTTCTTTGGCGGCGTTCCCGAAGACCTCGTAGGCTTTCGGGAAGTCGTTGAATGTAAAGCGGTGCGTAATTAACCCTTCGGGCTGCAAGCGGCCCGATGTTACGTTTTTGAGCAACATGGGGGTGGTGTTGGTATTGACCAGCCCGGTCGTAATCGTCACGTTCTGGATCCAGAGCTTCTGGATTTGCAGGTCGACGCTGGTGCCGTGCACGCCGACGTTGGCCAGATGGCCCCCAGGGCGGATGATGTTCTGGCAGACGTCAAAGGTTTGCGGGATACCCACGGCTTCTATGGCCACATCAACGCCGTCTTTGGTGGTGGCCTTGATATGCGCGGCGACATCGGTTTTGGTGCTGTTGATGACTTCGGTTGCGCCGAACTTCATGGCCATATCCAGGCGGGCGTCGTCAACGTCGACCATAATAAGGCGTGCCGGCGAATAGAACTGCGCCGTCAGTAAAGATGCCATGCCCACCGGGCCGGCCCCCACAATAGCCACGGTATCGCCCGGCTTTACGGCGCCGTAAAGCACGCCGATTTCAAAGCCAGTGGGCAAAATGTCGCTTAACATGACCAACGCTTCTTCGTCGGACCCGGCCGGAATCGGGTACAGGCTGTTGTCGGCATGAGGTATGCGTACGTATTCGGCCTGTGTGCCATTGATTAAATGGCCCAAAATCCAGCCGCCGTCTTCGCAGTGCGAATACATTTGCTTTTTGCAGTATTCGCATTTGCCGCAAGAGGTAATGCACGAAATCAGGACCCGGTCGCCGGGTTTGAAGTTACTGACGGCGTCGCCGACAGCTTCGACAATGCCTACGCCCTCGTGCCCAAGAATGCGGCCGTCGGTCACTGCGGGTACGTCGCCCTTGAGAATATGCAGGTCGGTGCCGCAAATGGTGGTTTTGGTTACACGTATGATGGCGTCGGTGGGGTGCAGGACTTTCGGTGTGTCGACCGACTCCCAGGCTTTTTGGCCAGGGCCGTGGTACACCATGGCATTCATCTTGTGGGGTAACGACATTGCGGGCTCCTTGGGTAGTGCCGCCGGCGTTGTTGTTGGGCAGGCGGCGGTGCGGCTTGTGGCCAGTGCTGTTGCAGGTCACGCCTAGAACATGTATTCATCGTGGCATATCAGGGGCTTGCCGAGTTTGATTTTGATCAACGCTAGCTCCTCATACTTGGTATCATTGAAAAATCCAAGCGCAACATTTGCAGAGAATTTCCATGCCCCAATATCGTTCCCGTACCTCGACTCACGGCCGTAACATGGCTGGTGCCCGCGCGCTTTGGCGTGCCACCGGCATGAAAGACGGCGACTTCGAAAAACCCATCATTGCCGTCGTCAACTCGTTTACCCAGTTTGTGCCCGGTCACGTTCACCTTAAAGACATGGGGCAACTGGTTGCCCGCCAAATCGAGGCGGCCGGCGGCGTAGCCAAAGAATTCAACACCATTGCGGTCGATGACGGCATCGCCATGGGCCACGGCGGTATGCTGTATTCGCTGCCCTCGCGCGAACTCATCGCCGACTCGGTCGAATACATGGTCAATGCCCACTGCGCCGACGCCATGGTGTGTATTTCCAATTGCGACAAAATCACCCCCGGTATGCTCATGGCCGCCATGCGCCTGAATATCCCGGTGGTGTTTGTGTCGGGCGGCCCCATGGAAGCGGGTAAGGTTATCGACCCCACCAGCAAAAAAATCATCATGAAGCTCGACCTGGTCGATGCCATGGTTAAAGCGGCTGACGATAAAGTGTCTGACGCCGAAGTGGCCGAAATCGAACGTAGCGCATGCCCCACTTGCGGCTCGTGTTCGGGCATGTTTACCGCCAACTCCATGAACTGCCTGACCGAAGCCCTGGGCTTGTCGTTGCCTGGTAACGGTACCATTGTGGCTACCCATGCGCGCCGTAAAACGTTGTTCGAAAACGCCGGCAAATTGGTGGTTGACCTGTGCAAGCGTTACTACGAACAAGACGACGCCTCGGTATTGCCGCGCAGTATTGCCACCTTCGAAGCTTTCGAAAACGCCATGACGCTCGACGTGTCCATGGGCGGGTCAACCAACACTGTTTTGCACCTGTTGGCCGCCGCCCAAGAGGCCGGCGTCAACTTCACGATGTCCGACATCGATCACATTTCGCGTCGCGTGCCCTGCTTGTCTAAAGTGGCGCCGGCGACCGACAAATACCATATCGAAGACGTGCATCGTGCCGGGGGCATTATTGGTATTTTGGCCGAACTGGCCCGGGCCGGTTTGCTGAATCTTGACGTGGGTAACGTGCATAGTGGCACGCTGGGTAACGCCATCAAGCAATGGGACGTCAAGTCTCCCGATGTCAACCCCGAAGTGCTCGAATTCTTCCGTGCGTCCCCAGGCGGTATCCCTACCCAGGTGGCGTTCAGCCAAGACCGTTATTACGACACCCTAGACGTCGATCGCGAAAACGGTTGTATCCGCGACAAGGCGCATGCGTATTCGCAAGACGGCGGCCTGGCGGTGTTGTACGGCAACCTGGCGCCCAACGGCTGTATTGTTAAAACCGCCGGTGTCGACGACAGCATTCTCAAGTTCACGGGCAAGGCCCGCGTCTACGAAAGCCAGGAAGACGCCGTTGCAGGCATTCTTGAAGACGAAGTCAAGGCGGGCGACGTCGTCATCATTCGCTACGAAGGCCCTAAAGGTGGCCCCGGCATGCAAGAAATGCTGTACCCCACGTCTTACCTCAAATCCAAAGGCCTGGGTGCGTCGTCGGCGTTGCTTACCGACGGCCGTTTCTCCGGGGGCTCGTCGGGGCTGGTTATTGGCCATGCCTCACCCGAAGCGGCCGAAGGCGGCAATATCGGTTTGGTCAACGATGGCGACACCATCGAAATCGACATCCCGAATCGCATCATCAATTTGGCGATTTCCGATGCCGAGCTCGAGCAGCGCCGCGCGGCTATGGAAGCGCGTGGAGATAAAGCCTGGAAGCCGGTAAGCCGCGAGCGTGTGGTGTCGCAGGCGTTGCTGGCCTACGCTGCAATGGCCACCTCGGCCGACCGTGGTGCGGTACGCGACATCAGCCAGCTGACGCGCAAGTAAAGCGGCAAGTGGTGTAAAAAACGGGGCTTCGGCCCCGTTTCAGATTGTTGATACCCCTCTGTTTTTTGCAGCGGGGTTTATTTTTTGCAATGCACTTTTGGCGCTGCCAGTTACCCTCTGCCTAAAGCGCAGGCCAGCACGTCTTCCATGTATCCGGGCCGTGCGTTTTCGTCTGAAGGCGCCTTCCATGCAATGAAGCCGTCGGGGCGGATCAGCACGGCGCCGCTGCTCGAGACCTGATAGCGAGACTCGAATTGGTGCTCGACGTCTTGGAGTGAGCCTGTCGGGTTCCCGACGGATTCGGTATTTGCAGGAGATTCGGCGTTCAAGACATGGACGGCGAGCGGCAGCCCCAGGATTTTTGCCGCGCCTGCCGCCGCTTCGGCCCACTTTCGGCCCGCAGCCCCGCACAGCAACAGGTGGTCTTTTGCGGCCAGGTCAAGCACGGCGCACGGTGTGCCGTTATGGTTAAGTCGCAAGTGCGGCGCCCGGCTGCCAGGGCGGCCTGTGGCGGTGCGCGGGTCTTCGTAAACCAGATTGTGGTCTTCTTTTAGCGTAGCGATGGCGGCCGAGCGGTATAAGTATCCGATTTCCATGTTCAGGTCGTCGACCAGGGGCTGCATGCCGGTGCGATCACGTTCCGGGTGGATTCTAAGCACGTAACGTGTGTAGGCCTGTTCGATGGTCAGCGCGCAAACAGGGCGACGCTCGGCATCGTAGGTACTTAAAAGTGCGGGTGCCGCTATGCCTTTGATGACCAGGGCCAGTTTCCAGCACAGATTATGTGCATCTTGCACCCCGGTATTGCCACCAAACCCACCCGTAGGCGGCACGACGTGCGCGGCATCGCCGGCCAGGAACACCCGTTGGTTTGAAAACGCCGTTGCGACATCGGCGACGGCGCGCCAGCGTGCTATGTCTTCAATCGCAATGGGTACAGTGGCGTCGCCAATGCCATCGCGAACCAGTGCTTCGGCCCGTTGCGGCGTAATGACGTCGGCAATGTTGTGTGCCTGCGGGTCGCTGATGTCGCCCGCAGTATTGACCACCAGAAACCCGGCTTCACCACTGCGCACCATACGGAAGAAGCCCCGCAGTTTGTCATTATTCACATAGATCACACCCAGATTACGGCCTTCAAGCCAACGACTGCAGTCGGCCTTGAAGTAGAGCGTGACGCTGTGCGACAGCTCGCCGTGTCCGGTCATATCGATGCCGAGCTTATGCCTGACCGGGCTGCGGTTTCCGTCGGCGGCAATCATGTACTTGGCGCGGATACTGTCTTCTTTACCCGTGTCGAGATGGCGTACCCTGGCCGTAACGCCCTGATCGTCTTGCGTGAAATCGACGAGTTCGGTGCTGTAGTTTAGTGCGGCGCCCAGTTCCTGGGCGCGCTCTCGTAGCAAGGGTTCCAGGCTTTGTTGTGTCATGAACAGCCGACGACTGGGGCTGTACTGCTCAACACCGGCATTCAGGTTGGCAATGTATTGGGCTATTTCCCGGCCGGCCAGCGACTCGACGGCGTTGATGCCGCCATCCGGATCAAACTGCGCTTCAGATGCTTTGCGTACGGCGGCTTCCAGGCCAATGGCTCGAAATGCCTCAAGCGTGCGTAAATGGAAGTGTCCGGCCCGGGGGTGAATGGCCGTCCCCTGATGGCGCTCGATGCAAAGGCACGAAATGCCCTGGTGTGCCAGCATGGCTGCTGCCGACAGCCCGACAAGGCTGCCCCCAATAACAAGAACGTCGGTATGAGTCATAGGAAGTCGAGGTTTTAGTTGAGAAGGCTTGACTTTACGTGAGCAGCGCGGCGGTCCGATACTCGATTTCTGTGGGTGCTTGTCAAATTCTGGATCGGGATTAACCCCGATGTGTGCCGTTGACGGAGGTGTCATGCTTTATAGTGATTGGGAGGCGAGACGATGACGTTCGCCTGAATTGACCGATAGACCATTAAACCGTGCGCGCCTGTGCGCAAAAGCAGCTTATGGCCAGCCAAGCAGAGTTTCCGTCCCGCGAGACCCATCGCATCGCTTCTTTGGCGGGTAATCGTCTTGTGGTGTCAAGCGAAGGCCTCGGCTGGCGGCATGTTTACGCATCGTTGGCTACCGAACAATCCTGGTCTGCTACGGTTCCGGCTGTCGATCACCTCTGTCTGGCGTACTGTGTCGCCGGTTCCGCGCATATCAGGCGGCGTCTGCCGGGTACGGGGCAAACGCACTCGGCCGACCTGCGGCCCCGATGTTTCGGCACAATCCCGCCTAACACCGAGTCGCAATGGCAGGTGGCTGGCGCGCCGCAGGTCATGCTGCTGTATTTGCGACGGACACTTGTCGAACAGGTTGTTGCCGAGGTGTACGAGGGCGATATGCGTCGCGCTGAAATCAGGCCCATACTGGGTGAGAGCGAGCCGCTGCTGGAGCAACTGGCGCTGGCCGTGTTGTCCGAATTGCGTGCGCCGTCCGGTACGGGCGGTCGCCTTTATACCGATGCTCTGGCACACACCATGGCGGTGCAAACTTTATATGCACTGGGGGACGGGGTCATTCGGCAACGGGCGCAAGCTGCGCAAAGTGCACGTATTTCCCGTCAGGGCGTACAGCGCGTGCTCGATTACATTGACACCGCGCTAGATCAGGACTTAAGCCTGGTTGCCCTGGCAGGCGTTGCCGACTATAGCCCTCATTTTTTTGCGCGCGCCTTTAAAAAGCAGGTCGGGCAATCGTTGCACCAGTATGTGGTTCAGCGCCGCATCGAGCGTGCCCGTCACTTATTGCTCAAGTCCGATCAGCCCATCAGTCAGATTGCGCTGCTGACGGGCTTTTCGGGTCAAAGTCATCTCACCAGTGTTTTCCGACGCCTGACAGGGACAACTCCAGCAGAGTTTCGTGCCACCGGTTTGCGTGTTATTTAGCGCGGGAATACAGCTGTTTGCCTTGTTTCACAAACTCTACGGCCTTTTCCTGCATTCCTAGCTGCAAGGCTTTTTCTGCTTCGACACCTCGCCCGGCGGCGTACTCTCGCACATCTTGTGTAATTTTCATGCTGCAAAAGTGGGGGCCGCACATCGAGCAGAAGTGCGCGGTTTTCATGGCAGCTTTGGGTAATGTCTGGTCGTGAAAATCGCGTGCGGTGTCGGGGTCAAGTCCCAGGTTGAACTGATCTTCCCAGCGGAACTCGAAGCGCGCCTTGGACAGGGCGTTGTCGCGAATAGCTGCTCCCGGATGCCCTTTGGCCAGGTCGGCCGCATGCGCTGCAATTTTGTAGGTAATGATGCCGTCCTTGACATCTTTCTTGTCGGGCAGCCCCAGGTGTTCTTTGGGTGTGACGTAGCACAACATGGCTGTGCCGTACCAGCCGATCAGTGCAGCCCCAATACCCGACGTGATGTGATCGTAGCCCGGCGCGATGTCGGTCGTCAGGGGGCCAAGTGTGTAGAACGGCGCCTCGTGGCAGTGTTTGAGCTGCTCGTCCATGTTCTGTTTGATCAGGTGCATAGGCACGTGACCTGGGCCTTCGATCATGACCTGTACGTCGTGCTTCCAGGCGATCTGGGTCAGTTCTCCCAACGTACGCAGCTCGGCAAACTGCGCTTCATCATTGGCGTCATGAATGGACCCTGGCCGCAATCCGTCCCCCAGCGAGAAGCTGACGTCATAAGCTTTCATGATCTCGCATATTTCTTCGAAGCGCTCATACAGAAAGCTTTCGCGGTGATGTGCCAGACACCATTTGGCCATGATTGAACCGCCCCGCGACACAATGCCGGTCAGGCGTTCGGCGGTCAGCGGGATGAAGGGCAGTCGCACGCCGGCATGGATCGTGAAGTAGTCCACCCCTTGCTCAGCTTGTTCGATCAAGGTGTCGCGGAAAATTTCCCAGGTCAGGTCTTCGGCTTTGCCATCGACCTTTTCCAGGGCCTGGTAAAGCGGTACGGTGCCAATGGGCACCGGCGAATTCCGGATGATCCACTCGCGGGTTTCATGGATATTCTTTCCGGTCGACAAGTCCATGACGGTGTCGCCGCCCCAGCGAGTCGCCCACGTCATTTTCTCGACTTCCTGGGCAATGTCCGACTGTAGGGCCGAATTGCCGATGTTGGCGTTGATCTTCACCAGAAAGTTACGGCCAATGATCATCGGCTCAAGTTCGGGGTGGTTGATGTTGGCCGGGATGATCGCCCGTCCGCGCGCAATCTCGTCGCGTACGAATTCGGGCGTGATGATGGTCGGAATACTGGCACCCAAAGGCGCGCCGGGGTGCTCCCGTGTCAGTTGCCGATACATGCGCTCGCCCTTTTGGCCTAACGCCTTCAGGCTGTCCAGGTAGGCGTCGCGTCGCAGGTTCTCGCGAATCGCTACATATTCCATTTCCGGCGTCACGAGCCCGCGGCGGGCGTAGTGCATTTGGGTTACGTTGCGACCGGCAATAGCGCGACGCGGCAAACGTTTCAAATCGAAGCGCAGGGCGTCGGTTGCGGGGTCGTGCCGACGTGCCTGGCCAAATGCACTGCTTGGGCCGGGCAGCCGCTCTGTGTCGTCGCGCTCGTCGATCCACGGCGTTCTGACCTCTGCCAGGCCCTTGCGAATATCAATGATGACATCCGGGTCGGTATAGGGGCCGCTGGTGTCATATACCGTAATGGGCGGGTTGGGTTCCTCTCCATCCACGTCCGGGGTGGCGTGTTGCGAAATTTCGCGAAAAGGCACGCGGATATCCGGGCGGGATCCGGTTTGGTAGATTTTGCGGGCGTTGGGGAAAGCCTGGACGGCGGCGGGGTCGGCCTTGGCCGATGCAGAAAGCGGGGGGAGGGTGGTCATAGTTGCTCCAAAATGACACTATGGAGCCGAATAGGGAGGCAACAGCACTGAAGGATTTTGCTCCCGGCATCGGCATTATCCGTACTGGTACAAAGGGTTTTTCTCAACCTGCCCGAAGGCAAGTACCCCTGCATGAGCGCGCAGTATAGGAGATTGGGGGAAATTGTGCCAGCCCGCGCGTGCATCTTGCGCGAAATGGAGCGTAGCGCTATGGGTAGCGCCGCCGGTTGTGGGGTGTTGTGCTTTTTTAGCCGGCGCCGCTGTTTCGCGTCCAGGTCAGTATCACGTCCTCAATCATGTGTCGCTGTTCTGAAGATAATGACTGGACGTCGGCAATGCTGATCCGCTCAAAGGGCCAGGTTGCGGCGGTTTGATTGGCCAGACTGTTGTCCTGCAGGGTCAGCAGGGCCACGGGTTGTGTTTCGATGGGCCCAACGCCTTCGGCCAGCCACAGTGGGTTTACCTTTAATGCGGCAGCCAGTTTCAGCAGGTGCCGTGGGCTGGCACGCAAGCGGGTTTCGTAGTTCGAGATGGCGCCCTGGGAAACTTTCGCGGCCTGCGCCAGCTTCTTCTGGGTCAGGTCGCGCAGCTTGCGCGCGTATTTAAGGCGTTCGGATAAGGTGTTCACAAACGTGATTGAAACGCTTGATTCAAACACGTTGGTAATAATTAAAAACACGTATGTGATATTCAGGTTAAATTAGCGGTTAGATTTTTTATGACGTTTTGAAAAATATGACGACAATGTCGCTACCGCTCATCTTGTGGTACGGGCCAGAAGACACGCCCGCTCAGGTCTCCGAACAAGACTTCGCTGCCTGTTGCAAAACACTGGGCGCTGCGGGCTTTGAACGTGTCAGTTGCAAGAACGCGTCGCAATTGTTGTCGAAGGCGGCCATCCTGGCACGACAACGCGCACCGGGGGCTAAAAGCGGCCCGCCGCATATGTTTGCAGTGTTGTGCGGCATGCTGGCCGAAAACGCCGCACTGGCGCATTTATTGCGTACCGATTTTCCGCATATGGGCATTGCTGCGTTTGTGCCCAACCTGCACGAAGACACCCAACTGCTGGCGCTGCAATCGGGTATCGATATATATTTCACGCCAACGGCGTCCGACCGCCTGGTAGTGGCGGGCGTGTTTTCGTTGTTGCGGCGTATGGCCGGCATCGACCCGGTTGCCCCGGCATCTAACGCCTCGCCCGCATGGCGTTTTGCCGAGAACGCCTGGAAGCTGATCAGCCCTGATGGGCAAGAAGTGGCACTGACAACGACCGAGCGCGCCTTTATGCTGGCGCTGGCGTCGTCGCACGAGCGCAGTGCAACGCACGAGCAATTGTTGAAGGCGGCAGGCAGTTTTCTGGCGACCGAAGCCGAGGGCGTAAAACGCGAACGATTAAGCGTGCTGGTCAGCCGCCTACGTCGTAAATTTCAGGCGCGCAACCTCGAGCTGCCGGTGCGTTCTTTGCACGGCACAGGCTATATGTTTGTAGGGCCGATGGCGTAGGCGAGGCAGCGCTGTTACCACGCCCGAGCTTGCAAGGCATAACAATGTGTTTGCCAAAGCGGCAGCCCGGCACAAGCTAGCGCCGGGATCAAGCGTTCAACCCGGCCTACGATTGCCGCAAGAACACCATATTGTCGCGATGCATCAGTTCGGCATCCGACATGCTGCCGAGTATCTCGGGGATACGTGCCGTGGGCTGGCGCATGATGCGCCGTGTGTCGGTGGCCGAATAGTTGATCAGGCCACGGCCGCATTCGCGACCCTGCTGGTCGATACAAGCCACCACATCGCCACGCTCGAAGTCGCCTTCTACATTGATGACGCCAATGGGCAGCAGGCTTTTGCGTCCGCTGGTCAGGGCCTTGACTGCGCCGTCATCCAGGGTGACTTTGCCGCGCAGCCGCAGGTGATTGGCGATCCAGCGCTGACGCGCAGACCTTACCGGGAGCAGGGCGCGCAGCTCGCTGCCGATACGTTCGCCGTTGGCCAGTCGCTGCAACACATGGGGCTCGCGACCCGATGCAATAATGGTGTGGGCCCCGCTATTGGCCGCGCGCCGTGCTGCCATTACTTTTGTGAGCATGCCACCTGTTCCGATGCCGCTGCCGGCGCCGCCCGCCATGGATTCCAGGGCCGGGTCTCCGGCCTGCGCCACTTGAATCAGTTCGGCGTCGGGGTTTTTGCGTGGGTCAGCACTAAACAGACCTGCCTGATCGGTAAGAATAATAAGCGCGTCGGCCTCGATGAGGTTGGTGACCAGTGCGCCTAGCGTGTCGTTGTCGCCAAAACGGATTTCATCGGTAACGACGGTGTCGTTTTCGTTGACGATGGGCACCACGCCCAGCGACAGCAAGGTGTACAGCGTCGTGCGGGCGTTCAGGTAGCGTTCGCGGTCGGCCAGGTCTTCGTGGGTAAGCAGAATTTGTGCTGTACGAATGCCATGACGTGCAAAGGCAACTTCGTAGGCTTGTACCAGGCCCATCTGGCCGACAGCGGCAGCAGCCTGAAGTTCGTGCATGGCCTGCGGCCGCTTGGCCCATCCCAGCCGTGCCATGCCTTCGGCAATGGCGCCGCTGGATACCAGCACAACCTCGCGCCCTTGCTGGTGCAGGGCGGCGATTTGCGCAGCCCATTCACCGACAGCGACCAGGTCGATGCCTCGCCCTTCGTTGGTGACCAGAGAAGAGCCGACTTTGGCAACGATACGTTTCGATTTGGCGACGACTGAGGTCTCGGAAGACATGGCTGAAACTGAAGTAAAAAGGGAGGGCGATGCTGTGTCAGGGGGCGTCGGGCGTTTCGGCCGGACCACGGGTATCGTCAAAGCGCGGGTCTTCGGCAACATACGAGCCGTCGGCCTTGTCGGATGCCGTATTGGCGCGCTGTCGCTCTTCGTCGAGCCAGTCTTGCAGTGCCCAGATCAGGTCCTGGGTGCCTTCGCCGGTAAGTGCAGAAATGGCAAAAACCGGGCCGTTCCAGTCAAGCGCCTTGCAAATGCGCTTTTTGACGTCTTCGGGGTCGGTCACCATGTCGAGCTTGTTAAGTACAAGCCAACGGGGTTTGTCGTACAAGGTTTGGTCGTACTTGCGAAGCTCTTCGACAATGGCCTTGGCGCCTTCAACTGCAGGGCCGACCGGGTCGATGTCGGGGTCGGGCGAGGAGACATCGACCAGATGCAACAGTACCCGTGTGCGCGATAGATGGCGCAAGAACAAGTGCCCCAGCCCGGCGCCTTCGGAGGCGCCTTCGATGAGCCCGGGGATGTCGGCGATAACAAAGCTGCGGGATTCGGACGTGCGTACAACACCCAGGTTGGGGTGCAACGTTGTAAACGGGTAGTCGGCAATTTTGGGGCGTGCGTTTGAGACCCGGCTGATGAAAGTTGACTTGCCGGCGTTGGGCAAGCCAAGCAGGCCGACATCGGCCAGTACTTTAAGCTCGAAGCGCAGGCGGCGCTGCGCGCCTTCTTGGCCATAGGTAAACTGCTTGGGTGCGCGATTGGTACTGGACTTGAAGTGCAGGTTGCCTTTGCCGCCGTCGCCGCCTGCCGCCAGCGTAACTTGCTGGTTGTGGCGATCGAGGTCGAACAATTGCTCGCCGGTGTCGGCGTCGAAGATGGTGGTGCCAACCGGCACGCGCAACGTGATGTCGGGGGCAGCTGCGCCGTATTGGTCAGACCCGCGGCCGTTCTCGCCGTTTTTGGCGCGATGCAGGCGCGAATAGCGGAAGTCGATAAGGGTATTGATGTTGCGGTCGGCGATGGCATAAATACTGCCGCCACGCCCGCCGTCACCGCCGTCAGGCCCACCCCTGGGGATGAACTTTTCGCGGCGAAAGCTCGCGGCGCCGTTACCGCCCTTACCGGCAATAACTTCGATGGTGGCTTCGTCTACGAATTTCATGGGGCCCGTCGCTTAAAAATTAAGAAGATATTCTAAAACAAAAAGCCCTACCGGCTGGTAGGGCTTTGCGCGCAAGATTGCAGAGCTTAGTCAGCCGATACAACCGATACGGTGCGCTTGTTCAGTGCGCCTTTAACGGCGAACTTGACCTGGCCGTCGACCAGCGAGTACAGCGTGTGGTCTTTACCAATACCGACGTTGACGCCGGGATGGAATTGCGTGCCACGCTGACGAACAATAATGGAACCGGCGTTAATAGCCTGACCACCGTAAACCTTTACACCCAGTCGTTTCGATTCTGAATCGCGACCGTTCCGCGTTGAGCCGCCGCCTTTCTTTTGTGCCATGTTTAGCTCCTGATGACCTTATCCGAAATTACACGTTGACAGTGTCAATGCGCAGTTCGGTGTAGTTTTGACGATGGCCTTGACGCTTTTGATAGTGCTTGCGACGGCGCATTTTGAAGATTTTGACCTTGTCGTGCCGACCTTGCGCAAGAACAGTTGCCTTGACCACGGCACCGGCGACCAAAGGAGTACCAATTTTAAGCTGGTCGCCTTCGCCTACTGACAATACCTGGTCTAGCGAGATTTCTTGCCCGATGTCTGCTGGTATCTGTTCTACCTTGAGTTTTTGGCCAGCGACAACACGATACTGTTTGCCACCGGTTTTTATGACCGCGTACATGTGGGAATACCTCAAAAAAATATCTTGGCAAAACGCCAAGCTGGCTATTATGGCCTAAAAAACCGTTTGAAGTCAACAGCTAAGGGCCGGTAACCGTGTGCCAGGCGCCCCGGCTGTTGTGTTTTGGCAAGGGTGCAAACTTACGAGCGGTAGTCGGCGTTGATGCTGACATAGTCGTGCGAGAAGTCGCAGGTGTAGACGGTTTCGGTGGCGTTGCCACGCCCAAGTGCAATACGTACCTTGATTTCAGCGTCTTTCATGATGCGTTGCCCGTCTGCTTCGATGTAGTCGGGGTGCCGCTGGCCGTTGCTGGCCACCAGCACGTCGCCCAGCCACAGGTTGACGCCGCCGACGTCCAGATCGGCAATGCCGGCATAGCCAATTGCAGCCAAAATACGGCCCAGGTTTGGGTCGCTGGCGTAGAAGGCGGTTTTGACCAGGGGCGAGTGAGCCACTGCATAGGCCACTTTAAGGGCTTCATCGGTATTGCCGGCGCCTTCGACCTGGATTGTCATGAACTTGGTGGCGCCTTCGGCGTCGCGCACGATTTTTTGCGCCAGCTCAAGGGCGGCTTCGGCCAATGCCTGGTAAAGCGCGGCGTAGGCGGGGTGTTCGCGCGAGTCGACCGACAGCCCGCACTGGCCGGTGGCCATGACAATGAACGAGTCATTGGTCGACGTGTCGCCATCGACGGTAATACGATTAAATGACTGGTTGGCCAGGTCGCTGGCTACTTCTTTAAGCAATGCCGGCGCAATACCTGCGTCGGTCGCCAGGTACCCCAGCATGGTGGCCATATTGGGCTTGATCATGCCGGCGCCTTTGCTGATGCCGGTAATCGTCACGGTGTGGCCGTTGATGTCGACACGACGGGAACTGATTTTGGGCAGGGTGTCGGTGGTCATGATGCCGTAGGCGGCGTCGAACCAGTTGTCTGGCGCCAGGTTGCCGATGGCTGCGGGCAGCCCGGCCACCAGGCGATCGACTGGCAGGGGTTCGAGAATCACGCCCGTGGAAAACGGCAAAATTTGATGGGCTGATAGCCCCAACAGTTTGGCCAGTGCTTCGCACGTGTCGTGCGTGGCTTTAAGCCCGGGGGCGCCGGTGCCGGCGTTGGCATTGCCGGTGTTGACAACCAGCGCACGAATTTCAGACCCCGATGCCAGGTTGGCCTCGCAGACCTGCACGGGCGCAGCCCGGAAGCGGTTTTGCGTAAACACGCCGGCAACGGCGGTACCAGGGGCCAGACGAAAAACGGTCAGGTCTTTGCGGTTGGCTTTACGGATGCCGGCTTCGGCGATGCCGATTTCGATGCCGGCGACCGGAAATACACTGGATTTTTCGGGGATTTGCAAATTGACGGCCATGGCTGCACTCGCACAAAAAATGAGGCCCGCAGTGCGGGCAAAAGCTCATTTTATCGTATGCAGCCAGTGCGACTAGTCGCGCGCGGCCAGGCGGGTTTGGGCCAGCAATTTAAGCTCGCCAAGCGCATCGAACAGCGCCTTTCGGCTTTTGTCGGACAGCCCGCTGAACAGGCTTTGAATCCAGTGTTCGTGCGCATCGGCCATTTTCTTGAAAGCGCGCTTGCCCTTTGGCGTCAGGCGAATAATGGAACTGCGACGGTCGGAGGCGACCTTCAGGCGTTCGACCAGACCTTCTTTTTCGAGCTGGTCGGTAATGCCGGTAATGTTGCCGTTAGTTACCATCATATGACGGGACAGCTCGCTCATTTTCATGCCTTCGGGCACGCGCAGCAGTTGGGCCATCAGGTCGAAACGGGGTAGTGTGGTTTCGAAATCGATGCGCAGGCGTCTGCGGATGTCGCCTTCGATGAGGTTGCAGCACGTGAGCAACCGCAGCCATAGACGCAGGTCGTCGTGGTCGTCGGGGCCGGCCCGGCTTTCAAGGTCGGGTCGGGAGAGTTCGCCGTTAAGGGAGTGCAAAGCGTTCATGGGCAACCGGTTTAAATGCATAGAATTTGGTCGAAAATGCAGCCAAACTAGTGCAAGTCTAAACGAAAACAATGTCAAGATTTACCATTTATATAGTTTAATCTTGAAGTTTTCTATTAGGGGTTATTTCTAGTGTCCCGGATATTGTGCGACGCGGCATAAAAAAAGCATTGCACGCTGTTTTTTTTCTGTATATAGTTTAAACCTAAACTAAATAAGGTTTGCGCGTACCTCTTGCCAAACGCGCTCAAATTTCAAGAAAACTCTCGGAGAACGCTCATGAATATCGTATGTATTGGTGGAGGTCCCGCTGGCCTGTATTTTGGTCTGCTCATGAAGCTCAGCGATCCCAGCCACGAAGTAACCGTCATCGAGCGCAATCGACCGTACGATACATTTGGCTGGGGTGTTGTGTTTTCAGACGCCACCCTCGAAAACCTGAAAGAAGCCGATCCGGTCTCGGCAGAGCGCATCGCGCAGGCGTTTAACCACTGGGACGACATCGAAATTCTTTACAAAGACCGCGCAATACGTAGCGGCGGTCATGGCTTTATTGGTATTGGTCGTAAAAAGCTGCTTAATATCCTGCAAGATCGTTGCAAAGAGCTTGACGTGAACCTCGTGTTCGAAACCGAAGTTACCGACGATCAGGAAATTGCTGTTAAATATAAGGCCGATCTCGTCATCGCCTCCGACGGCCTGAACAGCCGTGTTCGTACACGCTACGCCGACACCTACCAGCCCGACATCGACACCCGCCACTGCCGTTTTGTGTGGCTGGGCACCAAAAAAACGTTCGACGCCTTTACATTTGCTTTCGTCAAAACAGAGCATGGCTGGTTCCAGGCGCACGCCTACCAGTTCGAGCCCGGTACATCGACCTTTATTGTTGAAACCCGCGACGAAACCTGGCAGGCGCACGGCATCGACAAGATGAGCCAGGAAGACGGCATTGCCTTCTGCGAAAAGATTTTCGCACCTTACCTCGACGGCAATCCGCTTATTTCCAACGCGTCGCACCTGCGCGGTTCGGCCATCTGGATCCGTTTCCCCCGCGTTATCTGCGGCAAGTGGGTACATCGTCAAACGCTGCCCGACGGCCGTACCGTGCCCATCATTCTCATGGGCGATGCCGTTCACACCGCACACTATTCCATTGGCTCGGGTACTAAGTTGGCGCTTGAAGACGCGATCGAATTGCATCGCTGCCTGATCGCCAAGAACCTCGACCTTAACGAAGGTCTGCAGCACTACGAAGATGTCCGTAGCATTGAAGTTGCAAAAATCCAGAACGCCGCCCGCAACTCGACCGAGTGGTTCGAGAACGTGTCGCGCTACGAAAACTTCGAGCCTGAGCAGTTTGCTTATTCGTTGCTGACCCGTTCGCAGCGTATCTCGCACGAAAACCTGCGCGTGCGTGACCCGAAATGGATCGACGGCTACGAGCGCTGGCTGGCCAAGCAGTCGGGTGCCAAAGCCGACGGCGATCACCCCGTGCCCCCCATGCATACACCGTTCAAACTGCGCGACGTTACGCTTAAAAACCGTATCGTCATGTCGCCAATGGCCATGTATTCGTGCGTTGACGGCGTACCGGGCGACTTCCACCTGGTCCATCTGGGTTCGCGTGCCATGGGCGGCGCCGGTTTGGTCATGGTCGAAATGACGTGTGTCTCGCCCGAAGCCCGTATTACGCCCGCTTGCCCTGGCCTCTGGAACGATGAGCAGGCATCGGCATTCAAGCGCATTACTGACTTCATTCACCAGAATACCGACGCTAAAGTCGGCGTCCAGATTGGGCATGCCGGCCGCAAGGCATCGACCAAGGTCAGCTGGGAAGGCACCGATTTGCCGCTTGACGAAGGCAATTGGCCTATCGTTTCGGCGTCGCCCATCCCATACATCGAAGGCGTGTCTCAAACACCGTCAGAAATCACACGCGCCCAAATGGACGAGGTCCGCGATCAGTTTGTGGCCGCAACACGTCGCGCTGTGACCGCTGGCTTCGACTGGCTCGAGTTGCATTGCGCACACGGCTACTTGCTGTCCAGCTTCATTTCGCCGCTTACTAACGTACGTAAAGACGAGTACGGTGGTTCGCTCGAAAACCGCATGCGCTACCCGCTCGAAGTTTTCAAAGCCATCCGCGCTGTCTGGCCGCAGAACCTGCCCATGGCTGTTCGCATCTCGGCACACGACTGGGCCGAAGGCGGTATCACACCCGACGACGCCATCGAAATTGCCCGTATGTTCAAGGCGGCTGGTGTCGACCTGGTCGACTGCTCGTCCGGTCAGGTGGTGCGTCACGAGAAACCGGTCTATGGCCGTATGTATCAAACACCGTTTGCCGACCGCGTTCGCAACGAAGCCGGTATCCCGACCAGTGCGGTTGGCGCCATTTTCGAAGCCGACCATGTCAACAGTATCATCGCCTCGGGTCGTGCCGACCTCTGCGCTGTAGGTCGTCCTCATCTGGCCGACTCGGCCTGGACGCTGCGTGAATCTGCACGCATTGGCTTCACCGACGTCACCTGGCCCAAGCAGTACTTCCCGGCCAAACGTCAGCTTGAAACGAACTTCGAGCGGGCTGCTGCTTACGCACAGCCGGTCGGCAAATGACCGGCGCTGCGGCGGGAACGCCGCGGCACGCCTTGGTCACCGGTGCCTCTCGGGGCATCGGTCTGATGGTGGCCGAGCGCCTGCTGCAGCAAGGTTGCAAGGTCACCCTCATGGGACGCAGCTCCTCGTCGTTGCAAAAGGCAACCGAACAATTGGCTGCGCTGGGTGACGTTGCTTACGTCACCGGCGATATTGTCGAAGGGGCGGTGGTCAAGGCTGCCTTTGCCCAAGCGCGCGAGCGCTTCGGGCCCATCGAAATCCTTGTCAATAATGCAGGTCAGGCGATCAGCGAACGTTTCGATCGTTTAACCGAAGACGGCTGGCATCAGATGCTGGCCGTTAACCTGACCGGCACATTCCACTGTATTCAAGCCGCCATGCCAGATATGCTGGCGGCCAAGTGGGGGCGCATTGTCAATGTGGCCAGTACCGCCGGTTTGCAAGGGTATGCTTATGTCAGTGCCTACTGCGCCGCCAAACATGGCGTGGTTGGTTTAACGCGTTCGCTGGCGCTCGAAGTGGCCCGCAAAGGTATTACGGTCAATGCCGTGTGCCCGGGTTACACCGAAACTGATCTGGTTCGCGAGGCGCTTGACAACATCATGCAAAAAACGGGCATGTCGCTTGACGAAGCCAAGGCCAAGCTGGCCGAAGGCAACCCTCAGGGTCGTCTGGTGCAACCGGCCGAAGTCGCTGACGCGATTGCCTGGCTGTGTCAGCCGGGCGCCAGTGCTGTAAATGGTCAATCTATCCCCGTCGACGGGGGCGAAGTCATGGTGGGCTAAGCCTGCCTAACGAAGGAGTTTTCATGACGACAGAACACACCATGGCCCACCATACGGGCCCAATGGCCGGTTACGAGGCCCGCAACTTTTTGTGGCAAGTATCCGAAGACGGCAAAGTCGCCACTATCACGCTGAACCGTCCCGACCGCAAGAATCCGCTGACATTCGAGTCGTATGCCGAATTGCGCGACCTGTTCCGCAAGCTGGTTTATGCCAACGACATCAAAATGGTGGTCATCACCGGCGCGGGCGGCAACTTCTGTTCGGGTGGCGATGTGCACGAAATCATTGGCCCGCTCACCAAAATGACGATGCCGCAATTGCTCGAATTCACCCGCATGACAGGCGACTTGGTTAAAGCCATGCGTGCCTGCCCGCAGCCCATTATTGCGGCGGTCGACGGCGTGTGTGCGGGGGCAGGTGCGGTGATGGCACTGGCGTCCGACATGCGTTTGGCTACCGAGCAAACCAAAACGGCGTTTTTGTTCACTCGCGTGGGTCTGGCCGGCGCCGATATGGGTTCGTGCGCAATTTTGCCGCGCATTATTGGTCAAGGCCGGGCGTCCGAATTGTTGTACACCGGGCGCTCCATGTCTGCCCAAGAAGGCTATAACTGGGGCTTTTATAACAGCCTGCATCCGTCCGAGTCTGTGCTGGCCGAGGCGCAGAAGCTGGCTCAGCAACTGGCTAACGGCCCGACCTTTGCGCATGCCATGACCAAAAAGGCATTGCACCAAGAGTGGGCCATGGGTGTCGACGAGGCCATCGAGGCTGAAGCCCAGGCCCAGGCTATTTGCATGCAGACGAAAGACTTTCATCGTGCCTACCACGCGTTTGTAGCCAAACAGAAACCCGTTTTCGAAGGTGACTAAATGACCGACACGACATGGCTTGACTGGCCTTTCTTCGACGAGCGCCATCCTGCGTTCGCCCGGGAGCTCGACGCCTGGTGCGAAGCAAATTTGTCCAGTATCGACCACAGCGATACCGATCAGGCCTGTCGTGATCTGGTGCGCGCGCTGGGTGATGCCGGTTGGCTGAAGGTCGCCGTCCCGTCGGGCCCCGAGGGTGCCTGGGGCGGCCGTTGGCCCGAAATCGATTCGCGCGCGGTGTGTATTGTGCGTGAAACGCTGGCCCGCCACGATGGATTGGCTGATTTTGCCTTTGCCATGCAAGGCTTGGGTAGCGGTGCTATTTCAATTGCCGGCAGCGACGAACTACGCCTGCGTTATCTGCCGCGCGTGGCCCGTGGCGACGCCATAGCGGCGTTTGCGCTCTCCGAGCCCAATGCCGGCTCCGATGTCGCAGCCATGTCGTGCGAAGCCACCCTCGATGGTGACCATTACGTAATCAATGGTGAAAAAACCTGGATTTCCAACGGTGGCATTGCCGACTTCTACTGCGTGTTTGTGCGTACCGGCGAGGCGCCCGGGGCACGTGGTATTTCGGGCTTTGTTGTCGATGCCGACACGCCGGGTTTAACGATTGCCGAGCGTATCGACGTCATCGCACCGCATCCGCTGGCGCGGCTCAAGTTCGAGAATTGCCGTATACCTGTTTCGCAGCGTCTGGGCGATGCCGGCCAGGGCTTTAAAATTGCCATGATGACGCTGGATATTTTTCGTGCATCTGTGGCGGCTGCAGCGCTGGGCTTTGCCCGTCGTGCGCTTGACGAAGGCACGGCCCGCGCGAAATCGCGCCCGATGTTTGGCCAGACCCTGGCCGACCTGCAACTGACTCAGGCTGCGCTGGGTGACATGGCCACCGATATCGACGCGTCGGCATTGCTTACTTATCGTGCGGCCTGGATGCGCGACGTGCAAAAGCAGCGCACCACCCGCGAAGCCGCCATGGCCAAAATGACAGCCACCGAATCGGCGCAGCGCGTAATCGACCGCGCCTTGCAAATGTTTGGTGGTCTGGGCGTGGTGTCGGGCGAGCCCGTCGAAAAGCTCTACCGCGAAATCCGTGCCTTGCGTATTTACGAAGGCGCAACCGAAGTACAAAAACTGATCATTGCGCGCGAGCTGCTCAAGAACTCGCCGTAATTCATAGCCAATAACAAGAGGAGACACAGTTGGAACGATCTGCCCATATTGATACTTTTGCCCGCGACAATCTGCCGCCCGTCGAGCTTTGGCCCGAGTTCCTGTTCGACGGCAACCCCGATGTCGCTTACCCCGCCCGTTTAAACGCCGCTGTAGAGCTGGTCGACCGTCATGTCGAGCAGGGCCGCGGTGACAACATCGCCTTGCGTTGGCCCGAGGGCAACGAAAAAAAGTCGTTGTCCTATGCCGAACTCAAACGCCTGACCGACCAGATCGCTCAGGTACTGACCGAAGACATGGGCCTGGTGCCCGGCAACCGTGTGTTGCTTCGCGGCCCCAACAACCCCATGATGGCGGCCAGTTGGCTGGCGGCGGTCAAGGCCGGCCTGGTCACTGTGCCCACCATGCCCCTGCTGCGCGCGTCAGAGATAAAGCCGGTCGTCGACAAAGCCGAAGTCACGGCAGTGCTGTGCGACAAGCGTCTGGCCGACGAAATCGAGCATTGTTTCGACCCTGCGCATCCGGCGTATTGCCCGTCGCTTAAAAGTGTTCGCTACTTTTGCGACAGTGGCCCCGATGCGCTCGAGACATTGGCTGCGGCCAAGTCGGGCCAGTTTCAGGCCTGCGACACCGCAGTCGACGATGTCTGCCTGATTGCGTTTACCAGCGGTACGACAGGCAAGCCCAAAGGGTGCATGCACTTTCACCGCGACGTTCTGGCTATGTGCGACACCTTTTCGAAGCACATTCTCAAGCTCGATGCAGGCGACATCATTTGCGGTACGCCGCCGTTGGCCTTTACGTTCGGGTTGGGTGGCATGCTGTGTTTCCCGCTGCGTGTCGGTGGCTCGACGGTACTTATCGAAAAGCTGTCGCCCGACGAACTGCTGGCCAAGGTCGAGCAGTTTGGGGTGACGACAACCTTTACCGCTCCGACGTTTTATCGCCAGATGGCGGCCCTGGTTGGCAAATACAACCTGTCCAGCCTGAAGCGCACAGTATCGGCTGGTGAAGCCTTGCCAGATACAACACGTCAGCTTTGGAAAGAAGCGTCAGGCATTGAAATGACCGACGGTATCGGCGGCACCGAAATGATCCACGTGTTCGTGTCCAGCCCACCCGAAGACGTGCGACGTGGCGCCATTGGCAAAGTTGTGCCTGGCTATATTGCGCAAGTTGTCGACGATGATTTCAACCCGGTGGGTACGGGAGTTGTTGGTCGGCTGGCCATCAAAGGCCCGACAGGCTGCCGTTATCTGGCCGACGATCGTCAAACGGTCTATGTCCAGAATGGCTGGAACCTGCCGGGCGACACGTTCAAAATGGACGAAGACGGCTACCTTTACTACCAGGCGCGTAATGACGACATGATCATTTCGGCCGGCTACAACATTGCCGGGCCCGAAGTCGAAGACGCCATGCTCAAGCACGAAGCTGTTGCTGAATGCGGTGTGGTCGGCCAGCCCGACCCTGAGCGCGGCAACATCGTTAAAGCTTTTGTGGTGCTCAAGCCTGGCTTCGAAGGCAATGCTGCGTTGGTCAAGGCATTGCAAGATCACGTCAAAGCCACCATCGCTCCGTACAAATACCCGCGCGCTATCGAGTTCGTCGCCAAGCTGCCGCGTACTGAAACAGGCAAATTGCAACGGTTCGTTCTTAGGCAACAAGCCCAACAGAGCTAACTATTTTTTGATTTTTATTTGATTTACACGAGGCAATCATGAAAATTTTGCAACCCCCAAATTGGACCGAACCCCGCGGTTACGCCAACGGTACTATGGCCGAAATGCAACCCGGCAGCCGTTTGATTTTTGTTGGGGGCCAGATCGGCTGGAATGCCCAGCAGCAGTTCGAAACCGACAACTTGGCCGAGCAGGTTGGCCAGACGTTGCGCAACATTGTCGACGTATTGAAAGAGGGCGGCGCGGGCCCCGAGCATATTACCCGCATGACTTGGTATGTGGTCGACAAGCAAGAGTACACCTCGCAGCTACGTGAAATCGGCCAGCATTACCGTGCCACAATCGGTCGCAACTTCCCGGCCATGACGGCCATCGAAGTGGCCGCCCTGATCGAAGACCGTGCACGCGTTGAAATCGAGGTGACTGCGGTCGTGCCTCCGGCTGCCTGATCTTTCGACTGATCGGTAAATCCAGAAAAACGCCCCGGGGTATTCGATACCCCGGGGCGTTTCTGTTGTGCGCTTGGCATGGGCACACACCTGCGGGTGAAAGTTTCGCTGCGAGCCACAGTGACCAAAGTGAAGCAAATGAAGCCGCGCTTTGGGCGCATTACAGGGCCCTTGCCCGCACCTGGCAGGGCCCGTGTGCTGCGACTTAGGGCCTACAGCTTTGCAAAAACCTCTTCGGCCGCGTCAAGTGTGGCATTGATGACGTCGTCGTCGTGTGTGGCCGATACAAACCCGGCCTCGAAGGCCGACGGTGCAAAGTAAATGCCTTTGATCAGCATGGCATGGAAGAACTTCTTGAACAGCTCGATATCGCACTCGGAGACTTCGGCCAAGGTGGTTGGGATACGCTCGCGGAAATACAGGCCGAACATACCGCCGACATAATCTGCGCTGAACGGGATGCCGGCGTTTTCGGCGCGTTCGGCCAGGCCGTCGGCCAGTTTGCGTGTTTGTGCTTCAAGGCGGTCGTAGAAGCCCGGTTCGGACAACAGCTTAAGGGTGACCAGGCCTGCGGCAACCGCTACAGGGTTGCCGGACAGCGTGCCGGCCTGGTAAACCGGCCCCAAAGGCGCGACGTACTCCATGATGTCGGCCCGGCCGCCGAAAGCGCCCACCGGCATGCCGCCGCCGATGACTTTGGCCAGGGTGGTGATGTCGGGTTTGACACCGGTTAACCCCTGAACCCCTTGCGGGCCGACACGGAAGCCGGTCATGACCTCGTCGAAAATCAGCAATGCGCCATGCTTGGTGCACAGCTGACGCAAGGCCTCGAGAAAGCCGGGCTGCGGGCGGACCAGATTCATGTTGCCGGCGATGGGCTCGACAATAATGCAGGCAAGTTCGTCGCCGTGGGCGTTAAAGGCAGCTTCGACGGCGTCGATGTTGTTGAAATCGAGCACCAGTGTGTGCTGGATGAATTCGGGCGGTACGCCGGCCGAAGTCGGGTTCCCGAAAGTGAGCATGCCCGAGCCCGCCTTGACGAGCAGGCTGTCGGCGTGGCCGTGGTAGCAGCCCTCGAATTTGATGATTTTTGGGCGTTTGGTGTAACCACGCGCCAGCCGGATAGCGCTCATGGTCGCTTCGGTACCCGAACTGACCAGGCGCACTTTTTCGATGGAGGGCAGGCGCGCCACCAACGCTTCGGCAATCTCGATCTCGGCTTCGGTGGGCGCGCCAAACGACAGGCCGTTGACGGCGGCATCTTGGACGGCTTTGATGACTTCGGGGTGGGCATGGCCCAGGATGGCCGGGCCCCAGGAGCCGACATAGTCGGTATAGCGTGTGCCCTGAGCATCCCACACATACGGGCCGTTGGCGCGTTCGATAAAGCGCGGTACGCCACCCACCGAGCGGAAGGCCCGAACAGGCGAGTTGACCCCGCCGGGAATAGTTTGAGAAGCGCGTTCGAAGAGGGCGGTATTGCGTGGCATGGGCGGTATCTTTGAGCAAATAAAAGTTAAAACAGGGCGGCAAAGCGCGCTGCGGTGGCCCGGACATCGGGCTGATCGAAAAGGCCGCCGATAACGGCAAGGCTATCGGCCCCGGCGCTAACGACCTGGGCAGCATTATCGGCCGTAATGCCGCCGATCGCCACCAATGAGACCGGGGCTTGGTCGGTGACAAGGGCGCGCGCCTGGGCAAAAAGCGATAGCGGTGCGCGCACGGCGTCGGGTTTGACGGACGACGCAAACACAGCGCCAAAAGCAACGTAGTCGACGCCATCGGCAATGGCCGTTTTGGCGCGGTCGAGTTCGTTGTAGCACGACCGGCCGATAAATTTGCCGGGGCCCAGGCGTTCGCGGGCCTGCCGGACAGAGCCATCGTCTTTGCCCAGGTGTACGCCGTCGGCGCCAACCGCTATGGCCAGGTCGACGTCGTCGTTGATGATGAATACAACACCCAACTGCCGGCAGTGTTGCGCCATGGCCAGGGCGTGACGGTGCGACAGCGTTGGCGATAGCTGCTTTTGCCGCCACTGCAGGATTTTCATCCCGCCCAGGGCGGCGGCGGTAACGGCCTCGTGAAGGGCTTCGAAGTGGGTCGTGTCGGGCGTAATGCCATACAGGCCGCGGGGGAAACGGGGGGCATGGGTCATGGGGCTGAGCGGTTGATGATGCGCGACCCCATCCCGGGCCGGAAGGTACGCGCGGTGAGTTCGGCGGTGGCTTTGATAGCGTCTTCTGCTGCACCCGGCAGGGCTTTGCCCTGGGCCAGCGCGATCGTCAGGGCGCAGGCCAGCGGGCCGTCGAGGTTGGCGGTGCGCGACTGGGGCGCTTGCCAGGCCCAGTTGAACACTTGTTGGTCGGGGCCACGCAAGACATAGGCGCGATGGCCCGGCCGAAGCGTTTCGCCGGTTGTCAGTACCCAGGGCGTTCCAAAGCTGCGCAGGGTGTCTGCCAGGTGGCCGGCCCCGCGCCCGGGCAGGACACCGTCGTTGCCCCATTGCGACAGCAGGCTGTCTTCAATAATGACCAGGTCGGTTTGCGGGAGCAAGAGCTCGCAAAGGGCGGCATTGACCTCTTCGAGGTCGTGCTCGTTGCTGGCAAAAACCTGCGGCACGCCGGCTAAATGCAAGACCAGCGGGACGTCGGTGTAATCGGCCGCAATTTGCGCCAGTACCCGGACGGCGTCGGTGGTGTACAACGGCCCAGCCTTGATAGCGCGCACCGACATGTCTTCGAGCAGGCAGCGCGCCTGGTCGTCGATGATGTCGGGGCTGATGTCTTGAACGTCTTCGACGTTGGCGGTGTCCTGGATGTGCAGCGCGGTGACGGTGCTGATGGCGTGGCCGCCCAGGGCGGCGCACGTAATGGCATCGGCCGGCAAAAATGCCGAGCCGGTGGGGTCGAACGGACCGAAAACGAGGACGATAGGGGGCGACGCTTCTTGCACTGAGGGAAACCCGGTTACTATTGGGATTAATCGAATTGACCCCATTCTATAGGATACCCGCCCTTGCCTTGGGCGGCTTTCAAAATTTTCAGTGAGTAACAAGTAATGCGTACATGGATGTGTTTGATCTGTGGTTGGATTTATGATGAAGAAGCCGGGTTGCCCGAAGAGGGTATTGCACCTGGTACACGTTGGGAAGATGTACCACCCAACTGGGTTTGCCCCGAATGTGGCGCCCGCAAAGAAGATTTCGAGATGATGGAAGTTTAATTACCTTAAGGGGCGAGTCATGGCATCTGCTACACACCACACCGAACACCAGGTTGACTTGTCCAAACAGTTTTTGCTGGCCATGCCTGGCATGGTCGGCGGCGAGTGGGCCAATACCGTTGTCTTTATGTGCGAACACAATAGCCAGGGCGCGCTGGGGCTGGTGGTCAATCGGCCTACCGACTTAACCTTGGCCGACTTGCTCGAACGCCTGTCCATCAGTTTTGCGCCCGAGTCTGCGGTTGCCCAACAGCCCGTTTTTTACGGTGGCCCGGTGCACACCGACAGGGGCTTCGTATTGCACACGCCAGGGCGTCAATATACGTCCAGTATTCCGCTGGGCGATGTCCTGCTCACCACGTCGCGCGACATTCTTGAAGATATCGCTGCGGGCCAGGGGCCCGATCACTATCTGGTGACCCTGGGGTATGCAGGGTGGGGTGCCGGCCAGCTCGAAAGCGAGCTGGCCCAAAATGCCTGGCTTAATGTCGATGCATCCAATACCGTCTTGTTCGATGTGCCGTCCGAATCACGCTACGAGTCGGCGCTGGGGGTGTTGGGTATTCACTCATCCATGCTTGCGGGCACGGCGGGGCATGCCTGAAGAAACGCTGCTGGCTTTCGATTACGGCCTGAAAAAAATAGGGGTGGCGCTGGCCAACACGCTGACGCGCCACGCCCGCCCGTTAACCATTATTACGGCCGAGCGCCGCGACCTTCGGTTTCAGGCCATCGCCGACCTGATCACCGAATGGCGGCCCGATCGTGTCATTGTCGGCCTGCCGCTCGACAGCCTGGGTGAAGAGCAATTAGCCACAACGCAGGCGCGTCGTTTTGCCAACCAAATTAATGGCCGCTTCGGCGTGCCGGTCGAACTGGTCGACGAACGTGGCTCCAGCCTCGAGGCGCAAGAACGATTAGGCACGCATCAGCCCGACGATGCGGTTGCAGCTGCTATTATCCTGCAGCGATACCTTGATGCCCCGGGTCAAGGTGCAACATCCTGACGAGGTTATTTTGCGCGTAGTATTGTTTTTGGTCCGAGTCCCTTTTGTGTTGTTATGGCTGGCTTCCAGCCTTTTTTGTGTCGCCACGGTTTACCCGTTTGCGGGCTTGCAAACACGGTCATGGCTTAACAATATGTGGTCTCGCATGCTCATCACGATATGCGGGGTCAAGGTTCAGGTCATTGGCCGGCCGGTCATGACGGGCTCCGAGTTGTGGGTGGCCAACCATGTGTCCTGGATCGACATTTTTATCCTTAGCAGCGTGCGTTGCGTGGCATTTATTGCCAAGCAAGATATCCGTAAGTGGCCGGTTATCGGCTGGCTTGTTGACAAGGCGGGTACGGTGTTTATCGATCGTACCCAGCGTAATTCGGTGCGCCGCGTCGGCGAGCAAATGCAGGCCATGTTCGACACCGGTCAGGTGGTGGGGTTGTTTGCCGAAGGCACGACCAGTACCGGTTTCGATGTCTTGCCGTTTCATGCCAGCCTGTTCGAGCCCCCCCTGCGGGCCGGAGTCGTCATACAGCCTGTAGCCTTGCGTTTTTATCAAGGCAGTCGGCGCAGCGACTTGCTGGCGTTTGTGGGCGAACAAAGCCTGGTGGGCAATATGTGGGTGTTGCTGGGCGCAACCGGCAGCCGTGTCGAGGTCGAGTTTTTACCCCCCTTGCCGCCGTCAGAAAGCCAGCCTTTAGGGCGGGCCGAGGTCGCGACCCGGGTGCGCGAGCAAATTCGTAACGCGGTTATGTGTTCGCCAACGCCATAATTTTTGGGTTGGCCTGAAGCGGGTAATTCAAATTCAGGGCTTTTGCGCCTGTTTGCACGATACCTGCACCAGTTTGTGGTCGTGCAGCCGCAGGGCGGTCAGCTTGCCACCCCACACGCAGCCTGTGTCCAGGCAAATGGCGTCGGGTCGTATCATCAACCCCAGCGTCGACCAGTGTCCGAAGACAATGGTATGGTCGACAGTTGCCCGGTTAGCTACGTCGAACCACGGGATCAGGTCGCCGTTGGTTGAGTCATCAGGCGCGTTTTTGTAGCTGAACTCCATGTGCCCTTTTTTATTGCACATGCGAATCCGCGTCAGGGCATTGATAATCACCCGCAAGCGCTTGTTATTGCCCAGATCGTCGCGCCAGTCGGTCGGTTCATTACCATACATTTTTTCAAGCGTGCGCTTCCAGTTGGGTGAGCGCAGTGCGGCCTCGACTTCGCCGGCCAGCGCGAGGGTTTTGTCGACGTCCCATTTGGCCAGTACGCCCGCATGCACAAGTAGGTGACCGTGGGCGTAGTGCGCTAATGGGCGGTGGCGCAGCCAGGTAATGATTTCGTCGGCATCAGGGGCTTTTAAGATGTCGGCTATGGTGTCCGACTTGCCTGGCTTGCGCACCCCGGCAGCCACCGCAAGCAGGTTCAGGTCGTGGTTGCCCAGCACGGTAACGGCTTTTTTCCGCATGCCCATGATGTGCCGTACGGTTTCAAGCGAACGGGGGCCGCGGTTGACAATGTCGCCGGCGAACCAGAGCTCGCGATTTCTATCGGCCGACAGGTCGGGGTGCTTGAGTAGGTCTTCAAGGGCGTGACAGCACCCCTGAATGTCACCGATCATCCAGATGTCGTGGTGTCTGGTCATCGGGCCGGCCGGCTGAACGGATTGCGGCTAACCACGAAGCGCCTGACGTTATGCTGGTTTTCCATCAGGATAAGTGCGCCAAGGGCCAGCCCCAAGGCGGCCAGATTGGGGACCAGTGCGGTGACCCAGGGTGCCCATTTGCTGAGCATGCCGACATTCAGGGCAAGCTGGTTGATCATGAAGAACCCGACGCCCAGCAAAATACCCACAAATACTTTGCCGCCAACGCCGCCGCGCCGGGTTTGCATAAAGCCAATGGGGGCGGCAATGGTGATCATGACCAGCAATGTGAACGGGTACGCCAGCTTTCGCCACAGGGCGACGACTTCGCGGTCGGTTTGCAGGTTGTTAGCTTCAAGGTAGCTGATGTAGTCGGTCAACACCGAAATTGACATGCGTTCGGGCGTCAGAATGCGGGCGATCAGGCGTTCGGGTGTCAGCGATGTGGGCAGGCTGCGTTGTTCGATGCGGTTGACCTGTGTGACCGGCATTTCGGGCACTTTGGCATCGGCGAGTGCCGAAACTGCCTGCGCGTTTACGGCGGTTTCGGTGACCTGGTTCATGATGAGGGCACCGTCGGCGAAATAGCCGTCTACCGCTTCCGAGTATGTGGCAAGCTCTTGTCCTTCGCGAAATTCGTACAGCGTAATGCCGGCAACCCCGCCATTAGGCTTCAATTGGGCAATATTGATCACGCGTGTGCCGTTTTCGGGGGCCTCTTCTTTAAACCAGTATCCGCTGTTCAGTCGGCCGCCGCCGGCGCGCCCAAGCAATTGCAAGGTGGTTTCGCTGGTTTTGATTTCGGCCGCCGGGGTGACGATTTCAGACAGGACGAAGGCGCCGATGACCCAGGGGATGGTAATAACCCACAACATGCGCATGAGCTTCATGCCGCTGACGCCGGACACCCGGAAAATGACCAGTTCGTTGCGTTGCGCCAGGCTGGCCAGCGCCAGAATGGCCCCGATCAGCAAGCCAATGGGCAGCAGTTCGTAGAGCCGGGTGGGCATTTGCAGCCCCTGCAGATAAAACAGGTTCAGCAGGGTGAATTTCTCGCCGACGTCTTCCAGGTCTTCGATGAGCGCAAAAAAGGTAAACAGCCCCAACAGTGCCAGTAAGACAACGGCACATGAGCGATTGATTTCGCGGGCAAGATAGCGACGAGCGGTGCGCATGAAGGTTCAAATCAAAAAAGCCAAGCCGTAAGCTTAACAAACGACGCGTTATCGTGCGTTGCGAAGAAACGATACCGTTTGGGTTTGCGGTGCCAGGGCTACGGAATATCGACCATACGCATGCGCCGGGTCAGTGTGGCGGTGCGCGATTGCAGGTAAGTGGTGTTGCCTCGCTTGTCGTAGTAGGCAGGGTTGGGCAACATGGCGGCCAGACGGGCGGCTTGTGTGCTGCCAAGCTGCGCCGCATTGCGTTTGAAGTAATGTTGCGCGGCAGCCTGGGCGCCAAAAACATTTACGCCCCATTGGGCAATGTTCAGGTACAGCTCCAGAATGCGTTTTTTGCTCATGACGGCTTCTATCATGTAGGTCAAAATCAGTTCTTGCCCTTTGCGCAAATAAGAGCGGTCACCCGAAAGAAACAGGTTTTTTGCCAGTTGTTGGCTGATGGTCGACCCGCCGCGCATCCGGCTGCGGCCTTCATCTGCCATTTGCAGGTTGTATTCAAAGGCGCGTTTTATGGCTTCCCATTCGACGCCGTTATGGCCGGTGAAGTTGGCGTCTTCGGCCGCCACAACGGCGCGCTTCAGGTTTGGGCTGATGCGGTCGTAAGGCACCCATTCGAATGCAATTTTTGCATTCGGGTTGTCGGCGCGCAGCTCGGTTAGCGTGGCACGCATGAAGGCGCTGGTGTTGGGGTTATTGAAGGTTAGCCAGACCACCATGACAAACAGGCCGAACTGGTACAGCAGCAGGCCAAACAGGCCCAGCAGTGCGAATAGTCCGACGAGTCTGGTTTTTGACATCGGTAGGGGGCTCCGGTTATTGGGCGGCGTGCAATTGCGCCCGCAGCGCGGCCAGCACGGGGGCCACGTCGGGCAATACGCCGTTCCAGATCTGGAAGCTGACGGCTGCCTGCCCCACCAGCATGCCTAACCCGTCGCAGACCTGCGCCGCCCCGGCATCTTTGGCCCAGCGCATGAAGGCCGTGGGCCGGGTGGCGTAAAACATGTCGTAGCCCAGCGCGTTTGGCGCAAAGTGCGCACCTTTAAGCGCCGGCGCCTTGTCGTCGATGCTGCTTGATGTCGCGTTGATGATGATGTCCCAGTGGCCTTCGGCCGAGTCGAGGCCGCCCGCGCTCAGGCTGGCCGTATAGCGGGGGGCGGCATCGGTCATGGCAGTTTGCAGGGCGGTGGCCTTTTCAACGGTTCGGTTAACCACATGCAATCTGGCGCATCCGGTTTCCAGTAGCGGCAGCACGACGCCTTTGGCAGCGCCGCCGGCGCCCACCAGCAAAATGCGTTTCCCGGCCAGGTTTTGCCCTTGGCGCTCAAGGTCATTCAGTAGTCCGATACCGTCGGTGTTGCAGCCTTTAAGCTGCCCGTCTTGCATCCATAACGTGTTGACAGCGCCGGCAACCCGGGCGCGTTCCGACAGGCCGTCTTGCGCCGTTTGCCAGGCCTGCTCTTTAAACGGAACCGTCACGTTCAGGCCGACACCGCCGTCGGCAAAAAAATGCTTGACCGTGCCCGCAAAATTGTCGAGTGGCGCGCACAGCCGGTCGTACACCAATGACATCCCGGTTTGAGCGGCAAACGCCTGGTGAATAAACGGCGAACGGCTGTGGGCGACCGGATTGCCAATGACGGCAAATTTGCGAAGGCTCGGGTTGGGTGTGGAGGGCGCGTGGGTAGTCATTGGGTGATCAGTTGGTCGTTGGTAAAGTGCCAGGTTCGGGTAATGGCCAGAATGTCCAGGTCTTGTGCGACTTCGGGGGGTAAGGGGGGAAAGGGCGCCGCGAGTTGCACAATGCGTCGGGCGGCCAGGTTTAGTACCGGCTCGGACGATGGCCGGTTGATTTCGACGCGCTCAAGCGAACCATCTTTTTTGATGTAGGTGGTGAGTTGCAGCGTACCGTAGATTTTGCCGCGCGCTTCCTGGGGGTAATGCGTGGTGCCAATGTGTTCGATTTTTTGTCGCCAGGCTTCAACATACTGTGCATAGGCGGCTTGTTGCGCGGCCGGCCCGACAAATTGCTGCCGGGGGCGCGCGTTGTAACGTTTGATGCGTTCTTTCAGGGCGGCTATTTGCGCCGCAAGCAGGGTGCTGTCCTGGATACGGTTATCTCGGCCCGGTTCGTCTGACTGTTGCAGCAGGTCGGGGCGTGGCGCCGTGTTGACCTGCAGGCGGGCTTCAAGCTGGGTCAGCAACTGTTCTTGGCGCGCTTCAAGCTCGGCCTGGCGCTTGCGCATGGCCTCAAGGATGATTTCGTCGGGCGCCTCGGCGCTGGTGCGCGGCAGCGGGGTGCTGGCCACAGCGTTATTGTTTGCCGTGTTGCCGCCAGCGTTCAGGTTGCTTTGCGCAATTACCTGGGGGGCAACCGGGGCCGCTTCGGTTTGCGCGTTAACCAGGGTGACGTCAAGCGATTGCGCCGGGGGGCGGGTTGGTGGTTGCGGGTGGGTGAAGCGCAGGGCCAGCGCCGCAGCGTGCAAAATCAGGGACGCCGCGATACCAATATAAAGATAGGTTTTGCGCTCTATGGCCCACACGCGATTCATGGCTCCGGTGAAAGGGTCTCGATAAGCCGGCAGTGGATGTCGAGCGACAGCTCGTCGTAGCCGGTTATTGCCAGTTTGACCTGCGCACCGCGTTCGAGTTCGGGTAAACCGCCCACCCGGGTTACTAAAGGTGCGCAATCGAACCTGACCAGGTCTTCGCGCAGTACGCTGGCTGTGACTTCGGTAATACCCTGCTGTTGAAGCCAGCGCAGGCACCAATAGCGTTCCATGGTGGACTGGAATTCACCCCATGCGGCGTATTGGGCATCAAAGGCGCCAATAATGGCGAACAGGTCGGCTTCTTTGGGCTTGAAGGGTGCAACCAGTCGTGCCGATACGCCATGTTGCGCGGCTGCGATAATTTGCCCTTGATTGATCAGGTCGACATAGCGTCGCAGGGGCGAGGTGCACCACGCATACTGTGGTACGCCGATGGCTTCGTGCGGCAGTGCTTGCGTCGACATGCGAACACGTCCGGCCTGCTGTGACCGGTAAATACCGGGCACCCCATGCTGGGCCATAAAAGCGCCCCACAGTTTGTTGGTCAAAATCATGTATTCGGCCACGAGGCGATCGAGCGGCGCATTGCGTTGGCGCGGCACCAGCTTGACGATACTTTCGGGGTCGTCGGGAGGGCCTTCGAGGTAAAACGAATACTCGGTTCGGGTGTTGTTTTCGGGTTTGCCGCGCACCGTCTCGCGCTCGCGGTTCAGGTGACGCGAAAACTGCCACAAGGGGCGCAACCAATGTCCATAAGGCAGCGGTGCGTCGGGGTTGTCCAGCGCTTCTTCGGTAACGTCGGCATCCAGCCAGTTGTGCCGCAGGTTTTCTTTGACGCTGATGCGTTCCAGGCGGGTCTCGGTTGCACTGACCTCGCCGGTTTCGAGGTTGGCGGTCACGTATAGCGACAGGGCGGGTTTGACCTGCCCTGCGTCTAGTGAAAACGCCTGGATCAGTGATTCGGGCAGCATCGACACCTTCTGGCCCGGCATGTAGACCGTAGACATGCGGTTGCGTGCCATGTCGTCGAATTCGTTGCCGCGCTTGATCAGCAGGCCGGGGGCCGCAATATGGATGCCTATGCGTACCTCGGTGGCTGACACCGGCGTGACCGACAAGGCGTCATCGACTTCGGTTGTGGTGATGTCGTCGATGGAATAGGCTTCGACATCGGCAAAAGGCAGGTCGTCCTCAAGCGGCGGCATATCGAGTGCCTTGAGTTCGTGCCCCTTCGGGAAATGGGTGGCGAAAAAGCGGTCGCGATGAAGCTTGAGCGGATTGGGCCATGCGCCCACCTGAAGCAGCAGTTTTTCGGGCGTCGTGCCCAGCTGGGTAACCGCCGCGTCAAAAGCCTTCCATTGCAACGAGTTTTTATCGGGCTTGACCAGAAAGCTCTGTGCCACGGCGGCCAGGTCTTCAGGCAGATGCCCTGCGACCAGCTCGTCTGTCCAGGCTTGCTGCTGCTCGGCCTGCTTTTGCTTTTTTTCGATAGCGGCCAGCGCGGCTTTCAGGATGTCGGGCGGCGCTGGGCGATAGCGACCTTTGCCCCGCCGATGAAAATAGGCCGGTGCACTGTTCAGTGCAAAGATAAGCGCCGCCTTTTCAACCGCCGAAGGCGGGTGGCCAAAATACTCTTGTGCGAAGGCAATGGCCTCGAACTCATCTTGTGGCGCACACTCCCACAAAAAATCAATTTCAAGCGTGTCGGCCAGCGCATGCGCTTGCGTTAGCAGGGCTTGAGGCGCGGGCTGGTCAAACTGGAACAGTACGTGGGCTGTCTTTATTTTGCTGCGTTTTCCGCTTTCCGATTCGACCTGCAGGGTTGAGTCGCTTTGCGAAAAGATTTTTTCAGCCTTGAATGCGCCACTGTCTTCGTAGAGAACGTACATATATAGTTGTGTTTTTATCGTTGCGTTTGGGGTTTGCCCTGAATGAACTGCATGACTTCGGGCAACCAGCGCGGGAAGTCGGAAATACCGTGGTCGCTGCCGTTGACGATACGACTTTGGCACCCTGCGTACCAGGCTGCCATTTCTTTCCAGTCAAGCACTTCGTCGCCCGTGCACGCCATTAAAAAATAGCGGTTGTGCGCCTGGGGCGTTGGGAATGCAAGCGCAGCGAGTTCGTCGACGTGCCTGGGCAAAAAAACGAAAGGTTCTGTGCTGTGATACTGCTGATGTGTGCCGACTTGGGTGGCCAGGTCGCGTGCGCCGTAAATGACCGGGTTGAGCAAAACGGCACGACAGCCACGTGCGTGTGCCAGATGGCCGGCGTAGTAGCCCCCAAGCGATGAGCCAATAAGGGTGATGTCGGCCGGGTCGCCTGCATGCAAGTCAATAAGATTGTTGCATAAATTGATAGCGCCCTGCGGGCTTGCTGGCAGTTGCGGGCAATGCCAGTGATCGGCCAGGCGCAGGTTGGCAACGGCCTGGGCCAGCCACTGGGCCTTGGCAGATTGCGGCGAAGAGCGAAAACCGTGCAGGTAGAGAATCATGCGTGTGTGTGGCCAAGCGCAGCAAGGACTTTTTGGTGAATGCCGCCAAAACTGCCGTTGCTCATGATCAGGATGTGGTCGCCGGTAGCGGCGGCGGTAACGATGGCTTGCACTAGCGCGTTCAGGTCGTGGTGCGCCTGGGCTTTTGCACCGAGTGGCGCCAGTACCTGGGCCGGGTCCCAACCCAGGGCGTGCTTGCCCTGCGTCTCGCCAAAGCAAAAAATCAGGTCGGCATCTTGCAGGGCGTCGGGCAGTTGTGCGGCCATGGTGCCCAGCTTCATTGTGTTCGAGCGAGGCTCGATGACGGCCAGAATGCGCGCCTGACCGACTTGCCGGCGCAGGCCTGCCAGCGTGGTGGCAATGGCTGTGGGGTGGTGGGCGAAGTCGTCGTACACCGTAATGTTATCGACGGCGCCGCGCACCTCCATGCGCCGCTTTACCCCGCCAAAGCTTGACAGCGCCTGCACGGCTTTTGCAGTGTCGACCCCAACATGGTGTGCGGCTGCCAGGGCTGCCAGCGCGTTCAGCTTGTTGTGTTCGCCGGTCAGGTTCCAGGTGACATCGCCAACGGGTGTGCCGTCTTGAACAACGGTGAAGTGGGTGGCATGGCCGTGGTCGCGATACTGCCAGTGGCCGGTGTCGCCGAAACTGACGACGGGTGTCCAGCAACCGCGTGCAATGACGCGATCGAGGGCGGGTGCATTGACGGGGCGAATGATTTGCCCGCCCGCGGGTACGGTGCGCAGTAAATGATGAAACTGGATTTCGATCGCTTCCAGTGTGGGGAAGATATCAGCGTGGTCGTATTCAAGGTTGTTCAGTATGGCCGTGCGCGGCCGGTAGTGCACAAACTTTGATCGCTTGTCGAAAAAGGCCGTGTCGTATTCATCGGCCTCGATGACGAACAGTTTTTGCGCCGGGTTGAACCGGGCTGACACTTTCAGGCCGGGGGCGATGCCCCCGATCAGGAAGTTGGGGGCCAGACCGGACTGCTCGAGTATCCAGGCCAGCATCGAGCTGGTGGTGGTTTTCCCGTGAGTGCCGGCAACGGCCAGAACATGTTGTCCTTGCAGAATGTTTTCGCCCAGCCACTGCGGACCCGACGTATAAGGCAAGCCCAGGTCAAGAATCGCTTCCATCAGCGGGTTGCCGCGTGTCACGACATTACCTACGATGAACAGGTCAGGTTTCAGGTTGACCTGGTCGGCCCCGAAACCTTCGGTCAGGGAAATGCCCTGTTCTTCAAGCTGGGTGCTCATGGGAGGGTAGACACCGGCGTCGCAGCCGGTAACGGTGTGGCCTGCTGCGCGGGCGATCAGGGCCAAACCACCCATGAAGGTTCCGCAGATCCCCAAAATATGTATGTGCATTCATTCTCTCCTGGCCGCCTATTGTAGTCAGCCGGCCGTGCCGCGCCCGAATATCGGCGATGTTAAAATCCATTTTATGATGATGCGTCGTAAATTTTTGCAGGGTTGCCTGGGCATGTTTGCCACGGGGCTTTTGGCCGTTGGGGGCGTACCTCATGCCGTGGCATCGTCGGCCGGGCTGTTTGGTCTTCAGTTTCCCGACCCAGACGGCACTCCGGTCTCGCTTGACCAGTGGCGGGGCGGTCCGGTGGTGGTTAATTTCTGGGCGACTTGGTGTCCGCCGTGCGTCAAAGAAATGCCCGACCTCGAAGCGCTTAAGCAAAAGTATCCCGGGGTGCAGTTTCTGGGTCTGGGGGTCGATACGGCCGCCAACATTAAAAAGTTCATTCCTAAAGTCAATGTGACGTATCCTTTGCTGGTTACGGGGTATGGCGGTATTGACCTCATGAAAACCTTGGGCAACTCAACGGGTGGTTTGCCGTATACCCTGGTATACGATGCGTCTGGCAACGTCCTCGAACGCATTATGGGTCAGGTCAAGCCCGATCATCTCGACGCGATCTTGCAGCGTGTTTCAATGCCTTGAGTACGTGTTGCTGCAATTCAATACGTTCTTGGTTTTTTAGGTATTTAATAGACAAATAACGCTCTTTAGCGTAAAAAGACGGTCTGTCTGTCGTAGAAAAACATAAATGGCACAACACATTCTGGTTTTGCATGGCCCCAACCTGAACATGCTGGGTACCCGCGAACCCGGCATTTACGGGCGGCAAACGCTGGCCGATATCAACGCGCGCCTGGCCGAAGTCTGCGCCGAAGCCGATGCGGGCTGTGCTGTTTTCCAAAGCAACCACGAAGGCGAGCTGGTGGATCGCATCCAGGCCACGCGGCACGACGAAACAGAATTCATTATCATTAATGCAGGCGCTTACACGCATACCAGCGTGGCTATTCGCGATGCGCTGGCCGCAGTGGGTTTGCCGTTCATCGAAGTACATTTGTCCAACGTCTACAAACGTGAACCTTTCCGCCATCACTCGTATTTGTCGGATCAGGCGCAGGGCGTTATTGCAGGTTTAGGTGCCTATGGGTACGAGGCAGCGCTTCGTTATGCCCTGGCTCATTAGGTGCTGCGTTTCACCAATTAATTTTTTAACAATCATTACTCGAGCATCGCGCTGAATTGGCCTGATGCCGCGTTACGGGAAGTTTGTATGGACCTCAGAAAACTAAAAACCTTGATCGATCTCGTTGCCGAGTCCGGTATTGCCGAACTCGAAATCACCGAAGGCGAGGGTAAGGTACGCATCGTCAAATTCTCCCAGTCGGTTCAACCGGTGGCCTATGTGCCCGAGGCCGCGCCTGTGCAGGCCGCCGCTGCGGCAGCGCCCGCTGCGCCGGCCGAAGCCGCGCCCAAGGCGCCGCAAGGCCATATCGTCAAAGCGCCTATGGTGGGTACGTTCTACCGTGCGCCCAACCCGGGTGCATCGCCTTTCGTCGAGGTTGGCCAGTCGGTCAAAGAGGGCGACCCGGTGTGCATCATCGAGGCCATGAAGCTACTTAACGAAATCGAGGCCGACAAGTCTGGCGTGATCAAAGAAATCCTGGTCGAAAATGGCGAACCTGTCGAGTATGGCCAACCCCTATTTGTAATTGGCTGATCCATGTTTGAAAAAATCCTGATTGCCAATCGCGGTGAAATCGCCCTGCGCATTCAGCGGGCCTGCCGTGAACTGGGCATTAAAACCGTTGTTGTGTACTCCGAGGCCGACCGTACAGCCAAGTATGTACGTCTGGCCGACGAAGCCGTCTGTATCGGCCCGGCGTCCGCCAAAGACAGCTACCTGAGTATGCCGGCGCTTATCTCGGCCGCCGAAGTCACCGACGCCGAAGCCATTCACCCGGGGTACGGGTTTTTGTCCGAAAACGCCGACTTCGCCGAGCGTGTCGAGAAAAGCGGTTTTGTCTTTATCGGCCCGCGTCCCGAAACCATTCGCCTGATGGGCGACAAGGTCAGTGCCAAGCACGCCATGATCGAAGCCGGAGTGCCGGTTGTGCCGGGCTCCGACGGTGCACTGCCCGAAGACCCACAAGAAATTTTGCGCATTGCACGCAACGTGGGTTACCCGGTCATTATCAAGGCTGCCGGTGGCGGCGGTGGTCGAGGCATGCGCGTGGTATACACCGAGGCCGCGCTGCTTAATGCAGTGGGCATGACGCGCACCGAAGCTGGTGCTGCGTTCAATAACCCCGAGGTCTACCTCGAAAAATTCCTCGAGAATCCGCGTCACGTCGAAATCCAGGTGCTGGCCGATGGTGGTCGAAATGCCGTCTGGCTGGGCGAACGCGACTGCTCGATGCAGCGTCGTCACCAAAAGGTCATCGAAGAAGCGCCCGCACCGCATATCCAGCGCAAGCTTATCGAACGCATAGGCGAACGCTGTGCCGAGGCCTGCCGCAAAATGGGTTACCGGGGCGCCGGTACGTTTGAGTTCTTGTACGAAAACGGCGAGTTTTTCTTCATCGAGATGAACACCCGTATTCAGGTCGAACATACCGTTACCGAGATGATCACGGGTGTCGATCTGGTGGCTCAGCAAATTCGTATTGCCGCCGGCGAGAAGTTCACGTTGCGTCAGCGCGATGTCCAGTTCCGTGGCCACGCCATCGAGTGCCGTATCAACGCCGAAGACCCCTTCAAATTTACGCCCAGTCCGGGCAAAATCACCGCCTGGCATGCGCCGGGGGGCATGGGGGTTCGTCTCGACTCACACGTATTCAGCGGTTACAGCATTCCGCCCAACTACGACTCCATGATCGGCAAGCTTATTACGTACGGCGACACCCGCGAGCAAGCCATTGCACGTATGCAAATTGCCTTGTCCGAAATGGTGGTTGAAGGCATTCAAACCAACATCCCGCTGCACCGCGAGCTGATGCAAGACGCCCGCTTTGTCGAGGGCGGCACCAGTATTCACTACCTCGAACACAAGTTGTCGCAGCGTCCCTAACTGGGCCGCTCGTCAACGATCCGGAAGCTCTCATGCGTGAATTGGTGTTGAATTGTCCCGAAGCGGCGGCAGAGGCTTTGTCCGATGCCCTGCTCGAGGCAGGTGTGTTGTCGGTATCTGTCGAAGATGCCGATCGCGATACCGAAGCCGAACAGCCTTTGTTTGGCGAACCGGGTACCGAACCCGAAGTGCAAGCCTGGCAACATAACCGTGTTGTGGCCTTGCTCCCCGATGGCGTCGACCCCGAGCACATCCTCGAGGCTGTGCGCGTCAATGCCGATCTGGGCCTCGACTTGTCGCACTGGGAAACCCGCGAGGTGCCCGATGCCGATTGGGTTCGGGTCACCCAATCGCAGTTCGGCCCGATTCAGGTTGGTGAGAAAGTCTGGATTATCCCGAGTTGGCATCGCGATGATCAGATCGTGCCTGCATCAGACGACGTGGTCACGCTTGAGCTTGATCCGGGTCTGGCCTTTGGTACAGGCAGCCACCCCACAACGCATTTGTGCCTCGAATGGTTGTCCGAAGCCATGACGGGGTCGCCCACGCTGCTCGATTATGGTTGCGGTTCTGGCATTTTGGCCATTGCAGCGCGCAAGCTGGGTTGCGGCCCGGCCTGGGCTGTCGACATCGACCCGCAAGCGGTCACATCGACGCAATACAATGCGTCAGTCAACCAGGTTCAACTGCAGGCCGGTTTGCCCGATGCCTTGCCCGAGGGTGATTTTGGCGTGGTTATGGCTAATATTCTGTCCAATCCACTCAAGATCCTCGCACCTATGCTGTGTCACCGGGTGTCGCCAGGCGGTCACCTGGTGTTGTCCGGGGTGCTCGAGCGCCAGGCAGAAGAGGTCGCGCAGGCGTATGCCCCCTGGATAGCCATGTCTGTCTGGAAGGCACGTGACGGCTGGGTGTGCTTGCACGGCCAACGTGGCCGGTAATGTTTCTTCTGGTGGTGTAGCGGTATGAAGCTGAACACCCGTTGCCCCGATTGCGGCACTGTCTTCGGGGCCAGCCTCGAGCAACTGAAGCTGCGCAAGGGGTATATCCGGTGCATTAATTGTGCCGGCATTTTCGACGGCTACGAAGCTGTCGTCGATGAAAAGTCGGCCGAAGACAATGCGTCTGAAAGCGAGACTCAAGCGCAAGACGCTGCGTTGCCGCCCGTGTTGGGTGCAGCTGCCCGGCTGAAAGCGCCGGCCAGTGCCGAGCCCTTTATTGGCAGCGCATCGGGTGGGCCTGCGGCCACTAATGAACCTGTCGTGACGATTCCTGTGCGCGGGCGCGCGCCTGCAGTGCCCGCGCGGCCCGAGCCTACGCTTGCGGCGACCGGCGCCGGGCCTCGCTTGCCACATATCGTCGACGATCGCGGCTCCGGGGTGTTCGAGTCCGACACCGAAGACGAGACATCAGCGGCCGACACCCCACGTATTTTTGTCGAGCCCAAAAATTATCGTAAGGTTAACGACAACGTATTTCTCACCGATCGTCGACGTGCGTCGGGTGGCCACTCGGGCGGACTGCGTTGGGTGTTGGTATTGCTGGTGTTGGGGTTTGCAGCCCTTTTACTGGCTTATGCCTTCCGCATGCAACTTGCGGCAGAGGTGCCCTGGACGCGACCCTGGCTTGAACGTGCATGTCTGCATCTCGATTGCACCGTCGATTATCCGCAGCGTATCGACCGCATTTCGATTATGGACTCTTCGTTGCGTGCGGCTGGTGCCGAGGCCGGGCAGACGACGCCGCAGCCGGGCGGCGCTGAAGTGACCGAAATGGTGTTGACCGTTGTCATGCGCAACACTTACGACAAGCCGCAGCAGTGGCCGGCACTCACGCTCGATCTGGTCGACTTTTCGGGCGCGATTGTGTCGCGGCGTATTTTGCAGCCGGCCGACTATCTCGACGATCAACAGGTCAGCGGCCCATTCGGTGCGCAGCAAGAGGTTCGTTTGCGTGTGTCGGTGCCGGTTAACGGCTTGCGGATCAATGGTTACCAATTAGGCAAGTATTTTCCTTCAAAGGATTAAGATGGCAAAGAAAATAGTAGTTTGCGGTTCGGTTGCATTCGACACCATTACGGTTTTCGAGGGGCATTTCAAAGATCATATTTTGCCCGACAGCATCCAGTCGCTTAGCGTGTCTTTCTTTGTGCCGTCAATGCGTAAAGAGTACGGAGGTTGCGCGGGTAATATTGCCTACAACCTGCGTTTGCTGGGCGGGCATCCTGTGCCCGTCGGCACAGTGGGGGTCGATGCGTCCGACTATCTCGAGTACATGGGCAGTTTAGGTATCGACGTCAGCCAGGTCCGTGTAATTTCCGACATGTTCACGCCCCAGTGCTTCATCACGACCGACCTCGACAATAACCAGATTGCCTCGTTTCACCCGGGTGCCATGGTGCGTTCGGCCGAAAACGATTTTGACAGCAACGGAGCGGTGTGGGGCATTGTGTCGCCCGATTCCAAAGAAGGCATGTTTGCTCACGCGCGGCGCATGAAAGACGCCGGTATTCCGTTTGTGTTCGACCTGGGGCAGGCCATGCCGCTCTTTTCAGGCGACGACCTTCACGAAATGATCGATATGGCCACACTGCTGACCGCCAACGATTACGAGGCCAGTGTGATTGCCCAGCGTACCGGTGTGTCCATGGAGGCGTTGTCCGAGCGCCTGAAGGCCGTTGTGGTAACACGCGGTGCCGAGGGCGCCACCGTGTTCCAGGACGGGAACTCGACGCATATTGATCCGGTCAAAGTTAACGATGTGGTTGATCCAACAGGGTGTGGCGATGCCCACCGTGCGGGTCTGCTGTATGGGTTGTCCGAGGGCTGGGCCCTGCACGACGCCTGTTGTTTGGCGAATGTCATGGGCGCGATTAAAATTGGCTCACGCGGCCCGCAAAACCATCAGCCTGGGCGCGACGACATTGCGGCCATGCTTCAGCAACATTATGGGCTGGCATTGCCGGCAGCAGTTTAATTATCGGGTCTTGCGTCCAAGGCCTAAAGGAGCATCGAAATGGGTTCGACAGTTACAACACCTGTTCCATCGCGTGGCGGTCGCTGGGCTGCGTTGGCGGTTGCCGTAGGTAGTCTGGCGGTTATTGCAGGGTGTGCCAATCCCTCGGCGTCCAGTTCTGTATATACCTACGGGCAGGCGCAACAAGAGCAAATCGTGCGTATAGGTACGGTGGTGTCAGTACGTCCTGTCACCATTCAAAACGACAAATCGTCGGGTGCCGGCATGATTGCCGGTGGTGCCTTGGGCGGCGTTGCGGGTAATGCCGTAGGTGGCGGTTCGGGCCGTGCCATTGCAACAGTAGGCGGTGCTATTTTGGGTGGTTTGCTGGGTAACACCATCGAAAACCAGGTCGGTAAAACCCAGGGCCTCGAAATCACTGTACAGCTCGATAACGGCGAAACCCGTGTTATTGCGCAGGCCGCCGACGTGGCTATTTCTGCAGGCCAGCGCGTGCGTGTCATTAGCGGCCAGGGCCCAACGCGTGTCGTGCCTATGTAATTGCGTTTAAACGGTTGCACATAAAAAACGCCGCCATAAAGGCAGCGTTCCAGACGCATGATAAACCCCGCTGTTTTTTGCAGCGGGGTTTATTTTTTTATGGGTCGACAGACCCCGCCGGCTTAAACCCCGAAGAGCCTGTAGGCAAAGCCTTCGAGCACCATCATGACGATTTGGGCCACGATAAGCAGTACCAGGGGGGAGAAGTCGATACCCCCGGGGCTGGGAAGAATACGGCGGATGGGGTCGAGCAGTGGCGCGGTAAGTGTTTGCAGTACGGGCATTAACGGCGCCATGGGGTTAACCCAAGACAGCACAACCTGGATGAGCGTGAGCCACAACACCAGGTTGAACGCCCATTTAAGTACGGTAAGCAAGCTGGCAACCAGAGCGCCCAGCAACCCGTTGACGACAGGCAAGTGGCCGGTTAACACGAAGAAGGTCAGGAGTAAAAAGACCAGCGCGGTTAAGTAGGCGCCCAGCAGGCTGGGCCAGTCGAGGAACTTGCCGGCAGGGACGACTTTTTTAATGGGCTGTACCAGCCAGTCGGTAATGCGTAAAACCGCCTGTGCGTAGGGGTTGAACGGGTGCAGGCGGATGGCGTACATCCAGGCGCGGATGATAAGCGCAATGCCAAACAGCGAAAAGACGATGTTGATAATGAAGTGCAGAATATTGCCAAACATGAGTAGTCGCCAGCCTGAAAATTAACAACAGTGCATTGTCGCACGAGCGCAGGGCTTGCGCATGCAGAAACGTTGCTCGCCAGTCGGCCGGTAAGGTGCGGCTGATGACAGACCGGGCAGTGTGTGGGGTAGCACCCATAAAAACTGCCTGGCAAGGCCAGGCAGTTTGAAGGAGGTAAAGCCGGTATTTTTAAGGCTTAGGGCCGGTCGCCGGTAGGAAAGGGCCACGATGCCACAGGGTTTACTGTTTTCTTGGCTTCGGTGGCTTGGGCGCCTTTGCTGGCCTTGGCTTCAGCTTTGGTGGCTTTAGCCTTTTTTTCTTTCTTGGCTTTTTTTTCGGTTTTCTTTTCTTCTTTTTTGGCCTTGGGCGCGTCGGCTTTGGGCGTTGCCGACTTGGCAGGCGCTGCTTTTTTAGCTACCGCTTTTTTTGCGGGTGCTGCGGCGGCTTTAGTGGCTGCTTTTTTTGCTGGCACTGCTTTTTTGGCTACGGCCTTTTTAGCGGGTGCGGCCTTTTTGGCAACCGCTTTTTTGGCTGGCGCTGCTTTTTTAGCAACCGTTTTTTTAGCAGGTGCGGCCTTTTTGGCTACGGCTTTTTTAGCGGGTGCTGCTTTTTTGGCAACCGCCTTTTTGGCTGGCGCGGCTTTTTTGGCTACTGTTTTTTTGGCAGGTGCCGCTTTTTTAGCCACCGCTTTTTTGGCGGGTGCGGCCTTGGTGGCCGTTACTGCTTTTTTAGCGGGCGCTGCTTTGGTTGCTGCTACTTTTTTTGCTGGTGCTGCTTTTTTTGCAGCCGCCTTCTTGGGGGTTGCTGCCTTCTTGGCTGTAGCCATAGTGATGCTCCTTGAGAATGAATCGTACAGAACGTCCACCCATTTGATATGGCCCCCACATTATGGTGCGACCCATTTCAAATGGCACAAGCGTGCAAAGTGCACAGCACCCGGCACGCTATGAGTCTAACGTAAGCAGTAACACTATCCAAGCATTATTCCCAGCTTAGGGCCCCACCTGTTTGATATTCGATAACACGTGTCTCAAAAAAGTTGCGTTCTTTCTTGAGGTCGATCATTTCGGCCATCCAGGGGAAGGGGTTTTCTTCTTGCGGGAAGAGCGGCTCGATACCGATTTGCTGGCAACGGCGGTTGGCAATGAAGCGCAGATACGACTTGAACATGGATGCGTTCAGGCCCAATACACCGCGTGGCATGGTGTCTTCGGCATATGCGTATTCAAGATCGACGGCCTTGCGGAAGAGCTCGCGAATTTCTTCGCGGAACTCTGGTGTCCAGAGGTGCGGGTTCTCGAGTTTGATGGTGTTGATCAGGTCGATGCCGAAATTGCAGTGCATGGACTCGTCGCGCAAGATGTACATGTACTGTTCGGCGGCGCCTGTCATTTTGTTCTGGCGGCCCAATGCAAGAATTTGGGTGAAGCCCACATAAAAGAACAGGCCTTCCATCAGGCAAGCAAATACGATAAGCGACTTGAGCAGTGTCTGGTCGGCTTCGGGCGTGCCGGTATTGAAGTTGGGGTCGGCGATGGCGTCGATGAACGGAATGAGGAATTCGTCTTTGGCGCGGATCGACGGGACTTCGTGGTACGCATTGAAAATTTCAGATTCGTCGAGGTCGAGGCTTTCGACGATGTACTGATAGGCGTGCGTATGGATGGCTTCTTCAAAGGCCTGGCGCAACAAGAACTGCCGGCATTCGGGGGCAGTGATGTGGCGGTATGTACCCAGCACAATATTGTTGGCGGCCAGCGAGTCGGCCGTGACAAAGAAGCCCAGGTTGCGTTTAACAATGCGGCGCTCGTCTTCGGTTAAACCCGTGGGGTTTTTCCAGAGCGCGATGTCGCGCGACATATTGACCTCTTGCGGCATCCAGTGGTTGGCGCAGGTGGCGAGGTACTTTTCCCAGGCCCACTTGTATTTGAATGGCACAAGTTGGTTGACGTCGGTTTGGCCATTGATGATGCGCTTGTCGGCCGCGCTGACGCGGCCCGCCGAGGCTGGCGTTGCAGCAGCCGAAGCCGTCGCTGCAACAGGGTTGGCCATAGCGACGTCGGGCTGGGTGTGTGCCGCAGGCGCCGCCGGGCGCGGCGCTGCTGCGGGGGTAGGGGTGCCGAGGGGGGTATCGTCGTCCCAGTTAAGCATGATGATTAAACCTTTTAAATGTATTGGCAGGCGTTACTGGCAAGCTTCGCACTCTTCGAAGCCGTCGTCGCCAGGGCGCAAAGTGCATACGGTGCCCATGACTTCGGCTTCGGGCAGGTCGGGTGCCGTTGCAACGGGCGCAGGGGCTGCAGCCATACCGCCGCTCATGCCGCTTTGGGCAACAGCATTCAGTTCGCCGCCGCGGCCGGTAGATTTTTCGGCGTTGGTTGCACCGCTTGAACGCAGGTAGTACGTGGTCTTCAGGCCGCGAACCCAGGCCAGCTTGTAGGTGGCGTCGAGTTTTTTACCCGACACGCCGGCCATGAAGATGTTCAGTGACTGGGCCTGATCGATCCATTTTTGGCGACGCGCCGCACATTCGACGACCCAGCTTGGATCAACCTCGAAGGCGGTAGCGTAAAGTTCGCGCAGGTCTTCGGGGATGCGGTCGATGCGTGCCAGGCTGCCATCGAAGTACTTCAGGTCGGCGACCATGACTTCGTCCCAGAGGCCGTGGGCTTTCAGGTCGCGCACCAGGTAGTCGTTGACGACAGTGAACTCGCCCGACAGGTTTGATTTGACGTACAGGTTGCGATAGGTAGGTTCGATGCAGGGCGACACACCAATGATGTTGGAAATGGTGGCGGTAGGCGCTACGGCTACGCAGTTGGAGTTGCGCATGCCGTATTGCTTGATGTGCGCACGCAGGGCGTCCCAGTCCATGCTGCTGCTGTCGTCGACTTCGACGTAGCCGCCGCGTTCTTCGCGCAGCATTCTCAGGGTGTCTTGCGGCAGAATGCCGCGATCCCAGAGCGAGCCACGGAAGCTGGCGTAAGGCCCGCGCTCGGCGGCCAGTTTGCTGGAGGCCAGGTAGGCGTAGTAGCAAACGGCTTCCATCGAGCGGTCGGAGAATTCGACAGCGGCTTGCGAGGCAAACGGAACGCGCAAGATATGCAGGGCGTCTTGGAAGCCCATGATACCCATGCCGACCGGGCGATGACGCACGTTCGAGTTGCGGGCCTTGGGTACGGCGTAATAGTTGATGTCGATGACGTTATCGAGCATGCGCATGGCCACGCTGATGGTGCGCTGCAGCTTGTCGTGGTCGAGCGTGTAGGTGCCGTCGGCGTTTTGCTTGATGTGCGCAGCCAGGTTGACCGAGCCCAGGTTGCAGACCGCAATTTCAGACTCGTTGGTGTTCAGGGTGATTTCGGTGCACAGATTAGAGCTGTGAACCACACCAACGTGCTGTTGCGGCGAACGAATATTGCATGGGTCTTTGAAAGTCAGCCAGGGGTGACCGGTTTCGAAGAGCATGGAAAGCATCTTGCGCCACAGCGTTGCGGCCGGGATGGTCTTGTGCAGGGGCAGGTCGCCGCGCGCAGCTTTGGCTTCGTAACCGGTGTAGGCTTCTTCGAAGGCCTTGCCGTATTTGTCGTGCAGGTCGGGTACGTCGGATGGCGAGAACAAAGTCCAGTCGCCGTTTTCCATGACGCGCTTCATGAACAGGTCGGGGATCCAGTTGGCCGTGTTCATGTCGTGCGTGCGGCGGCGTTCGTCGCCGGTGTTCTTGCGCAGTTCGAGGAACTCTTCGATGTCGAGGTGCCAGGTTTCGAGGTAGGCGCAAACAGCACCTTTGCGCTTGCCGCCCTGGTTAACGGCAACCGCCGTATCGTTGACAACCTTAAGGAAGGGGACCACGCCCTGGCTTTCGCCGTTGGTGCCTTTGATATGGCTGCGCAGCGCACGTACCGGTGTCCAGTCGTTGCCCAGGCCGCCGGCGTATTTGGCCAGCAAAGCGTTTTCTTTGATGGCGTCGTAGATGCCGACCAGGTCGTCGGACACGGTGGTGAGGTAGCAGGACGACAATTGCGAGTGCAGCGTGCCGGAGTTGAACAGCGTGGGCGTTGAGCTCATGAAGTCGAACGACGACAGAATGTCGTAGAACTCGATGGCGCGGGTTTCGCGGTCGATTTCGTTCAGGGCCAGGCCCATGGCGACACGCATGAAGAAAATTTGCGGCAGTTCGATGCGGCGGCCACGAACGTGCAGGAAGTAGCGGTCGTACAGGGTTTGCAGGCCCAAATACGAAAACTGGTTGTCGCGCTCGGCTTTCAGGGCAGCGGCCAGCTTGGGCAGGTCGAACTGGCCCAGCTTGTCGTCGAGCAGGCCGTTTTCAATACCGGTTTTGATGAAGCGGGGCAGGTATTCGGCGTAGCGGGTGTTCATCTCGGCTTGCGAGACTTCTTCGCCGAGTACTTCGGCACGGATTGTGTGCAGTAACAGGCGTGCGGTGACCTGGCTGTAGGCCGGGTCGTTTTCGACCATGGCGCGTGCCGACAAAATAGCCGACTTGTAGACTTCGTCGGCGGGGATGCCGTCGTACAGATTCTTGATGGTTTCTTTAAGAATGGCGTCGGTGTCGATTTGTACGGGCAGATCAACACCGGCGGCGTCGATGGTGGCTTTGAGCTGATCGAGGTCGAGCGGGCGGCGCACACCGTTGTCGGTGACATGCAGTACGACCGCTTGCGTGGGTGTGGGGTTGGCCGATTCGGCGCGTGCGCGTTCTTGGGCGCGTTTTTCGCGGTACAGCACGTAGGCACGGGCAACGTCGTGTTCGCCCGAACGCATGAGTGACAGTTCGACCTGGTCTTGAATGTCTTCGATGTGGAACGTGCCACCGCCTGGGCGGTTGCGAACCAGCGCGTTGACGACCTGGGAGGTGAGTTGCTCGACCAGTTCGCGAACGCGGGCAGATGCCGCACCCTGACCGCCATTGACGGCCAGAAAGGCTTTGGTCATGGCGATGGCAATTTTGTTGGGCTCGAAGGCGACGACGGCGCCATTACGACGAATGGTGCTGAAATTTTGCCAGGGGTTGTTGGCCTTGCCGGTGCTGCCCGATTTTGCGGCGGGCGACGGCTGCTGGGCGGTCGTGGATTCGGTTTGAGAAGTCTGCATGAGGGCTCCTGGAAACGGCGTGCTTTTTAAGCGCCGAAGCGTGTTTTTATGAATGGTGGAAGAGAGAACAGACTGCAAAACTGCGGTTTTTACTGCTGTGCTTCTTTTTTGTTGTAACCACTATATATAGTGGTTTAAGTAATTTTGAGCACTAATTGTAGTGTCTGGTCTCGGGCGAATCAAGCCGGTTTTACATGAATTTTTTGTTTATCCGGGAAAAAAATCGGGCAAATCCGGCCAAGTCATTGATAGTGCTTGGAAACCTCTTTATTCGATTATTTTCGGGCCGCTGCCGGCGGGCTGGAAGCCTGTCTTGGTGAGCAAATGTTGCACCCCATTGGCAAGGGGCGTCTGCCCTTGGTATCTTGCCAAATCGTTTAATTTTTTCAGCAGGTGTTATGCGTCGGTTACACATAAACAGGGTTGCGGGCGGTAGTGCCGTCGTGGGGTTGGCCGTTTTGTTGGCGGCGTGCGCCCCTATCGGGCAGCAAAGGTCGCAGGCTCCGGCCCCCCTGCCGCAATGTCAGGCCGCAGCGGCCGGGCAAGCGATGGTCGGAAACTGGCTGGGTACCCGCAAGTCGCCGGGCATTGCCGGCGAGCTTAAGGTCTGGATACAACTAGGGCCCGACGGGAAAATGGCGTACGGCGAGCAATTACAGCGCCGTGGCAAACCGCCGCAGTCGTTAAGCGAAGAAGGCTGCTGGCGTCTTGAAGGCCAAACGCTGGTGTTGCAAACCTTGCGCTCGAATGGTGCCGAGGTCGAAACCGACGACCCCATTTACACTAACAATTACACCGTAGGTGCGCAGTCGGGGCGTCAGTTGCGTTTGCGGGCGCCCGACGGCGACATTACCCTGGGCCGCATGCCCAACGACTACCGTTTGCCTTTTTAAGCCCCGGTTAGTTGGCCAGGGCCTCCAGGCGACTCAGTACGGTTTCCCGGCCCAGAATGGTCAGTACGGCATCGATGGCCGGGGTTTGCTTCTGGCCGGTAACGGCAACGCGCAAGGGTACGCCCAGCTTGGGCATTTTAATGTTGTGCTTTTCAAGGGTTGCCTTGATCAGGTCGGCCAGGGCTTCGGTTGTCCAGTCGGGCAGGTTGGCGGCCTGGTCGGCAAAGTCTTGCAGCACTGTTACCGCTTCGGGTGTCAGGTGCTCGGCTTTAAGGGTCGGGTCGACACCGGCAAACGCGCGGCAGAACAGCATGGCCCCTTCGGCCAGTTGGTTCAGGGTTTCGGCGCGGTCTTTCAGCAGACCCATAACGGCGTCCAGGTCGACGGCTTCGGGGTTGCCGCCCAGGCCGGCAATACGCGGCGCAACCAGAGTGGCCAGCTGGCTGTTTTCTGTTTCGCGGATGTAATGCGCATTGACCCAGTTCAGTTTTTTGGGGTCCCACTGTGCGGCCGACTTGCTTAAATTGCGGGTGTCGAACCATTCGACCAATTGTTCGCGCGAGAAAATCTCGTCGTTGCCATGGCTCCAGCCCAGGCGGGCCAGATAGTTGATCATGGCCTCGGGCAAGTAGCCTTCTTCGTGGTATTGCATGACGCTGACGGCGCCATGGCGCTTGGAAAGCTTTTCGCCGTCGGGACCGAGAATCATGGGCAAGTGACCGTACTGCGGCAGTTCGGCGCCCAACGCACGCAAAATATTGATTTGGCGTGGCGTATTGTTGATGTGGTCGTCGCCGCGCAGTACGTGCGTGATTTGCATGTCCCAGTCGTCGACCACCACACAAAAGTTGTAGGTGGGTGTGCCGTCGGGGCGGGCAATGATCAGGTCGTCCAGCTCGGTGTTGTCAAAGCTGATGGGCCCTTTGATCAGGTCGTTCCAGGCGGTCACGCCGTCTTGCGGGTTTTTGAAACGGATAACCGGTTTACGGCCTTCGGGTACTGCGGGCAGGGTTTTGCCGAGTTCGGGGCGCCATGTGCCGTCGTAGCGGGGCTTTTTGCCGGCCGCACGGGCTTTTTCGCGCATGGCCTCAACTTCTTCGGGGCTGCTGTAGCAGTAATACGCCGAGCCTTCGGCCAGCATTTTTGCAATGATTTCGCGGTAGCGCTCCATGCGCTGCATCTGGTAGAACGGACCTTCGTCGGGCTGCATGCCCAGCCAGTGCATGCCGTCTAAAATGGCTTGGACGGCTTCAGGCGTTGAGCGTTCAAGGTCGGTGTCTTCGATACGCAATACAAAAACCCCTTTATGATGGCGGGCAAAAGCCCACGAAAAAAGGGCAGTGCGCGCGCCGCCAAGGTGCAGGTAGCCAGTAGGTGAGGGCGCAAATCGCGTGCGGATAACCGGTGGGGTAGACGAGGTCATAGATAGATAATAATGTTGGGGTTGCGTAGACGCGAAGGTGCGTCACGACATCAAGTGCAATCCCGGTATTTTAAGGTACAGATTCAACACCATGCTTCGTCATCGTCTCGCTGCACTTTTCGACCCGCTTTCGGTGCTTGTTGTGGGCCCCAAGGGCCTTGCGGCAGCACAAAGCCTGCCGCCCCGTTTGCGCGCGCAGGCAACCGTGGTTGTGGCTCAACCGGGCCAGTCGGTCAAGCTGCCTGCCACCCTGGCCGGGGTCCCCAAGGGTGGGCGACTCGATCTGGCGGTTGTGTCTCTTACCGGGCGCATGCTTAACCAGGCGTTGTGGTCTTTGCAAGCGCATCGCCCGCGTGCCCTTATTGTGCTGTCGCCCGACCACCCGTCTATCGACCCCGCGCACGATACGCAGCTATGCCGCTTGTTTGCCCGCGAACACGACTGCATGGTTTTAGGGCCCCGGTCTTTGGGGCTGCAGCGCACCCATACGGGGCTTAACCTTAGCCTGTCGTCGCACCTGGCGTTGCCCGGTAAAGTTGCGCTGGTATCGCAATCCGAGGCCATTTTCAGTGCCGTCCTCGACTGGGCCCGCGATGCCAACCTGGGGTTTTCAACGGTGGTTTCCATGGGCGACGAGTCCAGCGTCGGTATTGCGCAAGTGCTCGATTACCTGGCCACCGATTCGCGTACCGACAGCATTGCGGTGTATCTCGACAATGTCGTGTCTTCGCGGGCGCTGACCAGTGCGTTGCGTGCGGCCGCGTCGGTCAAGCCGGTGGTGGTGTTGCGCGCGGGCCAGGGGGCGCGTAACCCCAATTCGCTTAGCGATGCGGTCTTTAATGCACTGCTGCGGCGTGCAGGTGCGGTGCGTGTCCCTTACTTTGTACAGTTATTCTCGGCGATCAAAGTATTGCGCAGCCCGGTTCGCCCCAAGGGCCGGCGCATTGCGTTGTTTTCCAATGGCAGCGGCCCGCCTCAGCTGGCGCTCGACATCATGGGTGAAGCGGCTGCGGTTGTGCCGGCCGAATTTTCTTTGTCCACCATAAATGCCTTGTCCGAAAGCCTCGAGCCCCGGGCGCAGGTCAAGAATCCGGTCGTGACGCGGGCCGCGCTTGTCCCCGAAACAATGCGCCTGATGCTCGCCGCGCTAATGGACGACCCCAATGTCGATGGCTTGCTGATGCTGTTGGCACCCGATTCGCGCGCCGACATGGCCGAGGTGGTGCGGCAGGTGACCACCATGGCGCCCAAGGCCCCCAAGCCAATTATGGCGTGCCTGATGGGCGAGGCCAGCATGCGGCCGTTGCGGCACATGCTCGACGAAGTGGGCATACCGTCGTTCCGTACGCCCGAAGCGGCCACCAACGCGTTTGGCGTTCTGGCCGCCTATCACTATAACCAGACGCTGTCGTTGCAAACCTTGCCGCCCGAACCGCTGGTTCGTCTGCCGCAGGTTGGCGAGGCACGCAAGTTGGTGGCCCAGGTGTTGGCCGAAGGGCGACAACACCTGACGTTATCCGAGTGTGCAAGCCTGTTCTCGTATTTCGATATTCCCCTCGAGCTGCTGACGCCCGATGCCGAATACCCCGGGTTGCAGCATGTCGACGATGTGCCCATGGCGATTCGGGTGGGCGTCGACGCGCTTTACGGGCCGTTCATCAATTTTGGCTCCGGTGGGCGCTCAGCAATTTCAGCGCGCGATCGCGCCATCGAATTGCCGCCGCTCAACGGTTTTCTGGCGCGTCAGTTGGTCGAGCGCAGCGCAATATGGCGGCGCGTGCTCAAGCATCAAATGAGTCCGGCGGCATACGAGTGCCTGCAAGAGGTGCTCGAGCGCTTGTCAGACATGGTGTGCGAACTGCCAGAGCTGGCCAATGTTTTAATCGACCCGATCTGGGCCGGCAACATGCAGCTGTTTGCACAAGGCGTTCAGGTCGAGATCAAACCCTCGGAACTGGCCGCTCTGCCCGAAAACTCCGGTTACGGCCATATGGCCATCCACCCGTATCCAAGGCAACTGGTCAAGTCGCACGAATTTGCCGACGGCGAACCCTGGATGATGCGGCCTATCCGCCCCGAAGATGCCGAGCCCTTGCAACTGTTTGTGCGCGACTTGTCCGACGAGTCGCGCTATATGCGGTTTGTGTCGATGTTGCGTGAACTGACCCCCAGCATGCTGGCGCGTTATACCCGTATCGATTACGACCGCGAACTGGCGCTTGTGGCCACCGTGCAGGTGCCTAATCCGGCGCACCGGGGGCATCCGCAAGAACAAATTGTGGGGTTTGCCCATTACCTGCGTAATGCCGATGGTCTGGGCGCCGAATATGCCCTGGTCATTTCCGATAAATGGCAACGACATGGCCTGGGCAAGAAGTTGTTGCAAGGTCTCATCGAGGCGGCTAAAGCCCAGCGGCTGGGCTACATCGAGGGTTTTGTTCTGGCCAACAACCGGGCAATGCTGGGCTTGATGACGCGCCTTGGGTTCCAGAACGACCCCGATGTTGAAGATCCGTCTGTGCGTCGCGTTTGGCTTGCCTTAGACGAGGGGTTGTCAGAAAGTTAACGCTTTAAACTAATGCCCGATTTAGCGTAGAACGTGCTTGAGAAACGCCGAGATGTCGCGGATTTCTTCCAGGCATACCGAGTGCGGCATGGGATAGGTTTTCCAGGTAATGCCGTAGCCTAGTGCGGTCAGGGTGTCGTGCGAAGCTTGGGCGCGTTCGATGGCGACGACCGGGTCTTGGGTGCCATGCGCCATAAAAACAGGTATGTTCGCGTTGGCGGTGTGACGTTCGTTCGCTAGTGTGTCAGCCAAGGGCAAGTAGCCCGATAAACACACCAGACCAGCCAGGGGTTCGGCGTGTCGCAGCCCGGTTTGCAGCGCCATGGCACAACCCTGAGAAAACCCGGCCAACACAATGTTTTGCGTGGGGATGCCCCGGCTGTTTTCGCGGGCAATCAGCGCTTCGATGGCCGCTTGCGACGCGCGCAGGCCTGTTTCGTCTTCGCGACGCCCGCCAATATCCATAGACAAAATGTCGTACCACGCCCGCATGTGCATACCGTTATTGATGGTCACGGGCTGAACTGGCGCATGGGGGAAAATGAAGCGAATGGCTGGCGATGAGCCTAGGCCCAGTTCGGGAACGATGGGTGCAAAGTCGTTGCCGTCGGCGCCCAAGCCGTGCATCCAGATGACGGCATGCGTTGGGTTGGGGGCAGTTTCGATTTCCAGTGTTTCTAGTGTCGTCATGTTCAGGCGGCGTCGTCGAGTGCTTTAAGGGCCTGGAAGAGCGCGCGATAGTGCTTGCGCTGCGGCGTTTGGCCCGGTTGTAAGGTCTGGTTGTTTTCCGCTTCTTTTCGCCCGGCCCGAATCAGGGCGCGCAAATGCTGAACATCTGCGCCGGGGTACTCGTTAAGCAGCTTGGTCAGGGCGTTATCGTCTTGCAACAACAGGTCGCGCAGTGTCTCAAGACGGTGCATGGCCGCAGTTTGTTCGCGTGATCCATTTTCCCAGATATCAAGCTGGCGCCGGATAGCATCGGCATCGGCGTCGCGCATCAGTTTGCCCACGTAATGAATCTGGCGGCGTCTGCCCTCGCGCGCCGTAGTGCGCTGCGCCAATCGGATGGCTTCGAACAGCTTTTCTTCAAGCGGCAGTTGTTTGATTTTTTCGGGCGACAGGTCGACCAATTGCTTGCCCAGGTCTTGCAGGGCCAGCATGTCGCGCTTGACTTGTGATTTGCTGGGCGGACGATCGTCGAAGTCGTCGTCGAGTTCGTGTTCAGGATGGTTATGCATGTTGGCCGATGAAATCAAAGCGTAATTGGCGATATGATAACTGCCTAACCTGATAAGAGCTGCGATGAGCAAAAAATCCAAGTCACTTCTTCCCATTTCTGAAAACCAGGCGCGTTTTCGCGAGCTTGTGCAAGACGCCCTTAAGTACGCAAAATCGTTGGGGGCTTCCGACGCCGCCGCCGAAGTCTCCGAAAGTGCCGGCTTATCGGTGTCTGTTCGTAATTTGGGCATCGAAACCGTCGAGCAAACGCGCGACCGGTCGCTCGACATCACCGTATTTGCAGGTCAGCAGCGCGGTTCGGCGTCGACGTCCGACTTTTCTAAAAAGGCGTTGCGCGAAACCGTCGATGCCGCGTGGCATATTGCACGCTATACGGCCGCCGACCCGGCTGCGGGCTTGCCCGACGCCGAATTTTTGGCGCACGACTACCCCGATCTGAAGCTGCATCATGCCTGGGGGGTGTCTTCCGACGAAGCCGCCGAGCTGGCGCTCAAAGCCGAAAAAGCGGCGCGCGATGTCAGCCCGCAAATTACCAACACCGAAGGCGCGTCTGTCGCAACTTTCGAAGGTCATTTTGTGCTGGGCAACAGCCGTGGTTTTTTGGGGGGGTATCCGTACTCACGCCACAGCCTGTCGGTGGCACCTATTGCCGGCAAGGGAAACCACATGCAGCGCGACTACTGGTACAGCTCGGTGCGCGACCCCAAGCTGTTGGCTAAACCCGCCGCAATCGGTCGCTATGCGGCCGAACGGACGTTGTCGCGTTTGTCGGCCAAGCGGATCAAAACGGGTCGTTTTCCGGTGCTCTTCGAGGCGCCCCTGGCGGTGGGTCTGCTGGGTTCGCTGGTTCAGGCAACCAGTGGGGGCGCGCTTTACCGCAAGGCCAGTTTCCTGCTCGATGCATTGGGTAAGCCCGTCATGGCAGACCACCTTAATGTGCAAGAAGACCCGCTGGTAGTAGGCGGCATGGGCAGCACGCCGTTCGACGACGAGGGCGTGCGTACGCAGGCCCGCGACGTGGTGGTCAACGGCGTATTGCAAGGCTATTTTTTGTCTACCTACACTGCACGCAAGCTGGGGATGCAAACCACCGGTAATGCCGGCGGTTCGCACAATTTAAGCCTGACTTCGCGGCTCACCAACCCAAACGACGATTTTCGCGCCATGCTTAAAAAAATGGGCACGGGGTTTTTGGTCACCGAGCTTATCGGGCAGGGCGTCAATTACGTGACGGGTGATTATTCGCGCGGCGCGTTTGGGTACTGGGTAAAAAATGGTGAAATCGTCCATGCTGTTCAAGAGGTCACCATTGCCGGGAATCTGGCAGATATGTTCCGGCAAATTGTGGCCGTTGGCGCCGACACCATCGTGCGTGGGTCCAAGTCAACCGGTTCTATTCTTATCGAGCAAATGGCCATTGCCGGCCAGTAGGAGTACTGCATGCAACGTCGTTCATTTCTGAAAAAGGCTGGTATGGGTGCTGTGGCTGGCACGGCCGCGTTGGGCGCACCCGTTATGGCACAAGCCAACCCTAAGGTCAGCTGGAAAATGACCTCGACCTACACGCCTTCGTTGCCGCCTCTGTATAGTTCGGCGCAAACGTTCTGCAAAATGGTCGAAGAGGCTTCGGGCGGCAACTTCAGTATTCGTTTGTACCCCGGCGGCGAGATCGTGCCTGGGTTCGGTGTCATGGATGCCGTCAGCAACAACACTGTCGAGTGTGGGCAAACGGCGTCTTACTATTTTTACGGAAAAGACCCAACCTTCTGTTTTGACACTGCCGTGCCGTTCGGCTTGAATGCCCGTCAAATGAATGCCTGGATGGATCAGGGCGACGGCCTCAAACTGATGCGCGAGCTGTTTGCTACCCGCAACATCGTCAATTTCCCCATGGGCAATACCGGCACGCAAATGGGCGGCTGGTATCGCAAAGAAATCAAAACACCCGAAGACCTCAAGGGTCTGAAAATGCGCACGGCCGGTTTTGCCGGCGAAGTGCTTTCGCGCCTGGGCGTGGTGCCCCAGCAAATCCCGCCGGGCGACATTTACCCTTCGCTTGAAAAGGGTACGCTTGACGCGGTCGAGTTCGTGGGGCCCGTTGATGACGAAAAACTGGGTTTGCAAAAGGTAGCCAAATATTATTACTACCCGGGTTGGTGGGAAGGTTCTGCCCAGTTGTCGTTGTACGTTAACGATGGCGCTTACAACCAGTTGCCCAAGCAGTATCAGGCCATTATTGCTATGGCCACCCGTTACGCCGGTCAGCAATTACTTACCGATTACGACGCGCATAATGCCTCGGCCTTACGACGTCTGGTTGCCAGCGGCGCTGTGCTCCGGGCGTTTCCGCTTGATGTCATGAACGCTTCTTTTGACGCTGCGAATATCGTTTACAAAGAGTTTTGCGACAAGTATCCGCAATTCAAAAAAGTGTTTGATAACTACATGGCCTTCCGCGACGAGGTTTCGCCCTGGTTCCGTCTGGCCGAGGGCAGTTACGATAACTACCTGAATGTCGCGTTGGCGCGTGCCAAGAAATAAGATTCAACAAAAACAATAATTTATGCTACTATAGTGGGCTTTTCTGGAAGTGCACGGGCGAACCGTGGGGCAACGGGGCTGGGTGTTTGCAAGCATGGCTTGCCGGCGCCGGGTTACTTAAACGGGCCTTATAACAACGCTTTGGCGCTTTTGGTAAAAGAAACCACATGTTTAATATGTGCGGGCCCGCGCGGTTTTTTTGGCGCCGGCTTTTGCGCTTTAATTTATTAGGAACCATCATGAAGACCTTTGTGGCCAAGCCGCATGAAGTCAAGCGTGACTGGTACGTGATTGACGCCAAGGGTAAAGTCCTCGGGCGTGTGGCCAGCGAAGTCGCACGTCGTCTGCGCGGCAAGCACAAGCCAGAATTCACACCACACGTTGACACCGGTGATTACATCGTTATCATCAACGCGGCAGACATCGTCGTTACCGGCAATAAAGCCCTCGACAAGCGCTACTACCGTCACTCGGGCTACCCCGGCGGTATCACCGAAACCAACTTCCAGAAAATGCAGCAGCGTTTTCCCGGTCGTGCCCTCCAGAAAGCGGTCAAAGGCATGTTGCCTAAGGGCCCCCTGGGTTATGCCATGGCCAAGAAGCTCAAGATTTACGCCGGCGCCGAGCATCCGCATTCCGCTCAGCAGCCCAAACCGCTGGAAATCTAAGGATAGGTCATGATCGGTAATTGGAACTATGGCACCGGCCGCCGCAAAACTTCGGTAGCACGTGTGTTCTTGAAAAAAGGTTCGGGCAAAATCGTTGTCAACGGTAAGCCTGTCGATGAATACTTCGCTCGCGAAACGGGTCGCATGGTGGTTCGCCAGCCGCTCGAACTCACGGGTCACCTCGAGTCGTTCGATTTTCACATCAACGTTCACGGTGGCGGTGAAAGCGGTCAGGCAGGTGCGGTGCGTCACGGCATCACTCGCGCCCTGATCGACTACGACGAAACCCTCAAGCCCGCGCTCAAGCAGGCTGGTCTCGTTACTCGCGATGCCCGCGAAGTCGAACGTAAAAAAGTGGGTTTCCACAAAGCACGTCGCCGCAAGCAGTTCAGCAAGCGCTAATTGTTTTGTGTACCCCGGGTCGCTGCAGTTGTTTTGCACGGCCCAGTCAAAAGCCCTGGCGTTTGCCGGGGCTTTTGCATTATGGCCTGCGCCTGCACAAGTCGCGCAGGCGTTGCATAATTACAGTGTTAGGCACTCAAACTCTCAAGGAACATCATGTCAGGCGCACTGGGCAAGAAAATCAAGGTAGGTATTGTGGGCGGCACGGGCTACACCGGTGTCGAGCTATTGCGTTTGCTGTCGCAGCACCCCAACGTCGAACTCACCGCGATTACGTCGCGCAAAGAAGACGGCATGCCGGTGGCCCAGATGTATCCCAACCTGCGTGGCCACGTCGACCTGTGCTTTGCTACACCCGAAAATGCTGCGCTCGACCAGTGCGACGTGGTGTTTTTTGCTACGCCACACGGCGTGGCCATGAGTCAGGCGCAGGCCTTGCTTGACAAGGGCGTGCGCATTATTGACCTGGCCGCCGATTTCCGTTTGCAAGATACCGCCGTGTTCGAGCAATGGTACAAAATGCCCCATGCCTGCCCCGATATCCTGGCCGATTCGGTCTATGGATTGGTCGAACTGAACCGCCTGAAGATCTCTGGCGCCAGCGTTGTGGGTAACCCTGGGTGTTATCCCACTACCGTAATTTTGGGTTTGCTGCCTTTGCTTGAAGGCGGCAAGGCGCTGGTCGATACGCAACACATTATTGCCGACTGCAAGTCGGGCGTGTCTGGCGCCGGTCGCAAGGCCGAAGTGGCCACCTTGTTCTCCGAAGCCAGTGACAGTTTCAAGGCCTACGGGGTTGCGGGTCATCGCCACCACCCCGAAATTGCCGAGCAGTTGTCGGCCATTGCCGGGCAGCCTGTTGGTCTTACTTTCGTGCCGCATCTGGTGCCCATGATCCGCGGCATGTTCTCGACGTTGTATTTGCGCATCTTGCCCGAGGCGCTCGACACCGACTTTCAGGCGCTCTTCGAGACCCGTTACGTCAACGAGGCCTTTATCGATGTCATGCCGCCCGGCAGCCTGCCCGAAACTCGCTCTGTACGGGCTTCCAATCAGTTGCGTATTGCTGTGCATCGCCCCAGCCCCGGCCAACTGGTAGTGCTGGTTATCCAAGACAACCTGGTCAAAGGGGCGTCTGGCCAGGCCGTGCAAAACATGAACCTGATGTTTGGTTTGCCCGAAACCACCGGGCTTGAGCACGTGGCGGTTTTGCCCTGACACATCTGCCTGTCCTGTGCCCAGGCGCTACGGAACTTTCCGCTGATTTTCGGGTCGACTCTGTATGAAACACAATCAAGTCGGCCCGGCGCGTTTCTGGCCAAAAGTTGTCTGGGCAGGGGCCGTGGTCGCTGCATTGTTTGCGGGCTTTATGTTTGGGCAGCATACCCGGTCGGGTGACCAGGCCAGCCGTTTCGAGGCCTTGCAAACCCGGTTCGATGTCACCGTGGCCCAAATGGGTTTTGACATGGCCAAACTCACTACTCAGCGCGACGCGCTTCAAAGTCAGTTGCTGGTCGAGCAAACCACGCGCAGCAGTCTCGAAACCACCCTTAATGCCGCCCAGTCCGACCTGGCCAGTGCGCGCGAGCGGTTGGCTTTTTACGAGCAGCTGTTGCCACCTGGCCCGGCCGGCGCGGTGACCGTCAGGGCGTTCGATATCGAACCCCGGGCGGGGTTGTTGTCGTATCGGGTGCTGCTGATGCGCAACGGTACACCCGGTTCTGGCTTTAATGGCCTTATGGAGTTTGTGGCTAATGGGGTACAAAAAGGGAAAAACGTTAAAATAACGTTAAAGCCCGCAGCCGGGGTTGGCGCCGGTAGTGCCCAGCAAAGCCAGTCTACCCCGTTGCAACTCAGTTTCGACCAGTTCCAGCGTGCCGAAGGCCTGCTTGGCTTGCCCGAAGGTTTTGTGCCCCGGTCGGTAACGCTTAACGTCATGGAAGGCTCGGCCGTACGTGCCACGCGCACGGTTAATCTGGCCGCCGACTAGGTCGCGCGGGTCTATGTGTAAATGCAGTTCAATGGCGGCCAATGGCCGTACCGGAGTTAAAAAATGAGCAATGTGACTGAATCCGTTGATCTTCAAGCCCCCCCACCAGCCCTGGTGTTTACCGATGCAGCGGCGGCAAAAGTCAAAGACCTGCTCGCCGAAGAGGGCAACCCCGAACTCAAATTGCGCGTTTTTGTGCAAGGTGGCGGATGCTCGGGTTTTCAGTATGGGTTCACGTTCGATGAAGTCATCAACGAAGATGACACCGCCATCGACAAAGAAGGTGTCCAGCTGCTAATCGACCCCATGAGCTTCCAGTATCTGGTGGGTGCCGAAATCGACTACAAAGACGACCTCGAAGGCTCGCAGTTTGTTATTCGTAACCCCAACGCAACGTCTACTTGTGGTTGCGGTTCGTCGTTCTCGGCGTAAGCCTACTACCTGATCCGTTCTACGGTATTGCAGGGCCCTGTTCCTTACGGACCAGGGCTCTTTGTTTTATTCAAGGGCATGCCACCATGAAACCCGATGTGTTTGGCCGTATCGAAGGCCTGCTTGATCCATTTCCGCCCGATGCGGTGCCTGTGCCTCCCAAGGGGCTGCTGTCGTTTTTGTGGGCGTGCACGCGGGGCGCGCGTGGCTATATTGCCTGGCTGGCGGTATTCAGTGCGGCCGTGTCCATCTACGAAGCCTGGCTGTTTGCGTTCTTGGGCCAGGTGGTCGACTACCTGGCGGTATGGCAAACCAACGGCCCGGTATCGGCCCACGAGCGCAGTGTGCTGTGGGGTATTGGCATTGTGCTGGTCACCAGTATTGTGCTGGTTGCCTTGCGCACTATGGTGCAGCACCAGGCGTTGGCTATTAATTTGCCATTACGTTTGCGTTGGGATTTCCACCGCCTCATGCTGCGACAAAGCTTGTCGTTCTTTGCCGACGAGTTCGCCGGCCGGGTGACAACCAAAGTCATGCAGACGGCACTGGCGGTCCGCGATGTGTTGTTGACGTTCTGTGAAATTGTGGTGGGCATGGGGGTGTACTTTGTCACCATTATTGCCCTGGCCGGCAGTTTCGACTTGCGCCTGATGCTGCCGTTTGTGGGCTGGATCATTCTGTACACCCTGGCTATGTTTTATTTTGTGCCGCGTCTGGGCAAGGTCGGGCAAGAGCAGGCGCATGCCCGGTCATCCATGACGGGTCGCATTACCGACGCCTATTCCAATATCACCACGGTCAAGCTGTTTTCACACACGCGGCGCGAGGCCCAGTTTGCGCGAGCCGCCATGGAAGATTTCAAACTGACGGGTTACCGGCAAATGCGCCTGGTCAGTCAGTTTGAAATTGTTAACCAGGCGCTGGTGGTGGGACTGATTTTGGCCGCAGGGGGTTACACCCTGGCCTTGTGGCATGCCAACGAAGTGGGTACGGGGGCGGTGGCTGCGGTAACCGCCATGGCGCTACGCATTAATGGCATGTCGCACTGGATCATGTGGCAAATGGCGTCGTTATTTGAAAACATCGGCACGGTACAAGACGGCATTGCCACGCTAACGCACCCGCCCAAAGTACAAGACAAGCCCGGGGCGCCGGCGCTGCAGGTCAAACAAGGTGACGTCACGTTCGACAGCGTTTCGTTTAACTACAACGGCGAGCGACAAGTGTTCGATGGCCTGAACCTGCGCGTCAAGCCAGGCGAAAAAATCGGCCTGGTCGGTCGGTCCGGCGCGGGTAAGTCCACGCTCATCAGTTTGTTGTTGCGCTTTTACGATGTCGACGCGGGCCAGATCCGGATCGACGGTCAGGATATTGCCCAGGTCAGCCAGGACAGTCTGCGCAGCGCCATTGGTATGGTTACGCAAGACACCTCTTTGTTACACCGGTCTATTCGCGACAATATTGCGTATGGCCGCCCGGACGCGACCGACGCCGATGTGCTGGTGGCGGCGCGTCGTGCCCAGGCCGACACCTTTATTGATCAGTTAAGTGACCCCAAAGGCAACCACGGCTTCGACACGCTGGTTGGCGAGCGCGGGGTTAAGTTGTCGGGCGGACAGCGCCAGCGCATTGCCATTGCGCGTGTCATGCTTAAAAACGCGCCCATATTGCTGCTGGACGAAGCAACCAGTGCGCTGGACTCGGAAGTCGAGCAGGCCATCCAGGAAAGCCTGAACGAAATCATGGAAGGCAAGACGGTGATTGCTATTGCGCACCGCTTGTCGACGATTGCCGCGCTGGACCGCCTGATTGTGCTGGACGACGGCAAGATTATTGAAGAAGGCAGCCACGCCGAACTGCTGAAAAAGAACGGTGTGTATGCGCGGCTGTGGCAGCACCAGAGCGGCGGATTTTTGGCGCAAGAGGATTGACCTGCGTACTGCCTACCAATCGTTTAAGCCTTGTGCAAACAGCCCAGTATGGTGGCCCGTCGGGCCCCGGTGACCGATGGGTGGCCGGCCGGGTGGTTATTAACGTACGCCCACGCCAGCCAGGCAAATGCCAGTGCCTCGACGTCTTGCACGGGTACGCCAACATGGCTGGTGGCGTGTACCGGGCAGTCAAGGCGTTCACGCAGGGCGGTCATCAGGGCGTCATTCAGGGCGCCTCCCCCACACACCAAAAGCTCTTGGGTTTGGCTGGCATGGGCGCCTACGGCATCGGCCACGGTTGTCGCCGTCAGGGCCAACAGTGTGGCTTGTATGTCGGCATCGCGCAGCGTTTGCTGCGGGTGCTTCGCCTGCCAGGCGTTTAGCCGGGCTGTAAGCCAGGCATGGTTGAACAGGTCGCGGCCGGTTGATTTTGGCGGAGGCAGGCTAAACCACGGGTCGTCGAGCAGCAGGGTTAATAACTGGGGGTTGACCGTACCGCTGGCCGCCCATTGCCCCTTGTGGTCATAGGGCTGGCCGGTTTTCAGGTGACACCAAAGGTCTATTAGCACGTTAGCCGGGCCGGTGTCGAACCCGCGAACAGGTTGCCCGGGCTCGAGGATGGTGATGTTGGCGATGCCGCCCAGGTTGAGTACGGTGCGGGGGTAAGCCGACGAAAACAAGGCCTGGTGAAAGGCAGGTACCAGGGGCGCACCATGGCCGCCTGCCGCAACGTCGCGGGTGCGAAAGTCGGCAACGACGTCAATGTGGGTAAGTTCAGCGAGCAGGGCAGGTGCATTTAGTTGCACGGTGTAGCCGGCAAGGGGGTCGTGCCTGACAGTTTGGCCGTGGGCGCCAATGGCCACAACTTGCCCGGCGTCAATGCCGGCCTGGTCAATTAGTGTGCTGCATACCCGGGCATATTGCCTTACCAGCTGGTTAGCGGCATTGGCACTGCGCACCAGTTCGTCGGGCCCGCTGATGTTAAGTTCCAGCAGGGTTTGGCGCAGTTCGGCAGGTAAGGGCAGCGATGCGCTGGCCAGCGTGCGGGGCTGGTTTGGGTGACTGAAGTCGGCCAGCACGCCGTCGATGCCGTCGGTGCTGGTGCCCGACATCAGGCCAATGTAACAGGCGGGGGTTTCAACCATAAAAAGTAACCGCTGAAATGAAAACCCCACCGCGACGGGTGGGGTGTTTGCCTTGGCTTATTCGGCGCTGGCCAATTTGACCTCGGCATCTTCGGCACTGCTGCCTTCGTCTTGCAAGGCCGCCAGCAACTGGAAGTGGCTTTGGAAGCTGTCGAGTTTTGACTGGAATGCGGCCAATTGCTTGGGCGTTAGCACTTTGGCTACGGGCAGGTCGACTGACAGCGGGTCGACAGGTTTACCGCCAACGCGGAATTCGTAGTGCAAGTGCGGCCCTGTCGCCCAGCCGGTAGACCCGACATACCCAATAAGCTGGCCCTGCTCGACCCGGTCACCTTTGCTAAGGCCGTCGGCAAAGCGACTTTGGTGGGCGTAATAGGTGGAAATGTTGTTGCCATGCTTGAGGATGACGATCTTGCCAAAACCATTTTGGTTGCCGATGAAGTCGACAACGCCGTCGGCGGTGGCATGGATAGGCGTACCGGTGGGCGCAGCGTAGTCGACGCCGTTATGGCCCCGCCAACTGCCGTGTACCGGATGGCGTCGCATGCCAAATGTAGAACTGACGCGAGAGAACTTGAGGGCCGAGCGCAAGAAAGCGCCCTTCAGGCTTTTGCCGTCGAAGTCGTAATAGCCGCCTGATTCGCCTTCGGGTTGGAACCAGACTGCATCGTAGGTCTTGTTGCCGTTGTTGAACTCGAGCGCCAAAACTCGGCCTGAGCCGACTTCTTTACCTTCGTGCGAGTGTGTTTCGTAAACGATGCGAAAGCGATCGCCCTTGCGCAGGTCGCGCATGAAGTCGATTTTGCTACCCAGAATTTCGGCCATTTGAAAAGTAATGGCGTCGGGGATGTTGGCTGCGTCCGTGGCGCCAAACAGCGAATGGGTGATTTCGCCTTCGGCAATACGCATTTGGGTTTCGGTGGCTTCGGCTTGTTCTAGCGCAGTAAAGCCGTTGTTGCCGTCGGGGCGTACTTCAAGCCATTTGGAAACGAATTCGTTGCCGTCGCGTGTACCGGGCGTATGGTAATAACGCAGCCACTGCAACCCGCCTTGCGCATCCAGGGCGGCCTGTACAGTGCGGCCTGGGTAAAGCTTGTAAATAGAGCGCGCGTCTTCGTTTTGGACCAAAAACTGCTGCAAGTTGGCTTCTTGAACGTTAAGGCGCTGCAGTACGGCAGCCAGCGTGTCGCCGGACCGAATGCGCGTTTCGTCGATGAACGGAGACTGTTCGAGGGCGACTTCGGGCAAGGTGGGAAGCGTGCTGGGCAAGCTAAGCGTTTGCCGCGCTTGATATACTGCAGGAGGTGCCGCTTCGGTAATGGGCTTGACCACCGCCAGCGCGCCGGCTGTAGCAAAAAGGCCAAGGGCCACAAGCACCAGGCCGCCGGTAATATAGTGATGCGTGGGTTTGTCGGTTGGCTGTTTTTTTGACATGTTTGGCATGTTAACGGCCCGTGTTTGGCCCGCAGATTTCCTGTTACTGAACATTGCGTGTCAACCTGGTTGGCAATTGCAAAAATAAGCCCGTGGTTAGTTTGCAACGCACACCGCTTTAATTAACACGGTATGCTATCGCATTGCTTGACTATTTTCGAGCATTTTTTCATTTTTTCTTATCTACGGTTGTTATATGTCGTCGCCAGAAGTTGTCATTACCCCCGAAATTGAAGCAGATTTGCGCGTAGTTAAGCGAGGATGCGACGAATTGTTGGTAGAGAGCGAATTTGTAAAAAAGCTCGCCCGCAGTCGTGCCACCGGTCAGCCGTTACGCATCAAGCTGGGCCTCGACCCCACCGCGCCCGACATCCATTTGGGGCACACGGTGGTGTTGAACAAAATGCGTCAGTTGCAAGACCTGGGGCACACCGTCATATTTCTTATCGGCGACTTCACCTCCATGATTGGCGACCCCAGCGGCCGTAACGCCACACGCCCGCCGCTTACGGCCGAACAGATCCAGGAAAACGCCAAAACCTATTACGCTCAGGCCAGCTTGGTGCTCGATCCGTCCAAAACCGAAATTCGCTATAACTCCGAGTGGTGCGACCCGCTTGGCGCGCGCGGCATGATTCAACTGGCGTCTCGCTATACCGTGGCGCGCATGATGGAGCGCGAAGACTTCACCCGCCGCTTCAAGCAGGGCATTCCTATTTCGGTGCACGAGTTTCTGTACCCGCTGATGCAGGGCTACGATTCGGTCGCCCTCAAGGCCGACCTCGAATTGGGCGGTACCGACCAGAAGTTCAATTTGCTGGTGGGGCGCGAGCTGCAAAAAGAATACGGTCAAGAGCCGCAGTGCATTTTGACCATGCCGCTGCTTGAAGGCACGGACGGCGTCGACAAAATGTCGAAGTCCAAAGGCAACTACATCGGTATCACCGAAACGCCCGACAGCATGTTCGGCAAGCTCATGTCTATTTCCGACACGCTCATGTGGCGTTATTTCGAGCTCCTGTCGTTCCGAACCCAAGACGAAATTGCCCTGCTGCAAAAGGCCGTGAACGATGGCGCCAATCCGCGTGACACCAAAGTGTTGCTGGCCCAAGAAATCGTGGGTCGTTTCCATTCCGAGAAAGACGCCCACGAAGCCCTGGCGCGTTTCGAGGCGCGGTTCCGCGATGGCGTTATCCCAGAAGACATGCCTGAAGTTCAGTTGGCCGGGGCGCCGTTGGGCATTCTTAAAGTGCTGCGCGAAGCCGGTCTGGTGGCGTCCGGCGCCGAAGCCCAGCGGAATGTTGAGCAAGGCGGGGTTCGTGTCGATGGCGCGCGCATTGAAGACAAGGGCTTGCAGTTGCCGGCCGGCACCTATGTGGTGCAGGTGGGCAAGCGCAAGTTTGCCCGTGTCACGCTTGCTTAAATCCGGTCGCCAATTTTCGGTTGCGGCGCGCCAAATACTCTGTAGCATGATCCGGTCCAGCATTCAGGAGGCCTTATGAAACTGACCAGTAAATCTTTTGCCGACCAGCAGTTCATTCCGCAAGCTAACGCTTTCGGGAAAATCGACCCCGAATCGCATATTGCCCTCGCGGGTAACCGCAACCCTCATTTGGCTTGGGCCGACGTCCCCGAAGGCACAAAGTCTTTTGTCGTTATTTGTCACGACCCCGACGTGCCCAGCAAGGGTGATGACGTCAACCAAGAGGGGCGCGAAGTGCCGGCCAGTTTGCCGCGGGTCGATTTCTACCACTGGGTACTGGTCGATGTGGCCGGCTCGGTACGCGAAATTCCCGAAGGCGCCTATTCAGACGGCATTACGCCACGCGGCAAGGGCGGCCCTTTGGCGGTCCACGATACCCGCCAGGGTATTAATGACTACACCGGCTGGTTTGCGGCCGACCGCGACATGAGCGGCGATTACTTCGGCTACGATGGCCCGTGCCCGCCCTGGAACGACGCCATCGTGCATCGCTATGTGTTTACGGTATACGCCCTTGATATCGACCGCGTTCAGGTCGAGGGCCGTTTCACGGGCCCCGATGTCTTGCGAGCCATTCAGGGTCACGTGTTGGCGCAGGCGGCCATTACCGGTAAGTACACTTTAAACCCGGCGCTTGCCCCTGCTTAGGTTTATTACAGGCGGCCGGGTTAAAATGCCGCCTGACCTTTATTTCGCACTTCCTAGGATTCTTCATGTTTGACCGCTCGCGTACGCTTGATCACGTCGACCCCGAATTGTGGGCCGCCATTCAAAAGGAAAATGTTCGTCAGGAACAGCACATCGAACTGATTGCTTCCGAGAACTACACCAGCCCGGCTGTTATGCAGGCTCAGGGTACCCAACTGACCAACAAGTACGCCGAGGGTTACCCGGGCAAGCGTTACTACGGCGGTTGCGAGTACGTCGACATCGTCGAGCAATTGGCGATCGACCGTCTTAAAGAACTGTTCGGCGCAGAAGCCGCTAACGTGCAGCCCAACTCGGGTTCACAGGCGAACCAGGGCGTTTACATGGCGGTGCTTAAACCCGGCGACACGGTGTTGGGCATGAGCCTGGCCGAAGGCGGCCACCTTACACACGGCTCGCCGGTTAATGCATCGGGCAAGCTGTACAACTTTATTTCGTATGGCCTCGATGCCAACGAAGCCATCGACTACGACAAACTCGAAGAACTGGCCAAAACCCACAAGCCCAAGCTGGTGGTGGGTGGCGCGTCGGCCTATTCGCTGCGTATCGACTTTGAACGCATGGCCCGTATCGCACACGATAACGGCGCACTGTTCATGGTCGACATCGCCCACTACGCGGGCCTGGTTGCTGGTGGTGCATATCCCAATCCCTTCCCGCACGCCGACTTCGTCACCTCGACCACGCACAAATCGCTGCGCGGTCCACGTGGCGGCGTCATCATGATGAAAGCCGAATTCGAAAAAATCATCAATTCGGCGATTTTCCCTGGTATCCAGGGCGGCCCGTTAATGCACGTTATTGCCGGCAAGGCCGTGGCCTTCAAAGAAGCGCTTCAGCCTGAATTCAAAACTTACGCCGCACAGGTCGTTAAGAACGCCGACGTTCTGGCCCGTACGCTGGTCGAGCGCGGCCTGCGTATTGTTTCGGGTCGTACCGAAAGCCACGTGATGCTGGTCGACCTGCGTCCCAAGGGGATTACCGGCAAAGTGGCCGAAGCGGCCTTGGGTCAGGCGCATATTACGGTTAACAAAAACGCCATCCCCAACGACCCCGAAAAGCCCTTTGTCACCAGCGGTATTCGTTTGGGTACGCCTGCCATGACCACGCGCGGTTTCAAAGAAGCCGAAGCAGAACTCACTGGCCACCTGATTGCCGATGTGCTCGACAATCCTGAAAACGAAGCCGTCATTGCAGACGTGCGCGCACGCGTCAACGAACTGACCGCGCGTTTGCCGGTTTATCGTTAATCCCTCAAGGGTCAGGCCTGCCGTGTGTGTTGCGGCAGGCCGGTCAACACCATGAAATGCCCGTTCTGTAATGGTTCCGACACACAGGTCATCGACTCTCGCGTTTCCGAAGAGGGCGATACCATTCGTCGGCGTCGCCGTTGCACGGCTTGCGAACGGCGCTTCACCACCTACGAGCGGGTCGAGCTGTCGATGCCTGCGGTGGTCAAGCGAAACGGCACACGTACCGAATTCGACCTTGAAAAATTGCGCGGCAGCCTGAAGCTGGCGCTTCGCAAGCGGCCGGTCAGCACCGAACAGGTCGATGCGGCTGTGGCGCGCATCGAAGAAAACCTGCTGACCAGCGGTAAGCGCGAGGTTTCAACGGGTTATTTGGGCGAGCTGGTCATGAATGAACTGATCAAGCTGGATCAGGTGGCCTACGTGCGGTTTGCTTCGGTTTATAAAAGCTTCGAAGATATCAACGAATTCGTCAAAGCCATTGACGAAATCAAGGTCGAACCTGTCTCGGGCAGTCGCACCGCAAAGGGTGCCTGATGGCGGGCGGCGCTGGCGGGGTGCCCGCCTTGTTTCCGGCAACCGATGCCGATACTCACTGGATGCGTCAGGCCATTGCGCTGAGCGCCGGTGTGCTTTTCCTGACCAATCCTAATCCTCGTGTTGGTTGCGTAATCGTCAAAGACGGCCAAGTGGTGGCCTCGGGTGCAACCCAGGCCGTGGGTGGTCCGCATGCCGAAGTCATGGCGTTGCGGCAGGCTCAAGAACGGGGCGTCGACGTTGCCGGGTCTACGGTGTATGTCACGCTCGAGCCGTGCAGTCATTTTGGTCGCACGCCGCCGTGTGTCGATGCCCTGGTGGCCGCGCGGCCTGCGCGCGTAGTTATTGCCATGTCCGACCCCAATCCTTTGGTCAGTGGCCGTGGCGTGGCGCGGTTGCGCGCGGCGGGCATTGATGTTTCTGTGCCTGTGTGTGCCGACGAGGCGCTTGAATTAAACCCGGGGTTCGTGGCCCGCATGACGCGCAAAACGCCGTGGGTCTGGGTCAAGTCGGCGGCGTCGCTCGATGGGCAAACCGCGTTGGCTAACGGGGTGTCGCAATGGATTACGGGGCCGCAGGCACGGGCCGATGGCCACCATTGGCGGGCGCGTAGTTGCGTGGTGCTAACGGGCCTGGGTACGGTGCTGGCAGACGATCCGCAGCTAACAGTGCGCGAGGTCGATACGCGGCGTCAGCCGGTTCGTGCCGTGGTCGATACGCATTTTCAGGTACCCGAAACCGCGCGGTTGTTCGACGGCGGACGGGTGCTGGTGTTTACCTGCATGGTCAATCACGACAAGGCGCAGCGCTTGGCCGATCGCGGTGTTCAGGTGGTGGTGCTGCCCGAGCGCGATGGCCATGTCGATTTGATGGCAGTCATGCAGTGGTTGGGCGCCAACGAGTTCAACGAGGTTCATGTCGAAGCGGGTGCGCGTTTGCATGGCACGCTGCTGCAGGCGGACCTGGTCGACGAATTGCTGGTGTACTTTGCGCCTATGGTGTTGGGGCCCGGGCAGGGGATGTTCGCGCTGCCAGGACTAAGCGTTTTGGGCGGTGTCCAGCGTTATGATTTTTTGGCGCCGGTCACTATCGGCCCTGATTTACGTGTGCGTGCGCGTCGCGCAGATCGCTGGGCCAGGTTACTGGCGGCGGTGTCAACTGATTTATCGGGCGGGCACGTGGTGCCGGCTCTCTGATATAGGGTGTGATTTATGTTTACAGGTATTGTTGCAGCGGTTGGCAAGATTGTTGATGTTCAGCTCTTGAAGGCTGGCGAAGATGACGCGGGTGTGCGCCTGACGCTAGACGCGGGCGGGCTGCCACTAGAGCGTACGCGCTTGGGCGATTCAATCGCGATTCAAGGGGCGTGCATGACGGTAGTCGAGTTTACAGGCTCGACGTTCAAGGTCGATGTGTCTCGCGAGAGTCTGAACCGTACAGCAGGGCTGGATGCGATGGGCGAGGTGAATCTTGAGCATGCGTTGCGCATGGGCGATTCGCTGGACGGGCATCTGGTGTCGGGCCACGTCGATGGCTTGGGTGAGGTTGTACGGTTCGAGCCGGTGGGCGAGTCGTGGGATTTGCGGATTCAGGTGCCGGCCAGTTTGGCAAAGTATCTGGCCTACAAGGGTTCGATTACGGTGAACGGGGTGAGCCTGACGGTAAACCAGGTCGACGATGCGGCCGATGGTAGCTGCGAGATCCGGATCAACCTGATTCCGCATACGGTGCAGGTAACGACGCTGAAGCATTTGAAGGCGGGCAGCGCGGTGAACCTGGAAATTGACATGATTGCGCGTTATGTTGAGCGGATGGTCAGCAAGACGGTATAGGTTTTTGATTTTGCCGGATTTCTGTTAGAATGGCGGACTTCGCTTAGGTGGGGCTTTGTGCCTTGCCTGCCGGTAGTAGTAAGCGATTAGGACAGGTGGCCGAGCGGTTGAAGGCGCACGCCTGGAAAGCGTGTATACGTGAATAGCGTATCGGGGGTTCGAATCCCCCTCTGTCCGCCAATTAACCCCTGTAAGCGTTGGCTCTTCCCCATTATCGGGGGATACGCATTCACTAGACACGGTTAATCACACCGTTCCAACCGCACTGGGCCAAGACCCGCATGCGGTAATTTTCAAAGTTCCTGAATCCATAGGCACGG
>NZ_JACJUU010000013.1 GCF_014237865.1 Pusillimonas minor
AGGAACCAGCGATTCCAGCGTCACCATCTCAAGCTCATGCTGATAGGCAGTAGGTTCTTTTAGCATGCCCCATTATGAACAAACCCTCGGTTTTACGCGAGGGTTTGTCAGCAATCTGAAAGGCCGCCCATGGGCGGCCTTTTTTGTAAACAGCTGAAGGGCTGGGGCGTAAGGTTGAGTCGGGGAATGCCATCCGACGAGATGGCATAACAACTTGACCCGTGATGCCTTTATTTGCTTGTAGCAGGGCGCTCCGCGCGTTATTCGGGGATGATGGCGGCGTACCCGAGTTCGTCGGCCCGGTCGGCCAGGAAGGTTTCAATTTGCTGCATGGCGACGTCGACATCGTCGGTCAGGGTCATCAGGGCAATATCGTTGGGGCCGATAAGGTGTTGGGTACTTAACGTGGCCTTGATCCAGTCGATCAGGCCGCCCCAGTAATCGACCCCCATCAAAATGACTGGCGCCGCAGGTACTTTACCGGTTTGAATAAGCGTCAGGACCTCGAAGAGTTCGTCGAGGGTGCCAAACCCGCCAGGCAGGGCAATATAGGCCGCGCTGTGCATGAAGAATGTGGCTTTGCGCGAATAGAAATATTCGAAACTGAGGCTGTGGGTTTGGAACACGTTGTTTTTGGTTTCGTGGGGCAGTTTGATATTTAACCCGATGCTGTGGCCGCCCGCATTGAAAGCCCCTTTGTTGGCCGCCTCCATGATGCCGGGGCCCCCGCCGGCGATAACGGGCAGCCCGGCCTTGGCCAGGCGGGTGCCAATGGCCTCGGCCAGGGCGTAGTAGGGGGATTCTGGTTTAATACGTGCACTGCCAAAAACGCTGACGCCCCAGCCAATTTCCTGAAGCATGTCGGCAGCCGTCTGCATCTCTGACATAATCACAGGGATCTGCCGGTCGACCGGCGTACGAACAAATTTATTGCTACTCATGAAAAAAACCTTGTTGCTTGTTGATGGTTCCAGTTATCTGTACAGAGCGTTTCACGCGCTGCCCGATTTGCGTAACGCCAAAGGTCAGCCAACCGGAGCCCTCTATGGTGTCATCTCAATGTTACGTAGGCTACCGCAAGATTACAAGGCAGATTACATGGCCTGTATTTTCGATGCCAAGGGCGGCACCTTCCGCGACGATATCTACCCCGAATATAAAGGCCACCGCCCGTCCATGCCCGACGACCTGGCGTCGCAAATCGAACCTATCCATCAGGCCGTGGCGGCCCTGGGCTGGCCCGTGCTGTCGGTTTCAGGGGTAGAGGCCGACGACATCATTGGCACCTTGGCCCATCGCGCTACGGGTCTGGGGGTGCACACCATCATTTCCACGGGCGATAAAGACCTGGCTCAACTGGTTAACGAACACGTCGAACTCGTCAACACCATGAATGGCGGGCGCCAGGATATTGCGGGTGTCATCGACAAGTTCGGGGTCAGGCCCGACCAGATCATCGACTTCCTGATGCTGACCGGCGACGCCGTCGACAACATACCGGGCGTTAACAAGGTCGGGCCCAAGACCGCCGCCAAGTGGCTGAACGAGTACGGTTCGGTCGACGAACTGGTGCGCAATGCCGACAAAATCAAAGGCGTGGCGGGCAATAATTTGCGCGAGGCCATTCCAAATTTCGATATGACGCGTCAACTTATTACGGTCAAGGTCGATTGCGATATTCCGTTCTTGTCCAACGATTTGTCCGACCTGACGCCCAAGCCACAAGACACCGAAACGTTGGTGCGCCTGTACGATGAATTCGGCTTTCGTACGTGGCTGCGTGAACTTACCGGCGACGAAGAGCGGGTGCCCGCGCAAGACAGCCGTGTGGCCGCCGACCCGCCACCTGCGCCGGTCGATGCCGATTACGATACCGTGCTCGACTGGAAAACATTCGATACCTGGCTCGATCTGATCAAGCAGGCTGATGTGGTTGCAGTCGATACCGAAACTACTTCGCTTGACCCCATGCAGGCGAAAATGGTGGGCATCTCTTTTGCGGTTGCGGCAGGTAAGGCGTGTTATATACCGGTAGCCCACCGCGGACCCGACCACGTCGAACAATTGTCACGCCCCGAGGTGCTGGAGCGTTTGCGCCCGTGGCTTGAAGATGCGGCGGCCGTCAAGTTGTTGCACAACGCAAAATACGACGCGCATGTTTTCATGAATCATGGTATTCGGGTGGCGGGTATTGCCGAAGACACCATGCTTCAGGCTTATGTACTCGAGTCTCATCGTCGCGTTAATTTGCAAGAGCTGGCCGAGCGGTGGCTGGGGCGTCAAGGCGTCAGCTACGAGTCGCTGTGCGGCAAGGGCGCCAAGCAAATCGGGTTCGACGAGGTCGAGGTCGAGAAGGCCTCGTTTTATGGCTCTGAAGATGCCGACTTTACCTGGCAGTTGCACCAGGCGCTACGGCCCAAGGTGTCGGCCGAAGGGCATTTAGATGATATTTACCGTTTGGAGGTCGAGGTTTCCGACGTCTTGACCACCATTGAGCGCAATGGCGTGAAAATTGATGCCGATGTGTTGGCGCGTCAAAGTCACGAAATTGGGCTGCAACTGCAAACACTCGAGGCCAAGGCCCACGAGCTGGCCGGCCAGCCGTTTAACCTGAACTCTCCCAAGCAGTTGGGAGAAATTCTTTTCGACCGCATGCAGCTTCCGGTGGTGCGTAAAACCGCCAGCGGCGCGCCGTCTACCGACGAAGATGTATTGACCAAGCTTGCGCAAGACTACCCCCTGCCGCAGGTATTGCTTGAGTATCGTGGTCTGGCCAAGCTTAAGTCAACCTACACCGACAAGCTGCCCAAAATGATCAATCCGGCCACCGGCCGCGTGCATACGCGCTATTCGCAGGCAGCTGTCATCACTGGTCGCCTGGCGTCGTCCGATCCCAACTTGCAGAACATTCCCGTCCGCACCGCCGAAGGCCGACGCGTTCGAACGGCTTTTGTCGCCGGCCAGGGCAAAATTGTGTCTGCCGATTATTCTCAAATCGAGCTGCGCGTCATGGCGCATGTGTCGGGCGACGAAGGGCTTCAAAAGGCTTTCGCCGAAGGGCAAGACATCCACCGGGCCACGGCCGCCGAAATTTTCAACGTGGCGCTCGACGCCGTCACTGCCGATCAACGCCGTTCGGCCAAAGCCATTAATTTCGGCCTGATCTACGGCATGGGCGAGTTTGGTCTGGCCAGCGCCCTGGGTATTACGCGTGACGCCGCCAAATCGTATATCGACCGTTATTTTTCGCGTTACCCGGGGGTGGCGCGTTACATGGAAGAGACCCGCGCCAAGGCACACGAGCAGGGTTATGTTGAAACTGTTTTCGGCCGTCGACTTTGGCTGCCCGATATCAAAGGGTCTAAGGGCCCCCGTCGTGCTGGCGCCGAACGCGCGGCTATTAACGCCCCGATGCAGGGCACGGCCGCCGACTTGATTAAAAAGGCGATGGTTGCGGTGCAGCGCTGGATCGTCGCCGAAAAACTGGCGACGTTGATGGTCATGCAAGTACACGACGAACTGGTGTTTGAAGTGCCCGAAAACGAGGTCGATGTATTGGTGTCGCAGTTGCCCGGCCTGATGTGCAATGTTGCCCAGCTGGCCGTACCTTTGGTGGCCGAAGTGGGCGTAGGCCCAAATTGGGAACAGGCGCACTAACCTGCAGGGTACAAGTTAATTTGTAGCGCACAAGTTTTGTAAACAGAATCTGAACAGGAGGAACAATGGCATTTTCACCCATCACGGGCGCTGCGCCCACCACAATTTACACCGACGGTGCGGGGCTGGCCTGTGGCGAGTTTCAGATGCCTACCTTCGACGGCACCATTACGGCTTACTACGCCAGGCCCGACGGCAAGCAGGGGGCACCGGTGGTGCTGGTCATCCAGGAGGTATTCGGGCTGCACGAGCATATTCGCGATGTGTGTCGCCGTTTTGCCAAAGAAGGCTACTTTGCAGTCGCGGTTAATCTTTTCGAGCGCCAGGGTGACTGCAACCAGTACACCGACGTGCCGACCCTGATCAAGGAAATCGTGTCAAAGGCTTCCGACGAGCAGGTCATGGCCGACCTCGATGCCAGCGTTGCCTGGGTGCGTGAGCAGGGTGGCGACACCGAGCGTCTGGCAGTGACCGGTTTTTGCTGGGGCGGGCGCATTACCTGGATGTACGCCGAGCACAACCCGGCGTGTCGTGTGGGCGCCGCATGGTATGGCAAGTTGGTGGTGGGTCATGGCCCGTTGCAAAAGCGTAACCCCATCGATGTGGCTAGTACTCTGAAAGCCCCTGTGCTGGGTTTGTATGGCGGGCAAGATGCCGGCATTCCGCTGGCCGATGTCGAGCGCATGCAGGCCGCGCTGGCCCAGGGTAACGAGCAAGCCCGCGCGTCGAAGATCATCGTCTACCCCGAATCGAACCATGCGTTTTATTCCGACTACCGGGGCAGTTACAACGAGCCCGATGCCAAAGACGCCTGGCAACGCACGCTGGCCTGGTTCGACACGTATTTGTAAGTAGGGGGCTCGCAGTCGCCGTCGGGGGCACGTTTGCCGCGGTGGCCCGCCCTGCAGTTCATTTCAGGTAGTCAACCCCGTGCTGTGTCTCTTGTGCCGGGTTTCGACAGACAATTAAAAACACCCCGAACGCTGGCTTGCGTGCCAACCTTCGGGGTGTTTTTATGGGTGCTTTTTTGCTTGGCGTTATTTTTGGTGCTTAAAGCGTTTGAGCGCTGCGCAAAGCACGAATACGGTCTTCGATAGGCGGGTGGGTCGAGAACAGCGCTGCAATACCGGCGCCGCCCGAAATGCCCGATGCTTCGAAGGACTTGGGCAATTCGCCGGGCTCAAGGCCGCCCAAACGCGCCAACGCTCTTACCATGGGCTCGCGTGCACCCATAAGTTTGGCGCTGCCCGCATCGGCGCGATATTCGCGCTGGCGCGAGAACCACGCCACAATAATAGATGCCAGCAAGCCAAACACAATTTCGCACACAATCACGGTCGCGTAGTAGCCCATACCGATATCGCGGTCGTTTTTCAGCACGACGCGGTCGACGAAGTAGCCGACCACCCGCGCCAGGAACACCACAAACGTATTGACGACGCCCTGAATGAGCGTCAGGGTGATCATGTCGCCGTTGGCAATGTGCGCCACTTCGTGGCCCAGCACGGCAGCCACTTCTTCTTCGGTCATGCTATCAAGCAGGCCTGTCGAGACGGCCACCAGAGCGTCATTTTTGAATGCGCCAGTGGCAAATGCATTGGGCGGGCCATCGTAAATGGCGACTTCGGGATGGCCAATGCCGGCGCGGTCGGCCAACTGATGCACGGTATCGACCAGCCAGGCTTCGCGGGCATTGGCCGGTGCCTGCGGGTTGATGACCCGCGCGCCAGTGCTTTGCTTGGCCATCCATTTACTTAGCAACAGCGAAATGAACGAGCCGGTAAAACCCACCAGTGCCGAAAAAATCAGCAGTTGGGTCAGGTCCAGGCCCTGGGTCGTCAGGTAACGCCCCACACCCAACACATTCATGGTGATGCTCAGCACGACCATGACGGCGATATTGGTGAGCAAGAAAAGGAAAATTCGTTTCATAGGGTGGATATCCTGCAGGATTGGAAAGTGACACCGCGATGTGGATTTTGACGTTCCATATAAGGGCCAAGTTCCGTATATCAACAGTGTCGGGCATTTAAAACTGAAAATTTCCTGAAAATAATTTTTTCCGGGCGGCTGTATAGTATCGCCTTTAATGTATTACCGGAACTATACCGCGCCATCATGCAGTCTTTATGGATGATTCTGGCTTGTGCCATGTTTGCAATTATGGGGGCATGCATCAAGGTAGCCGCGGAACTGGGCGTATCGCTTCCCCAGATTGTATTGTTTCGTGGCGTACCTTCTGTGGTGTTACTGCTCGTCTGGGCTATCTCGACGCACCGGCGGGTCTGGCCCAAAAGCCCAAAGCTGCATCTGTGGCGTAATCTTTCCGGCATTACCGCCATGTGGATGGGCTTTTACGCCCTGTCTCATTTGCCGTTGCCCACCGCGGTCAGCCTTAACTACACTTCTCCGTTGTTTATTACCGGGTATATGCTGGTGTGGGGCGGCGCGCGCAACGACTTTGTTCGTGCGGCGGCCGTTGTCATGGGGTTTCTGGGGGTGCTGGGCATTTTGCGGCCAAGCATTGGCGACGAACAGTTCTTCGCGGCCCTGATGGGCCTGGGTGCGGGGGCTTTGGGGGCAGTTGCCATGATGCAGGTGCGGCAACTGGGGCAGGCGGGCGAACCCGAGTGGCGCACCGTACTGGTTTTTTCGGCCTGCGTCTGCCTGACTGGCCTTGCGGTGCTGTGGGCCCAGGGTTGGCAACCTTTGTCCTTGAGTGCCTGGCTGGCTGCCATCGGGCTGGGCGTGTCCGGTTTGGTGGGGCAACTGGCCATGACGCGTGCCTTTGGCGCTGGCAAAGCGTTGTTGACAGCGGCCTTGCAGTACACGACGATTATCTTTGCGACCCTGCTGGGCGTTGTATTCTGGGATGAGCACCCCGACGTACTGGCCTGGCTTGGCATGGCGCTGGTTATTGGTGCCGGCTTGTTGTCGACATGGCGTACCTACACCGAAAGCAGGCGGCGGCCGGTATAACCCTATCGGCCAGTCGTTTTATTTTTGCGACGCGAGCACCATTTTGCCGATGATAATTTCCCCTGGGCCGCGTTTACCCCATCTACCTCTTAAAGGAATGCTATGCACGAGCTATTGATAGACGCCGCAACCCTGAAACCCCTGATTGAGTCCGGGCAATGTGTGGTGTTCGATGTCCGTCACGATTTGGCTGATCATTCGGCGGGGCGGCGTCAATACGAGCAAGGGCATATTCCAGGCGCTATTTTTCTCGACCACGAGCAAGACCTGGCGGCGCCCAAAACCGGTACTAATGGCCGTCATCCATTGCCCTCGCTGCAAACGTTCTCGGCGCTGATGCAAAAGCATGGGGTGCGTCCGGGCGTTCAGGTGGTGGTTTACGACGGCAGTACCAGTGCTTTTGCGGCACATTTGTGGTGGATGCTGCGTTGGGCGGGGCATCGACCAGTCGCCATCCTTGATGGTGGTCTGGCTGCATGGTTGACAGCAGGCTTTGCGCTCGAAACCGCCCAGATGCCCAATGCCGTCTCGCCTTCGTTGCAAGCACAAATCCAGCGCGCCGGTGTAACCCCGGGGGAAAACGGTGATCAGCGCTCCGTCGCGCAGGCGTCAGCTGCAGGTGCGCCGGCCATGCCTGCATTTTCGGCCGACGATGTGCTGGCTAATATTGGTCGGGGGCCCTATGTGGTGCTCGACGCACGTGCCGAGAACCGATTCCGTGGCGAGGTCGAGCCCATGGACCCGGTGGCCGGGCATATTCCGGGCGCTTTGAACCGCCCCAATAGTCTTAATTGCCAACCCGACGGGCGTTTCCGGCCCGCAGCCAAATTACGGGCAGAGTTCGAACAGTTACTGGGTAACACGCCGGCAGAACATGTCATTCACCAGTGCGGGTCTGGGATCACCGCGTGTCATAACCTGTTTGCCATGGAATTGGCCGGTTTGGGCGGGTCGAGCCTATACCCCGGGTCGTGGAGCGAGTGGTGCAGCGATGCATCCCGCCCCGTTGCCGTCGGGGCGGGCACCTGAACGTGGTTGGCGGGTTAGCCGCCCGCCATCATTTGGCGGTACCAGGTATGGAAGTGCATCATGCCGTCTTCCATGGGCGACTGGTAAGGTCCGGCTTCATTCACACCCCGCAGCATTAATGCTTTCCGGCCGGCGTCCATGCGTTCGGCAATTTCGTCGTCTTCAATGGCCGTTTCCATGTAGGCTGCGCGTTGCGCCTCGACAAATTCGCGCTCGAAAGCGACGATTTCTTCCGGGTAGTAAAACTCGACGATATTGACGGTTTTTTGCGGGCTGACCGGATGCAACGTAGACAGCACGACCACGTGCGGATAAAGCTCGATCATGTGCGTAGGGAAGTACGTGACCCAGACGGCCCCGAAGTCGGGCGTCTCGCCTGCCCGAAACTGCAGCAACTGGTCGTGCCAGCGTTTGTAGGTGTCGGAGCCTGGTTGTGCCAATGCATTGTGTACGCCGACTCGTTGCAGGCTATACCAGTCAGAAAACTCCCAGGTCAGGTCGTCGCAGGTAACGAACCGGCCCAGGCCAGGGTGAAACGGCCCGACATGATAGTCTTCAAGGTAAACCTCGATGAAGGTCTTCCAGTTGTAATTGCACTCGTGTACCTCGACGTGGTCGAGCACGTAATCACCGAAGTCGAATTCGGGCCGACTGAACAGCGGCGCCATATCAGATGCCGGGTTGCGAGGGCCCTCGAACAGCAGGCCGTGGCAGTTTTTCAGGGTGAACTTTTGCAGGTTCATGCACGGCGTTTTCGGAAACTGCGGTGCGCCCAGAAGTTCGCCTTGTTTGCTGTATGTCCAGCGGTGTACCGGGCAAACGATATTGCCGCCCGTGTCGCGCAGGTTGCCACGATGCGCAGCGGGTTGGTTTTGGGCGTCGGCGGCATCGAAGCCCAACATGACGGCCTGGCGGTGGCGGCAGACATTCGAGATCAGTTCTACCCCGGCTGTGTTACGAACCAGGGCGCGACCGGCGTGTTCGTGGGCAAGCGTGTACCAGTCGCCGGGTTCGGGTACCAGTTTTTCGTGCCCGACATACAGGGCAGAGTTTTTGAAAATACGGGCTTTTTCGCGAGCGAAGATGGTTTCGTCGAAGTAGCTGTCGACCGTTAGCTGCGATTGTGCCAGCGCGAATTGCGCTTCCCGACCAATGTCGGTCATGATTTGTCCCCCGCGTGGTTACTTACCAGCCAAATACATAACGGTTTTGGGGCTGGTGCGAAGAAAAAACGGACTGGCCGATGAAATTAAAGGGGGCATTGTACCTTAGTTTTTTGCTTTAAAAACAAGACCTACAGCCCAGTCCGGCCGTCTTGACCCGGCATCTCGTACAATCGCACTAATTCAATTCAGGAAACACAGAATGGCTGATCAATCTGCCGATTCGGCGCCGGGTGTGCGCAAACCGAAATCAGAACCGCTTCCCAAAGACTTCGAAACCGCACTTGCGCAGCTCGAAGCGCTGGTGGCGCAAATGGAAAATGGCGAGTTGCCGCTCGAGGCCTCGCTGGCGGCCTACGAACGCGGCGTCGAGCTCTCTAAAATCTGCCAAAAGCTGCTTGACAAGGCCGATGAGCAGGTCAAAGTCTTGCAAGGTAATTTGCTCAAGCCGCTCGACGACCGCGGCCCCGACGAGGAGTAATACCGATGCCTGTGACGCAACCGGCTTTCTCCGACTGGATCAAAAGTACTGCCGCTCATATCGAAACAGTAATCGACGAGTTCATGACCGAGGCAGATCAAACGCCCGAGCGTCTGCACGAAGCCATGCGATATGCCGTACTTGGCGGTGGTAAACGCATCCGCGCCGCCCTGGTCTATGCCGCCGGCGAGGCCTCGTTAAGCGCCGGCGCAAACCTGTCTTCGGCGCAGGCCAGTGCGCTCGATCACGCTGCCGCCGCAGTCGAGCTTATCCACGCCTATTCTTTGGTGCACGACGATCTGCCTTGCATGGACAACGACGACTTGCGTCGCGGGCGGCCCACGGTACACCGGCAGTTCGACGAGGCCACAGCCATGCTGGCCGGCGATGCCTTGCAGCCGCTGGCCTTCGAACTGTTGGCGCAAATGCCGGTTGCGCCGGCGCTGGTTGTGCAGGCGGTCGAATTATTAGCGCGCTCGGCGGGCAGTCTGGGTATGGCCGGTGGCCAGGCCATCGATTGCGCGGCGGTTGGCCAATCGCTCACGCAAGATCAGCTGCAGCTCATGCACACCATGAAAACCGGTGCCATGTTGCAGGCCAGTGTATTGCTGGGCGGGATTGTCGTGGGGGCGGGCTCTGCGGCGCGCGAGGGTCTCGAACGCTACGCAGCAGCCGTGGGGTTGGCTTTCCAGGTGGCCGACGATATTCTCGACGTCACCGCCGACACCGCAGTGTTGGGTAAAACGGCGGGCAAAGATCAGCAAGCCAACAAGCCAACGTATGTGTCCTTGCTGGGCGTCGACGGCGCGCGCGACTTCCTCGAAACTTTGCGTCTCGAGGCCCATGCCGCCTTGCGCCCGCTGGGCCCAACCGGGCAGCGTTTGGCCGAGATCGCTGACTACATTGTGGGTCGCGACCGCTAATTCACGATGGCGCGCCCGGCAACTCATCTAAAATAGGGGGCCTAATGGCGCCCGACGCCGGATTTTTATTCGTATGACTTATCCCGTTCTAGAACAGATCAATTCGCCTGCCGACTTGCGAACGCTCGAACCGCGTGCCCTGACGCAAGTCGCCGATCAGTTGCGCGCGTTCATCTTGCAGTCGGTAGCCAAAACCGGTGGCCATTTGTCATCCAACCTGGGTACGGTCGAACTGACCGTTGCCTTGCATTACGTGTTCAACACGCCCGACGACCGTATCGTCTGGGACGTCGGCCATCAATCGTATCCGCACAAGATTCTTACCGGCCGGCGCGAAGCCATGGCGCAGTTGCGCCATTTCGGGGGTATTTCGGGGTTCCCCAAACGTAGCGAATCGGCGTACGACGCCTTTGGCACAGCGCACTCGTCAACGTCAATTTCCGCTGTGCTGGGTATGGCGGTGGCGTCTCGCAACCTGGGCAAATCCGGGCGCCAGCACATTGCCGTTATTGGCGATGGCGCAATGACGGCGGGCATGGCTTTCGAAGCCCTTAACAACGCGGGCGTCACCCCAGGCGTCAATGTGCTGGTCATTCTCAATGACAACGACATGTCCATTTCGCCGCCCGTGGGCGCGCTTAATCATTACTTTGCGCGTCTGATGTCCGGCCGCTTTTATGCGGCGGCAAAAAACATGGGCCGCGCGGTATTGCAGCACATGCCGCCAGTGCTCGAGCTGGCCCGGCGTGTCGAAGGGCATGCCAAAGGGTTGGTTTCGCCAGCCACTTTATTCGAAGAGCTGGGTTTCAATTATGTCGGCCCCATCGATGGTCACGACCTCGATGCCTTGTTGCCCACGCTGCAAAACCTTCGCCAGTTGGGCGGCCTGCAGTTTTTGCATGTGGTGACCAAAAAAGGGCAGGGCTACAAACTGGCCGAAGCCGATCCGGTGCTGTATCACGGGCCCGGCAAGTTCGACCCTTCGGTGGGTATTCAAAAGTCCAAAGCGCCCGCTCGTCAGACATTTACGCAGGTTTTTGGTCGTTGGCTGTGCGATATGGCGCGTCAAGACGACCGTCTGGTCGGCATCACGCCGGCCATGCGCGAAGGGAGCGGCATGGTCGAGTTTCATCGCGAGTTTCCCGAACGCTATTTCGATGTGGGCATTGCCGAGCAGCACGCGGTCACGTTTGCGGGCGGCGTCGCGTGCGAGGGGCTCAAGCCCGTTGTGGCTATTTATTCGACGTTTTTGCAACGCGGCTACGACCAGCTCATTCATGACGTGGCTTTGCAAGACCTCGACGTTACGTTTGCACTCGATCGGGCGGGGCTGGTTGGGGCCGATGGCGCCACGCATGCCGGCAACTACGACATCGCCTTTTTGCGCTGTATTCCTAACATGGTTATCGCCACGCCGTCCGACGAAAACGAGACGCGGCTGTTGCTCAGCACCTGTTATCACTACAACGGGCCGGCGTCGGTACGTTACCCGCGCGGGGCCGGTTGCGGCGCCGAAGTCAGCAGCGCGCTCGACACCGTCGAGATCGGCAAGGGCCGGTTGCTGCGTCAAGGGCGCCGTATTGCCATTTTGGGTTTCGGCACGCTGGTGCCCGCTGCACTGCAAGCGGCCGAGTCACTCGACGCCAGTGTTGCCGACATGCGTTTCGTCAAGCCGCTCGACCATGCCCTGGTCGATGAACTGGTCGCGTCGCACGATGCCTTGGTCACCCTCGAAGAAGGCGCCATTATGGGCGGGGCGGGCAGTGCAGTTCTTGAGTATCTCAGCGCCAAAGGCGTTCAAGTGCCTGTGCTGCAGCTTGGGTTGCCCGACGAGTTCATCGATCATGGCGATCAGGCCCTGCTGCTCAAAATGCAAGGGCTCGATGCCGACGGTATCGTTCACGCAATTCGACAACGCTTTCCAGAATTCGACTTTGTCCAGGACAAATTGGTGTCACGCTAATCTGGGTCAAAAACCTGTCGAACTCAGGGGTTATGCTCGACAGGGGGCTGATCTGCAGGGTAACGTATAGGCGTTGCTTATTATTGTCCCGGGTCGCCGGGCTTCATACAGGTTGAATAATGAACTCTATTACTGATTCCGCCGCAGTCATGCCCGACGTCCAAAGCTCGGCCGATACGCGCCGTATGCCGATTCAGCGCGTAGGGGTTCGGGGTGTTCGTCACCCCATGCTTGTTAGTTCCGGCACAGGGGGTCAGGCAATGCCCACCGTGGCCGACTGGGAGCTCACCGTGGCGCTGCCTGCCCACGAGAAAGGCACACACATGTCGCGTTTTGTGGCGCTCCTCGAGCAACATCGCAGCACGCCCATGACACCGCAATTATTTTGCGACATGGCGCAGGCCATGCTGCCGTTGCTTAACGCCGAAAAAGGTGATATCCGCGCACGGTTTCCTTACTTCATCGAAAAGGTAGCGCCTGTATCGCAGGTGGCCAGCCTGATGGACTACGAAGTCAGCTGGAAGGCTACTGCCACGGCCGACGACGTCCTCTTCGAACTGCGAGTTTTGGTGCCGGTGACCAGTCTTTGTCCGTGTTCAAAGGCCATATCGCAGTATGGCGCCCATAACCAGCGCTCTCACGTTACTGTCGACGTCGTATTCGACAACCCCACGCAAATCGATATCAACGCCCTTATTCAGGGTGTCGAACAGCAGGCTTCTTGCGAGTTGTGGGGTTTGCTTAAACGTGGCGACGAAAAGTTTGTCACTGAACGCGCCTACGAAAACCCCAAGTTTGTCGAAGACCTGGTTCGCGATGTGGCAGTACGTTTGCAAAGCATCGAAGGTGTCCAGCGCTTCCGCGTCGAAGCCGAAAACTTCGAGTCCATTCATAACCACTCGGCTTATGCTGTTGTAGAAGGTTAAGCAGCCTGCGCTTTTACGGCGCGGGTTGTACAAAGCCTACAGCTATGCCCCGGTTTTTGCCTGCTACTGGCGGGTAAAAGCCGGGGCATGCTATTATTAGCGGTTTCTTGCTCGACTTTGCTTTTCGGGTTTACGCATTTTAATGCAACTACCCGGTGGCCAGGCGGGCTGCCCCTTTTGTTGCTATCGCAGGCAACAAAAGCCATCCACAAGGAGTATCACTTATGCGTCACTACGAAGTAGTGTTTATTGTGCACCCCGATCAAAGCGAGCAAGTGCCCGCCATGATCGAGCGCTACCAGGGTTTGGTTACAGGTAACGAAGGCAAAATCCACCGCCTCGAAGACTGGGGTCGTCGTCAACTGGCTTACCCCATCCAGAAGCTGGTCAAGGCCCATTACGTGTGCATGAACATCGAGTGCAACCAAAGCACCCTCGACGAACTCGAACACTCGTTCCGCTACAACGATGCCGTTCTGCGTCATCTGGTCATCAAGACCAAAAAAGCCGACACCGCGCCTTCCGTCATGATGAAATCTGTCGAGCGCGAAGAAGCACGCAAGTCCAGCAACGACGCTGCGGCCGACGCCGAGTAAAGGCGCGTAGCGCGCAGGCAAGCGGGTGAATCAGGTTTCTGTTACCGCCAGTGTGCTTGAAATCAAGCCATTGCGTTATACCCCGGCTGGGGTTCCGGTCACCGAACTGACATTGCACCACGAGTCCGAGGTGGTAGAAGCAGGGGCGGCACGCCGCATCCAGTTTTCCATTCCGGCAGTTGCTCTGGGCGATATCGCCTTGCTGGTTTCGCAAACGCCTTTGGGCGTTGAATTGGCAGTACAAGGTTTTTTGGCCCCGGTTAAAAAAGGGGCGTCAAAACTGGTGTTGCACATACAGCAGGCGTCACGCGTTCATGCAGGCGGGGCCCTGGCTACCGTCTAGCATCGTTGATGTAAATCGTTTCGCACGGGCGCACAAGCGGCTCGATGCATAATTAATACCGATTGGGCCTCAGGCCCAAGCACTCAAGAGGCACATTATGGCTTTCTTCAAAAAAGGCAAAGAAAAACGCAAGTTCACTCAGCAAAACCCACTGTTCAAGCGCCGCAAGTTTTGCCGCTTCACAGCTGCTGGTGTAGAACAGGTCGACTACAAAGATCTCGATACCCTGCGTGATTTCATCCAGGAAAACGGCAAGATCATTCCTGCCCGCCTGACCGGCACCAAGGCTCACTACCAGCGTCAGCTCGACACCGCTATCAAGCGTGCGCGCTTCCTGGCATTGTTGCCTTACACCGACAACCACAATTAATCCGAGGTTAATCGTCATGCAAGTCATTCTGCTCGAAAAAGTCAGCAACCTGGGTAACCTCGGTGAAGTCGTTCGTGTTCGTGACGGCTACGCCCGTAACTACCTGATCCCTCAAAAAATCGCTCGCCGTGCTACCGAAACAGCACTGAAAGAGTTCGAAGCACGTCGCGCCGAACTCGAAAAGCAGCAGGCTGAGCGTCTGGCTGCTGCACAGGCAACCGGCGAGAAGCTCAACGGCTTCCAGCTGGGCATGTCCCAAAAAGCGGGTGTTGACGGCCGTTTGTTCGGTTCCGTAACCACCATGGACATTGCTGCTGCGTTGCAAGAAGCCGGTTTCGCCGGTGTGGTCAAGTCGCAGGTTCGCCTGCCCGACGGCGCCATCAAAGCCGTGGGCGAGTTCCCCGCCCAGGTTGCGTTGCACGCCGACGTGGTCGTCGACATCACAGTCAACGTTGCAGGCGAAATGGTCTAAAACCAACGCACACAATGCTGTCTGTACGGGCCGGCCATGGTACATTCTGACCTCTCGGTTTGTACTTGGCCTGCCAATCAAAAAGCCGGTGCATACCGGCTTTTTGCTTTTCTGTTTCTCACTGGGTTTTTGTCTTGGAAATCGCGCGTCCTACGGGTGATGCACAGCTAGATTATTTGCGTGTGCCGCCTCACTCTATCGAAGCCGAGCAATCGGTGCTGGGTGGCTTGCTGCTCGACAATGCGGCCTTCGACCGCATTACCGACGTGGTCGGCGAAGATGATTTTTATCGCTTCGATCATCGCATTATCTGGCAGCACATTACGCGGCTTATCGGCCTGGCGCGCCCGGCCGACGTCGTTACTGTATACGAGTCGCTGAGCAGCGCAGGCAAGGGCGAAGAGGTTGGCGGGCTGGCCTATTTGAACGCTTTGGCGCACAACACGCCGTCGGCGGCCAATATTCGCCGCTACGCCGAAATCGTGCGCGAACGCTCAATGTTGCGCAAGCTGGTGTCGGTGGCCGACGAAATCGCGGCCGCCGCGTTCAACCCGCAAGGCAAAGAAGCCCGCCAGTTGCTCGACGAGGCCGAGTCGCGTGTTTTCCAGATCGCCCAAGAGGGCGCCCGGGGGGCCACCGGCTTTCAAGAGATCCAGCCATTGCTGACCCAGGTGGTCGAGCGCATCGACGAGCTCTATCACCGCGAAGGCGGCTCCGACATTACCGGTGTGCCAACCGGTTTTTCAGACCTCGACCGCATGACGTCGGGCCTGCAGCCGGGCGATCTTATTATTGTTGCGGGCCGCCCGTCTATGGGTAAAACATCGTTCTCGATGAACATCGGCGAGCATGTCGCTATCGAGCAGGGGTTGCCGGTTGCCGTGTTTTCAATGGAAATGGGCGCCGTGCAGCTGGCCATGCGTATGGTGGGTTCGGTCGGCATGCTCGACCAGCACCGTATGCGTACCGGCAAGCTGACCACCGAAGACTGGCCACGCCTTACTCACGCGGTTCAGCAGGTTCAAGAAGCGCAAATTTATATCGACGAGACACCCGCGCTCAGTTCTATGGAAGTGCGCGCAAGGGCGCGACGCCTGGCGCGCCAATGTGGCCAGTTAGGCCTGATCATTATCGACTATATGCAGTTGATGTCGGCCAATTCGGCCGGTGAAAACCGCGCGACCGAAATTTCAGAAATCAGCCGCTCGCTCAAAGGCCTGGCCAAAGAGCTTAACTGCCCCCTGATTGCTTTGTCGCAGCTCAACCGAAGCCTTGAGCAGCGCCCTAATAAGCGCCCCGTCATGAGCGACTTGCGCGAATCAGGGGCTATTGAACAAGATGCCGACTTGATCTTGTTTATTTACCGCGACGAAGTCTACAACCCCGACTCGCCCGACAAGGGCACAGCCGAAATCATCATCGGCAAGCAGCGTAACGGGCCTATTGGCACGGTACGTCTTACGTTCCAGGGCGCCAGTACTCGCTTTCTTAACTTTTCGTCGGGCTTGTAAGCCGTTACGGGGCAGCGGGCGTCAGGGCTATGGCCATATTGAAAGCCGCCCGCAACGAGCCGGCATCGGCCAACCCCTTGCCGGCAATGTCGTAGGCGGTGCCGTGGTCGACACTGGTGCGGATAAACGGCAGCCCCACGGTAACGTTTACCCCTTCGTCAACCCCCAGGTACTTTACCGGTATCAGGCCCTGGTCGTGGTATTGCGCGACCACAATATCAAATTCGCCGCGACGTGCGCGCATGAAAATGGTGTCGCCCGGCCATGGGCCGGTGGCATCGATGCCTTCGGCGCGCGCTGCGGCAATCGCCGGTTCGATGATGTCGATGTCTTCACGGCCAAATTTGCCTTGTTCACCGGCATGAGGGTTTAGCCCCGCTACGGCAACTTTCGGGTGTTTGATACCCGCGTGCCTGCAGGCGTCGTGCGCCAGCCGGATGGTTTGCAGCTCTTTGTCGATACTTAACGCCGGGCTGACCTGAGCGAGCGGGATGTGAATGGTGACCAGGATCACGCGCAGTTCGGTGTTGGCCAGCATCATGGCGTAATGGCGAGTGCGTGTGCGGTCGGCCAGGATTTCGGTGTGCCCGGGGTAATCGATGCCCCCCAACTGCATGGCGGCTTTGTTTAGTGGTGCGGTCACAATGGCCCGCAAATGCCCGGCCAGCGCATTGTCTATGGCCTGGCACAAGTATTCGTAGGCTGCGCGCCCGGCATCGCCGTTAAGTTGGCCGGGTTGCAGGGTAGCGGGCAACGGCTGGTGACGGTTGACCACAACGATGGTGCCCGGGTTCATGGCCGCCTGGGCATGGGTGATATCGGCCACTGCTTTTACCGACAGGCGCGCGCCCAGGCCGGTTAAATCAAGCGCTTTTTGCATGACGCCCGCATCGCCGTATACAACAGCAGGGTGCAGCGTGCCGGGTTCACCCAACAGGCGGGCAATGATTTCCGGCCCGACGCCGGCCGCATCGCCCATGGTGATGCCAATGGGCAGTGCGGCGCGGCTGGCCGGGCTTGGGGTGGTGGCCATGCCTTTACAACGCCTCGCTTGCGTAATCGGCCAGGCGGGAGCGTTCGCCACGTTGCAGGGTAATGTGGCCCGAGTGCGGCCAGCCCTTGAAGCGGTCAACCACGTAGGTCAGGCCAGAGCTGCCTTCGGTCAGGTAGGGCGTGTCGATTTGGGCAATATTGCCCAGGCAGACAATTTTTGTACCGGGCCCGGCTCGCGTCACCAGCGTTTTCATTTGCTTGGGCGTCAGGTTCTGCGCCTCGTCAATGATCAAGAACTTGTTCAGGAACGTGCGACCCCGCATGAAGCTCATGGACTTGACCTTGATGCGCGACCGAATTAATTCCATGGTGGCGTTCTTGCCCCAGTCGGGCGTGTTGCCGTTGCTGACGCCGTCGGTGTTTGCACCTAGCTGCAGCACTTCAAGGTTGTCTTCCAGCGCGCCCATCCAGGGCAGCATTTTTTCTTCTTCGGTGCCGGGCAAAAAGCCAATTTCGTCGCCCACCGGCACTGTGGCGCGCGTGATGATGATTTCGGTGTAGCGGCGGGTTTCGAGTGTTTGGGTGAGCCCGGCAGCCAGGGCGAGCAAGGTTTTGCCCGTACCGGCCTGGCCCAGCAGCGAAACGAAGTCGCAGTCGGGGTTCATGAGCAGGTTCAGGGCAAAGTTTTGTTCGCGATTTTTGGCGGTGATGCCCCAGACATTGTTTTTGCCATGGCTGTAATCGCGTAGCGTGGCCAGCACGGCCGTTTTGCCGCTGACCTCTTTAACCTGGGCGTACAGGGGGAGCTCGCCTTCAAGGTAGACGAACTCGTTGACGATGAGCTGTGCGCACAACGGCCCTTTGATGCGGTAGTAGGTGGTGCCGCCTTGCTGCCACGATTCGACATCTTTGCCGTGTTTAACCCAAAAGTTTTCGGGTAAGGGCATGACCCCTTCGTACAGCAAGTCGGAATCGTCGATGACGTGGTCGTTGTAGTAGTCTTCGGCCGGCAGCCCCAACGACAACGCCTTCAGGCGCATGTTGATGTCTTTTGAGACGAGAACGACTTCGCGTTTGGGGTGCAGTTGCTGCAAGGCGTGCACCACCCCCAAAATGACGTTGTCGGCTTTACCGGAGGGCAGGGCAATAGGCAGGTCGGACGACAGCGCTGTTGTCTGGAAATGCAAGGTACCCAGCGCTTCCTGGTTGCCCAGCGTGTCAAGAACGAGCCCGTTGGCCAGGCTCTTGTTTTCGGCGACCAGCCCGTCAAGGTAGCGGCTGACCTGACGCGCATTCCGGGCGACCTCAGACATCCCCTTTTTCTGGTGATCAAGCTCTTCGAGCACCAGCATGGGCAGGAAAATATCGTGCTCTTCGAACTTGAACAAAGAGTTCGGATCGTGCAGCAGTACGTTGGTGTCAAGCACAAACAGTTTGCGTTTTTCTATGGCCAGACGTGGCTTCTTTTTGCTGCGCGTGCGGGCCGAGACGGCGGTGTCGGCATTTGCGCCATTGCCGGTGTTGCGCACTGCAACGCTGGGTGCATCAGGCGTTTCGGGGGCAGGTATGCCCAGGGGCGGCTGCCCGTGACTGTTGGACGCGGGTGCTTTGGCGGCAGGCTTCGTGGCTTGCTTGCGCGCCTTGGGCGTCGTCGGCGGGGCCAAGGGAGCGGTCTCGGCCATTTCGTAGGCATCGAGGTCGTTGGTGACTTTTACCAGGGTGCCCGGATGGGTCGGCAACTTGGGTAGCGGCATAAATTAAGAGCTCCTGGGCAATGGGCTAGGGCATGTAAAACAGGGCGACGTTGTGGTGTTAGCGCGCCGCTTCGGTGACAGCCTGCAATACCTGGTCGACATGCCCCGGTACGCGCAGACCACGCCATTCTTTGACCAACACCCCTTTTGGGTCGATCAGAAATGTGCTGCGCTCAACACCGCGTACCTGTTTACCGTACATGTTTTTCATTTTCATGACGTCGAACAGGGTGCACAGCGTTTCGTCGGGGTCGGAAACCAGGGCAAAGGGCAGCGATTGCTTGCCGGTAAAGTTGTCGTGCGACTTGAGGGAGTCGCGTGAGACGCCAATGATCTGGCAGTTGGCGGCTTTGAAGTTTTCGAGCTGGTCGCGAAAATTTTGCGCCTGGGTTGTACAGCCCGGGGTGCTGTCCTTGGGGTAAAAATACAAAACCGTCCATTGGCTCAAAAAGTTGTTCTGGGTGATTTCACCTTGCGTGCTTTGCGCGGTAAATGCAGGAACAGCGTTTCCGATAGTGACAGAACTCATTGTGACTCCAGAGGCAAAAGGGCGGCGACAACGCGGCGGCCTTCGGCCATTAAGATGTTGTAGGTGCGGGCGGCGGCTTGCGTGCTCATGGCTTCAACGCCGATACCCAGTTCCAGTAAGGGGCGTGTAACGGCCACCGGCAAAAAATGCTGGTGCTGGCCCGTGCCCACCAATAAAACCTCGGGGGCGTTGTCCGGGCGGCGTTGCCGGCCTTCGGGTTCGTCCAGAAAGTCGAGCGGGTTGGTTGCGGCCGGGGTTAATCCGGCGATCGTCATCAGCTGGGCGCCGGTAATGTCTTTGACGCCCGATGCCTCCCAGCGCCTGACTTCGCCTTCCGGCCAGAAAAACACCGCATGGTTGTACGTGACGGCGTTGATTTCGATGTAGTCGTCGCCGTAGGCCGTAATGGTGTTAAGCGCCGGATTCGATTCTGCTTGTAGTTGCACAGTAAAAAACTCCCGAATTCAGGCTTGATCATAGCGCAATCGTGCGTGGGTGCAGCGCAGGCGCCGGGACATCATTTTTCGGGTGCCAGGATTACTTTGACGGTTGCTTTTATTGGGGCAGGCTATCGTTTAAACTAATAGGTTATTCGCTTTTGTCCCCCTCTTGTAGACCCCAAGGAATTACCATGACGAATTTTCCTCGCATTGAGCGTTTGCCGCCTTATGTTTTCAATATTACGGGCGAGCTCAAGATGGCGGCGCGCCGTCGTGGCGAGGACATCATCGATATGTCGATGGGCAACCCCGACGGTTCAACGCCCAAGCATATCGTCGACAAACTCGTCGAAGTCGTGTCGCGCCCCGATACTCACGGCTATTCCGTGTCCAAAGGCATTCCGCGTTTGCGCAAGGCTATTTCGGGTTGGTACGGGCGTCGGTACGGTGTTGATATCAACCCCGACACCGAAGCCATTGTCACAATCGGCTCGAAAGAAGGGCTGGCTCACCTGATGCTGGCCACCCTCGACAGGGGCGACACCGTGCTGGTCCCCAACCCCAGCTACCCCATCCATATTTATGGCGCGGTTATTGCCGGTGCAAACATTCGCTCGGTACCCATGACGCCGGGTCTCGACTTCTTCGAAGAAATCGAGCGCGCCGTCAAAGAGGCGATTCCCAAGCCCAAAATGATGATTCTGGGCTTCCCCAGCAACCCCACTGCGCAGTGTGTCGAGCTCTCGTTCTTCGAGCGCATTGTGGCCTTGGCCAAAGAACACAACATTCTGGTCGTGCACGACCTGGCTTACGCCGACATCTGCTTCGATGGCTACGTGGCGCCGTCAATCATGCAGGTGCCGGGCGCCCGCGACGTTGCCGTCGAGTTCTTTACCATGAGCAAAAGCTACAATATGGCAGGCTGGCGCGTCGGGTTCATGGTGGGTAACGCCGAGCTGGTCAATGCGCTGGCGCGTATCAAAAGCTATCACGACTATGGCACGTTCACGCCCATTCAGGTCGCGGCCATTACGGCCCTCGAAGGTCCGCAAGATTGCGTCGACGAAGTGGTCGAACAATACCGCGTGCGCCGCGACGTCCTGGCCAAGGGCCTGCACGAAGCGGGCTGGCCGGTGGATATCCCCAAAGCCTCCATGTATATCTGGGCGCGTATCCCCGAAGCCTATCGCTCCCTGGGTTCGCTCGAGTTCTCCAAAAAGCTCCTCGAACAAGCCAAGGTGGCCGTGTCGCCGGGCGTCGGGTTTGGCGAGTATGGCGACGATTACGTGCGGTTTGCACTGATCGAAAACGAGCAGCGTATCCGCCAGGCGGTGCGCGGCATCAAAGAAATGTTTCGCAAAGACGGGTTAATTAAATGAGTCCTGTAAAAGTAGGTTTGTTGGGTTTTGGCGTTGTCGGCGGTGGTACGTTCAAGGTACTGGCGCAAAATGCCGAAGAAATCGCACGTCGTGCGGGTCGTAAAATCGAGGTTGTTGCTGTTGGCGCCCTGAATGTCGACACCGTTCGTGAACTGGTGGGCGACAACGTCCTGGTGACCAGCGACGCCTACGAAGTCGTGCGTCACCCGGAGGTCGATATTGTTGTCGAACTGATCGGGGGCGACACCATTGCGCGCGAACTCGTCAACGAGGCCATTGCCCGTGGCAAGCATGTGGTCACCGCCAACAAAGCCTTGTTGGCCAAGCACGGCAACGAAATCTTTGCCGCTGCACACGACAAAGGCCTGATGGTCGCTTTCGAAGCCGCTGTCGCCGGGGGCATCCCCATCGTCAAGGCCATCCGCGAAGGCCTGACCGCCAACCGCATCCAGTGGCTGGCCGGCATCATTAACGGCACAACCAACTATATTTTGTCCGAAATGCGTTTCAAGGGGCTGTCGTTCAACGAAGCCCTGGCCGATGCACAACGCCTGGGTTACGCCGAAGCCGACCCCACCTTCGATATCGAGGGCGTCGATGCGGCACACAAGCTCAGCTTGCTGGCGTCTCTGGCTTTCGGTATTCCGGTGCAGTTCAGCAAAGTTCACATCGAAGGCATCACCGGTCTGGCCAAAGAAGACATCGCCCATGCCGAGCGCCTGGGCTACCGCATCAAGTTGTTAGGCATTACCCGCCGTTGCGATCAAGGCATCGAGCTGCGCGTTCACCCTACATTAATTCCGGTCGAGCGCCTGCTGTCCAGCGTCGAAGGCGCCATGAATGCGGTTCAGGTCAACGGCGATATGGTTGGTCCGACGCTGTACTATGGCCAGGGTGCGGGCGAGCTGCCCACAGCCTCTGCGGTAGTGGCCGACCTGGTCGACGTTACCCGTTTGCTGCTGGCCGATCCGGGCCATCGCGTCCCCCACCTGGCCTTCCAGCCAGGCGCCATGGCCGATACCCCCATTTTGTCCATGGATGACGTGATTTCGTCGTATTACCTGCGTCTGCGTGTCGATGACCGCCCCGGCGTGCTGGCCGATCTGGCCCGTGTACTGGCCAATCATCAAATCTCTATCGGGTCCATGTTCCAAGAGCCTCACGGCCCGGCCGATGCCGATATTATTTTCTTGTCGCACGAGGCTCGCGAAGGTAACGTTAACCGTGCGCTCGAAGAAATTCAGGCGCTGCCATTTGTTAAATCCCACGTCACGCGTCTTCGCGTCGAGTCGCTGCTATGAAATACCGCTCCACTCGCGGCGGCATGGCGCCGCTCGAATTTTCCGATATCCTGCTCGAAGGTCTGGCCCCGGATGGCGGCCTGGCCTTGCCCGAGTCGCTGCCCAAAATTTCGTCCGAAACCCTCGAAGCCTGGCGCGAGCTCAATTATGCGCAGCTGGCGACCGAAGTCCTGGGCTTGTTCATCACCGACATCCCGCGTGCCGATCTTGCCAGGCTTACTGCCGCCGCTTATAACAACCAGGTGTTCGACACACCCGACATCGTACCGGTCAAGCCGCTCGATAACGGCTTAAGCCTGCTTGGCTTGTCGCAGGGGCCAACGCTGGCGTTCAAAGATATGGCCATGCAGTTTTTGGGCCAGGTGTTTGAATACGTGCTGGCAAAACGCAACAGCACACTTAATATTCTGGGCGCTACCTCGGGCGATACCGGTTCGGCCGCCGAGTACGCGCTGCGCGGCAAAAAAGGTGTGTCGGTATTCATGTTGTCGCCGCATGGCCGCATGAGCGATTTCCAGCGCGCCCAAATGTATTCGCTGCAAGACGACAATATCCACAATATTGCTGTCAAGGGCGTGTTCGACGAATGCCAGGACATCGTCAAGTCATTGGCCGGCGACCTCGATTTCAAATCGCGCTATCACCTGGGCGCCGTCAACTCCATTAACTGGGCGCGCATCGCCGCTCAGGTGGTGTATTACTTCTGGGGTTGGCTGCGTGCCACCACCGGCCCGGGCCAACAGGTTTCGTTTGCGGTGCCCTCCGGTAATTTTGGCAATATTCTTTCGGGCCACCTTGCGCGCGAAATGGGTTTGCCGGTGCGTCGTCTGGTGCTGGCCACCAACGAAAACAACGTACTCGAAGAGTTTTTCCGCACCGGCATCTATCGTCCGCGTTCGGCAGCGCAAACGCACGCGACGTCCAGCCCGTCCATGGATATTTCGCGTGCTTCCAACTTCGAGCGTTTCGTTTTCGATCTGGTCGGCCAGGATGCCGCGCGCGTCGCGCAATTGTGGCAGCAATTATCGCAATCGGGCGAGTTCGACTTGTCCGGTCTGAAGTCGCAGTTCGAGGCGCGTTATGGTTTCGTGGCCGGCGTCAGTACGCACGCCGACCGTCTGGCTACCATCCGCAGTGTCCACGCGGCCACCGGCGTCATTATCGATCCGCATACGGCCGACGGCGTCAAGGTGGCGCGTCCGTTTGTCGAGGCCGGCATCCCCATGCTGGTGCTCGAAACCGCCTTGCCGGCCAAGTTCAACGACACAATCGTCGAGGCCATTGGCCAACCCGCGCAGCCGCCCGCGCATCTGGGGCATCTGGGTTCGTTGCCGCAAAAAGTCGAAATCATGGATTGCGACACGGCCCTGGTTCGGCGCTACATCGAGCAACACGCCAAGGTGTAAGGCCGTGTCACGCCAGCTTTGTTGGCGGGGCCTGTTCCCCGCGCTGTGGCAATGATTACCGTTACCCACCTTCTGGCGGTGGGTATCGGTGCCGCATTGGGCGCCGTGTGTCGCTGGCTGTTGGGGCTATGGCTTAACCATGCCGGGGCCTTTGTGCCCTGGGGTACATTGGCCGCCAATTACATCGGCGCTTATGCCATTGGCGTGGCTATTGCACTTGTCCTTCAAATGCCCTCGGTGCCCGACTGGTTGCGGTTGTTTTTGGTAACGGGGTTTTTGGGCGGGCTTACAACGTTCTCCACGTTTTCGGCCGAAACCTTTGGCCTGCTGCAACGGGGCGATTTGTGGCAGGCGTTTTCATATGTTTTTATCAGCTTGTTTGGGGCTTTGGCCCTGACAGCCTTGGGGGTGTACTCCGGTCAGCGGCTGTTTTAGTCTCTCGTTGTTGGCGAATGTGTGCACTTTATCCAATGCATCGGGCTGCTGCTTGCCCACTGATCACCGCCCCTTCTAAAACGGCCGGGTAGCCGGTATTGGTCCAGTCTCCGGCCAGCGCCAGATTATCCCAGGGCGTGTGGTTGTCTGGCCGGGTCAGGCCCGGGGTGGCGGCAAAAGTGGCCCGTTTTTCAATAATCAACATTTGTTCGGCAACCTTGGGCATGGGTCCAAACCGCGCCGTTTGCCGGCAAACTTGTTCAAGAATTACCCGGCCTGCCGTTTCGCGGTCTGTCAGGTTCTCAGGCCGGCAGTTACTTATGACGATACTGATCAACGGATGTCGATCGGGTGCATTTGAAATAACGGCGTGATTAAAAAGCCATTGACCCAAACGTCCGGGGTCGGCCTGGTCGTCCAGCATCAGCATGGGTTCGTGCAGTGCATCCCAAGGTTCTTCAAGTATCAGGTTAAGGGTGGCGATGGGCACAGGGCTGAAGGCATCCAGGTGCTGCAGCAGGCGTTTAGTACCTGGTCGTGCGGGTAGGTCAGCCAGCAAGCGCTTTGCATTGGGTGGTGGTACGGCAACGACAAGTGCATCGTGCCAATGCTTTCCATTCAGGGTATAGCCGTTAGGTGCTGCGTTAATACGCTGGATCGGGCTGTGTCGATGCAACGTGATGTCGGCGGGCAGGTGGTCGGGCCACAGGTCAGACAAGTCGGTGCGCGGGATAAGGACATCGCTCGCGTGGCGACCGGCATCCAGGCTGTCTTTTAATACTCGCGCCATCATTGCGGTACTGGCATCGGCAAGCGGCGTGTTAAGTGCCGCCAGACATAGTGGTTCCCAGAAACGTTTGACTACGCCGGCAGGTTGACGCTGTTCATCCAGCCATTGGGCTAAAGGCCGGTCAGGCGCAACCTTCCAGCCGCCTGGTCGTAGATGCGCCATTGCCTTGAGTAGCGCCGCTTTCTCTGAGGTATGCCACCCCTTGGCCAGGGCGACTGCAGCCACTGCATGCCATGGCGATGGCAACGCGCGGCACCGCAGTTCGAAGTCCCCCGATGCTGACCGCATTTTCAGACCAAATTGCAAAAGCAGGCTGTCAGGGTCGCGATGCAGGCGTCGCATCAGTTGCAGCGTGCGCTGGTAGGCGCCAAGCATAATGTGCTGGCCGTTATCGAGCGGGGCCCGACCTGCTGCCGGCACGCGGCGCGCCCGTCCACCGGCTAACGGTCCTGCTTCATAGAGGCTGACGTCATGCCCCGCATCGTGCAGGGCAATGGCGGCGCTTAGGCCGGCCCAGCCTGCGCCGATGACGCCAACGTTCATTGGGCGAACTGGCGGCTCAGTCGTTTACCGCCGCTGACCCATGTTTTCCAGGCCAGCCAGAATTTACGTATGGGCGTGAGTGAAATGCGCTGGTCCATCACATGCCACTGATCACGTTCAATTTCGAGCAGCAGTGCATGGTAAATGGCCGCCATGGCCAAACCCGGGCGCTGGTTGCGTCGGTCGACCTCGGGCAGCGCGGCCAGAGCTTCGCGATAGTAGCTTTTTGCCCGCTCGGTCTGAAAACGCATGAGCGCAACAAAACGATCGGAATATTGGCTATTGAGGATCTCCGAGGCCTTGACGTTGAATTGCTGCAGCTCATTGACCGGAAGGTAGATACGACCGCGACGGGCATCATCGCCTACGTCTCGAATGATATTGGTCAGCTGGAAGGCCAGGCCGAGTTTATCGGCATACTCGAGTGTGGCATCGTTCTGGTAACCGAAAACGCCGACAGACAGCTCGCCCACAACGCCGGCGGCATGCCAGCAGTATTTTTGCAGCCCCGGCCAGTCGAGGTAGCGACTTTGGTCGAGGTCCATTTCCATACCGTCGATGACGGCATGCATGCGCGCGGCCGTCAGCTTGCATGGCCCGATATGGGGCAGCAAGGCCTTCATGACGGGGTGTTCGGCTTGCCCCTTGAACAACAGGTCGACCTGCTGGTGCCACCAGGCCAGGGTGCGGCGTGCAACCGAAGGGTCGTTGCACTCGTCGACCACATCGTCAACCTCCCGGCAGAAGGCATACAGGGCGGTAATCGCCAGGCGGCGCTCGGGGGGCAGGAACAAAAAGGCGTAATAAAAGCTCGAGCCACTTTTTGTGGCTTTGTTCTGGCAGTATTCGTCGGGGCTCATGCGTGACTTAATAGTTTGGCGCCTTGCGGCGCACAAGGGCCCGTGCCGAAATGACGAGCCAGTCGCGCATTTTCAGGGTGGGCCGATGATTGAATATGTCGTAGTTTAAATCGTCCAGTCGCTCAAGGATACGCAAACCGCCTTCAATCACCATGCGTAACTCGAGGGCGAGCCGGCCTGGCAGTTTTGCGGGCAGGCCGCGGCCCTCGTTAAACAGGCAGCGCGCCTGGTCGACTTGATGGCGCATGAGCGCTTGCCAGGCCGCATTGCATTGTCCGGCTGCAATCTGTGTCTCGGTCACACCAAAGGCTTGCAAGCGCGCCTGCGGCAAGTAAACGCGATTTTTTTTCCAGTCGATGGCCACGTCTTGCCAGAAATTGGTCAGCTGCAGGCCCGTGCAAATGGCATCGGCGGCAGACAGGTTCTCGGGTGATGCCGCATCATAAAGGTGCAGCATGAGTCGCCCCACCGGGTTTGCCGAGCGTCTGCAGTAGTCGAACAGCGCTTCGTCGTTGGGGTAACGGGTGATCTGAACGTCTTGTGAAAAGGCGGAAAGCAGGTCGTAGAACGGTTGTAACGGCAGACGGTGCCGGTGGATGGTCGATTGCAGGGGAACGAACACCGCTTCCAGCGCAGCCGAACAGCCATTGGCGTCGCTGTTCGGTACCGGTCGGGTGCGGGTGTCGGTGGCATGGTTCAGGGCCGTGTTTTGCGCAATCTGGTCCAGCGCTGCCCGGTAGGCATCAAGGGCCTGCAGACGGGCTTGTGGCGTTGCATTGCCTTCGTCGGCAATGTCGTCGGCCGATCGGGCGAACCGGTAGATATCGACGACCGCGCCGCGCAGATGTCGTGGCACCAGTACTGAAGCTACCGGGAAGTTTTCGTAGTGGTCGACCGCCATGAAGATTGTTTTGAATTTTTACAGGACGCCAAGCGAACGCCCTTCAGTTGGATTAGACTTTCGGTATTAGGGGGAAGTTATGCCACGTCCAATTTCGGCAACGATTTCGTTGCCGTTTTTAACTCATAACCTGGCCGTTATACACGACCAGCTAAATCGTATCAGCATCGAACACAATCGTAGTCGCCCAAAAATCTGGGCCGTGATCAAGGCCAATGCGTATGGGCATGGCATCGAAAACGCGGTCAAGGCATTTGCCCAGGCCGATGGCCTGGCCATGCTCGACGTTGACGAAGCTATTGTTTGTCGCGAAAAAGGTTGGGCCAAGCCAATCTTGATGCTGGAGGGGTTTTTTAACGCTCCCGATATTAACCTGTTCAGCCAGTACTCGCTCGATGCCACAGTTCATTGTCGTGATCAAATTGACATGCTGGCCGGTGTATCGGTAAAAAACCCTGTTAATGTGTTTCTTAAGTTAAACACCGGCATGAATCGTCTCGGGTTCGCGCCCGAGGCCTTTAACGCAGCGTGGCAGCGCGTGGCCGCCTTGCACACGCAAGGCGTGGTGGGCGACATGGGGAAAATGACGCACTTCGCACGCGCCGACGAACGTGACAGCCTGACGCAAAAGCAAATCAGTTTGCTGCGGCATGTCACCGACGCGTTGCCGGGGCCGGTCAGTATGTGCAATTCGGCTGCAACGCTCACACCCGATTACTGGTTGTCGTTGCCCGATGCGCCTGCGCAATGGGTGCGCCCGGGTATTTGTTTGTATGGGTCATCGCCGTTTGCGCATCTGTCCAGCCAACGTCTGGGTTTGCGACCAGGCATGACCCTGCGCTCACAGCTCATCAGCGTGCGCGACATTCAAGCCGGCGAGGGCGTTGGTTATGGTCATATGTTTGTGGCCGACCAGCCCATGCGTGTAGGCGTGGTGGCCTGTGGGTATGCCGATGGTTATCCGCGGCACGCCACCACGGGTACGCCGGTGGTTGTCAAAGGCGTCCGAACCCGGCTTTTGGGTCGGGTGTCCATGGACATGCTGGCGGTCGATTTAGGGCCGGTGCCTGAACCTTCTGTCGGTGACGAGGTCGTATTGTGGGGTGAAGGCGGCCCCGGTGTCGACGAAGTGGCCGTGGCTGCCGGTACCATCGGCTATGAATTATTATGCGCGGTGGCGCCGCGTGTGCCCAAAGTGGTGATTTCCTGAAACCCAACCCCGATAAGGACAGACCTTGAAAAACAAATGCGTACTGGTGACTGGTGCAACGCGCGGCATCGGCTGGGCCATCAGCCAGCGTCTGGCCGATATGGGCTGTCATGTGGTGGGGCTGGCGCGCAATACCCAAGACATCGATTTTCCGGGGTATTTGTACTCTTGCGACCTGAGTAACGCCGGCGAAACCGAGGACATTTTGCGCATGATCCGCGAAAAGTATCCTGTTGATGCCATCGTCAACAACGTCGGGGTCATCCGTGCCGAACCTTTGGGCGAAGTTGATCTGGCTTCGCTATACACCGTGTTCGATCTTAATGTGCGGGTCGCGGTTCAGGTCGTTCAGGCGTTTGTAGCCTCCATGAAAACCCGTCACGACGGTCGCATCATCAACATCTGTGGTTCCGGTGCACATGGCGCGGCCAACCAGACCAGTTTTTCAGCGGCCAAAAACGCCCTGATCGGCTGCACCAAAACCTGGGCGCTAGAGCTTGCCGAATACGGGATCACGGTCAATGCCGTATCGCCGGGCCCCATCGAAACCCAGACATTCCGCGACCAAAGCCCGGTGGGCAGCGACGCTGAAAAGAAAGCCATTGCGTCGGTGCCGCTCAAACGTTTGGGCCAGCCCGCCGACGTCGCGGCAGCTGTGTTGTTCCTGCTGTCGGCCGAGGCCTCGTTTATTACAGGTCAGGTTCTGGGGGTTGACGGTGGCAGCAGTCTGGCCGGCCGGCAGGCCTAGGGCCAGGCATACGTATGGCAAAAGTAAAAACTACATTTGTTTGCAACGAGTGCGGGGGCACCAGCCTCAAATGGGAAGGCAAGTGCCCGCATTGCGGGTCATGGAATTCGCTGGTCGAATCCATCGAATCGCCGTCCAGTACCCATCGGTTTGCGGCCCTGGCCGGCGCCAGCCCCGTACAAAACCTTGCCGACATCGAGGCGCGCGAGCTGCCTCGACAACCTTCGGGCATTGCCGAGTTCGATCGCGTTCTGGGGGGCGGGTTGGTGCCCGGGGCTGTGGTGCTTATTGGCGGCGACCCCGGCATTGGTAAATCGACGCTGCTGTTGCAGGCGTTGGTGTCGTTGTCGCACGTCGTTCCGGTGCTGTATGTCACAGGCGAAGAATCCGCCGAACAAGTCGCTTTGCGTGCGCGCCGCCTCGAGCTTGAGACCGGCAAGGTGAGCTTGCTGGCCGAAATTCGTCTTGACGCCATCATGGCGACGCTGGCCGACAAAAAGCCCGCAGTTGCCGTCATCGATTCTATCCAGACGCTATATTCTCCCGACCTCTCGGCAGCGCCCGGGTCAGTGTCCCAGGTGCGCGAATGTGCCGCTCAGCTTACGCGGCTGGCCAAGCAAACCGGTATCACCATCGTTTTCATCGGGCATGTCACCAAAGAAGGCGCGCTGGCGGGGCCACGGGTACTCGAGCACATTGTTGACTCGGTGCTTTACTTTGAAGGCGATTCGCACTCCTCGTTTCGACTGGTGCGTGCCATCAAGAACCGTTTTGGCGCGGTCAACGAACTCGGCGTATTTGCCATGACCGATCGTGGCCTCAAAGGGGTCAGCAATCCGTCGGCGTTGTTTTTATCCCAGCACGACCAAAGTGTTGCGGGTTCTTGTGTCATGGCAACCCAAGAAGGCACCCGTCCCTTGCTGGTAGAAATCCAGGCCTTGGTCGATACCGCACATGCGCCCAACCCCAGGCGGCTTAGCGTGGGCCTCGAGGGCACGCGTCTGGCCATGTTGCTGGCGGTCCTGCATCGTCACGCCGGGGTGGTAACGCACGATCAGGACGTCTTCGTCAACGCGGTGGGTGGCGTAAAAATCACCGAGCCGGCTGCCGACCTGCCGGTGTTGCTGGCTATTTTGTCATCGTTGCATAACCGTCCCTTGCCGAAAGGTCTGGTGGCCTTTGGCGAAGTCGGTCTGGCCGGCGAAATCCGGCCGGCGCCACGGGGGCAAGAGCGCCTTAAAGAAGCGGCAAAGCTGGGGTTCAGTCTGGCCATTATCCCTAAAGCCAACGCGCCGCGACAACCTATCGAAGGTCTCGACGTCTGGCCGGTCGACCGTATCGATGCGGCTATTACGCGCTTACGCGATGCCGCTTTTTCTTGATGTCCAGGGTTAACAGACATGTCTCAGCGTTCCAGTAAAGCCTCCGCATTCACGCTTGGCCTCTCGGCACTCAGGCGCGACTGGCGGGCGGGCGAGCTGCATGTCTTGCTGATCGCGCTCGTCATTGCGGTTGTGGCCGTTACCAGTGTTGGTTTCCTGGCCGATCGTGTCGGGCAGGCGCTGGGTCAAAACTCAGTGCAGATGCTGGGGGGCGACCTGGCCCTCGAGGCCGATGCGCCCATCGACCCCGAATTTGTCAACCGCGCGCAGGCAGGCGGGCTTGCAACGGCACAAACGGTTTCTTTTCCGTCAATGGTGGGCAACCAGCAAGGTGTTCGCCTGGCTTCGGTCAGGGCTGTGTCTAATACGTATCCGCTGTATCCGGGGTTGCGGGTCGACATCGGCGATCAAAAAAATATTCCGGCGCAAAGCGGTCCGGCGCACGGCTCGGTCTGGGTTGACCCGCAACTGCTCAGCCTGCTGGCCATCCAGCCGGGCGATCGGCTCGACGTGGGCGACTTGTCCTTGCCGGTTTCCGGGGTTATTGCCTACGAGCCCGATCGTGGCGTGCAGTTTGTCAACGTTGCGCCGCGCGTCATGATCCACCTCGACGATCTCGAGGCAACGGGCTTGCTGGGTTTGGGCAGTCGCGCCCGCTACGGGTTGCTGGTGGCAGGCCAGGGCAGTGCTCTGGCCGAATACAAGCGCTGGCTCGAGCCCTCGCTGGCGCGCGGGCAGCGGCTCAAGACGATTGACGATGCCAGCCCCGAGGTCAGGGGGTCATTGCAGCGTGCCCATCAGTTCCTGATGCTGGTGGCTTTGCTTACCGTCATGATTGCGGCCGTGGCCATCGCGCTGGCCACGCGGCGCTATCAGCTTCGTCACCACGATGGCGTTGCCATTATGCGGTGCCTGGGGGCGTCGCGCCGTCAGTTGCAAGGTGCCTTGTTGACCGAGTTCGTCGTTTTTGGCGTGTTGGCCTCGGCCTTGGGCGTTGCATTGGGGTACGGGGTTCATCAGGTGCTCGTGGCCTTAGTGGGTGTGCTTTTCGACACCCCTTTGCCGGCAGCATCGTTCAAGCCGGCAGGGCAGGGCTTTATGACCGGTCTGCTGCTATTGCTTGGTTTTGCGCTGGCGCCCTTGGCCGAATTGGGGCGTGTCGCACCTGCGCGTGTGCTGCGCCAAGAGCGCGGTGCACAACTGCGTTATCGGGCGGCGCCTTATATGCTTGGCCTGGCCGGCTTTTTCTTGCTGGCCTTGTGGGTGTCGGGCGACTTCAAACTAAGCGTTGTCATTGTCGGCGGCGTGTTGCTGGTGTTGGGGCTTTGTGCAGCGCTTGCGTGGGCAGGCGTTAGCGCGTTGGGGTATTTTCGCCGTCAAACAGGTACACCGTCGGTATTGCGGTTTGCCCTTGCCGGTCTGGCCCGGCGCAAGTCGTTGGTCGTTACGCAAGTATGCGCTTTGTCGGTGGGTTTGCTGATTTTGTTGCTGCTGGCCATTACCCGTACCGACTTGCTGCAAGGCTGGCAAAACGCCTTGCCCGCTAATGCGCCCAACACCTTTTTAATCAATATCCAGCCCGAGCAGCGCGATGTCGTACAAGCGGCCCTGATGCAATCCGGCATTACCCAGGTGCAACTTGCACCCATGGTGCGTGGGCGTCTGGTTGCCATCAATAACGCGCAGGTCGACTCTACGTCTTACGATAGCCCACGTGCGCAACGTATGGTCGACCGCGAGTTCAATCTGTCGTACCGGTCGACCCTGCCCGAGAGCAACCGTTTGCTGTCTGGGCAATGGCTGAACGCCCAGGGCAACGAAGTCTCGCTCGAATCGGGGGTGGCCGACACGCTGGGTGTGGGTTTAGGGGACCGCATCGACTTTGATGTGGCGGGCCAGATTGTGTCTGTCGTCGTGACCAGTCTGCGCGAGGTCAAGTGGGACTCCTTCGACGTTAATTTCTTCGCCCTGATGTCGCCTGCCGCCCTGGACGGCGCGCCCACCTCGTATATCACCTCCTTTTATCTGCCGCCTCGGCAGGGGGCGTTCGTTCAAGATCTGGTGCGCGATTTCCCCAACCTGACGGTTTTCGATGTCGGCGCCATGCTGACGCAGCTCAAGTTTATTCTGGATCAAGTCGTACAGGCGGTACAAATACTGTTTGTGTTTACCATTGCCGCCGGTGTGCTGGTTCTGGCTGCTGCCTTCTTTTCGACACGAGATGAGCGGATGCGCGAAGTGGCCATCCTCAGGATGTTAGGCGCCAACTCACGCCAGCTCTCAATTGCGATGGCCGTTGAGCTTGTGCTGGTCGGCGGCTTGTCGGGCATGCTGGCCGCCTTTGGCGCACTGTCTATTGGTTGGGCCGTGGCCGTTTACGTTATTGATATCCAGTTCACCTGGCCCCTGTGGCCCTGGGCTGTTGGGGTGTTGGTGGGTATTGCCGCGGCATTGTTCGCCGGAGCCCTTGCGCTGCGCGGTGTGTTGCGTACACCGCCGCTGTTGTCCTTGCGCGCCATGGCCTAAACCCTCTTCCTTGCTTTCGTATTCAAGACATCATGCGCAACCCTGGCAACCACTGGTTCGACATGCCGTTTAAAGGCGGTGCGATGCGATTTTCCAGCCACCTCGAAGGCATGTTCAAGCCTGAAGGGCATGGGGTATCTGCGCCGGCCGGGCCTGTCGTAAATGTTTCGGGGTCACAGCTCGATCAAACATCGTCGTGGGTTGCGCTTTTCGACCCGGCCAACTCGGCATTGCATGCCCGGCCCGTTCAATCCGGTGGCCGGCAATCCGCCTGGTTCATCGAAGGGCCTATGGGTTCGGCTTTGTTGCGCCATTACCGGCGCGGCGGTCTGGTGGCAAAGATCAGCAAAAATCATTACCTCTGGCAGGGCGCACGGCGTACCCGGGCCTTTGCCGAATTTTCTTTGCTCGATGCGATGTTCCGCCAGGGGTTGCCCGTGCCCCGGCCACTTGCGGCAGCCTACTGGAAACATGGCTTTACTTACCGCGCGGCCATCATCGTGGCTCGCATCCCCGACGTAGTGCCATTGGCCGATTGCCTTGATATGGCAGACCCGGTTGCCGTGGCGGCCGCCGTCCTGAAAATTCATGATGCCGGTGTCTGGCATGCTGATTTAAATGCCTTTAACATCTTGCTCAACGCAGGCGGGCATGTCTGGGTCATTGACTTTGACCGGGGCGAATCCCGGCACATGTCGCGGGCTTTGCGTCAGGCTAATCTGCAGCGGCTGCGCCGCTCGATGGTCAAGGTGGCCGCAGAGCAGGGCGAGCGGTTCTGGCAGTCTGTCAACCTGGCCTACTGGCAGCTCGCGGCCGCCTGATTACCGCGTTTTCCATAAAAAAAGGCGCTATCATCACGCCTTTTGTTCAATTTTGTCGTCGGGGTTTTGTCGCTAATGAGTTTTAACTCGGTTGCAAAAGTGGTCTTGTCGCTGGCATTGGCATGGTGTTCACCGGCCGTTGTCGGCCAAGTACTGAACATCTATAACTGGGCCGAATACACCGCTCCGGATACCATTCCGGGTTTCGAGCGCGAGACCGGCACACGTGTCAGATACGACGTCTACGACAGTAACGATACCTTGCAGGCCAAGCTGCTGACGGGCAAGTCGGGGTACGACATTGTTGTTCCGTCCACCCACTACGCAGCGCGTCAGCTACAGGCCGGCCTGTTTCAAAAGCTCGACAAGTCAAAGCTGCCCAACCTCAAGCATCTTGATCCCGACATCATGGCGCTTGTGGCCGCAGTTGATCCCGGCAACCAGTATTTAATACCCTGGGGGTATGGCACCAATGGCCTGGGTCTTAACGTCACCAAAATACGCGAAATTCTGGGGCCAGATGCCCCGCTCGACAGCTGGGACCTTCTCTTCAAGCCCGAATACGCGCAAAAGTTGCGCGGCTGCGGTATTTCGGTGCTCGATGAAGCGGCACAGGTGTTTCCCGCCGTTCTGAACTATTTGGGCAAAGACCCCAACAGCCACAGTACGGCCGACTACGAAGCCGCTATGGCGGTCCTGAAAGGCATTCGTCCCTATATTCGCCAATTCAGCTCGTCTGGCTATATCGATGAACTAGCTTCGGGCGACCTTTGCCTTGTTTACGGGTATTCGGGCGATGTCATGATTGCGCGTCAGCGCGCCAAAGAGGCTGGCCAGCCTTTTGAAATCGACTATGTCATTCCGCAGGGCGGCGCGCCGGCTTGGTTTGACACCATGGCCATTCCCGCTGATGCCCGCAATGTCGACGAAGCGCATGCCTTTATCAATTACATCGAAACCCCTGAAGTGCATGCCGCGATTACCAACGAAATGTTTTATCCGAATGCCAACAAGTCGGCGCGTGCATTTGTGGTCGACGAAGTGGCCAGCAACCCCATGATTTACCCGCCGCCCGAAGTGGCGCGAACTTTGTTCGTGATCAAATCCCAGCCCCTTGTTGCCAAACGCATCCAGACCCGGATGTGGGCAGCCCTGAAATCAGGTCGTTAAACCATGACAGATAATCGCAGTGCAGGCAGCACCTGGTCAGCAGACACCGATGAGTTCGTCCGCGTCGAGGACGTGGTCAAGATTTTTGGCGACACGGTGGCTGTCCAGTCCGTTAACCTTTCGGTAAAACGCGGCGAAATATTCGCCCTGCTGGGCAGCTCCGGCTGCGGCAAGTCTACCTTGCTGCGTATGCTCGCCGGTTTCGAGCAGCCGACCTCGGGCCGCATTTATCTCGATAACGAAGATATCACTGCGCTGCCGCCGTATCGCCGCCCGGTCAACATGATGTTCCAGTCGTATGCCTTGTTCCCGCACATGAGCATCGAAGCCAATGTGGCGTTCGGTCTTAAGCAAGAAGGGGTACCGCGCAACGAAATACACGAGCGCGTTTTCGAGGCGCTTGATCTGGTGCAAATGGCGGCTTATTCGCGCCGCAAGCCGCATCAGCTGTCTGGTGGTCAGCAGCAGCGTGTTGCGCTGGCGCGCAGTCTGGTCAAGCGGCCCAAGTTGTTGCTGCTCGACGAGCCCATGTCGGCACTCGACAAGCAAATTCGTCAAAAAACCCAGGTTGAGCTGGTCAAGATCCTTGAGCAGGTGGGCGTGACCTGCATTATGGTCACGCACGATCAGGAAGAAGCCATGACCATGGCGGGGCGTTTGGCCGTCATGACCGAAGGCCAGATTATCCAGTGTGGCACGCCCCAAGACGTCTACGCGTTTCCCAATTCCAGGTTTGTGGCCGGCTTTATCGGTTCCACCAACCTGTTCGATGGTCGTATTACCGTCGACGAACCTGATCATATCGTGATCGAAAGCGACCAGCTCAGTCGCCCTTTGTTTGTGTCGCACGGGGTCAGCGAACCTTTGGGCATGGACGTGCATATTTCGATCCGTCCCGAGAACATTCGGGTGACGGTCGAGCAACCATTGGGCGAGGGCAACTGGGCCCATGGCCACGTCAGCCACGTTGCCTGGATGGGCAGTTATGTGCGTTATCAAATCCGTCTCGATTCGGGTTTCGTTCTCGAAGCTAACGTACCTGGTGTTGTGCTTGAACAATCGCAGGCGCCTGCCGTTGATGAAGAGGTGTACGTCAGTTGGTCGGGTGACAGCGCTACGGTGTTGCCATCATGAAGTCGCTGCCCGCCTGGCCTCGCCAGTTGCTGACAAGGCGGCTGGCCATCCTGCCCCCGTTCCTCTGGATGACACTGTTTCTGCTGGTGCCGTTCCTGCTGGTGTTCAAGATCAGTTTTGCCGACCTGCGTTTCGGGATTCCGCCCTACACGCCGCTAGCCGAACTCGAAGACTTTACGCTACGGCTGGGGCTGCACCTTAACGCTTACTACCTGCTGTTCACCGACAGCCTGTACATTGCCACTTACCTTAATTCTATTAAGGTCGCGGCCATCACGACGATGTGTTGCGTACTGATCGGCTATCCCATGGCCTATTACATTGCGCAATCCAGCCCGCGGGTGCGCAACCTGTTGTTGCTGGCGGTGGTCTTGCCGTTCTGGACGTCGCTTTTATTGCGGGTGTACGCCTGGGTGGGCATTTTGCGCAACGATGGCCTGTTGAACAACTTTCTATTGTGGCTGGGCGTGATTGACGCGCCCCTCGAAATTTATCGCACGGATTTGGCGGTATACATCGGACTGGTCTATGCATACTTGCCTTTCTTCATCCTGCCCCTTTACGCCAACTTGGTAAAGCTTGATCGTCGCTTGCTCGAAGCGGCCTATGACCTGGGCGCGAAGCCCTGGACAGCATTTTTTAAAGTGACCTTGCCCTTGTCATTGCCGGGGGTGATTGCCGGCGGGATGCTGGTGTTTATTCCCACTGTTGGCGAGTACGTCATCCCTGAAATGCTGGGTGGCGCCGATACCCTGATGATGGGGCGCGTCATGTGGACAGAGTTTTTCAACAATACAGATTGGCCGATGGCCGCAGCGGTGACGGTTGTCATGGTGGCTATCTTGCTGGTGCCGTTGGTCATTTTCCAACGCAATCAGCTTCAGCAGATGAACGTTGGCAACGGGGGCAAAGATGCAGCCTAACCGAACCTTGCGCGCTATTTCCCTCACTGTCGGATACGCTTTCCTTTATGTGCCCATTGCCTGCTTGATGGTGTTTTCTTTCAACGATTCGGCGCTCATGACTTCGTGGTCCGGGTTTTCGTTTCGTTGGTATGCCGAACTTTTCAACGACCGCGCGTTGTTGGGCGCCGCGTTTTTATCGCTCAAGATTGCAGCGCTAACCGCAACCGCCGCCGTCATCATCGGCACATGGGCGGGTTATGTTCTGGCGCGTATGGGGCGCTTTCGCGGGTTTACGCTTTACATCGGCATGCTTAGCGCTCCCCTGGTCATCCCCGAAGTCGTGCTGGGGATATCGTTGCTTTTGCTGTTTGTCGAAATGGGCCAGCTATTTGGCTGGCCGGCCGAAAACGGTATGTTTACCATCTGGGTCGGGCACGTTACCCTGTGCGTGGCGTACGTGGCCATCGTCATCCAGTCGCGTATTCGCGATCTCGATCGCTCGCTCGAAGAGGCCGCGCTCGACCTGGGCGCCACGCCGGCACGGGTGTTTTTCCTGATTACGGTGCCGTTGATTGCGCCCGCGCTGTTGGCGGCCTGGTTGCTGGCCTTTACGCTTTCGCTCGACGACGTGGTCATCGCCTCGTTTTTGTCGGGGCCGGGTTACACCACCTTGCCCCTCGAGGTGTTCTCGCGCGTGCGCCTGGGGCTCAAACCTGAAATCAATGCGCTGGCGACGCTGTTTATTCTGGTCGTCGGCATTTTCGTCATTGTGGCTAACCGCCTGCAATGGCGTGGAGAAACCAAATGACATCCCCCGTGAAAATATACGGCCTGAAGCGCTGCAGCACCTGTGTCAAAGCCACCAAATGGCTCGAGGCCAACGGCGTGGCTTACACGTTTGTCGATTACCGCGACAACCCCGTGCCGCCTGCTACCCTGGTCGAATGGGCACAGTCGGCAGGCGGTTGGGAAAAGCTTGTCAACCGGGCATCGACCTCCTGGCGTAATTTGTCTGACGCAGACAAAGCGGCAAGCACGCCCGACGCATTTCTGGCGATGATTGCCCAGGCGCCCACCCTGGTGAAGCGGCCGGTATTGGTTCCGGCGACAGGGCCGGTCATGTTCGGGTTCTCAGAGAAAAAATATTCAGAAGTTTTGGGGTAGTTCATGCTTACACAACAACAACTTAAACAAAATGTCGCACAAGCGGCTGTCGATTATGTCTTGCCCATGCTCGGTCCCGACGTCATCGTGGGCATCGGGTCCGGCTCTACGGCCGACCTCTTCATCGATGCGCTCGCGCAGTATAAAGACCGTTTTTTGGGCACGGTTTCCAGTTCCGAGCGCAGTACGGCGCGCCTGCAAGGGCATGGCGTCAACGTGTTCGACCTCAACGATGTGTCCAAAGTGCCTGTGTATGTCGACGGCGCAGACGAAATTGACCACGGCCTGCACATGCTCAAGGGCGGGGGCGGGGCGCTGACACGCGAAAAAATCGTGGCTTCGGTGGCCGATCAGTTTGTGTGCATCGTCGACGAATCCAAGCTGGTCGACTGCATGGGGGCGTTTGCCTTGCCGGTCGAGGTGATCCCGATGGCCCGTGAAGTAGTGGCGCGTCGTTTGCGCGCGCTTGGTGGCGAGCCGCGTCTGCGTGAAGGCTTTGTAACCGACAACGGGTGCATTATTCTCGATGTGGCCGGCCTGCGCATCACCGACCCGGCGGCACTCGAGGCCCAGGTCAATAATATTCCGGGCGTGGTCACTTGCGGTTTGTTTGCCATTTCACCGGCAACTGTCGCATTAATGTCAACGCAGTCGGGTGTCGTCCAGCTTAAACCAAAGGGTTTATGACAAGGTCATAAAACTGTCGCATTTTGGGTGTACCCTTGATACAAATCCGGTAGTTTTTGCCAATCCAGATAACGCAGGCCAGGCCGCTTGCGTTATCGCGTTCTTGTTAGAAGGTCGATATGTCCGAGCACACCAATAAACAGTTCTCCGCCGAACTCGAGCTGACCCGTTCCTCGTTTTTGCAAATGGGGGGGCTTGTCGAAGCAATGGTTCAAGAGGCGATGGAAGCCTTGGTCACGGGTGAGCTCGGTCTGGTCGACAAGGTTCGTGAGCGCGAGCGCGATGTCAATCGCCTTGAAGTTGAAATCGACGAACGCATTGGTTTGCTGATTGCCCGCAACCAGCCCGCTGCAGTCGATTTGCGCTTGTTGTTGTCGGTGTCGAAAATGCTCACCGACATGGAGCGCTGTGGCGACGAGGCCGAAAAAATTGCAAAAATGGCCCGCCGTTTGCATGAGGCCGAGTCGCGCTATATTCCGGCTGTCGAATTACGTCACATTTCCAACCATGTTGTGGCCATGATCCGCGACGTGCTCGATGCCTTTGCGCGCGACGACGCGGTTCATGCGGCTACCGTAGTTCGCAACGACAAAGAAGTCGACAAAGAATGGAAAGCGGCCTTGCGTCACCTCATCACCTACATGATGGAAGACCCGCGCACCATTTCGCGTTCAATCGATCTGATCTTTATTGCCCGGTCGCTCGAGCGCATTGGCGATCATGCTAAAAACATGGCCGAACGCGTCATTTACATGGTGCATGGCGACGATGTCCGGCATACCGGCGTCAAGGCCACCGAGCGTATTGCGCGTGGCGAATCGCCAGACGATATCGACGCTTAAGGGCAACCCGACACAAGCTCGGGTTCAAGGCACCCGAAAACAAAACTGAAAGCAAAACCGCCCGGTTGTTCAGCCCGTACAGGCTGCCCAGCCGGGCGGTTTTTTATGGCTTGCCGCGTTATTGGGGCGGTGGCACGTAGCCCTGGGCCTCAACGTCCCCGTCTTCAAACAGGAAGGTTTCCATTTGCTGGGCCAGATACTTGCGGGCGCGGGCATCGGCCAGGTTCAGACGGTTTTCGTTGACCAGGCGGGTCTGGGTCTGAATCCACATTTCCCAGGCTTCTTTCGAGATGCTTTGCCAGATGCGTACGCCCATTTGGCCGGGATATGGCGGTGCGGCCAATCCTTCGGCTTCGCGTTTCAGTTTTACACAGTTCACCATGCGTGTCATACGTCGAACCTACCTTTAAATACAGTTAGCAATCGGGGCCATTGTACCTATAGCGGCGCGGCCTCGCACCTTACAGTTTCTTGATGAAAACCAGACTGTTGCGCGACCGGTTGTAATGCGCCTGACGCTCTTTGGGCAGATCGGAAACGCCACCCTGGGTAAAACCGCGCTTCATGAACCAGTGTGAGGTGCGCGTGGTGAGCACGAACAGGCGACGGGCACCCATGGCCCGGGCTCTGGACTCGGTGTGACGCAGCAAGATTTCACCTTCGCCTTCACCCTGCCATTCGGGATGTACGATCAGGCAGGCCATTTCGGCCATGCGTTCGTCGGGGTACGGAATGAGTGCAACGCAGCCATAAATGACGCCGTCGTGCTCAAGCACTGTAAATTGTTCGACGTCGCGCTCAATCACAGCGCGCCCGCGCGGCACCAGGGTGCCGTCGGCTTCAAGCGGGTCGATCAGCCGTACAATGGCGCCGACGTCATCGATGGTGGCCGGGCGCAGGTCGTCGAGTGTGTCTTCGACCACCATGGTGCCCACGCCGTCGTGGGTAAAAATTTCGAGCAGCACACTGCCGTCGAGGGTGTAAGGCAACAGGTGAGCCCGCGCAACCCCTCTTTTAACGGCGCGCGACGCGTGGCTAAGAAATGCGGCGGTATCTTCGTCAAGCGTGCCGCCGGCCAGCAGGGCGTCGGCATCTTCGCGGGCCAGTTCGGTATCGACAGAGCCGTCCGGGTTCAGGACCGTACGGTTTTGGGTCAGGAAAATCAGCTTCTCGGCGCGCAGGGCTATTGCGACGCTGGTGGCCAGGTCTTCCATGGCCAGGTTAAACGCTTCGCCTGTGGGCGAGAAACCCAGGGGCGAGAGCAGGACGAGGGCGCCTTGAAACAGCACCGCTTTCAGGGCGTCGGTATCAAGCTTGCGAACCGTGCCGGTGTGCTGGTAGTCGATGCCGTCGACGACACCCACCGGGCGTGCTGTCACAAAATTGCCCGAAATGACCCGGATTTGCGCATGGGACATGGGCGTGTTGGGCAAGCCCTGGCTGAAAGCGGCTTCGATATCCAGACGAATTTCACCGGCAGCTTCTTTGGCACACTCAAGCGCCGGCGCGTCGGTAGGCTGCATGCCCCGGCCAAACCGGGTGGCAAACCCTTTAAGCTTGAGCTGTTCGTTAACCTGCGGACGCGACCCGTGCACCAGTACCAGGCGCACGCCCAGGGCAGACAACAAGGACAAGTCCTGGATCAGGTTGTTAAGTGCACCATCGTTGACCAGTTCCCCGCCGAAGGCGACGACAAACGTCTTTCCGCGAAAGTTGTGAACATAAGGCGCCACTTCGCGAAACCAGCGCACGAACTGCGCCGGTGCAAAATGAGTCGCGTCTTGAGCGGAAAGTGTTTCTGCTTCGTTATCAGCCATAAGGGGTGTTGTTGAGTCCCGGTTGTTTTGGTTCAGGTCAAAATTATAATGATCGGCTGACCTTTTATAAGAATTTTCATGCATCACACCCCAGATTTGTCGGTAAACAAAGACAAACCGCAAGCCGCGCCGCGGGCATTGCCACCGATTCATTACCCCGAAGATCTGCCCGTCAGCAGCCGACGGGCAGATATCGCGCGCGCGATCAGCGATCATCAAGTAGTGATTGTGTGCGGTGAGACCGGTTCGGGTAAAACAACGCAATTGCCCAAAATCTGCCTTGAGCTTGGGCGGGGGCAGGGCAAAATGATCGGCCATACCCAGCCACGGCGGCTGGCGGCAACGTCTGTGGCCAAACGGGTTGCCCAAGAGCTGGGCACGGGTTTGGGCGACTGGGTGGGGTATCAAATCCGCTTCAGTGATCGCACCGGGCCCAACGCGGCCATCAAACTGATGACCGATGGTATTTTGCTGGCCGAGTCGCAGCGCGACCCGTTGCTGCGCCGATACGACACCATCATTATCGATGAGGCCCACGAACGCAGTCTTAACATTGATTTCTTGCTTGGGTTCTTGCGTCAGTTATTGCCCCGGCGCCCCGACCTGAAGCTCATCATCACATCGGCCACCATCGATGCTGAACGGTTTGCGCAGCACTTTGCCCACAAAGGCAAACCTGCCCCAGTCATCGAGGTCTCGGGCCGTTTGTATCCCGTCGATATTTTGTATCGGCCGGTACAAAACGACCGCGACAGTGTCGATGACGATGGCAAGGCGCGTACGGCCCACGACGAAGAGCGCGATCTGATTGACGCCGTGGTAGAGGGCGTTGCCGAATGTGCCCGCCACGGCGCGGGCGATGTTCTGGTCTTCTTGCCCGGAGAGCGCGAAATTCGGGAAAGCGCCGAGGCGCTGCGCAAGAACCATCCGGGGCCTGTCGAGGTGCTGCCTTTGTTTGCCCGGTTGTCGCAGGCCGAACAAGAACGTATTTTCAAGCCAACGGGTAATGTGCGTCGGGTGGTACTGGCGACCAACGTGGCCGAAACCTCGTTAACAGTGCCGGGTATACGTTATGTGGTCGACTCGGGGCTGGCGCGGGTCAAGCGGTACTCGTGGCGCAACAAAGTAGAACAGCTGCATATCGAGCCCATTAGCCAGGCGTCGGCCAACCAGCGCGCCGGGCGATGCGGCCGGGTCGGGCCGGGTGTATGCGTTCGTTTGTACGACGAACAAGACTTTAAACGTCGGGCGCCATTTTCCGATCCCGAAATCCTGCGCTCATCGTTGGCCGCAGTCATTTTGCGCATGAAGGCGCTCAAGCTCGACGATATCGAGACCTTTCCTTTTGTCGAGGCACCTTCCGGGCGGGCCGTGGCCGATGGCTATCACCTGCTGCAAGAACTTGGGGCCCTCGACGAACGCAATCAACTCACAACGGTGGGGCGCGAGCTGGCCCGCATGCCGGTCGATCCTCGTATTGCCCGCATGATTCTTGCGGCGCGCGACGAGCAGTGTCTGGCCGAAATGCTGATTATTGCGTCGGCGTTGTCGGTGCAAGACCCTCGTGATCGGCCGATGGCCGAACGGGAGGCCTCAGAGGCCGCGCACGCGCGCTTTCGCGACGACAAGTCAGAGTTTGTATCGTATTTGAAATTGTGGCGCTGGTACGAAGAGCAAGTGGCGCACAAGGCGTCGCAGCGCAAGCTGGTGGCCATCTTGCGTCAAACCTACTTGTCGCCGATACGCTTGCGCGAATGGCACGACGTTCACACTCAGTTGGCGGCCATCGTCGGCGAGCAGGGCTGGCGTGTCAACCAGACCGAGGCCACCTACGAGCAGCTGCACAAGGCTTTGCTGTCAGGCCTGCTAGGCAATCTCGGTCTAAAAAGCGAAGAAACCACGACCTACCAGGGGGCACGCGACATCCGCTTCACGATTCACCCGTCGTCGCCGCTGGCGCGTAAAGCCGGGCGCTGGATCATGGCGGCTGAACTCGTCGAAACCTCGCGTTTGTTCGCCCGTTGCGTGGCCCGAGTCGACCCTGTCTGGGTCGAAAAAGTCGGCGCGCATCTGCTCAGGCGCAGCTGGTCCGACCCGCGGTGGGAGAAGAAAGCCGGCCAGGTAGTGGCCAACGAGCGCGCCACACTTTACGGCTTGCCTGTCTATCATGGCCGACGTGTGCATTTCGGAAAGATCGACCCGGTTCAGGCGCGCGAAATTTTTATTCGGGATGCCCTGGTGACCGGCGATATTGATACGAACGCCGCGTTTGTTCGCGAGAACCGCGCGCTGATCCAGAAAATTGAAAAGCTGGAGCATCAGTCGCGTCGCCCCGATATCCTGGTTGATGAAGGGCTAATCTATGCGTTTTACGATCAGCATATTCCCAAGAACGTCTTTCAGACGGCGACGTTGGAAAAGTGGGCCAGGGGGCTTGATGCCGGGCAGGCCAAGGCGTTGTTGCTGACGCGCGACGCCTTGATGCAGCACGATGCGGCCGGAGTCACCACCGATGTTTTTCCCAAGTCGGTGCAATGGGACGGCGTCGATATGGCGCTCGACTATCACTTCGAGCCGGGCTCGGTGCGCGACGGCGTTACGCTGACGGTCCCGTTGTTTGCACTGAACAAAGTCGACCCGCAGCGATGCGAGTGGCTGGTACCCGGCATGCTCAAAGAGAAAGTGCATTTGTTGCTTAAGTCGCTGCCGCAAAAAATGCGCCGTCATTGTGTGCCGCTGCCCGATTACGCAGCCGCATTTTACGACCGCTGGTTCGAGCACGAACCCGAAGGGCGCGGCAGTCTGCTTGACGCCATAGCGACCGACATGTGGGCGCAGGTCAAGGTCCGGCCGGGGCGAGCTGACTTTAAGCTCGAAACCCTGCCGGCGCATATGTTCATGAACTTCAAGATCGTCGATGAACACGGCCGCATGCTTTCAGGGGGGCGAAATCTCGACCAGCTCAAAGCCGAGCATGGTAAAGAGGCACAGGCGTCGTTTCAGAAAGTCGCGGCGCGAGACCAGGACGTGGCTCAGGCGCTGGCCCAGGATCAGCTGGTTGACTGGACCTTCGGGCCACTGCCCGAAATCATGGAAATCCGTCGTAAAGGTCAGTCAGTCATCGGTTATCCCGCGCTGGTCGACCGGCAATCACACTGCGATCTGGATGTTTTCGATGATCCGGCCGAGGCGCGTGTCCACCATCGTATGGGCTTGCTGCGTCTGTTCAGGCTGGGGCTTAAAGAACAGGTCAGGTTTCTTGAGAAAAACCTGAATGATCTGACCCGGATGAGCATGCTGTTTATCAGTCTGGGGACACAAGAAGAGCTCAGAGACCAGATCATCGATTGTGCGCTTGAGCAGGCTTGCCTGGCCGAGCCGTGGCCTGATGATCAAGCCGCATTTAACCAGCGCAAGCAAGAGGGCAAGAACCGGCTGGGGTTGCTGGCCCAGGAAATTGCCCGTCTGGCGGGGCAAATTCTGGCCGAGTGGGCAGCCGTACAGAAAAAACTGCCTCAGGCCAAGGCGCATGCCGACACCTACGCCGATATCCAGTCGCAGTTGTCGCAACTGATGGGCAAGTATTTTGTCCGCGCCACGCCTTACGGGCAGCTGGCGCACTTCCCCCGCTACCTGAAGGCAGTGCAGGCGCGTATCGAAAAACTGCGAGCAGACCCGTCTCGAGACCGCCGGTTGATGAGCGAGATGGCGCCTTTACTGGTGCAGTATCAGCGGGCGGTGACGGCACTAAAAGGGCAGCCCGATGCACAGCTGGCCGATTTCCGCTGGATGCTCGAAGAGCTGCGTGTGGCGCTGTTTGCCCAAGAGTTGCGCACGCCGATGCCGGTGTCCGTCAAGCGGTTGCAAAAGGCCTGGGCGGCGATGCAGCGCTAATGCCCGATTCGGGCCAAATCAAGCGGTTTCTCTGGGTACAATCTGAGCATGAATGAATCTGCCCCCATTACGCCATTTGTGCATTTGCGCGTTCACTCCGAGTTCTCGGTGGTTGACGGCATTGTGCAAATTCCCGACCTGATTAAACAGGTGGCCGGCTATGGCCAACCTGCTGTCGCACTTACCGATCTGTCAAATATTTTTGGATTGATCAAGTTTTACAAGACAGCGCGTGGCAAAGGGGTCAAGCCCATCGCGGGCTGTGATATCTGGGTGCAAAACGAGGCCGATCGCGACAAGCCGCATCGCGTGTTGCTGCTGGTTCGCAATAACGCGGGCTATTTGCAGCTATGCGAAATCCTGACGCGATCGTGGCTCGAAAATCAATATGCGGGCCATGCCGAAGTCCGGCGCGAATGGCTCGAAGGGGCTGACGGCCTTATTGTCTTGTCGGGCGCCCGGATGGGCGATGTGGGGCAGGCGCTCGAGGCGGGGCGCGATGCCGAGGCCCGGGTGCTGGCGCAGCAATGGGCCACGCGTTTCCCGGGGGCCTATTACATCGAGCTGCAGCGAGCCGACGCCGAAGGCGATGAGGCTTATGTGCAGGCCGCCATGCGGCTGGCCGCCGATCTGGGGCTGCCGGTTGTGGCGACGCACCCCGTGCAGTTTGTGCGACCCGAGCAGTTCCGGGCGCACGAGGCGCGTGTTTGTATCGCCGAGGGCGAGCAACTGGCCAACCCCAAGCGTCACCGGCGCTTTACCGAATCGCAGTATTTGTTGTCCTCTGAAGAAATGGCGGCGCGCTTTGCCGATGTGCCTTCGGCGCTTGAAAACAGCGTCGAAATTGCGCGGCGGTGCAATCTGACATTGGTGCTGGGTAAACCCCGGCTGCCCGACTTCCCCACGCCCGACGGCATGACCCTGAATGACTATCTGGTCAAGTCGTCGGAAGAAGGGCTGGCGTCGCGAATGGCGTTTTTATACCCCGATGCCGCCGAGCGCGAGGCGCAATACCCCAAGTATCTGGAAAGATTGCGTTGGGAGTGCCAGACCATCATCCAGATGGGCTTTCCCGGGTACTTTCTTATCGTGGCCGACTTCATCAACTGGGGCAAGCACAATGGTGTGCCCGTCGGTCCGGGCCGAGGCTCGGGGGCGGGGTCGCTTGTGGCTTATTGTTTGGGGATCACCGACCTCGACCCCATCCGCTACGACTTGCTGTTCGAGCGCTTTCTAAACCCCGAGCGGGTGTCCATGCCCGACTTTGATATCGACTTCTGTCAAGACAACCGCGAACGGGTCATTGATTACGTCAAGCAAAAGTATGGCAAGGAAGCGGTCAGCCAGATTGCAACTTTTGGTACGCTGGGTGCCAAGGCGGTGGTGCGCGATGTCGGTCGGGTGCTCGAAATGCCGTACAGCCTGTGCGATGGCCTGTCCAAACTCATCCCGTTCAGTCCGGCCGACCCCTGGACGCTCGAACGCGCCCTGGCCGAAGAACCCGCTTTCAAAGAGCGTTACGACCAGGACGAAGAGGTTCGTGCGCTGATCGACTTGGCGCGCCCGCTCGAAGGCCTGACGCGCAACGTGGGCATGCATGCCGGCGGTGTGCTGATTGCCCCCGGCAAACTCACCGATTTCTGCCCGTTGTATTCGCAGCCCGGCCCCGACAGCAACGCGGTGTCTCAGTTCGACAAAGACGACGTCGAGGCCGCAGGCCTGGTCAAGTTTGACTTCCTTGGTTTGCGCAACCTCACCATCCTTGATTGGGCGGTCAGGTATGTACAGCAGTTCAATGCCGACAAACGCGACTTTGACATCATGGCCTTGCCGCTTGACGACGAGCCGACCTATCAGTTGCTGAGCGAAGGCAACACGACCGCTGTGTTCCAGCTTGAATCACGCGGCATGAAAGAGCTGCTGCGCAGTTTGCGACCAAATACCTTCGAAGACGTCATTGCTATGCTGGCCTTGTACCGGCCTGGCCCGCTCGAGTCAGGCATGGTGGTCGACTTCGTCAATCGTAAACATGGTCGAGCCGAGGTCGATTATTTTCATCCCGATCTCGAGTCGGTGCTTAAAAGTACCTACGGGGTCATTGTTTACCAAGAGCAGGTGATGCTGATCTCCCAGATTATCGGGGGTTATACGCTGGGCGGCGCCGACATGCTGCGGCGAGCCATGGGCAAGAAAAAGCCCGAAGAAATGGCCAAGCATCGCGAAATTTTCGAGAAGGGCGCGGTCGAGAAGGGCTACGACTCTGACCTGGCCGTCAAGCTGTTCGACCTGATGGAAAAATTTGCGGGCTATGGCTTTAACAAAAGTCACTCGGCCGCCTATGCGCTCATTGCCTATCAAACGGCATGGCTCAAGCGTTATCATCCGGCCGAGTTCATTGCCGCAACGTTGTCTTCCGACATGGATGACACTGACAAAGTACAGATTTTCTGGAAAGATGCACTCGCCAATGATGTCGAGGTGTTGCCGCCCGATGTCAACGCGTCCAATTATCGTTTCGAACCGGTCGAAGACGAATTCAGTGCGCAGGGCAAGCCGCCGCGAACCATACGTTACGGCATGGGTGCTGTTAAGGGTACGGGGCAGTCTGCCGTCGAAGCCATTATCAAGGCGCGCCAAGAGGGCGGGCCGTTCAGCAGCCTGTTCGATTTTTGCCGGCGCATCGACCGCCATGCCGTCAACCGTCGTACCATCGAAGCCCTTATCCGGGCGGGTGCGTTCGACACCATCGACGACAACCGTGCCGCGTTGTTAGCCACTGTCGGTAATGCCATCGAAGCGGCCGAACAGGTCGAGCGCAGCGCAAACCAGGTGTCGCTGTTCGACGACAACAGCGACGAAATCGTCGAAGGCGAGCTGGCCAAAGTCGCCCCCTGGGACTTGCAAACCCGCCTTACCCAAGAAAAGGCGGCGCTGGGTTTCTTCTTCAGTGCGCACCTTTTCGATGCCTGGCGCGACGAAGTGCGGCGGTTTGCACCGACACCGCTGGCCCGTTTAGAGCCCGCGCGAGGCCTGCAATGGTTTGCGGGGGTGCTGTCGGCCTTGCGCCCCAAAATGACCCGGCGCGGCAAAATGCTTTACGCCGCCATCGACGACGGCTCCGCGCAGATCGAAATCGCCATCTTTAACGAGCTATACGAGCAGCACCGTCACCGTCTTAAAGAAGATCAGCTTGTCATCATTCAGGGCAAGGTCAGCAACGATGATTACTCGGGCGGTTTAAGGGTCTCGGCAGAGTCCATTTTCGACCTGCAACTGGCGCGCGAATCACGCGCCCGGGCGCTGCGCATTACCCTGGCCGAACCCTTCGACCCTCAACAGTTGCGTCAGGTTCTTAATCCGTTCCGTGCCGAACCCGAAAACGGCATCCCCGGCGTGCCTGTCGAGCTTCATTTGCTCAAACCGCCTTTCTGCTGCAGCGTCCGCCTCGGCGACGACTGGCGTGTTCGCATGGCCGATACGCTTATCGAACAGCTCGGCAACTGGGTATCCCCGGACCATGTGGAGATCAGTTATTCATGAAGCCGTTGCGTATTATTCACACCGAAGCAGCGACAAGTTTTGGTGGCCAAGAGCATCGCATATTTAAAGAAATGCTTGCCATGCGCGAGCGCGGGCATTACCTCGAAGCGGTGTGTCAGCCCGACTCTCAGTTAGCCAGCCGGCTGACCAAAGAAGGTTTTACCGTGCACACCATGTTAATGGATGGCCCGGTCAATTATTTAAAGTGTGTTTACAACCTTTGTGGTGTTTTTCGACGAGGGCGATTCGATGTTGTAAACACACATAGTCGTCGTGATACCGTTATCGCCGCAATGGCAGCACGTATTGCCAGGGTACCGCTCATTGTTCGGACAAGACATCTTGCAAATAGGGTGGGCTCTTTGTGGTCGTACACAGTACTTCCGCATCGGGTGGTAACTGTCAGTGAGCATGTCAGGGATTTGCTATTGGCCAAGGGCGTTGCGCCCGATCATGTCGCCGTCGTTTACTCCCCTATTCAGCTTCCTCCTCCTGTTGAGCATTCGACACTACGCGACGAGCTAAAGCTTGCTCAAAACGATATCGTTGTGGGGTGTGTTGCGGTGATGCGTGCCAAAAAGGGTCACCGGGCGTTGGTCGATGCCATCTCGCCTTTGATTCGCGAACGTCCGAATTTGCATCTTGTCTTGGTAGGCGGAGGCTCCCCGACGTTCGAAGAGGTCCAGGCGTATGTAAAAAGCAAAGCTCTGGAGCGACGGGTGCATTTTCTGGGTACCCGAAAAGACGTCCCGAATTTGTTGGCCGGTTTCGACTTGTTTGCACTGGCAACCGAACAAGAAGCGTCGGGAACTGTATTTGTTGAAGCGGCCGCTGCCGGCTTGCCGGTAATCGGCACGGACGTTGGCGGTGTGTCGGAAATGATGGAAGTCGGCGAGACCGGCCTGCTTGTACCATTGCACGACCAGCCCGCACTAACGCATGCCTTGAAAACGCTGATTGATGACCCGGTACTGCGCAATAAAATGGGGCAGGCTGGCTATGACCTCGTGCGGCGCCAAGGCAAGTTCAGTCTTGAGCGATTGGTTAGCGATACCGAAGCCTGCTACAACCGTTGGTTGGGGGTAAGGGGATGAGCGCCCGACATGCCGTACCTGTACTGATGTACCACCATGTCACTCCTGCGGGTGGTGTTATCAACGCCACCCCAGGTCACTTTGAAAGCCAGTTGCAATGGTTAAAGTCGCATGGCTATCGTTCGCTGACTTCAGACCAGTTTGCGGCTCATTTGCACGGTGATGCAGCGCCAGCCAAGTCAGTACTTATTACCTTCGATGACGGCTATCTCGATAACTTCATTCATGCCTATCCATTACTCAAGAAGTATGGTTTTAATGCATTGATTTTTTTGGTTACCTCCTGGATGCAGGATGGCGCGTCCAGGCCGCTAACGGGTACGACAGCCCCGCTAACGCCAGACCACGCCAAGTGCATGACCCTGGTATCAAACGCAGCATTTGACGATGTTGCGCTTCGTTGGAGCGAGGTTGAGCGCATGGCTAATGATGGTGTTTGCGAGTTTCATAGCCACACGCATACGCATACGCGCTGGGATAAGGTCGATCCGGTCAACAAAAACGCCCGCATGGCTTCCGAGCTTGCCGACTCAAGGGCCACATTACTCTCCCGGCTTGGGTCAGTATCTGCGCATTTTTGTTGGCCGCAAGGGTATTTTGATGCTGACTACCGGCAAATAGCACTTGAAGCAGGTTTCAGGTATCTGTATACAACGCATGCGTTTGGTATGAATGTTCCCGGGACTGATCCTGCGCACATCTATCGTTTCGCTGTTCGCGATACACATGGTGCGTCAGTTGGCAGACGACTCGTTGTTGCCGGTCATCCGGTCATTGGACCCATGTTCAATCGCTGGAAGCTCTGGAAGCGTTCACGGAGGCAGTCTTGACGCTATCGGTCATCCTTATCACCAAAAATGAAGAACGACACATTGCCGATTGTTTGGCCTCGGTCGCGTTCGCAGATGAAATTATTGTTCTCGATTCGGGTAGTACCGATCGAACACTGGAAATAGCCGCCGCCCATGGGTCCAACGTCAAGGTTCATCAGTCCAGCGATTGGCCCGGTTTTGGGCCTCAAAAGAACCGGGCGCTTGACTTGGCAACCGGAGACTGGATTTTGTCCATTGATGCTGACGAACGGGTGACGCCCGAACTGGCCGATGCGATTCGCGAAACGATGCGCCGCCCGACGTTCGACGCCTACAAGGTTGCGCGCTTGTCAAATTTTTGTGGGCGCTGGATTCGTCATAGTGGCTGGTGGCCAGACTACGTGGTTCGGTTCTTCCGAAAGGGGGCGGGTCGGTTTAATGACGTTGTTGTTCACGAAAAAGTGCTGACCCCGGCGGCGCCGGGCATACTCTCGGGGCATTTTCTTCACTATCCCTACGAAAATTATGAAGCGCTGATATCAAAAGTTAATCGGTATTCGACTGACGCGGCTGTCATGATGCATAAACGTGGCAAGAAGACCAGCATACCCGCCGTTTTGGGTCATGCGTCATGGACTTTTGTACGTATCTACATATTACGTAAGGGTTTTTTGGACGGTAAAGAAGGGTTCATTTTGGCGGCGACGGCCGCAGCCGGAAGCTTTTTTCGCTACAGCAAATTGTGGTTTATGAATAAGGGTGTTGCTGGGGCTGGCGCAACCGACAAGCCGGTGTGATGAGCTGAATATGAAAATTTTGTTTACTAACTTTCATCATCGCAACGGCGGGGGCCACGTTACTTACATCATCAATCTGTTAAAGGGTCTGAGCCCAAACGACGAGTTAAGCGTTGCGACGCCCGGAACCAGCCGCTTGTTCCGGCAGGCCTCAGATCTGGGTAATGTCAAATTGCACGATATGCGGTTCACCTCTCGCCTGATTCCAATGATTAAGGAGGTCCTGCATTTGCGGCGCTTGATCCAGAAAGAACGGTTTGATGTGATTCATGTCAATGCGTCGGCTGATCACCGCCACGTGATGCTGGCTGTGGCAGGGCTGCGGCGGCGTCCCGTCATCGTATGGACAAAGCATAACGATCACAAAATTTCCAGTGTTGGTCACAAAATTCGGGCGAAATTCGGGACGGATGCAGTTATTGCTGTCAGTTCTTATGTTGGCGATATGGTCAAACACTCCGCCTATCGCGGTTTGCCCTTGCAGGTTATCAGGCACGGTATAGATACTGACTATTTCAAACCTCCCGAACCGGCAGAAAAAACAGCCTTACGACGCGAGTTGTTTGGGTCGGACGAGTCAGATTTTCTGGTTTTTGGAAGCTCGGGGGGTACAGATCTTGAAAAAGGCTGGCTTGACCTGGTGCGTGCAGTAGCTACGCTCCCCGAGCCAATGCGCGCCAGCATCAGGATTGTCGTGGCCGGAGATCCTCCCAAGGCGGCTTATCTGGAAGAGGTTGCTCAACTGGGGTTGACGCAGAATGTTGTATTTCCCGGGTTGGTTGACGATGTTCGAGCTGTTCTTGGCGCTTGCGACGTAGGGTTTGTTTTGTCGTATCGCGAGGCCCTTTCTTTTGCCTGTCGCGAGACGTTGTCCATGGGGTTGCCAACCATGGTTTCAGATGCCGGTGGGCTTCCCGAGAACATTGATGAAGATAAAAGTGGGTGGGTGGTCCCCGCCGCAGACGTTGCAAACATTGCGGCGTGCGTTCGTTCTATTTGTCAAGATCAGGCCCGTCTGGTTTCAATGGGTGCTAAAGCCCGATCTCTCAGTTTGACCAATTTTGCTTTGTCCCGATTCTGCACTCAAACACGTGCGGTATATTCAAGTTGCCTGAACGCCTGAATCTTTTGGTCAAAATATGATCCCCATTCTCATGTATCACCAAATTGGTGAACCCGCCCCTAAAGGCACGCCGTATCGCGGTCTGACGGTACACCCCAAAGATTTCACCCGGCAAATGGCCTGGATGAGCCGTTTAGGGTATCGCGGGCTATCGATGCGTGACCTGTTGCCCTACCTGAAAGGCGAGGCCAAGGGCAAGGTGTTTGGCATTACCTTCGACGACGGCTATCGCAACGTACTTCAAAATGCATTGCCCGTGCTAACGCACTATGGCTTTACGTCAACCAATTATTTTGTTGTGCATCAGCTCGACGGCGGCAATGTGTGGGATTACGCCAAAGGCATTCCGCATTCCGGCCTGATGTCTCTTGACGAAATGAAGCAGTGGGCCCATGCCGGGCAAGAAGTGGGGTCGCACACGCTCGACCATGTTCATCTGCCCGAGCTCTCCCCCGAAGCGGCCCACCACCAGATTGCACACTCAAAAGCCGAACTCGAACGTCTGTTGGGTTTTGAGGTCAGTGCGTTTTGCTATCCCTATGGCGACGAGACACCCGACATTCGGGCCATGGCCCAGAAAGCAGGGTATAGCAACGCCACAACAACGGTGCGGGGTTTGGCCCGCCCAGACGACACCCTGTTCGGGTTGCCGCGCGTAACCGTAGCCCGCTCCACTAATATTGTGCGGTTCCTGCAAAAGTGCCTCACCCGTCTCGAGGACAAGCGCCGCCGTGACTGATCGCCCGCTGAAAATAGCCTTTGTCGTCGATCGTTTCGGGGGGCGTTTTGGCGGCGCCGAGGCCTACGGCGTCGAACTCATGCGCGAGTTGTCCCGCAAGCATGACGTAACCGTCTTTGCCCGTCAGTACGATCCGGCCTGCGATCTGCACTTGCCTTATGTACCTATCGCTATCCGGCGCGGTCTGTCCAGCTGGATGCGGGTGTTGTTGTTTGCCATTCGCGCGCGTCGTCTGACACAGCAAGGTTTTGACATCGTTCATTCTCACATGAACGGCTGGTGCGGTGATGTTGAAGTGGTGCACGTCACGCCGGTACGCTACAACTGGCGAGTCAAGCCCATGGCTGCGCTGAAGCGGGCCATGTCCTTTATCAGTCCTCGTGTTCAAACGTATCTGCAGCTCGAGGCCCGGCGTGTCAGGCCGCGTGACGGGCACAAAGTAGTTGCGGTCTCAGGGCTTATCGCAGATCAATTACGCCAGGCCTATGGGGTAGATCGGCATTTCCCGGTGATTCCGCCGGGTGTAAGCCCAGCCGGCCCGGTTGATACGGCCGGGGCGTTGGCGCTGCGGCAGTCTATGGGCTGGTCTGAAACCGATCTGGTCTGCCTGCTGGTGGCGCGTAACCCGGTGCGCAAGGGGTTGCTGACGGTGCTTAAGGCTTTGGGTCATTTGCCCGATCGCGTCAAGTTGCTGGTGGTGGGGGGTAACGCACCGGCACGCGATTTCGTTCGTCAGCAGGCGGCACATCTGGGGGCGCGCGTCAATGTCATAGACGAAACCTCCGACGTTGAGCCGTATTACGCCTGTGCCGACATTTATGTGCACCCCACCCTGAATGACAGTTTCGGGATGGCGCCGCTCGAAGCCATGGCCTATGGCTTGCCCGTTATTTTAAGCCCCGCGCCATGGTGTGGTTTTGCGCAGTACGTTCAACCGGAAACCGAGGCCCTGCTGCTCGACCATCCTGAAAACGCCGATGCGTTAGCGACGTACATTAATCGCATCGATACTGACGCCAATTGCCGACGTCGTCTGGAGCATGGAGCCGCCGCTGTGGTGGCTCGCCATAGCTGGGCCGAAGTGGCCGCAAACTATGAGGCCCTTTACTTCCAGGTGCTTGACGAGCGCGACGGTCGAGTTTCTTCCTCGACGTAACCCAGCCAACGCAGCGCCTGAGTCCGGTTCTCTCCGCACATTTCCTCCGACGCCTGGAGGGAGCCACACACGTCGGGACGATCAGGGTGATCGAAAATCAGGCAGCGATAGTCGGCATCCAGATGCATGCAGGCGACGCCTGCTGGCTTGCCGTCAGGCATACCTGGAATTGGGCTTGATATTGACGGTGCAATACAGCAGGCGCCGCAACCCGGCCGGCACGACATTGCCATTACACCCAACCTCGTAGCCAATAGACCAAAATACCGGCATATTCTTTAATGATCGAGCGGGCCGCCTCGAACGTACGTTGATCGGGCAACCAAAAGTCGAAATCAGACTCTTCAGGTACGACAATCTGCGGCCGCGAAGGCGCGGCAATCACATCGATGCCCAGCTCGCGGAAAACCCCCATTGACCGAGGCATGTGAAGCGCAGAGGTCACCAGCAGCGCCTTTTTAAACCCCAGCGTTTGCATGATGTCGCGCGTAAACACGCCGTTCTCGCGGGTTGTCAGACTGCGCTCCTCGGCAATAATGGCACTCTCAGGTACACCGTCTTGCTGCAAGTTGGCTGCCATGACTTTGGCTTCGGGGATGCCGCCGTCAAGCGCCGCGCCCGAAACGATGACAAAGGGTGCGCGGCCTGCCAGATACAGCTGTGCCGCCGTATCCGACCGGGTAATGGCAGTTTCTTTGGTGTAAGGGCCAAACCAGTTCGGGCGTCCGCCGGCGGTATGGCCGCCAAGCACAATAATGACATCGGCTTTTGGGTAGGCCTCTGGGGGCTGGTAGGCATAGTACTGTTCAAGTCGGCCCCCGGCCCAAAGCGACGACGCGGGGAGTGACCAGAACACGCCCCAGAAACCGGCAAAAATAACTACGGCAACTGCAGTTTTGCGCAGTCGAAATACATACAGAAGGCCGCCTGCAACAAGCAGCGCAATGCACAGGTTGAGCGGAATAATCAGATTGACGAGCAAGTTGGATATATTCATTTGCCGGCCAACGATATCGCTTTTTCTGCCACGTTGTCCAGTTCGGGCCATTGCCCCATTTGTCCCAGGCAATGCGCTTTGGGCGACCACGGGCCGGTACGTTCACGATCGGTAACGCCAAACAGTGTCAGTTGTAATGCATTACCCGCAGCAGACAAATGAGAAACGCCCGAATCGTTGCAGATTACGAGGCGTGCTTTTTGTGTAAGGGCGACAAAGTCATCAAGGGGTAGCGGGTCAAGGCATAACGCGGCGGGTGCATTGCGCAGTGCGTCGTCACGTTCGCCTGGTGGCGGGCACATAACGACGGTGTAACCCTGCTGTTGCAAACGCAGCGTTAGTGCGTTGAAATGCGGCCAGACCTTGACTTGCCCCTTGTGTAAGCCTGTTGCAGTAGGAGCGATCAAAATGAAGGGTGTGTTGTCCAGCCCCGCTCGAGACAAAACAGATAAAACCTGCGCGTTGGCTGATGCCCGCAACTTAAGGCCTAGTGTGTCTGACGGCTTGCCAGCGGGGCAGGGGAGGTTCCAGAGGGTCAGGGCGGTTTGCGTCAGCCCATACCAGGACTCAACCGCATGTGGCCGGGGCTGTGGTTTCCTGACGGGCCACTTCAGCAACAGGCTGCGGCCGTCATCGCGGTATCCCGCGCATTGCAATCCGGCCAGCCGAAAAACCATTGCGCTTGATAAAGAGTCAGGTAACAGCAAGCCCACTGTGGCTCCCTGGCCGGCATATTGCCTGCGCGATTGGGCAACAGCCCGGCGATTTTGCGTCCATGATCCCGTCATTTCAATGAACCCGGCCAGCGCGTAACCCGATAGCAAAGCTTTTGCCCAAGGGCGGGCGCACACAATAACCGGCTTTCCGGTGTCGAGCAGGGCATGAAGGGAGGGCAGGGCCATGCAGACATCACCTATCCAGTTGGGCAGGCGAACATATATTGCAGAAATGTCGGTCATCGAGAAGCGTTAAAAGGGCGTTGGTGCGAAGCCTGCGCCGGGTTTGGGTTGCGACGTTACAATGCTTTTTTCATTAGTATAAAAGCGAGTGTCGTCTTGAGCTCTGTTTTACCATCAGCGCCCGCCCACGCCGAGCCGGTGAAGTTTTATTTGTGGCGACGAATCTACAGTCGCTTGGGTGTCTACTGGAAAGCCGTCGTCGTGGCCATGATCCTGATTTCGATCAGCGCGGCGACACAGCCCACCTTGGCCGTCATCATGAAGCCGCTGCTCGACGACGGCTTTACCGGCGACAAGCCGTCGTACATGTGGTCAATACCGCTGGCGGTTATTGGCCTCATGTTGGTGCGTGGCGTGTCTACCTTTTCAAGCAGCTATATGTTTGCCTGGATCGCGAACAATATGCTGCTGGGCATCCGCAAAGAGATGTTCCAGCGGTTGCTGCATTTGCCAGACAGCGAATTCAGGCGCGGCGATACCGGCCGCTTGCTGAACCGTTTCACTATCGACGCAGGTAACGTAACCGGCCTGGCTACCGAAGTTATTACAGTACTTGTGCGCGAAACGCTTATTGTCGTTTCGTTGCTTGCCGTGCTTTTGTATATGTCGTGGCAGCTCACCCTGATTGTGCTGCTGGTCTTGCCGCTGTCGGTTTATGTGTCGCGTATTTTCATCAAGCGCTTGCGCAAAATCAATCGCGATACGATCAACATGAATGCCGAGCTCACCCGGGTGGTTGGCGAGGCCATCGACGGCCAGCGCGTCGTCAAAATGTTCGAGGGTTACGAGCGCGAAGATGCTCGCTTTGATTACATCAATAGCCGCTTGCGCCGCTTTTACATGCGCGCCGCAAGCTCCGATGCTGCCATGTCGCCCATTACCCAGTTTTTTGTCGGGGTGTCGGTTGCGGCCGTTATTGCGGTTGCGCTTTATCAGGCCAACACCGAAGGCCTCACCGTCGGTAGTTTTGCTGCATTCATGGCGGCGCTTGGGCAAATTTTCGACCCGATCAAACGGCTCACCAATATCGCCGGCGCCATGCAACGCATGCTGGTATCGGCCGAAAGCGTTTTTGGCCTGATTGACCAGAAGCCCGAGAACGACAAAGGCACGCATGTGTTTAACGGGCAGGTCAAGGGCAAGGTCGAGTTCGAGCATATCAGCCATCGTTTCTCCGATGCCCAACGTGATACCCTGGCCGATGTATCGTTCGTGGCCGAACCCGGTCAAACTATCGCATTGGTCGGGCGCTCTGGTAGTGGCAAGACAACGCTGGTTAACATGTTGCCGCGCTTTATCGAGCCTACAGCGGGGCGGGTGCTGATCGATGGCCAACCCATCGAAGATTGCCAGTTGCGCAGCCTGCGCGCCCAGTTATCCCTGGTCAGCCAAGATGTCGTTCTGTTTGATGGCACCATTGGTGAAAACGTGGGGTACGGTGCTTTGCACGACGCCAGTCAAGACGACATCTGGAAGGCGCTCGAGGCAGCCAATTTGCACGATTTTGTTCGCGGCTTACCCGAAGGCCTCGAGACCCGCGTTGGCGAAAACGCCAACCAGTTGTCGGGTGGGCAGCGTCAGCGTTTGGCTATTGCCCGGGCGCTTATTAAAAATGCACCCATCCTGATCCTCGACGAGGCAACGTCGGCGCTCGATAACGAATCTGAGCGTCAAGTGCAGGCGTCGCTCGAGCAGCTGATGGTGGGGCGCACTACGCTGGTCATTGCGCATCGCTTGTCTACCGTACAGAAGGCGGACACAATCCTTGTGCTCGACCAGGGCAAAATCGTAGAGTCCGGAAGGCACGAAGCGCTTTTGGCTCAAAAAGGTTTGTATTCCGCACTGTACGAAATGCAGTTCAAAGAAGTGCTTTGATATCGCTTTTGTGTTGGTTGACGCGCGCGGTAATCTATAACCCTCAGGTGCAATGCCGCCCGCAGGTTTACACAGGAAATGATCATGAAAAAAGGGATAGTTGTTGCAATGGCGGCCGTACTGGCGGGTTGCGCTTCTTCAAATAATGCCGGAATTGGTTTGTCGGTGCTTGAGCGCGAGCCCTATCTTCGGGCCGACCGTTTGTTCACAAAAGACTTTGTTCAGGTGCAAAAAGCAGTGTTCAAGCATCAGGCTGTTTGCAACCCCGAAGTTAAATTTTCTGTCGACGCGCTCAACCCTAATTTCGCCCGCGTAACCAAGCCCTATACCCCGGGCGCCACGGGCTGGAACAACACGGTCGTTTTGCACCTGACGCTCAACAAAGAACGGAATAGTCAGGGGCGTGTGTACAGCTACTACGCCACCACCGACAACCAGGTGCAAGACATGTTCGCCATCATTCAGCGCCCCGAATACTGCCCCGAAAAGCCCGAGCTGAATGTGCCCGAACCCGAAGAGAAAACCGCCTCAGAATCGTAAGTTTGCTTGTGGTGGCCTGGGCAGTTTTTAGCACATTGGCCTTTAATTTATGGGTAGCTGCGCAGACAGGCTTGTGGTTTGTTGCCCCTTATAACCATTTCAGGGCGGTAATACCAATATAGGCGCAGCCCAGCAGGCCGTGCATACCAATAAAAAATCGCACCGAGGTCGGCCGTTTGACAGGCAACGCCATGAACTCCTGGGGCAGCAGGGGGCCTGCCCTGTCAATGGCATCGAACCTGACCGGGTCAAAGCATCCTAACAGGTTCTCCAGCCTTGACATCCGGCGTATGCACACGGCATACAGGTTGAACAATGTGTTGGTTAGTGTGATGCCAATAATGGTCATGCCAAACGGTATCACCATTAGCAGCGAGGCTTGTAAGGCAGAGACTTTGTCTCCAAAGGCCAGCCCCACGAAAATCAGGCAGGCCGACACAATCAACACATTGGCGTTGACAATCAGTTGCTCGTAATGACGAGTCCAGTTCTGGGCTTCGCCATACAGCTGCCTGACGGTGGCCACGTCGTGCTCGTCGAGCGACGGGCGAGAAGTTATCGGCGCCATCTTAAATCAGCACAATATCGTATTGCTCTTGAGAATAACCATTCTCTACTTCGAGGGTAATGGGTTTGCCAACAAAGTCGCCCAGCATGGCCAGGTGCGCGCTTTCTTCTTCCAGAAACAGGTCGACTACGGCCTGCGATGCCAGCACACGAAACTCTTTCGGATTGAATTGCCTGGACTCACGCAAAATTTCACGCAAAATCTCGTAGCACAGCGTGCGTGGCGTGCGTACGTGCCCGCGCGATTGGCACGTCGGGCAGGGCTCGCAGAGCTGATGTGCCAGTGAGTCGCGCGTCCGTTTGCGCGTCATCTCTACCAACCCTAATTGGCTGAACCCGCTCACCGTCATTCGGGTCCTGTCTTTTGACAGGGCCTTGTTCAGTTCGGCCAGCACAGCGCTGCGGTGCCCTGCATCATCCATATCGATAAAGTCCAGAATGATGATGCCACCGAGGTTTCGCAAGCGAAGCTGCCGCGCGATGGCAACGGCGGCTTCAAGGTTGGTTTTGAATATGGTGTCGTCAAAATTCCGGCCCCCGACAAAACCGCCGGTGTTGACGTCGACGGTGGTCAACGCTTCGGTCTGGTCAATAATAAGGTAGCCGCCCGATTTAAGGTCAACCCGACGCGACAGCGCGCGTGCAATTTCTTCGTCGACGTTAGCGGTGTCAAATAGTGGGCGCTCCCCGCTGTAATGCGAGATCCGGTCTTTTACCGACGGGGTGAAGGTTTCGGCCCAGTCTATAAGACGTTGCGTGGTGGCACGCGAGTCGACCAGAATGGCGCCGGTATCCGGGCTGACCATATCGCGCAAGACGCGTTGTTCAAGGGTAAGGTCGGTGTACAGCATTGATGGGGCGGGCTGCGACTTGGCTTTTGCCTGGATCCGGCCCCACAGTATGCGTAAATATGACAAGTCGGCGGCCAGCTCTTCGTCGCTGGCCCCTTCGGCCTGGGTTCGCACAATAAACCCGCCGGCCTCGCCTTCAGGCATCAGCTTGGTTACCCGCTCCCGCAAGGCATTGCGCTCTTCCTCAGATTCGATTTTTTGAGAAATGCCCACGTGGGGCTCGTGGGGCAGGTACACCAGCATGCGGCCGGCGATACTGACCTGGGTGGATAGCCGTGCGCCTTTGGTGCCTAACGGGTCTTTAATAACCTGCACCATTAAAGACTGTCCTTCAAACAACAGCTTTTCAATCGGGGTCAGGGTGCCGCCGGTGGTGCGCTCTGCGCGATTCTGGCGCAAGTCGGCAACATGTATGAACGCCGCGCGCTCAAGGCCAATATCCACAAAAGCGCTTTGCATCCCGGGCAAGACACGAACGACCTTGCCCAAATAAAGGTTGCCGACATGGCCGCGCTGTATGCTGCGTTCCATATGCAGTTCTTGCACAGCCCCTTGCTCGACAATCGCTACACGTGTTTCAAAGGGGGTTACGTTAATCAGAATATCTTCGGCCATGCGCGTCTTTTCTTAAGTGTTCTGTGTTTATTATGCGGCACAGGCGTCTTGTGTTGTTCGCGGCATAAGCGCAGCGTGTATGTGCGCAACGCGTAAAACAGGTAATGCAGCCACGCCTGTCGTTGTATTGAAGTATGCCACGTCAGCTAAAAATTGCCGGGGCTACCCTATATCTGAGCTTCCCTATATAAGAGAACAATAGCTCGCATAGGAGAACAGGCGCCCGCGTTCGGGCTAACAACGCTTTATACAGCCTGGGCCGCGTCACGTCGGCTCACCCGACGATTCTATGCGTGGCCGCCATGATGTGCAGGTCATCGCGCCGTTGATGCGCCAAGAGTGAAACTATATTGCCTCGCTGCTGCATTAAATGTAGAGCCTATGTGCCCGGCGTTGGCTTTAGCGAGTTGAGCGTTGAATAGATGCGGCGGTCGTCACGGTGTGTGGCAGATGGGCACAAACCGTGCAGCGGCCATTAAATGCAGGAAAGCAGCACGTACAACCGATGCCGCAGCAGCAAAATAACCTGCAGGCCGCCGGTTAAGCCGCACGTTTTCATCAAAGCAGCTCTTTTTGGCGTGTTTTTGATTATTTTCTGGCGTCGACTTGCACACATTAAAATAACCGTGCTATAGTTCGCCTCCTTTGCAGCACAGCCGGTTCGGGTTTACCCGAATAGGTGGTGAGGCAAAGGGCGAGACAAGAACTTTTTTAGCCGCGCAGTTGGGGTCCAGGTTCTGGGTTTTGGCTGTGGGGTTGGCCTGAATAAGGCGGGTTGTTCAAGTCGTGGTGGTAGTTTTAAGAAGTGGTTTAAAAACTTTTTAAAATAAACTGCAAAACGATTTGACAGCGATAAAAAAAGGGTTCATAATCTCGTTTCTTCGCTGATCGAAC
>NZ_JACJUU010000004.1 GCF_014237865.1 Pusillimonas minor
ACGCCTGCCGTTGGCGACGACCGTCGATGAAATTGAAGCATTGTTGCCGTGGAATACCCATGACCAAGATTTAGCCATGAATCTGGCCGCCTTGGAATAATGGGGGAAATGGATCAATTACGCTATTGCAGTTGCGTTTCTTTCCCATTCTTTGGCAAAGGCCAACTTCCAATTCGACTTTCTGAATTCCTGATTACGCTCTTGATCCGCGTTTAACGCTTTCTTTGGCGCATGGAATTCGCGGTCGATGCGCACAAGTCCCTCGTGATAGCTCGCGATTGCCTTGTGTAATTTGGCAATCACATCCTGAAAAGTTTTTGCACTTCCGTTCATCGCACCCACCGACTGTCTTTGAACTCGTGTGTTCGCGCATCAGCCATGCCCCTATCAATGTTGAGCGATTGCTGCTGGAAATCAGCATTAAAGATACGGAGCGAATCAACTTCCTTGATAATCGGATCGAGTACATCCTCAACAATGGATGCTCCGAACGAATCACGCACTCCTTCGCGGAAGTTCCCAGCACATAGTGCGGCCATTCCAAAAACCTCATCAAACATCAGACTCCTCCCCTTCCATATCCCCGTCTACAGGAAGTTCGAGAACATAGTCGCCAGCTGCAATTTTTGGAAATAAAGGGGCGCAAATATCACCAGGCAACAGATAGTTGGATTTGAACTCGGGATTCTTGAGCCGGATTTTGTTAAGAAACTTGCGCCACTCATCCTCGGACAAGTCAATCGAACTGCAATTAGCTGTCAATTTCAAGAGGAGTGCCGTAGCCGCATCCACTCCATCCATATCTCCGGCATTGACTGCACTTAGAAGAGCATCAATTTCAGTCCGGACTTGTGCGAGCAGGTCTGAGCCAACAATTGCGAAACGTATTTTCATAGTCACAACTCCTCGTCCTGGCGAATGAAATCAAGGCAGGACTGATCTATTTCATTTTTACTTGGCAGCATCCCTACCATGGGCGAGCCAGCGTCGCGCAGAGTGTCACGCAGTTCTTTCTCTTTCTCTGGCGGCAGGTCGTGGATATCTCGTGAGCAAAGGGTGCATTGCGCATCTGCCTGCTTATGCCCTTCGGCTTGGAAAACCATGTGATCCTTCTGGGAGTAGAGGTATTCTGCCTTGCCGCATTTCACCTCAAATGCCATTGAACCTCCTACCGGCGCTCCCATCCCCTCGCCACGCCCCAAAATGACTGGAGCCCGTAAATCAGTAACCAATAGATCTGTTTTTGTGTACCGGCCGTTATCGCCAACGAAGGTTCGCCCTTGTGTTTCGATCCGGCCACCAAGCGGTGCAAGTGCGTGCCGAGCTATTTGTTCTCCAAATTCGCCACTCAAATGTATTCGCGCCCTACGTGCGACGATGTTGCGCTCGGCATCACCCTTGGCGGTTGCCCACTGGTTCCGATACTTATCAACTTGCTTGCGATACGCTGGATTACGGTCATAAAGATATTCCTGAAACAACCGTCGTTGTTCTGACGATAGATTCATACGGTCTCGCAAGGCGTCAGGCGTGACAGGGCGACCTTTCTGAGCCGGATTCCATTTCAACCAAGCATGGAATTCCGCAGCGGGCGGATTTGTCGCAAGATAGGCATCGAGTGCTCGTTGCGCGGAATTCAAGCGCGCAGTGCCTATTGCAATAGCTTGATCGACAGTTGCCAAGCGCGTGGCGCATTCTTGTTGAGCCTGCTCCAGAGCGTGTTCCGCTATCGCCTGCGCCTGCTTCGCAATATCTACGCGCTGCTCCATGGAGATGCGATTTCCTGTCGCCACCTCAAGCTCTGCTTTTGCTTGCTCCAGCATGCCTTGAGCCTGCTCAACAGCGGCTTCTGCTTCGGCAACAGCAGAGTACTCGCCGGAGCAGTCCGGGCAACGACCATCGTCATCCGGCGGTTGAGCAAGGCAAGACGATAGCGAAGACTGGGTGGAGGAGAGTGCGCTTTGACTGCTGTCGAGAGCCTGCTCAGCACCGTCAACTTTTTGCTGCGCAGTTTGCTCCTGCTGGGTGGCATTCTCCAACATGCTTGAGCTGTTCTGCGCTTCTTCGCGAGCCTCTGCGCATTTCTGTGCCGCAATAGCAATTTGTTCGCGGCATGCGGTTTCTAGAGCCTCGCGCACTGACTGTAGCCCGCGCACCAGATCCTCAAGATTCTCCACTTGTCCAATTGAAACTTGTGCCATTGCGACCTCGGTGCCCTTAGCTTTGTAAATAATCCCGCAGCCGGGACGCGAGCGCGGCCAGATATGGAACTTGCTCAGACGCGTTTTCGTTGAAATGTTGCAACTGCTGGACGAGCGCGTTGTAGTCCTCCTCAAACCGTGCCCGCTTTTCGTCTTGCCATGTGTCGCCTAGCGAAGCGAAGGCACCGTTAAGGTTGCCCACTGCATCGTTGAGTGAATCAATGAATTGTTGCAGTGAATACGCGAAGCGCTCAAGCTCTTCCGGATCTCCAATTGCCTGCGGCATTACCAATAGCCCCCATCTGCTGCAGAAGTACTCTGCGTCTTATCTTGGCGCGCTTCGATGGTGGCGGGCTGAATGTCAATAGCGCTCGCTTCAGGCACATTATTTGGTGTCTGTGACTTTGTGCGAATGGTCACCGACATGGTGACAAATTTGAAGAAATCGCGCAGCTGTTTGGCGTTCTCAGCATAGAACAGTTGATTCGAAGTACCTTCGATAAACTTCCCAAGCACTGCCTCGTCAGCATCAGCGCCTATCGCCATTGCCAAGCGGTCGCATTTTGCGGAGCGCCCGTCGCTAATGAACGCGTTCAGGGGATTTTCCCACGCATCGTTAGGGCCACCATCCGAAACCAATACAACCGTTGGACGATACGCACGCGAAGGAACGACATCTTTGTCTTCGATCATCGCCTTGGCCATTTGCAATGCCGTACCAAGCGGGGTCATACCACCAGCAGAAAGATCCTGCCAATGAATAGCACTGGCACTGGCAAGCTGCTGATGCAGGGTTACTTGAGAACCGAAAGTGATGATCGCTACATGGATTTCAGTTTCACCATTCTCAGTGTCACTGAATGTATTCAGCATATCGCGAACAGCATCATTCAGATTGTGGATTTTGTCTCCGCTCATGCTACCACTGACATCAAGCAGGAGAATTACTGGCAGTGGTTTGGCTTTCGGCGCTGTGAATTTCGACGGATCGAATGGGGTATTGCTCATAGACAGGACTCCTTGAAGGTTAATCAGGTTACTTCTTATCCCAGTGAGACAAAGGACTATTGCATAGACATAGCGCCCCATCAAATCAGGGCTCTTTGTAGCCAGGTGCCAAAACAGCATTCTTGACGCCGTATAGCGCCAAATGGTCCTTCAGCCAGAGTCGGTATTCATGGCCACGCAGACTATGGTCTGGAGAGCAGTCGACACTCCATTGCCTCAGGATGTATCCGGCCGTCGCTGCTCGCAGCTTCATTCGCAGCACGCCGTTGCACATGTCGTAGTCCATTTCGGTGATCTCCGGCCGGGGCTGGTCCGGGTGCGGCACCAACTCCAGTTCGACGATCCGAGTCCATTGAATGTCTTGGTCGCTCATCTCATGGACTGCAACTGGCTGTCCCTTAAGTACAACGGGGTTCTTGATCCGCGTGATGACGAAATCACGGAACTCCTGCGACTTCCGGTCGAACGCCCTGACATGCCAGCGCAGACCGTTGTCGATCAATGCTAAGGGAACAATCTCTCGCTTAGATTTGCCACTTGAGATCGAGTAATAGTCGGCCGCGAGTGCACATTCCTGGTGGATCGCCCGTGTCACGCTTGCCAGTACATCCAGATCCGGGTGCGTAAGCTGAGACGGGCTTTCACTGGCTACCCATGCCTTGAGCCGCATTGGCTCGCCGTCTCCAAAACCCTGCGTCAGCCAAGACAGCACTCGCTCCGGAGGAAAGTCGAAGATGGGGCGGAAGCCCGGTCCCAGGACGTAGGCCTTGCGTTTGGGGTTATAGTCGATGTTGCCCGGAGACAACTCCTTGTAGAGTGCCAAATCCCGGGTTGCCGCTGCGGACTGGATGCCAAACCGCGCAACCAAGTCCTGCCGACGGATCTCCCCCACGAAGCGCACACGCAGCTCAATGAACGCGAGCCGGTCGCGCTGAGGCTGGGTCAGTTCTGAAAGTTGGTCTTTGGACATTCCTGAGTGCTCTATCGGGTTAACGAATACTTGTACGGGTTATTGCGGGAAGTATATAAGCTGCTTTAGAATGTGGCAATGCAATGATTTTGATTCTTGTATGCGTTGCATTGTGATTACTACAGAATGGGCGACGCCCGCACTTTGGAGCACGGGAGTGAAAGCAGACAAAGCAATCGCGACGTACCGGCGCATGCGGGCGCAGCCGCTGTGGCGTCTGCTTGCCTCGACTACCGGGCCTACCGTCATTGGCCTGCTTCAATCCCATCTGTATGAGGGCGAGCGAAGCCTCCCGGCCTCCATTTTTCACGAACGCATCGCAAGGGATTTGGAAGAGCTGCGCGCCCAAGGCGAAGACTTTCCCCAAACGGCACAGGCGTATGTTGCCAGCTGGCTCGCCGATGGGTTCTTGGAGCGACGCTTCCCGGCTGGAGCTTCAGAAGAGGAATATGAACTCTCCACGGCGGCCGTCGAAGCCATTCGGTTTGTCTCTGGCCTGGCACAGCCGCACTCAGCCGCGACCGAAAGCCGTCTGACGCTCGTCATTGAGGCCTTGGCCCGACTTGCCGAGGACACAGATACCGACAAGTTCCGCCGTATCGACCGGCTCATGGCTGAGCAAGCCCGCATCGACAAGGAGATTGACGCCATCCAGAAGGGGCAGATGCGCGTGCTGCCTCACACAACGGCGCTCGAACGCACGCGGGAGATCATCACGCTGGCTGACGATCTGGCCGGTGATTTCCGCCGAGTCCGCGATCAGTTCGACCAGCTGAATCGCGACCTCCGTGAGCGCATCATGGACAACGATGGCAATCGTGGAGATGTGTTGGATTCGCTGTTCGCCGGAATCGACCTGATTTCAGAGAGCGACGCCGGAAGGACTTTCTCCGCTTTCTGGCGATTGCTTACGGACCCAGAACAAGCGGCCACGCTCGACCAGGCGCTCGATAACGTCATGTCGCGGGAGTTCGTGGGGCAGCTCGAAGCCAAGGAGCGTCGGTTCCTACTGCGGCTAACGCGCACCCTTCTTGAGCAGGGCGGCATGGTTCACGAGGTGCTCCAGACCTTCGCGCGCAGCCTGAAGCATTTCGTCCAGAGTCGTGAATACCTCGAGCAGCGCCGACTCAATCACCTGCTGAAAGACGCCCAGCGCGCAGCACTGGCCCTGAAGAACGAGGTCAGGGCCACAGAAACCCTCCAGTACACGCTTGAGCTCACGAGCAGTCGTTTGCGCTCATTGTCTCAATGGGTGCTGCACGACCCGTCCCTGCAAGCTTTGCCCGGGCAGATGGCAGAAGGGGACGCGCCGCCCATCGACCTGGAGTCTGTGAGCGAACTGGTCGCACAGTCCGAGATCGACTTCCGAACACTGAAGGCCAACGTGCTGGCTGTCCTAGAGCAACGCTCCCAGGCATCGATTGCCGACGTGCTGGAGCAGTTCCCCGCTGCACAGGGGCTAGGCAGCGTCGTCGGCCTGCTGGCGTTGGGCAGTCGGCATGGGTTCAAAGCCGACCACAGTGAAACCGTAGGCTGGGTTGGAGGCGACGACGAGCGTCGTAGCGCCCGAATTCCAAAGATCTTCTTTTTGAGGGAGCGGGCCAATGAACTGGTCTGAAAATGGGTCCATCAGCGACGAATCGGCAATGCCAGCCGAAGCTCAAGCACCAGATGCTGCCCAGGCACCTGCCAACACCCTGTTCATGGGCGACAGCGGCGAGTTGGCACTGGATACCCGGCGCGCCCTGGTGCAATTGCTGGCAGGGCCATCGCTCGATGGACGTCGGCATCCAAAACTCTGGCCGATCTTGGTGCGAGACGAAGCGGTGATACGTCGTCGGCTTGCCGAATTGTTTCTCGAACTGGTCATCGACCGAGATGTACAAGTCGCCTTCACGCGCCAGGCAGATACCGGCGACCTCGAAGTGCCCCTCCTGTTGCGTCGCGCCCAACTGACCTTCATTGACTCCATTCTGCTGCTCCACCTTCGTCAGCGATTGACCCAAGCGGACTCGCAGGGGGATCGTGCCGTGGTGTCGACAGATGAGGTCAGGGAGTTTCTATCCCTCTATGAGCGCGCCGCCAACACCGACCGTGCAGGGTTCGTGAAACGGGTTCATGCCTCAATCGAGAAGATCAAGAAGCACAGCATCCTTCAGAAAATTCGCTCGAGCGAGGATCGCTTCGAGATTTCGCCGACGCTGAAACTCCTCTTTTCGGCAGAGGAAATACAGGCGCTGACCCACTTGTATCAGCGCATGGCTGCCGGAGAAACGCCAGCGCAACTGGCTCAAATTGACGCTGACGAGGAGGCCGACCAATGATCTCGGAACCCCAAACGCCTCCTTGTTTGCCCGGGAGCAGTTCCGGATGACCCGCCTGCAGGTTTACAACTGGGGCACTTTCTCCGACCTGCATGACGTTCCAATCAGCGAGCGGGGCTTTTTGTTTGTCGGTCGATCCGGCGCTGGGAAGTCGACGCTGCTCGATGCATTCTCGGCGTTGCTGACGCCACCTCGCTGGATCGATTTCAACGCGGCTGCGCGCGAGGCGGACCGCAGTGGCCGTGACCGGAACCTCGTCACCTACATACGTGGTGCGTGGGCTGAACAGAAGGATGGGGAGTCGGGAGAGATCGCAACTCGCTACCTGCGCGCGGGGACGACCTGGTCAGCCTTGGCGCTGACCTACCAGAATGCCTTGGGCCAGTTTGTGGTGCTGATTCAGGTGTTCTGGCTGCGGGGCAATGCGAACGGCAGCACCGACGTCAAACGCCACTACCTTGTCATAGAACGGGCTTTTGACCTACGCGAGCTGGAAGATTTTGGCCAATCCAACTTCGACATCCGAAAGCTCAAGCAGTCTTTCCCGGAGGCATTCGCCCGCGACGAATTTCGTCCCTATTGCGAACGATTCTGTCGCCTGCTCGGCATCGAGAGCGAAATGGCGCTGCGTTTGTTGCACAAAACCCAGTCGGCCAAGAATCTCGGCGACCTCAATACCTTCCTGCGGGACTTCATGCTCGACAAGCCCGAGACCTTCGAGGTAGCGGATCGCTTGGTCAGTGAATTTGGCGAACTCAATGCTGCTCACCAGGCAGTAGTCACGGCCCGCGAGCAGGTTCAAACACTCGCGCCAGCGCGGGAGCAGCATCAGCGCAGGGACTCGTTGATGCTGCAGCGCAATGGCTTGGATGAGCTTCGCCTTGGCGTTGATGGTTACCGGGAAACCCGACGCATTGATCTTCTCAAGGAGCATGTGGCAGCCCTAGAGGTGCAAGCCAACGGCTCAGAAGGTGAAGTGGGGCGGCGTCAAAGCACGCTGGATAACCACGCCGCAATCTTGCGCGATCTGGAGCGACAACACCGTGAAGCAGGCGGTGATCAGATCGAGCAATGGGAGGCCGAGAAATCGGGGCTGGAGGGTCAGCGCACAGATCGCCTGCGCAAGCGCGGTCAAGCCGAAGAGGCTTGCAAGAAGCTGGGCTGGAGTCTCCCGGATTCGCCACAGGCGTTCGCTGAGCTGTTGAGCAACGCACGGCAGGAGGTTGAAAACTGGGAGCAGCGCAGCAACACGAACCGCGAAGAACAGTTCCGCCTGGCAGGTGAAAAAAGGGACGCTGAGGCAGCATTTTCGCAAGCAGTCAGAGAGGTGCAGGCACTGCAGCGCCAGCCATCGAACATTCCAGCCGACATGCTGGAAATGCGCCGAAACATTGCCGCTGCCATCGGGATCTCGGAGTCGGCACTTCCTTTTGTTGGCGAACTCGTCGAGGTGAAGCGTGACGAGGCCGAATGGCAGGGGGCCATTGAGCGCGTACTGCACGGATTTGCGCTCTCACTCCTGGTGGACGAGCGCCAGTATTCTGCGTTGGCCAATCACATCAACAACACCCATCTTGGCCAGCGCTTGGTGTATTACCGGACTGGCCGTCCGGAGACCTGGCAGGCTAAGCCTATCGGTGCTAACTCGCTCGTCCTCAAGCTGAACGTCAAGGAGGGGACGTATGCCGATTGGCTCCAGTCCGAGCTGCGGCAACGCTTCGATTACGCGTGTGTCGATTCCATTCAGTCCTTCAGGAGTGCTGATCGCGCCATTACCCGCGAGGGGCAGGTCAAGCACAGCAAAACTCGCCATGAGAAAGACGACCGCAGAAGTGTCGGCGACCGACGAAACTGGGCACTCGGGTTCGACAACCGCGAGAAGCTTGCGCTCTTTCAAACCCAGGCGCAGGAGCTGGCTGACGCGATTGTGCGCCTCGGCGGGGAGATCGACAAACTCTCCGAGCAAGACAAAAATCGTGCGACCCGAGCGATGCAGTGCCAGACTCTGGTGAATCTTCAGTGGCAAGAAATAGATGTGCTCCCATTGCTGGATCGCATCTCCACCATTGAGCGGCAGATCTACGAAGCGCGCGAGGAGAACACCACCCTGCAGCAAATCAGTGAGAAGCTCGAGAAGCAAAAGAAACTCGTCGATGATGCTGACAAGGACCTTCGGCAGGCAACGCGTGCGCACGACTCAATTGTTGACCAGATCAAGACCAACGCTCAGAAACTGGAATCTCTCCTGCAGGACGCGTCTATCGTTCCATTGACGCCCCATCAGGTTTCGGGTCTCGACGAGCGCTTCGCCAAGCAGTCAGATGCAGTCCGGCTCGACAACCTCGACAAAGTGACAACTTCTGTAGAACGTGCACTCAATGCGGAGATCGAAGAGGTCAACCGTGGGATTGGTGCCTGCGAGAAGGAAATAGAAGCGCGCTTTGCCGACTTCAAACGGCAATGGCCGATGGACGCGGGCGACATGGACACGAGCCTTGCCAGCGCGCCAGACTTCTTCGCCAAACTGGTTCGGTTGGAGACGGATGGTCTGCCCGCCTATGAGCAGCGATTCTTTGAATTGCTGCAGAACCAAAGTCACCAGAATCTGGCGGCGCTTTCCACCTATCTGAACGATGCGCGCAAAGCCATCCTGGAACGGATGGATCTGGTCAACGACAGTCTTGGCCAGGTGCCCTTCAACCAGAGCGCCAATCAACGCACCTATCTCCACATCGACGCCAGTGACCGGCAGCTTGTCGACGTCAAGGAGTTCAAGCAGGAGATCCAGCTGGCGCTGAGCCATGCATGGACGGAGGATCGCGAGTTTGCCGAGGCGCGGTTTCTGGCCTTGCGACGACTTGTTGATCGACTCGCCAGTCAGGACCCCGAGCAGAAACGCTGGCGTGAGACTGTGCTCGATGTTCGGCAGCATGTTGAGTTCATCGGGCGGGAGATCGATGAAAGCGGCGTCGAGGTTGAGATCTACCGCAGCGGAGCAGGCAAGTCTGGCGGCCAACGGCAGAAGCTGGCCACCACGTGTTTGGCCGCTGCACTGCGATATCAACTGGGCGGGAACGACCACGGCGTGCCGATGTATGCGCCCGTCGTGCTGGATGAAGCCTTCGACAAGGCGGATAACGAGTTCACCGCTTTGGCGATGAACATCTTTACCAATTTCGGATTCCAGATGGTGGTCGCTACGCCGCTGAAGTCCGTCATGACCCTTGAGCCATTCATCGGTGGCGCCTGCTTCGTGGATATCAGCGACCGACGCGTCTCAGGCGTCCTGCTGATCGAGTACGACGGTGATCGTCAGCGGTTGAAGCTGCCAGAGCACGCGCGAGAGGAGGCTGGCGTTGAAGCTTCCTGAAGATGTTCGGCAGTTTCTCGCCCGTCGCTTTCAAAGCAAGCACCGCGAGTGGTTGATCGGCGGTCCGTGCGAAGGCCAATGGCCGCTTGAGGTTACGCTCGGTGTACCGACCGAGCAGGCTGCACTGAGACAAGTCGACGGCGTTCGTGCCTGGGTGAGCGCATGGCAAGGCTGGCAAGGGGGCGGCACACTATCCTGGTGTGAGCGCCGGTGGAAAGCGCTTGGCGTCCAGCGACTACCGGAGAAGCTAGCGTTGGGCGGCCCGGAGGATGTTGCCACGTGGGTTGGTGAGTCTACACGATGGGAGCGTGCTCAATCTCGCTACCGGACGCTCACCGCTCGCTGGCCGTTACTGGCGCAGCAGTTGCCGAGGTATTTTGATGTCCTGGCGGACTACGGCGATGCCGATTTTCATCGGCTTGCAGAGATGCTGGATTGGATCAATCGCAATCCGAAATCGAATCTATACCCACGACAAATTCCGGTCCCCGGTGCCGACAGCAAATGGCTGGATTCTAGAAAGGGCATCATTTCTGACTTGATTGCAACGCTCCAGGGTGACCCAACAGGAGAGCGCGACTTCTTCAGCCGCTGCGGCTTGAGGGCACAGCCGCAGTTAATGCGCATGCGCGTTCTAGACCCGGCGCTAAGAGCGCTTTTGGGCGGTCTTGGCGATATCTCTGCTCCTTGCGAGGAGGTCGCGAGCATTGGTATACAGCCAAATAATGTCTTCGTTGTAGAGAACCTTCAAACTGGCCTTGCCTTTGATGATCTGCCTGGGGCGGTTGTGATCATGCGACTGGGTTACGCGGTTGACGTTTTGGGACAGCTTCCATGGCTACAACACGCGCAATGTATCTACTGGGGTGACATTGACACGCATGGCTTTGCAATTCTTAATCGGGCCAGAACATACATCCCCAGCTTGAAGACCGTGCTTATGGATGAGCCAACGCTGATGAGTCATCGAGACTTATGGGTGGAAGAGAAAGAGCAGCACCTATCCATCGAACTCCCAATGCTCACCAACACTGAACAAAAACTCTATCAGTCGCTCAAGACCAATATCTGTGGGCAACAAGTCCGCCTCGAGCAGGAGCGTGTGCGCTGGGATGTGGCGTGGACAGCCATACAGGAAAGTATTCGATGATTCAGGTTTTCATTACAAAGTTGCTTGATGAACACCTGCGCTCACTAGTCGACACGAAAATTGTGCCTCCGGTTTAACGATGCTGCATACGAGCTGTTCGCTGGGCTTGTATCATAATAAGGAATTTTGAATGTCAGGCGAGTATGAAAAGGCCATTTCTATCGGCAAGGCAATCCAGAATATTGTCTCTCGCCGGTATCTCCTGCCCGCGATACAGCGGAAGTTCACATGGAGCACATCTCAGATCGAAGTGCTGTTCGACTCGATCATGCGTGGCTATCCCATCAACACATTCATGTTCTGGGAGGTGACCGATGCAGAGGTCAAGACTAACTTCCGTTTCTACCAGTTCCTGGAAAAATACTGTGAACGTTTCGGTGAGAACAATCCTGATTTCGATACCAAGGGCCACGGAAATTTCCAGGCCGTCATCGATGGCCAGCAGCGACTGACTTCGCTATACATCGGCCTGAAAGGTACCTTCGCATACAGATTGCCGCGCAAATGGTGGCCGAAGACTCAAGACGATTCTATTTTGCCCCCGAGGCGGCTCTATCTGAATATCGCTGCGCCTTTGGACGAAGAGCGCAACGAGGAGATGATGTCTTATGAGTTCTCCTTCCTGACAAAGCAAGAGCGAGACAACGCCAGCGATGGCAAATTCTGGTTTCTTGTCGGTGATGTACTGGACCTCGAAGAGGCGGAAACGGCAGATCAGGTAGTGGACGTAGTCATGTCCCACCTGGAAAAGGTTGGCATGTCGTCGAACGCATATGCCAGAAAAACACTAACGCGGCTCTATTTCGCGGTTCGGCGCGACACCCTGATTCATTACTACAACGAGACCAGCCAGAAGATCGACCACGTCCTGGATATTTTCATCCGCACTAATCACGGCGGAACACCGCTGTCATTTTCCGATTTGCTGATGTCGATTGCCATTGCAAACTGGAAGAAGGATGCGCGTCAGCAAATAGATGATTTGGTAGACAAGGTCAGGTTTGGCTCCGACATGGAGTTCTCTATTGATCGCGACTGGATATTGAAGGCGGCATTGGCGTTGACGGATGCTGACATCCGCTTCAAGGTCGAAAACTTCGCCGGTGCGCAGGTTGCCCGAATCGAAAGCGAATGGGATGAGATCAGCGCCTGCATCTTGGAGACGTTCCGACTGATCCGATCGTTCGGCCTCAACGACGCATCTCTACGTGCAAAGAACGCAGCCATTCCCATTGCCTACTACCTGTATCACAAAGGGCGCGATGCTTCCGCTGGCAAGAAGGGCGTGTTCTCAAGCATCAACAAGCAGGCATTTCATACCCAAGATCGGAAGCTGATTCGGCAGTGGTTGCATATGTCTCTGCTCAAAGGCGTTTTTGGCGGTCAAGGGGACGCGTTGCTGACGAACTTGCGCAAGATCATCAAAGCTAATATTTCGACGGATTTGTTCCCGCTAACAAAAATCATCGAAGACTACCGCGGGCACAGCAAGGATCTACTTTTCGATGATGACTTCATCAGTCGATTGTTAAAAACTCAGAAAGATGATGCGTCGTGTTTCTCGATCTTGGCATTGCTCATGCCGGACCTCGACTACACACGTGCATTGCAGAAGGATCACATCCATCCTGCGTCCTCTTTCAGCCTAGACAAATTATCTCAGTGCGAGTTTTTGAAAGGGAAACCAGAAGCGCTCGAATTTTTCCAGAACCGTGAAAACTGGAACAGCATCGTCAACCTTCATCTCTTGGAGGAGTCCAGAAATAAATCGAAGCAAGATAGGCCATTCGCTGAATGGCTCAAGGAGCAAGAGGGCATCAGCCTTGACGGACTACTGATCCCAACCGACGCACCACTTGATTTCGCATCGTTCAGAACCTTCGTTGAGAAACGATCTCAGCACCTATACGACATCCTTAAAGAATTGGGCAAATCCGGATGCTCTGCAGCCACCAGTCCAATTCCATAAACGGGGATCGAACCGATGGCCTGTTTCAATTGCTCGGTTGGTGCCAATATCGTCTAGGTTGATTGACCCGAAGGTGCCTTGATACGAACACTGCACCTTCGAGTTTTCGTTATGCCTGTTACCTTGGCTTCGGGAGCCGTGGCATGCGTGGCGGTCCCTTCGGGTTCCGCATCGGATGAGGCACCTGCCTTTGTAACGACCTAACTCGGCCATCATGACGCGCGGGGCATCCAGCCGCCCCCTCACGAATCATGATCGCCTCGGCAGGGATCTAGGAAAAAAACGAGAGCCGACACCGGGTTGCTCCGGCCGTTTACGTCTGCGTGGTGAAAAATTCTGTGCAGCGATGAAGAAATTCCCTGTTCGTACAACTAGGGAATTTGCTGTCAAGGGCTATGAAATCTCGGCCCTTTTCAGGAAACGGCAACCGTGAATGGCTTGAAAAGCCAAAATTTCCCTGCACTTTCCCGTTGAACAGGGAATTGACGTTGAGAGCGGTTCGCAGCAGACTACGTCCACCGCCAGGAATTCGTCTACAACGGTAGACAACAGTATAGAAACCCGCATGTTTGCTGACATTGCGGGTTTTTTTGCGTCTGTGTGTATACGTCAGGGTATGGGCATATACCCCCGCATTGGATACTTCGGCCCTTCCCCATTTTGGGGGGGGGCACTTATCAGACTTGGTTCGTTTGGGTCTTTAAGACAGCCGTGGCCCGGGGCCCGGGCCACGGTCTGGTTTTACTTATGCCCCTAGTGCCCCGACGCCGGGTCGATTTTTTCGGTTGAGTGGAAGATCGTGTGGTCTTCTTTGCCGGTCACCTCCAGCACGCCCGACAAGCCTTTTTCAACGCGTGATAGGGCGTGGTCTACCAGCAGGTAGTTGCCTGGTACGTCTACCTTGAATTCGACCATGGTGGCGCCGCCCGGAGGGACGAGGGTGGTCTGGACGTTGGTAAGGGGTGGGCTGGTTAGCGAGGCGTGTTTGTAGACTTTGTCGAAAATTTCGCCAATGACATGAAAGCTGGAGGCGAGGTTGGGGCCGCCGACACCAAAGAAGATGCGTACGGTTTCGCCGACCTTGGCTTGCAGCTTGTATTTCTCGGTCAGTGCGCTCATGGTGCCGTTAAACATCAGGTGTTCGGGGTTTTCGTCCAGGAGCTTTTCAAGCGAGAACTCTTGTAAGCCTTGCGAGCCGTGTTTTTGGGCGGTGTAAAGCTCGCCTTGCATGACGTAGAACTCGCGGTCGACTTTCGATAAGCCGCCTTCGGGTTCGACCAGGATCATGCCGTACATGCCGTTGGTGATGTGTTGTGCCACCATGGGGGTGGCGCAGTGGTAAACGTACAGGCCGGGGTGCATGGCTTTGAAGGTGAAGCTTTTGGTTTGCCCGGGTGCTGCCTGGGTAACCGCCGCACCGCCGCCGGGCCCGGTGACGGCGTGGAAGTCGACCGAGTGGATGTGGGCGGCTTCTTTGGCGTTGGTGAGGTTGACCTTGACGGTATCACCCACGCGCACGCGGATGAAGGGGCCCGGTACTTTATTGTTGAACGTCCAGTATTTATAGGTGCTGCCGTTGGTTAGCTGGCCGACAACCTCGGTGGTTTCCAGGTCGACGGTATGGGTTTGCGGCCCGCGTTTGCCTACAGGGGTGCCCACCTGGGTGGGGTCTTGGGAAACGTCTAGGGCGTTACTTGGCGCGGCCTGTTTGGGGTCGCCCACAATAAGCTTGCCAAACATGCCGGCGGCTTTGTGGCCGGGCAGGGTGCACAGGTATTCGAAGGTGCCGTCTTTGCTGGCGCGCAGCACAATGGCGGTGGCTGACCCTTTGCCGGTGATGTTGTCAGACTTGGCGCCGAACTCGGGGACGGCGATATCGTGAATGGCGCCGTCGCCGTTAATGACGTTGATTTGGACGACGGCGTTGGAGGGGACGTGCAGGTCGGGGTTGACCTTGCCGGCAATGGCGCCTGCGTCGCCGATATAAACCAGTTTGCCGTCGGCAATGCTGGTGCGTAGGGTAAAGGTAATGTCGGGTTTGTACGTAACCGGTTGCTGTTCGGCCGCAAGTGCCGCGCTGCCCCCTGCAAAGGCCCAGAAAAAGGCAAATAACGTTAACAAGATTTTCATTGGTACTCCCCGTGCTTGGCGCGACGTGAATCGTCGGCCCTGTGTACGCGCATGGTGTATGGGCGTGTCTGTGCATTGTAGGGTTTTGTCTTGCATGTATCAAAGTGGTTACATTTCGCCTGCGTCTGGGGCATTATTCAGGGAGTATAGATGCTTTGGTGCAATTGATCAGACGCTCGTTTTTCGGACTTGTTCGCCCGTAAAAAATAAAGTCTGGCGGGCGCAATATTTGTCATTACAATCGCGTCACTTACAAGTTGTATCTTGTGGGTATTGGACGTGTATGCAGCGTGCGCTGCGGGCGGCCTGGTTCAGAGAAACGTCTGTTTTTCTGCCGCTGTTTATCTTTGTTTAACTTATTGGTGTTGCTATGAAAAACATTGCTGTTGCCGCAGTTCTTTTTGCTTCAATGGGCGCTGCTTTTGCGGCAGATGCGGATTTCACGCTGGTAAACAAAACCGGCTATGCAATTGAAGAGGTGTATATCTCGCCGTCGCAAAAAGACGCCTGGGGTAAAGATCGTTTGGGTGAATATCAGTTTGCCAATGGCGAAGCCCGTAAATTCAAGTTTGGCGATACGAACAATTGTCAGCAAGACATCAAGGTAGTTTTCTCTGATGACGAGTCTGAAGTGCAGTGGGACGATATCAATTTGTGCGAACTGAACAAGATTACGTTGCGCTACAACCGAAGCACTAACGAAGTGTCAGCCGACCTGGAATAAAATCTGGGTTTGAATGAAACAAGGCCGCTCATGCGGCCTTGTTTGTTTTAACCGTTTAACTGTCATGGGGGGCCAGGGTGAATACGAAGGACTCCGAAAAAAACGGGCGCCTCAGCTGCCCACAATGCCTTCGCCCGTCCTCACACTGCGTGTGCGCATACGTGACTGCCGTACACAGCCGTACGCGGGTGTTAATACTGCAGCACCCCGAAGAATCCCGTCATGCCTTGAATACGGCGCGTTTGGCCGCGTTGGGCTTGCCAAATAGCGCCCTGTGGGTTGGCGAGCATTTTCCTGATCTGGCGTCGTACCTGGGCCAGGCGTCCGCTGCGTTTCTGCTTTTTCCGGGCCCCGAGGCGCAGGCCCCGCAGCCGCTTGGCGTGCTTGACGCCGGGGATGCCCCGTTGCTGATCGTGCCCGACGGGACGTGGCGCAAGGCGCGCAAAATTGTGCACATGAACCCGGTGCTGGCCGGCCTGCCAAGGCTGATGCTGGCCGAGGGCGGGCCGTCACGTTACAGGGTGCGCAAGGCCTCCGAACCCAATGCCGTCTCAACGATCGAGGCGGTTGTCCGAACATTAACACGGCTTGAGCCCGAGCAAGACTTTGAGCCGTTGTTACGGCCGTTTGACGCCCTGATTGAACAGCAGATTGCGGCGATGGGGGCCGATGTTTATGCGCGGCACCATGCGGGATAGGTGTTGCGCTATCGCTTCATCGTCGTGTAACCGTTCGCATGACAATTCATTGAAATGTCATAATTACGCAATTTTTCGCAAACGGGCTTTTTCTCCCGAATCTCTTCATGCAATTCCAGGAACTCTCCGACATCCAGCACGCGACCAAACGTAGTCAGCGTGAATTTTTCCGCTTTGGCATGGGGCTGCTGTTTGTTGTCAGCATCATGATCTACTCATCTTTAGGGCTGGGTATTTCGGGCACGCAGGGCATTATGCTGGTGGTGGCGTCCATGATTGGCGGCTACATGGCCATGAATATCGGCGCCAACGACGTTGCCAATAATGTTGGGCCGGCGGTGGGGTCAAAGTCTATTTCAATGGCCGGGGCCATTGTCATTGCCGCTGTTTTTGAGGTGATGGGCGCGCTTATCGCCGGGGGTGATGTGGTGTCGACGGTACGGGGCGACATCATCGATATGACAGCTATCCCCAGTCCAGATCACTTTCTAGCGTTAATGACGGCAGCATTGCTGGCCGGGGCGCTTTGGCTGAACCTGGCCACTGCGCTGGGTGCGCCTGTGTCAACGACCCATTCTATTGTAGGTGCTGTGCTTGGGGCCGGGGTAACGGCCGGTGGCTTTGCTGCCGCCAACTGGGATGTCATGGTCAAAATTGTGGCCAGCTGGGTCGTGTCGCCAGTGTTGGGCGGGCTGATTGCTGCCGGTTTTTTGCTGTGGATTAAATGGGCCATTACCTACAAAAGCGACATGGTGGCCGCAGCGCGCAGAACGGTGCCCATCCTTATCGGCGTCATGGCGTTTTCTTTTGCCACCTACCTTATTCTTAAAGGGCTTAACAAGGTCTGGAAGGTGGACTTCCTGACGGCGGTTGTCGTGGGTGCGTTGATTGGTGTGGTGGTGTGGTTATTTATGCGTGCCGTCATGGCGCGCCGTGTCGCTACCCTGTCCAACACGAAGAAATCAATTAATTCGCTGTTTACTATTCCGCTGATTTTGGCGGCTGCTTTGTTAAGTTTTGCCCACGGCGCCAACGATGTCGCCAATGCGATTGGGCCTCTGGCTGCCATTGCCGATACAGTACTTAAGGGGGGCGTTTCCGACAAAGCCGGTATCCCGTTATGGGTCATGCTGATTGGCGCAGCCGGCATTGCGCTTGGGCTGGCGCTGTACGGCCCCAAACTGATTCGTACGGTAGGGGGCGAAATTACCGACCTAGACCAGATGCGGGCGTTTTCTATTGCCATGGCTGCAGCCGTTACCGTGATTGTGGCGTCGCAACTGGGGTTGCCTGTTAGCTCAACGCATATTGCCATTGGCGGTATTTTTGGCGTTGGCTTTCTGCGCGAACACCTCAAGTCAAACTATTCACAAATGCTCGAATGGATCAAGCACCGCCATACCGGGGCCGACAAGGCCCAAGTCGAGGCGTTTCTTGACAAGTTTGCCGCGGCCGACGTGCAAGCCAAGCAAGACATGCTGCAGCAGCTTAAAGACCACACGGTAGATGTAGAGCTGACCAAAAAAGAATACAAAAAAATGCGTCGCGTTTACCGGGGTGAACTGGTCAAACGTACGGCGGTGACCAAAATTGTGGCAGCCTGGATCATCACAGTGCCGGCCTCGGCACTGATGGCGGCCGGTATTTACTGGCTGATTGCGTCGTTGCTGTAAGCCTGTGGGCAGAAAGAAATTAAGCGTTGTTTGACGCTGTGCCCGTTTTACCGATAAGCCGGTCTTGCATGGCGTAATAAGACGCTGCCGAGCTTCTAAGGTTGTATTGGACCCCCTCGCAAGCCGCCTGGGGGTCTTTTTTTATGAATGCGTCTGTGATTTTTTGCGTGGACAGCAACGAAGATGCCCTGACCTTGGCGTCTCGTAAGGTGGCCAGGCGAACGGCCTCGAAGTGGGCCGCAAGACGAATAATCATGTCGGCCAAGTGCGGGTTGGGCACTTGGCTGATCCATGTGCTTCTGAATAAGCTGTTGGCAGCCATATAGGCGACGATATCGTCATCGCGGTGAGCTTTTTCGGAGGCTTCAGCCGCTATCTTCATTTTGGCGACGGCCTCCATTGAGGCCTGTCGACACGCGGCCTCAGCTGCAGGGGGCTCCAGCAACAATCGCACGTCGAATATCTGGGCGATATCTGTCGGCGTAAAACGCCGCAAGACGAAACCCCGTGAGGTGCTTTCGAGCAGTCCTTCGTTTTTAAGCTGAAGCAGTGCTTCGCGAACGGGCATGCGCGAAACGGAGAGGTCTGCCGCAATTTCATGGTCGACCAGCCGATGTGATGAGTCGATCTCGCCTTTTTGCATGCGCGTGCGCAGGTGGTTGTAGACCTGTTCCCGCATATTGGGCTTTTTCATGTCTGTGGTTTGACGGCGAGGTGAGGCGCGGTTCTTGAGGGTCATTATTGGGTGTCTGAGCAAATCGTAAATTGACAGGCATCTATATGTGGGCCGGACGCGCAACATTGGGTTTCGGTCACTGTGACCGCCGAACCAAGAATCAGGCGCCCTACGGTTTGTAGCATGCCCGCTATGGGGTAACAAACCGGGCCGTTTGCCGATGTGCCATAACCCGCAGCGAAAGGGCTGTTTTGCACGGTGAGCTGTATTTCGCGATCGGATGCTGCAGTGAACGACCAGCATCCCCAACCCAGTTCAGCAGAGAAATCAACCATGGTTTGTATCAGGCGAACGGCATCGCAATTGAGTGATTCATAGTAAGCCTGTGCGGACTTTCCCCCGTTTTCGGCGACCGATGCTTCGAAGGCGCGCAGCGCCGCGTGGCGAATGTTTTCGGGTAGACGATTGAAGATGCCCATAAGCACGTCTGTACGCATCAAGAGATAGCGCCGGTCATGGTCAAGAATCTGACCCTGGGCGGTGTCGAAATGCATTCGGCCAACGAGAGATTCCGGCATATGGGCTTCCTTTAGTGTTCTGTTGGAACTAAATTATACTGAATTAGAATTTGATAACATAATGATTTATATGTATTTAATTGATAGGGTAAACCACTATATCCAATAAATTAACACAAACAATATACTGTTTAAAGAGTAAAAAACGGTGCTTGTGGCGTTGATGCTGTGTGATCAGTCTACGTGTCTCAAGTGCTTTATATCCACAAACTCATGAGGGCGTTGACGTGAACTTTTTACGTAAAGAAACGGCAGGTTTGGTGTTGGGGGCGTGTTTGGGGGTGTTGGCTGGTGGTGTGTCAGCTCAACAAGCACAAGAACTAAAAATTGCGTTTCCAGTCGACGTGCCCACGTGGGATCCGACGGCGGTAACCTTTCCGGCAGGCCAGTCGGTTTACAAGGCGGTATTCGATTCGCCTATGTTCGTAGATGATGACTTGCAGGCCGGGCCGCGGCTGATTGAATCCTATCGTTGGCTGGATGATACGGGTACACGCCTCGAGCTCAAGCTTCGTGGCGATGTGTTCTTTCACGACGGCAGCAAAATGTCGGCCGAAGACATCAAGTTCACTTTCGACCGGGCACGAGGTACCAAGACCCTTGCCCTTAACGGCATGATGCCAACGGTAAGTGCGGTTGAAGTGGTCGATGCGAATACTGCGATCATGACGTTTTCGAAACCGACGCCTACCGCAGCCAAGTACTTGAGCTTTCTTACTGCCTATATCTTGCCCAAGGCATATTTCGAGAAAGTCGGCGAAGCTGAATTCTTAAGCAAACCAATAGGGGCTGGCCCTTACAAGCTTGTCGACTACAAGCGGGGTTCGCGTATCACACTCGAAGCGTTTGATAAGTATTGGGGCGGTAAGCCAAAGATAGACAAGGTTATTTTCGATATCGTGCCTGATTCCTCGGCACGGGTTGCGGCCGTTGAGTCGGGCCGTGCAGATATGGCGGTGCAAATTCCTGTGCGCGAGGTCAGCCGTCTCGAGAAGAATCCGAAGCTGGACGCCAAGGTTTACCCGTACAGCGAACTTTATATTTTGCAGATGCCCAGCTACGAGCCGGTGTTTCAGAATGACCATGTACGCCGCGCCATGCACATGGCAATCGATAAGCAAGGGCTTTCACGTGCGTTTTACAACAACGTAGCCAAGCCAGTGTCTGTATTGGCTACTAAAGGGTCTCCCGGCGATGTGCCGGATTTCTCGGTGCCATTTGATCGAAAGGCAGCAGTCCAGGAGCTTGCCAAGGCGGGTTTTAGCGTTGAAAAGCCGCTGGAAATCAAGCTGTTCTCGACCAATAACACGTTTCCGTCAGACTACGACGTTGCACGCGCGGTTGCGCAAATGTGGAGCCAGATCGGCATCAAGACGACAGTTGAGGAAATTACGGTTGCCAAGTATCTGGAGCTGAGCCATTCGTCCAAGTTGACCGGTGTCATGCTTTATAGCTGGGCTAATGCAACCGGCGACCCCGAAATCTTCAGCGGCCGTATTCTCGACCCGCGCCTGCGCTTTTCGACATGGAAAGACATGGCCCTGGCTGAAGAAATTGATGGCCTAAGCGTTGAAATGGATGAGGAAAAACGCGTAGCCGGTTATCGGGCGTTAAACAAAAAGGCTTCTGAAAATGCCTGGAGCTTACCTCTGTTGCAGTCTGTCTCTACGGTGGCGCATAGTAAAAAATTAAACGTTCCCACTTACCAGACTGGCTATATCCTGCCCCAGGAGTATTCCTGGAAGGAATAGTTAACCTCGGCTTGAGTTTATAGGGGCGGCACGGCGCTGCCGCCCACATTCAAACGCTCTGCACTGCGGCAGGTATTACATGTCATCTGGAATTGTTTTCTTGCTGATGCGAAAGCTCGGCGTGGTTGTTCTGACGTCTATTGTTTTGTCGATAGTCGTATTTATTGTCCTTCGCATGATTCCGGCTGATCCGCTCGGGATGCTGCTGCCGCCATCGGCAACCGAGGCGGATGCCCAGGCGTTACGCAAGGCGTTGGGGCTCGATGGCTCGATAGCGCAGCAGTACCTGGTATGGCTGGGTCAGGCCCTGCAAGGGAACCTCGGCGACTCGATTTTCTTTCGCGAATCGGTAATGCAGTTACTGGCGGAGGCCTTGCCGCCAACACTCGAACTGGTGCTTATCAGCTTGCTGATGGCACTTGCCATTTCCATACCCGGGGGTGTCTTGCTTTACAAGCTCGAGGGCCGCAGGGGTGAGGTGCTTGCCGACTTTGTTTTAGTGCTGCTCCTGTCAATTCCGTCGTTCTTGTGGGGCATCATTCTCATTGTTTTGTTTGGCGTTCTGTATCCGGTGTTGCCGTTTATGGGCCGACTCAGCGCTGACTTCGATGTTGATGGCTCGGGCGGCTTTCTGTTGATCAGTTTGCTGGCCAGTGGTCAATGGTCGGCATGGGTAGACGCGGTGTCACACTTGCTTTTGCCGGCGTTGGCATTGGCCTTGTCGTTCAGTCCAATCATTATCCGCGTGTTGCGTTCAAGTCTTATTGACACCGCAACCGAACAGTACGTAATGGTGGCCCGTTTGCGCGGGCAGTCCGAGTGGCGTGTGCTTGTGCATCACATGCTAAAGAATGCGGCCTTGCCGACCCTGACCCTTATTGGTGTGCAGTTCGGCTTCCTCTTTGGCGGTACGTTGCTCATCGAGGTGATTTTTTCCTTCCCCGGTATTGGCAATCTGATGGTCCAGGCTATCAAGAATCACGATCTCCCGCTCATTCAGGGCGTTGCGCTGGTGTTTTGCCTCATGGTGCTGGTGGTCAATTTTTGCATCGATGGGCTCTACGCCGTCCTTAACCCCAGGCTTCGAAACTCATGAGTACGTTAATTGCAAATACGCCGCGCATCGGCGCGATGCGGGGCATGCTGGCGCATCCCAAAGTATTGGTTGGTGGCTTTTTGGTGCTGATATTTTTGTTGGTGGCCATGTTCGCCCCATGGCTGGCGCCAAACGACCCCAATGCACAAGACCTGTTGGCCACACTGTTGCCGCCCATGTGGCAAGAAGGAGGTCTCGCGCAGTATCCGTTGGGTACCGATGCATTGGGGCGCTGCGTGTTGTCTAGATTGATTTACGGTAGTCGTCTGGCCTTGCTTGTAGCGGTTGTGGCCGCGACGGGCGCGATGTTGCTGGGTACGGTGCTGGCGATTGTCGCGGGGTATCTTGGCGGTTGGTTCGACCGGGTTACCAGCGCTGTGGTTGTGCTGTGGATGGCGTTCCCGCCTGTTGTTTTTTCAATGATGTTGATGGTGGGGCTGGGTACCGGGATTGTGAATGTCATTCTGGCCGTCGTTTTAGTCGATTGGACCCGCTTCTTTCGTGTGGTGCGCGCCGAAGTTCTGGTGGCCCGTCATCGTGAGTATGTTTACGCAGCCCGCTTACTAGGCTTCCCGCATCTTCGCATTATGTTGTCTGAGGTCTTGCCCGGTGTCGCGCCACTCATTATTACGCTGTTTAGTTTGCAGATGGGCGTCGCCATTATTGTCGAGGCCATCCTGAGTTTTGTCGGGCTGTCGGTTCCGTCCGACGTTGTGGCGTGGGGGGTGATGTTGGCAGATGGTCGAGACCAGATCTATCAAGCGGGCTGGAATCTGCTGGCGCCGGTATGCGGCATTATTTTTGCGGTATTGGGCTTTAACTTGCTAAGTGACGGGCTGCGTATCGTTCTTGATCCACGTCTGAAAAAGCGCGGGAGTGACGCATGACAACAGTGCTCGAATTTAATAATGTTTCTGTCAACGTCAGGGTGTCCGGGAAGGAAGTCGCTCTTTTGCGCAATGTGACTTTCAGCGTCGCACAGGGAAAGATTCTTGGTTTGGTCGGGGAGTCGGGCGCGGGCAAAAGCATGGTGGGGCGTGTGCTGTCGGGCATGTTGCCCAGTAATTTGCGATTTGCCGGCGGCGAAGTCCGCTTTCACGGCGAAACCCTGACCGGGCGAGCCGCGCGCTCGTACCTTGGGCGTCGAATTGCATTTATTCCGCAAGAGCCGTTGTCGGCACTTAACCCGGTATTGACAGTGCGACAACAGATGTTTGAGCATTTAAAGCACCTGGGGGTGGCTCGTCGTGACTGGCAGGCGTACAGCGTTGCCCGGTTGAATGAAGTCGGCTTGCCTGATCCGGAGAACATGTTGCAACGTTATCCGCATCAGCTGTCTGGTGGGCAATGTCAGCGCATCCTCATCGCCATGGCGTTCTCCGGTGATCCCGAACTTATTGTCGCTGACGAGCCAACTACCGCACTTGATGTCGTGACTCAGGCGCAAATTATTCGGGTGTTGCGCGAGGTTCAGCGTCGCCATAATACCGCCGTCATTCTGGTGACGCACGACTTGCGCATGGCGGCACATGTCTGTGACGAGGTGGCAGTGATGTATGCCGGCGATGTGGTCGAGCGGGGCCCTGCGCGTGAAGTGCTGGCATCTCCATTTCATCCGTATGCATGGTCTCTGAAGAATGCAACGCCAGGTCTTGAAGGGCCGCAGTATGTGTTGCCTGCACTGGCTGACTTGATGCCCGGTCTTAAAGACATGGCTGAACTTGAGGGCTGCCGATTTGCACGTCGTTGCCCGACGCGTGACGACGTGTGCGCCCGCACGGTACCCAAGCTCGAGCCGGTCGCTCACGGTCATTATGTGGCTTGCGCAGGCGCTTGTCGCAGCGATGTCGGTCAACGACAGCCCGAGCCTCATGTGTTGTTAAAAACAGCCAGTACTGCCGGCAGGCCCCTGTTGGAGTTTCGTGATGTGGCTCGCGTTTACCATGGTCAGGGGCGTGCCAAAGGGCGTGAGTTCCATGCGCTACGTCCGTTGTCTTTGGCGATCTACCCGGGTGAGTTGGTGGGTATTGTCGGGGAAAGCGGCAGCGGAAAAAGTACGGCGGCGCGCATTATGGTCGGTTTGGTTGAGGCGTCGGCAGGTGATGTCAGGGTCAACGGTGTGTCACGTCGAGACGCCAACAGTGCCGAGCAGGCCGAAATGCGACGGCTGGTCCAGATGGTCTTTCAAGACCCGGACTCCGCATTGAACCCGCGTCGCACGGTTGAAAGGCTGGTGACGCAGGTTCTGGATCTGCAGCCGGACGTTACGCCGGAAACGCGACGAGAGGTGGCTGAGCGCTTGATGGGTCAGGTGGGTATCGCCAAAGATGCCTTGAACAGGTTCTCGTCACAACTGTCCGGCGGTCAGAAGCAGCGCGTGAATATTGCGAGAGCCCTTTGCGTCACGCCTCAGTTGCTGGTTGCAGACGAAATTGTTTCGGGCCTTGATGTTTCAGTTCAGGCGCTGATCATGAATCTGTTGCTCACGCTGAATCGGGAGCTGGGTATCGCTGTCGTGTTGATTTCCCATGACCTGTCAGTCATTCGTTACCTGTGTACGCGCGTGCTGGTCATGCGCGAAGGGTACGTGGTCGAGCAGGGGGATACCGAATCCGTTTTTAGTCATCCGCAGCATCCTTACACCCGCACGTTATTGGCATCGGTCCCGCCAGACGATGCCAATGCTGTCTGGCCCCGCGAAGTAGAGGTGGTTTAAATGAAAAGCAGTAACTACAGGGAAAACGTCGAGGCCGTTCAGGGCTTGTTTCAGAACGGACGCGTCCATCGTGATGCCTACATCAGCGATGAAATTTTCGATATTGAAATGGAACGCCTTTTTGGCCGGGCGTGGCTTTATGTCGGGCACGAAAGTCAAGTGCCCAGCACCGGTGATTACATCACCACAACCCTGGCAGGTACGCCTGTCATCATGATCCGGGATGCCGACGAAACGGTCAGGGTTGTGGTTAATCGTTGTGCCCATAAGGGTGCTCAGCTTGTGTTTGAGGACAAAGGCAACGCAGGGCGAATGTTGCGTTGCCCGTATCACGCCTGGAGTTATAAGTTCAACGGGGCGTTGCTCGCTGTTTCATTGAAATCAGGCTATGAAAATACCGGGTTCCGGGAAAGCGAGGCCTCGAACGGGCTGACCGTGCCTGGCGGGGTCGAGGTTTATCGGGGGTTTGTGTTTGCGCGTCTTAGTCAAACGGGCCAGTCGTTTGTCGATTATTTCGGAGACGTGCTGTCGGCGCTTGATAATATGGCCGATCGTTCGCCGACGGGCCGATTGCGGGTCGGTAAAAGTTGCATTCGTTCTGTTATCCGTTGCAACTGGAAAATGTATCTCGAGAATATCAACGATACGGTGCATCCGATATCTACACACGAGTCTGCATCGGCCACGGCACGAAGCGTTGGCGAACATTTTGCCCAGACCGACCCGACAGCCCTCGAGCAGCTTCTGCCGTTTGGCTCTGGCTACGACTTCTACACCAAAATGGGTGCACGGACGTTGCCCAATGGGCACAGCATATTGGGGACGCGTTTCAGTATCCATAGCGAGTACTCAGACGTGCCGGGATACAAAGATCAGTTGGCGGCAGCGCACGGCCCCGAGCGCGCTGCCGAAGTATTGCAATACGCGCCGCAAAATGTGGTGTTTTACCCGAGCCTTGCCACCAAGGGTTCGCCTCAGGTAATTCGTGTCCTCAGGCCATTGGCTGTCAACTTGACCCAGCTTGAGGTGTGGGCGTTTCAGCCAGAGGGCGCACCGGATACGATGCTTAAACGTGGGGAAACCTATAGTCGTCTGGTCTTCTCACCCATGAGTGTCGTGGCGCATGACGACGTTCATCTATTCGAAAGCCAGCAGCGTGCATTGGCTTCTGCGGGGAATCCTTGGGTAAATTTGCAGCGCCAGGCGCGTGCCGATGAGCCCGAAAATTCTGATCAAAGTTTTGACGATGGTAACAACGAACTGGTGATGCGCAACCAGTATGTGGCTTGGCGCAGCTTGATGACCACACCTGTGACTGGAGAGTAAGTGATGCAAACCCTGGATATTCAGTCGCAATTGGTGGCTTTTGTGTATGCAGAGAGTCGCATGCTTGATGAGGGGAGGTACCGCGATTGGTACGATCTGTTCGCGGATGATGGCGTGTATTGGGTCCCGACCCGGCCCGAGCACACCGAACGAGATGCGCAGGTTGCCATTGCGTTAGAGAACAAAATGTTATTGGCGTTGCGGGTCGAGCGTCTTTCGCACCCGCGCGCGTTTTCTTTGCAACCAAAAGTGCGTTGTATGCATGTAATGCAGCAACCCGAGGTACTGTGTGCGGATGCTGATGGCGGGTTGTCGAAGTTGAGCACTCAATTGGTCTATATGGAGCACCAGGCCGGGCGGCAGATTGTGCTGGGTGCTCGTGCGTTTTATACGCTCAGACCGGCGGGGGCTAGCTTCCAGATTGTCGAAAAACGCGTGGAACTGTTAAATTCAGACGATTTTCTTCCTGCCATTCAACTGTTTATATAAATGAAAGTATTTCAAAACGACGACATGACGACGCTGCTGGCGTCGGAAATCGACCCCAGTATGGGGTACAAAATGGTGTCCGGGCTGGTGGTGCCGCGGCCTGTGGCATGGGTCAGCTCGCAAAGCGCCGAAGGTGTCGTTAATGTGGCGCCGTTCAGTTCTTTTAATTATGTGGCGCATAGCCCACCCATGCTGGCAGTCAACATTGCGCTGCAAGACGACGGCACGCTTAAAGATTCGGCGCGTAATATTCGCGATACCGGCGAATTTGTGGTCAATATTACGCCCACTGCGGCCCTCGACCTGATGAACCAAAGCAGTGCCGAATACCCGGCCCATGTCAGCGAGGCCGAGGTGCTTGATATTCCGTTGCTGCCCAGTCGGTTGGTCAAGCCGCCGCGGGTGGCAGTGTCGCCCGCACAAATGGAATGCCGCTTGTCGCAAGTGGTGCCTTTGGGTACCGGCATCAACACTTTGTATATTGCCGAAATCGTTGCCTTCCACGTCGACAAAAATGTGTTCGACGGGCGTCACATTGATAGCGTCGCGATGGACCCTGTTGCCCGTCTGGGCGGGCCGTTCTATGCGTCGCTGGGCGAAATTCACAAACGGCCGCGTCCCAAGGCGGTGTAAATACCTTCACCCGTTACCATGGGCCTCGTTTTGGCTTTGCGTCGGGTACCCTGCCATGGGCCAAAAAAAACCTGCAACGTTGCCGTTGCAGGTTTTTTTGCGTGGGTTGGGCAGTTGCTTTGCGGGTAGACGCCCAAGTGCCCTGATGACAGCGCTACTACCGTTCAACTGCCGGGCCCGGCCCGGCAGTTGAACGGGTAATCAGGGCTGTTTGCCTGGGTCTTTGAAGTTGGGGATGACGTCGAACTCTACGTTCTGCAGCAAGCCGTCGATTTTCTTTACTTCGCGAATGTAAACGTTCTGAATGATGTCGCGGGTTTCAGGGTCGATGGAGATCGGGCCGCGAGGGCTTTCCCAAGCCATGCCCTTGGCGCTGGCCAAGAAGGTATCGCCGTCTGATTTGCCACCGGTTTTCTTCAGTGTTTCGTAGATCAGGTGCATGCCGTCGTAGCCGCCAACCGTCAGGAACGTGGGGCGCTGGTTCGGGTACATGGCTTTGTACTTCTGTTTGAATTCTCGGTTGACGTCAGAGTCGTGCGCCTCGGAATAGGTGAAGGACGTTTTCAACCCAATCGCGGCGTCACCGGTCGCGGCAATCAGGTCTTCGGTGGTGATGTCGCCGGTTGATATCAGTTCGATGCCTTCTTTATCTAGACCGCGTTCGCGGTAGCCCTTGATAAATGCAACGCCTTGTTCACCCGCAGGCACAAACAGAAAGACGGCGTCAGGTTTTGCATCTTTGACACGCTGAAGGAACGGGGAAAAGTCGGGGCTTTGCACGGGCATGCGAATTTGCGCCGCAATATTGCCTCCGTTTTCGGTAAAGGTTTTGACAAACTGTTTTTCAGAATCGTGCCCGGGCCCGTAGTCAGACACCAGGGTAATGACATTTTTTATGCCGTTTTTGGCAGCCCACATGGCCATGGGGGCCGTAAATTGGCCCATGGTGGATGCGGTGCGCACAATGTAGGGCGACTTGGTTGTAATGGACGACGTTGCTGCGTTCATGACCACCATAAGCGTTTTTGTGCTTTCAGACAGGGGGGGCTACAGCAAACGCTGCAGGCGTAAAGCCAAAGCCAGCCAAAATATTGACTTTTTCGTTAACTAACAGCTCTTGTGCTGCCCGCTGGCTGACAGCTGGTGCAATGCCGGTGTCGTCGCGCAATAGAAGCTCGACTTTGCGGCCAGCGACGGTGTCGCCGTGTACGTTCATGTACAGTTTGACGCCGTCGAGAATTTGCTTGCCCAACGTCGAAAATGGACCCGATAAAGGCAGGATCAGGCCGATTTTCAGGTCTTCGGCATGTGCTTGCCCGGCGCCGATGAGGCCGCAGGCCAGGGCCAGGGTGCTCAGTGCTTTCTTGAAAGGTTTCATGGTTTGTCTCCTTGGTTTATTTTGATTTGGTAATGCTTGCGGGCTTATGCTGCTGAACTGGTTACAGGTTTCTTTTGAAGGTCTTCGACTTTGAAGCCAGCGACGCTTTTGTAGCGGTTCGAAATGGCCTGCAATTCTTCACGACTGATAATGTCGTTAATGTCTTTGAAGGGCTTTCCGCCTGTGCGGTCGTGCACTTCTTTAAGAATGGTGTCGGGCGGTGCACTGCGGTTGAACAAGACCACATCGGTCGTGGCTTTGTTACGGATGCGGTCGTACACCGTTAACGCGCCTTCGTTAATGCCGTATTTTTTGAATTGCTCGATCAGGCAGGGGGCGTCGAGAATGGCTTGCCCGGCACCGTTCGAACCCCGCGGCAGCATGGGGTGAGCGGCATCGCCCAGTAGGGTTATACGCCCGAAGCTCCAGCGTGGCAGCGGGTCCTGGTCGACCATGGGGTATTCAAGAATAGTTTCGGTTTTGGCAATCATGCCCGAAATATCCAGCCAGTCGTGGTGGCGCTCTTCGAAGTACGAAAAGAAGTCTTCAAGGCGTCCGGCGCGCGTCCAGTCGCGAACGACAGGGCGGTCGGATACCGTTTCGGCTACCCAGTTGATGAGTTGGTTGCCCTCGGCATCGATATTGTTCCGGATGGGGTAAATCACCATCTTGCCCACGTCGAGCCAGCCGGCGCGAACCATGCTGGCTTCGCTTAAAAAGGGCTTCATGGGGGTGACGCCACGCCACATATTAATGCCCGAGAACCGGGGCTCGCGTTCATTGGGGTAAAACTGCTTGCGGATGGCGGAGTGGATGCCGTCGCAGCCTACGAGTACAGACGCCTTGACTTCGTAGGGTTTGCCGTTGCTGTCGACAAAAGTGGCGGTAACGCCGTTGTCGTCCTGGGTGACGCCGGTGCATTTACGGTCGAGCACAATGGCGTCGTCGCCAAGGCGCTGCTTTACCGCATCGATCAGCACAAATTGCAGGTCGCCGCGATGAATCGAAAACTGAGGCCAGGCATAGCCTGCGTCCAGGCCTGCCGGTTCGCTGTAAACAAACGACCCGTGGTGGTCAAAGAAAATGGATTCTTTGGTTTTAACGCCTACCTTTTCCAGCTCGGGCACCAGGCCCAGGCGGTCGAGCACACTGACGGCGTGGGGCAATACATTAATGCCAGCGCCCAGGGGTTTAATTTCGGGCACGGCCTCGTACAGGCGGCACGAAATGCCGGCGGCATGTAAATTAAGGGCAAGGTTCAGGCCACCAATACCGGCGCCGACAATCAGGATTTCACATTCTTTTGACATGGTTTTGCTAGGTTCCTTTGGGGCTGAAGCAGACATCTGTCTATTTAAAGTCATGCCAAGTCATTATGGAAATTTGAATATCTAATGAATTAATTAGTATTGTTTATTTATTTAAAATTTGCCCTGCATCGAGTCGCGTACATACGGTACGATTCGGTTCAGTTCAGAATTGGGGTTTTTCATGCGTTTTTGGGTAGCGGGCCTGGCGGTGTTGGCATTGTCCCTGTCGGGGTGTGGCGAGGGCCGGGATACGGCCGCTGCACCGCCGGCACCCTATGTCAAAACATGGGCATTGCAGGCGGCCGAGGCGTCGTCGTATAGCTTGTCCGGCGTGGTACGTGCGCGTGTCGAGTCGCCGTTGGCGTTTCAGGTGCCGGGCCGCATCGTGGTGCGTGCCGTCGATGCCGGGCAAACTGTAAAAAAAGGGGTGTCGCTGTTTCAGCTCGACACCCGTGACCTCGACGAGCAGTATCGCGAAGCTCAGGCAGGCGTGGCCGCTGCCCGTGCAGCGCAGCGTATTGCACAAGACGACCTGACCCGGCATCGGCAGTTGCTGGCCGGTAATGCCGTCAGCCGTCAGGCGGCCGACCAGGCCGAGCTTGTGCTGCAAGAAGCACAGGCCCGGTTGCAAGGGGCATTGGCGCGCCAGACGCAGGCAAAAAATGCGCTCGAGTATGCGCGCCTGCTGGCGCCGGCCGATGGCGTATTGATTGACGTGACGGGTGATGTCGGGCAAGTGGTGGCGGCAGGCCAGACGGTGGCCTTGCTGGCGCATGCCGGCGAACGCGAGATTGAAGTTTATTTTCCGCAGGGCGAGGTGCCGCCCCGGCAGGGGGAGCTAACCCTGAATGGGCAGGCCGTTTCGGTGCAGTTGCGCGAATCCGCAGGTGCGGTCGATGCGCAAAGCCGTACCTTGCGGGCCCGATACGCCCTGCCGGCACTGGCGCCGGCATTGCAGTTGGGCAGCGTCCAGCGGCTGGCGTTTTCGTCTGACGATGCCGGGGCCAACACGTTCAGGGTACCCGTAGGCGCCCTGAACGAGCGGGGCGATGGCCCCCGTGTCTGGCAGCTTAAAGACGGCACCGTCACGCCTGTTCAAGTCACCTTGTTAAGGCTCGATACCGAAACTGCCCTGATACGTGCCGAGCTTCAGGCCGGGGACACTATTGTGGCCCTGGGCGCCCATTTGCTGGCCGATGGCATGGCTGTGCGGGAACATGGCAAATGAGTTTCCCCAATCTGTCGGCACTGGCGGTTAAAGAGCGTGCAATCACCCTGTTTTTTTTGATTTTGGCGGTTATTGCCGGCATTTACGCGTTCATGGCGCTTGGGCGCGCCGAAGACCCACCGTTTACGGTACGTGCTTTGGTGGTGTCGGCATATTGGCCGGGGGCAACGCCCGAAGAAATGCAGCAACAGGTGGCCGACCGCCTTGAAAAGCGTCTGCAGGAAGTCCCCAGCCTATACAAGATCGAGACCTCGGTGCGTCCGGGGCAGGTCAGTTTGCAGGTCGAGTTTTTCGACCACACCCCGAAAGCGCAAGTGCCTGACCTGTTCTACGAAGTACGAAAGCGCATGCAAGAAGAGGCCGTCAGTTTGCCGGCCGGCGTTATGGGGCCAATCGTCAACGACGACTTCGCCGATGTTTACTTCAGCCTGGTGGCCCTTACGGCCCCGGGCCTGCCTATGCGCGAACTGACCCGAGACGCCGAAGCCTTGCGCGACCGCATCCGCATGGTGCCCGGCGTGCGCAAGGCACTTATTCTTGGGGAACGGTCCGAGCGTGTGTTTGTTGAGTTTGACCCTGTACGCCTGAATAATCTGGGCATCTCGCCGCAGGCGGTGTTTCAGGCCATTGATGCCCATAACCGGTTGTTGCCTGCGGGCCGCCTTGAAACCGAGGGACCGCGGGTTTACTTGCGGCTCGATACTGATCTTTCTGATCTGGATGAGCTGTCGTCCGTGCCGTTGCGCATTGGCGATCGTCTGATTCGCCTGTCCGATATTGCAACAGTCACGCCGGGGTATGAAGACCCGCCGGGCTATTTGGTCCGGTCACGCGGTAACGATGCCATGCTGGTCGGTGTGGTCATGGAAAGTGGCGTGAATGGTCTTGAGCTGGGTGAGCGGTTGTCTCGGTTCATCGCCAAAGAGCGTGAGACGCTGCCCTTGGGTATGAACATCGAAGTGCTGACCAACCAGGCCGAGGCCATTGCCGGGGCGGTGAGCCTGTTTCAGGTCAAGTTTTTTGTCGCGATTGCCGTCGTGGTGGCGGTCAGCATGTTGGCTATTGGGGTGAAGGCCGGATTAATTGTAGGGGTTGCCGTACCGCTGACACTGGGCATTACGTTTCTGATCATGCTGCTGATGAACATCAACCTCGATCGCGTTACGCTGGGCGCGCTGATATTGGCTTTGGGGTTGCTGGTCGATGACGCCATTATTGCGGTCGAGATGATGCTGGTCAAAATGGAGGCCGGCTGGGACCGTGTGCGTGCGGCGGCACATGCCTGGAATGTGACGGCGGCGCCAATGCTGTTTGGCACCTTGGTGACCGTCGCGGGGTTTATCCCGGTGGGGTTTGCACAATCGGCGGTGGGCGAGTACACCGGCAATATTTTCTGGGTGTTGGGTATTGCGCTGGTGGTGTCGTGGTTGGTGGCGGTGGTGTTTGTGCCTTACCTGGGCGTTAAATTGTTGCCCGACATGCCGGCGCATCATGGTGGCACGGCCGCGTACCAAACGCCGGGTTATCGTCGTTTGCGCGCGTGGGTGACGTGGTGCGTAGTGCACCGGAAAACAGTTGTTTTTGCCACGGTGGGGTTGCTGGTGGTGGCCATTGTGGGCATGGCCACCGTGGTGCAGAAGCAGTTCTTTCCGGCGTCCGATCGGCCGGAAGTGCTGGTGAGCGTTTATTTGCCGCAGGGGTCCAGTATGACGACAACCGACACGACGGTGAGCAAAATCGAGGCTTTGCTTGCCCCCGACGACGATATCCGCAGTTTGTCGGCCTACATTGGCGCCGGGGCGCCGCGGTTCTTTATTTCTGCCAGCCCCGAAATGCCTAACCCTGCTTTCGCCAAACTGATAGCCGTCACACACGATGCCAAGGCACGTGACCGGGTGATCACACGTCTGCAGCAGGCCATCGCCAGCGGGGCATTCCCCGAAGCCCGCGTGCGTGTGACCGGTCTGTTGTATGGGCCGCCTGTGGTGTGGCCGGTGGCTTTTCGGGTTGTCGGGCCCGACCCGCAGGTGTTGCGTGATATTGGTCACGCGGTACGCCGGCATATGCAAGCGAATCCTCACATTCTCGATGCCCACCTCGAGTGGGACGAGCGTGCGCCGCAATTGCATTTGTCGATGGACAATGCCCGTTTGCGGCTGCTGGGGTTGACGCCGCTCGAGGTATCGCAACAGTTGCAGTTTCAGCTCGATGGCCTGGTCATCAGTCAGCTACGCCAAAATATCCGCACTGTCGATGTGGTGGCCCGCATGCAACGGCCCTGGCTTGACGACACGCAGGCACAAGCCGACGCCCTGGGCCAGATCGAAATCCTGACCCCTGAAGGCCGTAAAGTGCCCTTTGCCCAGCTGGGCCAGGTTGAAACCCGCTTCGAAGAACCCTTGATCAAACGCTATAACCGGCAGCGTTCCCTCATGGTGCAGGCCGATGTTCAGGGGGCGCAGCCCAATGATGTCAGTGCGTCGATCTGGCGGGCGCTGGCGCCGGTGCGCGACACATTGCCCCCGGGGTATGCGTTGCAAATGGCCGGCACAATCGAAGAATCGGGCAAGGGCGAGTCTTCTATTCAAAAGTTGCAGCCGGTTATGTTTGCCGCCATGCTGGTGTTCATCATGCTGCAAATGCGTTCTTTTTCAGGGACATTCATGGTGGTGGCCACCGCCCCGTTGGGCCTGATTGGCGCCGTATTGGCCTTGTTGCTGTTCAACCAGCCGTTTGGTTTTGTGGCCTTGTTGGGCCTGACCGGGCTGGCCGGTATCTTGATGCGCAACACCCTCATCCTGACACAGCAGGTTGCCGACAATTTTGAAGCCGGTATGACGGCTTTGGAAGGCGTAGTTGAGGCGGCCGTGCAGCGCGCGCGGCCGGTGGTGCTGACGGCCCTGGCTGCTGTGCTGGCGTTTGTGCCGCTGACCCTGGACACCTTTTGGGGGCCGCTGGCGTTTGTGCTTATTGGCGGTGTGGCCGTGGGGACAGCCATTACCCTGCTGTTTGTGCCGGCGCTTTACGGTTTATGGTTCAGGATACGTGCCGCTTGAGCGTGGCCGACGGTAGCTCGCCAAAGCGTTGCTGGTAGTCGGCCGAGAACTGGCCCAGGTGCGTAAACCCCCAATGCAACGCCACTTGCGTGACGTTGGTGTGGGTAGTGGGGTGTTGGAGGTCGGCACGGACGCGGTCAAGCCGAACCGATTTAAGTAACCGTATGGGCGACGTATTGCGATATTTGCGGAACCCGGCAAACAGGCTGCGGATACTGACCCCGACATGCTCGGCGATGTCGCCGGCGGTAAGCGGCAGGTGGGCGTGATGTTGGATGTAGTCTTCGGCGCGTTTTATAAACCCCGGAGCGACAATGGCGGGGTCGAAGGCATGCTGCTGGTTATGCGACAAACTGCTTAATAACGAAACCATCAGGGTTTCTTCGAAACGGGCGGCAATCAGCGGCTGGTTGAAGAGGTCGCCTTCAGAGGCTTCGAGCAATTGCCAGTCGAGCAAGCGCTTGAGGGATTGTGTGACCGGTGTATTTAGCGGAATGGCCGGGTCAAAATTTAAAGCTCCGCGCACCCCTTGCCCGTAATACTGGGCGCATTGCTGTTCGAAGGCGTTGCGCTCTACCCGGATGAACAGTTTTTCGGCGTGACGTTCGTGCCGCATGCGAAATTCGAGATCGGGGCTGATGATGGTGGCGAGACTGGGGTTTGACTGCACCGATTGCCGGTTGCATTCGATGGTTTCTTGCCCGGCAACCGGGATTTGTATCAGGAAAAAATCGTTCAGCTTGCCCGGCTCGATGTCGACGGTGGCACCATACAGCATGCGGCCGTAGCTAACGCGTTTGCCGGGGCGAAAGTGTATTTGGGTATTAAGCGCCTGTGATTTTCCCACCACTTTCAGGTCGTGGTCGCAAAAAATACGGCTGACCTGATGCCTGACTTCTTCGGCATCGTGCGATGTGAATTTTGGGAAACGACTAAACAAATGGCTGCGCGACTGCGCGTTGGATGCCGCCTGCATGTGCATTTTCCTTCGGCGCCCGGGCAGGCCTGAAGCCGGAAAATGCGGCTGGCAAACCGGGGGAAACGCCCCAATGACATAAAGCTAACAGTTTATACCTAAACTGTTTTTTTGCCTCTGGGGGTTTCCCCGGGGTGCTGTTTTGCTGTACGGGTTACTGGCCCGAAAACGACCCGTAATGGCCTTGCCAATAGGCAAGCGGCTTGGGCCCCGGGTTGATGTCGATACGGGTAACCTTGCCGGCAATAAGGGCGTGCTGACGATGCAGCCAGACCTTTTCGACATCGCAGGCAAAAGCGGCCAGCGCCCGGCGCGACAGCCAGACGCCGTCAGGCGTTTGATACCAGTCATCGTCGGCGTAACGGTCGTCACCTTTACGCCCGCCTTTTCCCGAAAAGTGCTCGGCCACAATTTGCTGGCCGTGTTGCAGCACGTTAATACCGAACTTGCCGGCTTTTTCGATGACGGGCCACGACGACGAGGTCTGGTTGACCGAAATAAACAGCTCGGGTGGGTCCATAGAGATGGACACCACCGATGTGGCTGTCAGGCCGGTTCGCTCGTTGCCGTTGGCGGCGGTGATGACCGAGACGCCGCCCGCCAGTTGGCGCATGGCGGCCCGGAATTCCTGGTTGAGTAATGCGTCGTTCATACGAATTTTTTGCGAATGCCACGTGATTCAAGGATGGGCAGCACGTTATCACGGAAATACGGAAACTCTTCCGCGTAATCGAAGAATGATAGCGTAGTACCACCGAAACCGGCTTCGTGCAGTTGGGTAATGCCGTCTGCGACCTGTTCGGGCGTACCCACCAGCGGGAAGCCGCCATGACCGGCGGCAAAGCGCTCGCGAATGAGGGCCAGCAGGTCGTGCGGGAACGAATGGGCATGTGCAAACTGCAGACGGATCAGGTTGTCGACGGCAGCCCAGTCAGCGTTGTCTTGCAGCGACTGCCAGACGGCCTTGGCTTCGGCCTCGGTGGGGCGGCAAATAACGTGCGAGAACGTCAGCACGCCCACTTTACGGCCTTCCTGGTCAAGCGCTTGCTGTTTAAGCTCGGCGACTTCGGCTTTGGAGCGTTCCAGGTCGATGGCCGGAGTGAACAGGAAGTCGGCGTTGCGTGCAGCAAACTCGCGGCCCAGGCCCGAACCGGCGGCGTTATAAATGGGTGGCATGGTTTGCGGCTTGGGGTTGCCGTAAGTGCCTTTAAGCTGGAAGTATTTGCCGTTCCAGTCAAAGCGGCCTTCGTGTTTCCACAGTTTCTTGATGATGTCGAACCATTCCTGGGCATAGCCGTAGCGGGTTTCGTGGTCATCGGGCAGGGTCAAACCCAGCGCTTCGTATTCGGGTTTGTTCCAGCCGGCCACAATGTTCAGGCCGACGCGCTCGCCGCTGATTTGCGCCATGGTGGCAATTTGCTTGGCAATGACCACAGGGTGGTTGGCTGAGGTGTGAATAGTGGCAAATACTGTCAGCTGCTTGGTGTTGGCCAGCAGGGCGGTGGCCCAGGTCACAGTTTCAAGTACGTAACCATGAAAGTCGGTTTCGCCGCCGTAACCAATCCAGCGGGCAATCGGCAGCATGAAGTCCATGCCGGCGTCGTCCAGCAGCTTGCCGATTTTCAGGTTGCTTTCCCAGTCGGCTTTCCAGCGGTTTGGCAGCTTCGAAACGGTCATGCCGCCCGAGCAGTTGGTTGAGAAAGTGCCCAGCAGGAAGTGGTCCCTGTTCAGGAAGTTATTGGTTTTCATGAGGTCTCCGATGCACTATAAGTTGTGTTCAACAGGTTTGGCCGGGGCGGGGAACACCCGCCTGGCTGTAACCAAACAGTAATGTGCAGCGGAAGGGTCCGACTATCGGATTTATGCACGACCTGTCAGGATCGTGCACAAAAATGATCAGTCGGTGCGCAGCCGGGCAATGACTTCGTCGGTGCCTAGTACGTCGCCAAAGAACAGCAGCCAGCCTTCAAGCGAAGCCTGGTGTTCTTGCGGAGTAACCGCCGACAGCGTGTCGTGCACCATGACCGTCACGTAGTCCAGCATCATGGCGTTGCGGGCGGTTGACTCGCAGCAGACATTGGTAACTGTGCCGCCCACCAGTACGTTTTTGATGCCTTTGGCTTGCAGGACGTCGTGAAGGTTGGATGACCCAGGGCTTAACGCGCTGTAGTAGCGTTTGATGACGCGGGTGTCAGACGGGTCGACGCGAAGCGCATTGGGGATTTGAAACCCTTCGTGCGATTCAGACAGTTCGGTCAGGCGTCGCGCACTGTTTTTGGGCGCCAGCATATTGTGCTGGAAGTGCGACCAGAATTTTTCGGCGCCGTCGGCACTGGTTTGCACCCATATGACGTGCCCGCCGGCCTGGCGTAATGCGGCCGCCAAAGCATTGACGGCCGGGAACGTGGCCCGGGCCGCTTTGCATTCACCCAGGTAGCCGGGTTGCGTAAAGAAATTTTGCAGGTCGACCACCACAAACGCCGTTTCTGCGGCCTTGAAGTGGTCGTAGGGGTGCAGGCACCCCTGGCGGGCGACGACGCGGTCAATGACAGATTGTGAAAATTCCATGATGTCTCCGGTAGCCGCCCGGCCCGCTTTAGTGGGCGTCTTTAGGGGCGGCGGTTTTCTTCAAGCTTACGATAATACCGCCCACAATCAGCGTCATGGTCACACCCAGCGATACCCAGGCCGGGATCTTGCCGATTATGTTGACCAGGAAGATCTTGGAGCCAATGAAGACCAGAATGAGCGACAGCGCGTACTTCAGGTAATGGAAGCGGTGAATCATGGCCGACAGTGCAAAGTACAGGGCGCGTAAACCCAGAATGGCAAAAATATTACTGGTGTAAACAATGAACGGGTCGGTGGTGATAGCGAAAATAGCCGGGATTGAGTCGACGGCAAACACCAGGTCGGTCAGCTCGACCATGACCAGGGCCAGGAACAGCGGGGTGCCCATGCGCACCAGCTTGCCGGTTTTCGGGTCGGGTTTTTTCACCCAGAACGAATTGCCATGAAGTTCGTTGGTCAGCGGCATGTGCTTTTTGACGAAATTCAAAACAGGGTTCTTGGCCAGGTCGGGCTCGGCGTCGGCCATGATCCACATTTTGACGCCCGTAAACACCAGGAACGCGCCAAAAATGTACAGTACCCAGTCAAACTCGTTGATGAGGGCGGCGCCCAGGCCAATCATGATGGCGCGCAGCACAATGACACCCAAAATACCCCAGAACAGCACACGGTGCTGATACTTTGGCGGGATGGCGAAGTAGCTAAAAATAAGCGCAATGACAAAAATATTGTCCATTGACAGCGACTTTTCGATCAGGAAGCCGGTGTAGTAGTCAAGGCCCTGCTGGGCGCCCATATACCACCAGACCCAGCCGCCAAAAATTAGGGCCGCGGTAATGTACCCCGCCGACAGCAGCAGGCTTTCGCGGATGCCGATTTCGCGCTGCTCTTTATGCAGCACGCCCAGGTCAAGCACCAGCAGGGTAATAACGATTAGAAAGAAGAATAGCCAGGCCCAAAGGGGCATGCTGGCCATGGGTGTCGCAAGAAACGAAATGAGCTCAGTCATGATGCGGTTGCCATTGAAATTAAGTCAGATGGGAAAACAGCGCCAATTGTGCCCGTCTGGTCAGTTCTAATAAACCATCATAAAATTGAATATAACTTCGGTTTTTTCGAACTATGATCAATTATCGGCATCTGTATTATTTTTGGGTCGTGGGCAAAGAGGGCGGCTTTTCGCGGGCGGCCGATCGCCTGGGGGTGGCGGTTCAAACCGTGTCTGCCCAGGTGCGCGCGCTCGAAGAGTCGTTAGGGTGTCAGCTGCTCAAGCCTGCCGGGCGAGGGGTGGCGCTTACCGATGCGGGCAATGCCGCTTTCGCCCGCGCCGAAGAAATCTTTCAGCTGGGCCAGCGCTTGCCGCAAGAGGTGCTGCAGGCGGCATCGCGGCCAGTGGTGCGTCTGGCTGTGGGGTTGTCTGACGGCATTTCAAAGCTTGCCGCCCATGCGTTGTTAAAGCCAGTTCTGGCCACTCCCCACTTGCATCTGGTGTGTCACGAGGGCGAATTCGACCCGCTGCTGGCCGAGCTGACCCTGCATCACATTGACCTGGTGCTGGCGGGGCAGGCCGCGCCAGTTAACCCCAATTTGCGGGTCACCAGCGAACCGCTAGTGTCGTCGCCCGTCGACTGGTTCGGGCCGTCCGCGTGGGTCAACAAAAAACATGTCCTTGCCTTTCCGGCGTGCCTGGCAACTATCCCGGTGTTGTTGCCCACCGGGCATTCCGAACTGCGCGCCTCGCTCGATCGCTGGTTTGCCGACATTCGGGTGCAGCCCAATGTGGTGGGCGAGTTCGAAGACAGCGCCCTGATGGCGGTGTTTGCGGCTCAGGGTCTGGGCGTGTTCCCGGTCAGTCGGTTTGGCGCCCTGCACACGGGGTTGCTAAAAGGCTTGCGTCGGCTGGGCGGCGACGATCGGGTGCGCGAAGAGGTTTTTGCCATAAAAAACCGTCGGGGCGAACAGCACCCGCTGGTCGCCCGGATTTTGGCGCACGCGACCTAGGGCGCAGCGCGCATGCGGGTTTCCCATTGCTGCAGAGGTAGCGCCGGGCTGGCGCTGATGGTGCGTGCGATGACCGCCGTCAGGGCTTCAAGGCCGCGGTCTGACGGCCAGCGCGATGGTTCTACAATCGCCCAGTTGCCGTTGGCGTCTTGTTGGGCCACCCTGAACCGGAACGAGTAATAGCCCGTCGCCAGGCCCATGCGCAAGTCGGTGGCTACCAGTTGCTTATCGATCACGTCGTAGCGGATCCAGTCCCCCGAAAACCAGCGCAGCCCATTAAGCATGTCGGCATTGGGGAACTGGTTGGCCAGTGCGGTGTTAAGCGGCGCTTTGATGTGCTCGCGGGGCTGGTCGTCGAGCACGCTGGTGACGTATTCAAAGTAGTGGTCGCTGTCGGTGCGCGCTACAACGCGCCACAGCAAAATATTGAAGGGCGCCGGTGTTGAAAACACGGCGTCAACGCTGACGCCGTTTTGTGCCAGGGTGCTGCGTACGCGCGATTCGACCAGGTTTTTGGCCAGCAGGGAGGCACACAGGTACACCACGCACCAGCCTAATGCCCAGGCATTCATTTTTTGCACGGCCGGCCGCGAGCCCCAGGCAAAGGCCGCCAGCGCAGCCAGCAGCATGGGTAGCGTAAAGAACGGGTCGATAATGAAGATGCTTGACCAACTGGTTGGCGTTGGCATAAAGGGCCAGAACAGTTGCGTGCCGTAACTGGTGAAGGCGTCGGCCAATACATGCGTGATGAAGATCAGCCACAGGGTGGCAAATAGCCGTTTCCAGTCGTACTGCGTGGCTGGGGGCCACTTGCGTATCAGCCAGGTCAGCAAAAACGACAGCCCGGTCAGGACAAACACCGAATGCGAAAACCCGCGATGGTTGATCATGTCGGCGATGGGGTTGCCGTAGCGAATGATGACATCGAGGTCGGGCAAGGTGCCAAGAACGGCGCCTGCAATATAGGCTTTGCGGCCGTGGTATCGGCCCAGCATGACGCCAGAGACGCTGGCGCCCAGTACGGCTTGAGTGACGGAATCCATAGTTGATGATCACCAGAAGAGGCGATTGATCATACCACCCGGGCCATGCCGTGCCGCTCGACAAGGGGTGGTGCAACGGGTCGCGGCATGACACGGCTGTTGCATTTTGTAGGTATAAAATGGCCGTTTTCATCAACTGCTTTTAGCGGCGGTGTTCTTGGGCACCGCGGCAACAGGACGACACCTTGTTCAACGTGCTTTCTGCCTATGCAGGCGACCCTATCTTGTCTCTTCAGTTGGCCTATCGCGACGATGCCCGCGCCGACAAAACCAATCTCAGCATCGGTTTGTATTACGACGACCAGGGTAATGTGCCCCGTCTTAAGTCGGTCATCGAAGCGCAGGCCCGGGTGGCACAGTCGACTCAGCCCAGCATGTACTTGCCCATGAGCGGAGACCCGGCCTATTGCAAGGTCAGTCAGGCGCTGTTGTTCGGTCAAGACGCCGACGTCATCAAACAGGGGCGCGTGGCTACTATTCAAACGGTTGGGGGGTCGGGTGCGCTTAAGGTCGGCAGCGATGTCATTCGCCGGTTTTTCCCTGCCATCGAGGCACGTATCAGCAACCCGACCTGGGACAACCATCGTGCCATTCTCGAAGGTGCCGGGTTCAAGGTCGATACCTACCCTTATTTCAACCGCGACACCCAGCGCCTTGATTTTGACGCCATGGCGGCCGCGTTGCGCCAGTTGCCGGCGCAAACGCTGGTGTTGCTGCACCCATGCTGTCATAACCCCACAGGGGCAGACCTGAGCCCGGCGCAGTGGGATGAAATCGTTGACATTATCGCGTCGCGCCAATTGATCGCGTTTCTTGATACGGCGTATCAAGGGTTGGGCGAAGGGCTTGAACAGGACGCCTATTTGATCCGTGCGTTGGTCAAGGCTAATCAGTCTTTCCTGGTTGCCAATTCATATTCGAAGATTTTTTCGTTGTACGGCGAACGCTGCGGGAGCCTGAGTATGGTTTGCGCCAATGCTGACGAAGCCAGCCGCGCGCTGGGTCAAATGCAGCAGGCCGTGCGCCGCAACTATTCCAGCCCACCTGCGTATGGCGCCAGCCTGGTGCAAACGGTATTGAACGATGCCGAGCTGAACGCGCTTTGGCGCAGCGAGGTAGACGAGATGCGTGTGCGCATTCAGTCGATGCGTGAGCGGTTGCACCAGGGGTTGTGTGCGGCTCAACCCAATGTTGATTGGGACTTTTTACTGGCTCAGCGCGGTATGTTTGGCTATGCGCCAGTATTGGCCGCCCAAATGAACCGCCTGCGCGATGAGTTCGGTGTTTACATCATCGAGTCTGGCCGTATTTGTGTGGCGGGTTTGAATACCGGTAATGTCGATCGCGTCGCCCGGGCTTTTGCCGCCGTGTTGTAGGTTGGCCGATTCGGGCGTTGTTGTTTTTAAAAGCCGTTATTTTCCTAGGAATAACCCTGAAAATGACGGCTTTGTCATCAAATTGTCGATAAACAGGGGTACTCTAGGGGTCGCAGTTCTAAACCATTCCGAATAATCGTAATATTTTCGAGAGGTTCCAGATGTTGGTTAAACCGCGCACTCCCACCCCGTTCCGCCCGTTCAAGGCCAGCGTTAAATTGTCCGCCAACCACGAACGCGCCAAACAGGCTTCCGCCCCACGCATCATCAGCATGGGCAGTATTGGTAACGATCGTTACGGGCGCAAGCGAGACAGCTAACATCTGCGTGCCCGCAAGAATTGCACCCCAAGCGCCGGACACTCGTCGGGTTTTTGGGGTGCTTTTCATTTGTACTGTCAGTTTTGGCGAGCAAAGCCGGGGGTAATAACCCTGGGGTGAACAGGGTAAAATGGCGTTTTTGACGTTACGCTGATGTGTTACCCCTATGGCTCAATTTCTGGTCGCTGCCCTATATAAATTTGTTCGTCTCGATAACTTCCGCGATATGCAGGCGCCGTTGCTTGAGGTTTGCCAAAACAACGACGTTACCGGCACTTTGTTGCTGGCCCAAGAGGGCATTAACGGCACCATTGCCGGCCCAGAGGCCGGTATTCGGGCGGTGCTGGCCTATTTGCATGCCGACCCGCGCCTGGCAACGCTCACGCACAAAGAGTCGTGGGCCGACAAGCAGCCGTTTTATCGCATGAAGGTCAAGCTCAAGCGCGAAATCGTGACGATGGGTATTCCCAATGTCGAAGCCGAGACCCGCGCCGGCAAGTACGTTAAGCCCGAAGACTGGAACCAGCTGATTACCGACCCTGACGTTGTGGTGGTTGACACCCGCAACGATTACGAAGTGGCCATTGGCACCTTTAAAGGGGCCGTTAACCCCGAAACCGTCAGCTTCACGCAGTTCCCGGACTGGGTCAAACAAGAATCCACCGACGGTGGGGTATTGCGGCAAAAGAAGAAAGTGGCCATGTTTTGCACCGGGGGTATTCGCTGCGAAAAATCCACGGCGTATCTCAGGTCGCAAGGGTTCGACGAGGTCTACCACCTGGAAGGCGGTATTCTGAAATACCTCGAAACCGTGCCCGAAGCGCAAAGCTTGTGGGATGGTGAATGTTTTGTTTTCGACGAGCGCGTTTCCGTAGTGCACGGTCTCGATCAGGGTAGTTACGAACTTTGCCGTGCGTGCCGCTTCCCGTTGTCCGACGCCGACAAGTTGTCGCCACATTTCGAGGCCGGCGTCAGCTGCCCGCATTGTCACGACAAACACACCGATGAACAAAAGCAGCGGTTTCGCGAACGTCAGAAGCAAACCGAACTGGCCGCGCAGCGCCGCGAGCGCCACATCGGCGCCCACCTCGAGGCTCAAAAAGCCGCCAAGGCCGCTGCCAAAGAAAAGGCCCGGCTGGCCGCGCTGGCAGGCCAGAAGGGCAAGTAACGGTGAGCGCGGCGGCGGCCATCGGGCTGGGGGCGTTTGACGTGCAGCGCCCCGTCTTGTATTCGTTTCGTCGCTGCCCTTATGCCATGCGCGCCCGTCTGGCTATTGCCGTTAGCGGTACACGTTGCGAGTTGCGTGAAATTGTTCTACGAGACAAGCCGGCCGCGATGTTGCAGGCGTCGCCCAAAGGTACCGTACCCGTGCTTGTCGATACCGACGGTACAGTCATTGATCAAAGTCTTGACATTATGCTGTGGGCCCTGCGCCGGCACGACCCGCAGGGGTGGCTGGCGCCGCAAAACCTGGCAGACATGCTGGCTTTGGTTGAAGCGTGCGATACGCAGTTCAAGTTTCATCTTGACCGCTACAAATACCCGCAGCGCTACGAAAACACCCGGCCCGAGCCGCATCGTGATGCGGGTGTTGCCTGGTTGAAGGGCCTGGAGGCGCGCCTGGATAAAACGCCGTACCTGTTCGGGGCTCACCCCATGCTGGCTGATATGGCGATTGCCCCTTTTGTGCGGCAGTTTGCGCATACCGACGCCGATGCGTTCGATGCGCAACCGCTGCCCCAAACAAAACGCTGGCTCAAGGCATTTCTTGAGTCAGCGTTGTTGGCCTCGGTGATGCACAAATACCCGGTGTGGCGTGCCGGTGAACCGGGGGTTGCGTTCCCCGGTTAAGGTGGTAGTTGGCGCCGCCGGTTTATTCCATGCCCGGTACAACCGTAGAGAACCCGGCGTCGACGTGGGTGATTTCGCCGGTAACGCCTGCAGCCAGTTCAGACAGCAGAAATGCCGCTACATTACCGACGTCTTCGGTGGTGACATTACGGCGCAGCGGGGCGTGCGCCTCGACATACTTCAGAATCGAACCAAAATCTTTGATGCCGCTGGCGGCCAATGTTTTGATGGGGCCGGCTGAAATACCGTTGGCGCGAATGCCCATGGGGCCTAACGAATTGGCCAGATAACGCACGCTGGCTTCGAGGGAGGCTTTGGCCAGGCCCATGGTGTTGTAGTTGGGAACGACTTTTTCAGCGCCCAGGTAGGTCAGCGTCAAGACCGAGCTGTTCCGGCCTTTAAGCAGCGGCAGGGCGGCTTTGGCCAGCGCCGGAAAGCTGTAGGCCGAAATGTCGTGCGCAATCCGGAAGCCCTCGCGCGACAGGCCGTCGAGGAAATCGCCGGCGATGGCTTCGCGTGGCGCAAATCCGATAGCGTGAACCAGGCCGTCAAGACCGTCCCAGCGCTTACCAATTTCGGCGATGGTCGATTCGATTTGCGCATCATCGCCTACATCGCAGGGCAGCACGATGTCGCTGCCAAATTCGGCGGCGTATTCGGTAATGCGGTCTTTGAAACGATCGCCGACATAGGTGAAGGCCAGTTCGGCACCTTGCTGGTGGCAGGCCTTGGCAATACCGTAGGCAATAGAGCGGTTGGAAATAACGCCTGTGATCAGGATGCGTTTGTTTTTAAGAAAACCCATGATTGAGCCTTTTGTATTGGTGATGATTGGTTGTGTCAGCCGCGAACGTTGGTGCCCGGAACGCGCAGTCGCGTGCCTAGCCCCAGGTTGTTGCTTTTAAGATTGTTTAGCCGCCGCAATTCTTGTACCGATGTGTTGTAGCGTTTGGCCAGCGCGTAAAGGGTTTCGCCCTTTTTGACGGTATGGGTGCGTGCGCTGGGCCCCCGCTTGACGACCTTGGTGGCTGGCTTGCCGGCCGATGGCAGCCGGGTAATGGCGGTGGGCATGGGTGGCGCCGCCCCGCCGGTGGTGTCAAGAGATGCCAGTTGAACACCGCCTTCGGCGGCAATCAGTTGCTTGTTTTTGTAGGCCTCGAGGTTGGCCTTGAAAATGTCTACCCGGTGCGTCGGTAACAAGATTTCGGGGGCGTCGTCGGCCACGATAATGGTTTGATTAAATGACGCATTCAGGGCTTTGAATTCTTCGAGCGGCATCTCGGCAAGGCGGGCAACGTCTTCGACCGCCATGGTCTGGGTTTTGCGTATGGCTGTGAAATAAGGGGTGTTGCTGACAGGCGGCAACGTCATGCCGTATTTTTTGGGGTCGGCGATGATGTTTTTAATGGCCTGCAGCTTGGGTACGTAGTTGCGGGTTTCGTCGGGCATTTTCAGCGACAGGTAGTCGGTGCCGTCGCCCGCTGCTTCGGCTTTTTCGATGGCGCGGCGCACCGAGCCTTCGCCCCAGTTGTAAGACGCCAGTGCCAGGTACCAGTCGCCCTGGAATTCGTAAAGGTAGGTCAGGTATTCGAGGGCGGCGTGGGTTGAGGCCACCGGGTCGCGGCGCTCGTCGCGCCAGTTGTCTTGTTTTAAATTGAAGTGCAAGCCCGTGCTGGGAATAAATTGCCACAGTCCGGATGCTTTGGCCCGCGAGTAGGCCTCGGGGTTGTAGGCGCTTTCGACAAAGGGCAGCAGGGCCAGCTCGGTGGGCAGGCCCCGTCGTTCGAGCTCGTCGACAATAAAGTAAATGTAGCGCTTGGCACGCTCGCTCATGCGGTAAACCGATTGCGGATGCGAGGCGTAGTAGTTTGTCCAGTGGTCGACCAGCGGGTCGTTAAGATTGGGGATGGCGAAACCGCGACGGACGCGGTCCCAGATATCGGTGGGTGGGTTGGTGAGGTCGATGGTGCGCGAAGTATCGACGGCAGCATAGGGAGAGCGGTCGGATTTTTGCGCGTTTTGGTGGGCACAACCCGCCAGTAGCACTACCAGTAGTAACGTAAATAGTCGTGAAAGCATGGGTACTGCGTTAAAAATTGTTCTTCCATTCGCGCAGGCATGCAAACACAGCCACCGCAGAACTAAGCGGCTTGCCGGCATGATTCTGGGCGGCTTCAATGACTGCGCTTTGCAGCGGCCGCATGAACGGGTTGGTTTCGAGCTCGAGGCTGATGGTGGAGGGCAGCGTAGGCAAGCCTTGCGACCTGGCTTGCTGCGCCGATTCCCAGCGTTTTTTTAACATGGGGTTTGCCGGTTCGACGGCAAGCGCCCAGCGCAGGTTGGACAGGGTATATTCGTGGGCACAGCACACCAGCGTGTTTAGCGGCAGCGCTTGTAATTTGCCCAGCGAATTCACCATATCGGCCGGGGTGCCCTCGAAAAGACGCCCGCAACCTGCGGCAAATAGTGTATCACCACAAAAAACAACCGGTTGGTCGTCATCGAGGTAACCAAAGTAGGCGATATGGCCTGCCGTGTGGCCGGGGATGTCGAGCACGGACAGCGTCAGCCCAAGGTGGTCGAGCCCGACTTCGTCGGTTTCTTTCAGGCCGTGGTCGCACACCGGAAGCTTTTCCCCGATGGGGCCGTATACCGTGGCGCCGGTTTTTTCTTTAAGCGCGAGTACGCCGCCGACATGATCGGGGTGGTGATGCGTGACAAGAATGGCGTCGAGCACCAGGTTGTGGGCTTGTAGTTGTTCGAGCACCGGGGCGGCGTCGCCCGGGTCGACCACAACGGCGTGGTTGCCTTTGCGAATTAACCAGATATAGTTGTCGGAAAATGCCGGAACCGGAACCAGACGGGTTGTTTTCGGGTCTTGAGTAGTATTAACCATGGCGCAAGGAGCTTGTGTGTTTGAGTTGGACCAACCGCTGATCACCGAACTGGCCGCATGGCTGGAAACGCCGGCAGGCCAGTACGTGCGCAACTGGGAGCAGAAAAAAACCAATGGTATGGTGACCAACGCGTTTGGCTACCACGCGGTACAGGTGGGGTTGCCGCACTGGGACTTGCTGGCCGCAAACCGCATACCGCACAAGATACACACCCATTCGGGTTTAAGCGAAGACAGCCTGATGGGGGCAAGCCCGGCGCTGTATACCCAGCCCGAGCAACTACCCTTCGAAAGCCAGTCTATCGACTTGCTGATATTACCCCATGTTCTCGAGTGTTCCAATCACCCGCATCAGGTGCTGCGCGAAGCCGAGCGGGTGCTGGTGCCCGAGGGTCGGCTGGTGATCTCGGGGTTCAACCCCTGGAGCCTCTGGGGGGCGCAGGCGCGCATGCCGGGCGTTGACCCGTTGGTGCCGGTGCCGGCCCATATGCAGGTGTCGTTGCCTCGCCTGAAAGACTGGTTCAAGTTGTTGTCCCTTGAAATTGACCGGGGCCACTTTGGTTGCTACGCTGCGCCCTGTTTTACGCAGCGCTGGCTGCAGCGCTGGTCTTTCATGGACGCCGCAGGCGACCGCTGGTGGCCGGTGTGCGGCGCCGTTTATGTGGTGGCGGCCGTCAAGCGCGTTGCCTCTGTGCGCTTGGTGGGGCCGGCCTGGAAGGGCAAGAAGAAGCGCCGCATGCGCCGCGCCGCCGTCGTGGCCAGCCAGCGTCAGGCCGGCAGTTAGGTTAAATCAACAAGGAAAGCATGAGTCTGCAACACACCGCACCGGTCAATATCTGGACAGACGGTGCCTGTAAAGGAAACCCCGGGTGGGGAGGATGGGGCGCGTATTTGCGTCAGGGGCGTCACGAAAAAAGTTTATGTGGCGGCGAGCCCGAAACCACCAATAATCGTATGGAGTTGATGGCCGTTATTCAGGCACTGCGGGCCTTGAAGCGCCCCTGCAAGGTCGTCATTCATACCGATTCGCAGTATGTGCAAAAAGGTATGACCGAATGGCTCGATAACTGGAAGCGTCGGGGTTGGCGTACGGCCGACAAAAAGCCGGTCAAAAATGCCGATCTCTGGCAAATGCTCGACGAACTCACCCACGAGCACGAGCTGACCTGGCAATGGGTGCGCGGTCATGCCGGTGACCCGGGAAATGAAAAGGCAGACGCGCTGGCTAACCAAGGGGTGGAAGTTGCGCGACGCGCGGCCGCCTAGCTGTCAACCCGCATTGCGGTTACTTCGCCGGAGCTTCGTGCGGCTCCGGCATGCGCTATTATCGACGTCGGCCTTTCGTGGGCCGGTTCCCGTAACCCGCTTATAGATGAACACGCTTTCATGAACAAAAACGTTGCAGGTTTTCTGGTCGTATTGGGTATAGGCGCCGCTTTGGGCGTGGCAGGCTCCAGGTGGTGGGGGCCCGGTGCAGGACAACCTGCACAAAATGCCAGCGCGTCGGCCGCAACCCAGGCAGCCAAACCTGCAGGCGCGCCTGCGGCCGGGCCGCGGCAGGTGGGTGTCGAGGTGGCGCCGGTGGTTCAGGTCAGCATGCCGCGTGAAGTCTCGGCTGTGGGTACCTTGCGTTCCGAGAATGCTGTTGTTTTGCGCCCTGAAGTTGCGGGCCGAATTGCCGACATCAAGTTTGCCGAGGGGCAACCCGTCAAGCGGGGCGAGTTGTTGGTTCGCCTGGACGACAGCGTCGTCAAAGCTCAGCTGCAACAGGCCCAGGCCAACCTTAGCCTGGCTAATACGCAGTATCAGCGGTCCCAAACGCTGACTCAGCAAGGGTTTATTAGCAAGCAAGCCCGAGACGAAGCCTTTAACCAGCTTAAAGTGCAGCAGGCCGCGGTGGCGCTGGCGCAAGCTCAGCTCGATAAAACCGCCATTCTGGCGCCTTTCGATGGCGTGATTGGCTTGCGTCAGGTTTCTGTGGGCGATTATGTGAGTGCCGGCACCGATATTGCGCCTATCGAGTCCATCGACCCCTTGCAGGTCGATTTCCGTGTGCCCGAGGGGTATGTGGACCAGATCGCGGTTGGCCTTGGTCTGACGGTGCGCTTCGATGCGCTGCCGGGCGAGTCGCGTAAGGGCAGCGTAAAAGCGGCTAACCCGCAGGTCGACGTGGGTGGCCGTTCGGTGCTGGTGCGCGCCGACGTGCCCAACCCCGACGGCAAATTGCGCCCGGGTATGTTTGCCCGTGTCCAGTTGGTATTCGAAAACACACAGGTTACCGTAGTGCCGGAAACCGCCCTGCAGTCGGCCGGGCCAGAGCGCTTTGTGTTTCGTGTCGAAGACGGTGTTGTGCGCCGGGTCGTGGTCGAGATCGGTCAGCGGCGGTCGGGGCAAGTTGAAATCTTGAGCGGTGTCCAGCCGGGCGACCAGGTGGTGATTGCCGGCCTGCAAAAAATTGCTGATGGCACCCCGGTGCGTATTTTGACCTTGCCGGCGGCTGCCGGCGCTTCTGCGCCTGCACCGGCCGCTGCCGGTCCGTCGGCCTCCTGATCCGGGGAACGCATCATGGTTCTGTCCGAAGTTTGTATCAAGCGCCCTGTATTTGCCACGGTGCTTTCCCTGCTGGTGGTGCTGGTCGGCCTGATTTCATACGATCGCCTTACGGTGCGCGAGTACCCGGCCATCGACGAGCCCGTCGTGTCGGTCATGACCGATTACAAGGGGGCGTCACCCGAAGTGGTCGAGTCGCAGGTGACCAAGCCGCTTGAAGACCAGTTGTCGGGTATGGAAGGGGTTGACGTGATGACGTCCCGCAGCCGCTCCGAACGCAGCTGGATCAGTATCAAGTTCAATATGGATCGCGACCCGGACGCGGCCGCAGCCGATGTGCGCGACAAGGTGTCGCGCGCCCGCCGTTTTTTACCCGACGAAATCGACGAGCCGGTGATCAGCAAGGTTGAGGCCGATTCGACACCCATTATTTACATTGCTGTCGAGGCCGGTAGTTTAAGCACCATGGAGGCGTCCGACTACCTGAACCGGTACATCAAAACCCGGTTGTCGGTGTTGCCCGGCGCGGCAGAAGTTCGTATTTTTGGCGAACGCCAGCCGGCCATGCGCATTTACATCGATCGGGCCAAACTGGCGGGCTATAACCTGACCGTACAAGATGTCGAGTCGGCGTTGCGCGAGCAGAATGTACTGATTCCGGCCGGTCGCATCGAATCGGCCATGCGCGAGTTTTCAGTGGTGTCGACCACAGACTTGCAAACCGTGCAGCAGTTTAAAGACGTCATTGTGGCCACCGTTAGCGGTTACCCCGTGCGCCTGGGCGATCTGGCCAATGTCGAAATCGGCCCTGCCGACGAGCGCATTTTGTCGCGCTTTAACGGCAACGATGGTCTTAACATTGGCGTTACCAAGCAATCAACGGCCAACCCGCTCGATCTGTCCCGGGCCGTGCGCGCCGAGGTTGAGCAGATCAACCAGAATCTGCCCGATGGCATGCGCTTGAATATCGCCTACGACAGCTCGGTGTTCATTCAAGAGTCCATCAACTCGGTATACATGACCATCCTCGAGGCCGTCGTGCTGGTGGTGCTGGTCATTTTCTTCTTCTTGCGCAACGTGCGCGCCAGTCTGATCCCTATCGTGACGATACCCGTGTCGCTCATCGGGGCGTTCGGCATTATGTATTTGTTTGGCTTTTCAATTAATACCCTGACGCTGCTGGCCATGGTGCTGGCCATTGGTCTGGTGGTGGATGACGCCATTGTGGTGCTTGAAAACGTTTATAGGCACATCGAAGAGGGCAAGTCGCGGCTTGAAGCGTCTTTTTTGGGTATTAAAGAAATTGCCTTTGCGGTGATTGCCATGACGCTGACGCTGGTGGCTGTGTATGCGCCGCTGGCCTTTGCAACCGGGCGCACCGGACGTCTGTTCATTGAGTTTGCCCTGACGCTGGCCGGGGCGGTGCTGGTGTCGGGCTTTGTGGCACTGACCTTAACCCCCATGATGTGCTCTACCTTGCTTAAGCATCAGCCGTCGCACGGCAAGGTGTACATGTTCATTGAGAACCTCCTCGAAGGCATGACCCGGGCCTATCGCAACAGTCTGGGTTTTGCGTTGCGCCACCGCCTTGCGGTTGTCGTGCTGGGCTTGCTGGTGGCGGCGGCCAGCGGCGTGCTTTTCAAAACCATAAAAAGCGAGCTGGCGCCGCTGGAAGACCGTGGCGTGGTGTTCGGTGTTGTCAGCGCGCCAGACGGCTCGACGCTCGATTACACGCTCGACAGCGTGAAGCGTATCGAACAGATGTACTCCGGTATCTCCGAGGCCTCCGGCAATCAGTCTATTGTCGGGTTTCCGACGGTGACCGAGGCTTTTGCCATTTTGCGGCTTAAGCCCTGGGATGAGCGCGAACGTTCGCAGCAAGAAATTGCCGCCGGCCTTTTGCCGCAGTTTATGGGGTTGCCCGGTGTGCGGGCCTTCCCCAGCAATCCGCCATCGTTTGGTCAGCGGGCCACCTCCAAGCCCATCGAGTTCGTCATCATGAGCCAGGCGCCCTACGAAGAAATCGGTCGTTTGGTTGACGATTTCGTCGAGAAGCTTGCCGGCTACCCTGGGCTGCAGAATATTGATACCGACCTGCGCTTGAACACCCCCGAGCTTACGGTGGCCGTGAATCGCGAGAAACTGGCTGACGTGGGTGTGGATGTCGGCACGGTGGGCCGCACGCTCGAGTCCATGCTGGGCGGGCGGCAGGTAACCCGCTTTCGAGACAGCGGCGAACAGTACGATGTGATTGTGCAGGTCAATAAGCAAGACCGCGCCGATCCGCGCGACATCTCGGATATTTACGTGCGTACCGCGCAAGGGGGCATGGTGCAGTTGTCCAACTTCCTTGATGTCACCGAAAGCGTGTCGCCGCAGTCGCTCAACCACTTTAATCGCCTGCGTGCGGTCAAAGTGCAGGCGTCGGTCGCGCCCGGTTATGCGCTGGGCGAGGTGCTTGACCATATGTTTGCCGTGGCGCGCGATACCCTGCCGCCCACGGTGCAAATCGACCTCGATGGCCAGTCACGCGAGTTTCGCGATTCGTCAGGCAGTATTTACCTGGTGTTTGTCATGGCGCTGGCCTTTATTTACCTGGTACTGGCCGCCCAGTTCGAAAGCTGGCGAAACCCGTTCATTATTATGTTGTCGGTGCCGCTGGCCATGACGGGCGCCCTGTTGGCCTTGTGGCTCACCGGGGGGACGCTGTCTATTTATAGCCAGATTGGCCTGATTACACTGGTTGGTCTTATTACCAAACACGGTATTCTTATTGTCGAATTTGCGACCCAGTTGCGCCAGGAGGGCCGCAATGTGATTGATGCCGTGACCGAAGCCAGTGTGCTGCGATTGCGGCCCATTTTGATGACGACGGGGGCGATGGTGTTGGGTACGGTGCCGCTGGCACTGGCAACCGGCGCCGGCGCCGAATCGCGCGAGCAGATTGGCTGGGTGCTGGTGGGCGGCCTGTCGTTTGGTACGCTGCTGACCTTGTACGTGGTGCCTGTGGCGTATTCTCTTATTGCCGGTCGGCAGGCGGTCAGGGCTTAAATTATAGGCGCCGCTGTGCGCGGTTTCAGGCGCGGCGTGTGTTGCGCCTGCGCCATGCCGGCGCCGCGTTACCGGTTGTCGGCACTGTTCATGTTTTTTCTTTTATTGTTTAAATTGCCATGCGTCAAATAATTCTCGACACCGAAACCACTGGTCTGGACCCTGCCCAAGGGCATCGGGTGGTTGAACTGGCCTGCGTCGAGATGGTGAATCGCAGCCTGACGGGCCGTCATTTGCATTTGTACCTGAACCCGGATCGCGACAGCGACCCGGAAGCCTTGAACGTGCACGGGTTGACCACCGAATTTCTGTCTGCTTACCCGCGCTTTCACGAGGTTGCGTCACAACTTGTCGACTATGTGGCGGGTGCCGAGGTCATCATTCATAACGCGGCATTCGACGTCAAATTTCTCGACGCCGAGCTTAACAGGGCCGGGCTGGGTCCGTTCCGTACGTTGTGTGACTCGATAACCGATTCTCTGCTGTATGCCCGCGAGTTGCACCCGGGCAAGCGTAATTCGCTCGATGCCTTGTGCGAACGCTACGGCATTTCCAATGCACACCGTACCTTGCACGGGGCGTTGCTCGACTCCGAGCTTTTGGCCGAGGTATGGCTGGCGATGACGCGCGGGCAAGACACCTTGCTGATGGATTTTGACGCGCACGATGGCCAGGGCGGCGGTGGCCAGGGGCTGGCCGCTTTCGATGCGTCGGTGCTTAAGGTTTTGCGTGCATCAGAAGCTGAAATGGTCGAGCATCAGCAGTATCTGAAGGTGCTCGATGATGCCGTCGGCAAGCCATGCCTTTGGCGGTCGCTCGACCCTTTGCCCGAGCCTTCGGGCGCTGTGGCCGAGTCCTGATCTTAATTCAGGGCTTTGAATTTCTGCCCGGCCTGGCTTAGCCAGGCGCCCAGCCGTCGTGCCAGTGTTTCACTGGCGCTGGGCGGCATATAGCATTTCATTAACGATGGCAGTACATAAGCCGCTTGTGTTGCTTCGCGCCGACAGGTGGCGTTGTCAGCCAGGGCAGGGCTGCGGTGGTTGGCCGGGATGATTTTCATATTGAACCTCCGTTCGGAACCTTGAACACGTATCCAGCCCGTGAAGAGGGCCGGACATTCGATGGTTCTCAAGCAAGATTCATGCCACGAACATTACCACAAGCTAGTGGTTTGCACTAATACGACACATTCGGTGTGCTTACCCCTGATTGCGGTAGGGGTGAGCGGGCCATGGCCGGTCCGATGGTCCACAATGAAGTTTGGGTAATTTGTTACTGGAAGGCATCATGACGCGAATTGTTTTATTCGAAAATATTCATCCCAGCGCCCTGGAAGTGTTTAACGAAGCGGGTTTGACCGATGTGGTTACCTACGCGGCGGCATTGCCGCCAGCCGAGCTGCGTGATGCGCTGCAGGGGGCCGAACTGGTCGGTATCCGGTCGCGTACGCATCTCGATGCCGAGCTCTTTTCCGCGTTGCCTCAGTTGCGTGCCGTGGGTTGTTTCTGCATTGGCACCAATCAGGTCGATTTGAACACCGCCATGCTTAAGGGCATTCCGGTGTTCAATGCACCATTTTCGAACACGCGCTCGGTGGCTGAACTGGTTTTGGGCGAAACCATTCTGTTGCTGCGTCGTATCCCCGAAAAAAACGATCGTGTCCATCATGGTCACTGGGATAAAGCCGCCGATGGCGCTTTCGAAGCCCGGGGTAAAACCCTGGGTATTGTCGGGTACGGCAATATTGGTTCGCAGGTGGGTATTTTGGCCGAGGCTGCCGGCATGCGGGTGGTGTTCTACGACGTTGAAGCCAAGTTGCCGTTGGGTAACGCCCGTGCGTGCACCTCGTTGCATCAGTTGCTTGAACAGGCCGATGTGGTGACGTTGCATGTGCCCGGTGGTAGTGGCACCAAAAATCTTGTTAATGCAAAAGCGCTGCAGGCCATGAAGCCCGGCAGCATTTTAATTAATGCATCGCGCGGTACGGTGGTTGATATCGATGCCCTGCATCAGGCGTTGCAAAGCGGGCATTTGTCGGGGGCGGCAATTGATGTCTTCCCGGTCGAGCCCAAAGGGCGCGACGAGGCGCTGCAAAGCCCACTGATAGGCATGCGTAACGTTATTCTTACGCCGCATATCGGGGGCAGTACGCAAGAGTCCCAAGAAAATATCGGCCGCGAAGTGGCCGAGAAACTGGTGCGTTTTGTTAAAAGCGGCACCACCAAAGGGGCCGTCAATTTCCCCGAAGTCCCCTACCAGGATGCCGGTGGTGCGACGCGTATCTTGCACGTTCACAGAAATGTGCCGGGTGCATTGGGTACGCTCAGCGGCGTTATGGCTTCACACGGCCTGAACATCGTTCGCCAGCAACTGCAAACGCTGGGCGAGGTCGGTTACGTGGTGTCTGACGTCGAGGGCGAGGTCAGCGACGCGGTCATGGCCGAACTTCGCGCCAGCGCCATTACGATTCGATGCGATCGAATTTAACCGGGTGTTCGCCGGCCAATGCGTTTGCTGCGGCCGGCGGCGGCAAGATGTCGGCCAGGGTGTAGCCGTCGAGGTGGTGTAAAAACTGTTCTAGCGCCCCGGCAAAAATACCGGTTAACCCGCACTGGCCTGTCAGGGTACAGGCGTTGCCGGTGGTAAAGCATTCGACCAGGGCGAAGTCGTTTTCGGTGTCGCGCACCACCTTGCCCAGGTTGATGTCTTTGGGTTGCCTGGCCAGGCGCATGCCGCCGTTTTTGCCGCGTATGGTTTCTATCCAGCCGTTTTGTGCCAGGCGGTGCGTTACCTTCATCAGGTGGGTTTCCGAAATGCCGTAGGCGCCGGCGATTTCGGCGATGGTGCACAGGCGGTCGGGGTGCTGGCCCACGTACATCAGCAGGCGCAGCGCGTAGTCGGTCAGGGTAGTGAGGCGCATATAAAAGTTATGTTTTAACTGGGCCGCCGGGGGCTGGCTGCTGCGCGTATATTGACGGTTGTTGAGGGTACGGGCGTTGCATTAAAACGCGGCCTGATTAACCAGGGCACAAACCGCCACAGGTACAGCGCCAACGACACCACCCAGCAGGCGGCTGCTGCATGCAGCAAGCCGGCGGCAAACGACGATGGCCATAGTGCGGCAAGCCGCAAGCATACCGCAGCCAGCATGAAACCGTAACTGGCGACCATGCTTTGGTCGAGCTGTAAAGGGCGCCCCAGGTGGCCCAGGGCGGTGCGCGTGACCATGCCAATAATCAGCACCGAGAACCCCCCCATGCCAATGAGGTGTGCCGGTACCGCCGCACGCGTCAGTGTGCCGGGGGTTAAGTCGAGCAGCCAGGCGCCGGCGGTGATCAGCCCTAGCCCCATGAAGGCGTATCCGATGTACAGGATCCATAAAATGGGCTTGCTGCGGACCGCGACCGGCTTCCAGGTAAATAATTGGTACAGGCTGATAAGGCCGGTAAGCGCCAGTGCGATGGCCATAATGCGGGGCAGGCCGACAAGCCCGGTGGCAATGGCGAACAAGCCCAGGCCCAGTTGAAGCTGGCCGGTACCCATATGCATGGGCAGTTCGAGCCCGTTAATGGCCCGCATTGCAAAAAAAGGGATCACCCGGCGGGCGACCAGCAGCGCAATAACCGCCATGTCGACGAGCCCGATATTAAACGCCGTCATGAGGGCGTTGTAGTCGCCCAGCCAGGCTGCGTGAACATACAGCAGGTTGGCAACCGCCAGGCCCATGGCCAGCCAGGGCACACCGTAATTACGCCGGCTTTGGGTTTTGCCAATAACGCGCCATAACGCCAGGGCGGCAATGGCAAAGAACAGGGTTTCGGCCACCACGGCAATGGCCAGCCAAGTGGTGTTGCTGCCCAAGTACGCCAGCCGTGCCACCAGCCACAGCCCGCACAAAAGCGCCAGTGGCTTGCCTTTAAGCGGGTTGATGCCCGTCCAGGTGGCGGCGGCGGTTAACAGAAAGCCGACGGCGATGGTGGCAATAAAGCCCCAAAGCATTTCGTGGGCATGCCAGGCCAATACCCCCAGGCGAGGCGACAGCAGGCCAGGCGCATATACCCACAACGCAACCGAAATCAGGGCCCAGAGCACACCGGCCGGGTATAACGGCCGAAAGCCCATTTCGAGGAGGGCTTGCCATGACGGGCGGCCGCGTCCGGCAGGCGCGGGTTCGGCGATGTTGAAAATTTCAGGCACGGGCAACCTCGCGCAAGGGCGCGTTGGGGGCGTTGTGCAGCTGGTAGCCGTACCACAGGCTGCGCGCGATGCGTTCGGCAAAGGTTTCGGCTTTTTCGGCCATGGCGCGGTTGGGCAGCGTGGCCAGCGTGCTGTGGAAGAGATCGAGCCAGTGACCAAACAGCTGCGCCGTCAGGCCGGGCAGGGCAATGTGCTTGGGCATGGGGGTGCCTTCGTAGGTGCCCGTGCCCCGCAGCATGGATGACCAGAAGTCAACCATGCGTTGCAGGTGGGTGTCCCAGTCGTGAATGTGATGGTTAAAAATGGGGCCTAGCTGGTCATCTTGCCGGATCCGGTCGTAAAAAAGATGAACCATTTGCCGAATTTCGTCTTCGGTGCAAAGTGTGTCTCGGGTCGACATAAGCAGGCCTTTCTATAAGATAACTATTAAATATATCTTATTGGCGAGTGTGATGAAACGTCAATAGTTTTTTCTGGAATCGATAAACTGTAAACTGGCTGTTTGGCCAGCGTAGCGTTGTCGTCTTCTGAATATGTCGAACCCAGAGTCTATTAGTTGTGTTGTACCTTGCCTGAACGAGCATGCCAACCTTGGAGTGCTGATTCCCGGCTTGATTACTGTACTTAAAAAGCTGACACCGCGCTACGAGATTATTGTGGTCGACGATGGCAGCACCGATGCCACGCCCGAACTGGTCAACCGGCTGGCGGCGGCTCACCCCGAAATTGTTTACCTGCAGTTGTCGCGCAACTTTGGCAAAGAAAACGCTCTTAGCGCCGGGCTCGAGGCAGCGCAAGGCCAGGTGGTGGTCAGTATGGATGCCGACCTGCAGCATCCACCGGCGCTTATCCCCGAAATGCTGGCGCGCTGGCAGGCGGGCGCCGACATGGTCTATGGCGTGCGTGCCAGCCGTCACGACGAATCTGCCTTCAAACGTGTTGGCACCAAATTGTTTTATCAGCTTATGCGTACGCCCGGCGGTGTGCGGGTGAAAACGCGGGAGACTTCCGGCTGATGGACCGCTCGGTCGTTGATGCCTTGCTGATGCTGCCCGAACGCAATCGTTTCATGAAAGGCTTGTTTGCCTGGGTAGGCTTCAAGGCCGAGCCTTTTTATTATCATCCGCCCGAGCGGCTGCACGGCACCAGCACCTTCAAGCCGTTTAAGTTGTTCGGGTTTGCCATAGACGGCCTGACGGCATTTACGACCTGGCCGCTACGCGTATTAAGCGTGGCAGGTATTGTGATTTCGCTACTGGCCTTTGCGTTTGGGGCGTTTACGGTCATCAAGCATTTGTTGTTTGGCGATCCGGTGCAAGGGTTTACCACGTTGGCCACCGTTATTTTGTTTTTTGCGGGTGTCAACCTGGTGTCGGTGGGCGTGCTGGGCGAGTACATCGGGCGTATTTTTGGCGAGGTTAAAAACCGCCCCGTGTACATCGTACGCAAGCGCCACGGGCAGGGGCTTACAACGCCGGGAGATATCCCCGACAGTGAGGTTTAAGGGGCGTTAACTGCGCGCCGCGCATTGCAAGCGTCAAAACCAACAGTGGGCCGGGTGCGTTTAATTGGCATTGCAAACGTGGCGTCGCTTATACCTTTTGCGCGCCCGCCTGCCTGAATGCCCAGAACCGGCCGGCGACAAAGGTCAATACGGCAATTGCAATCAAGATCAGCGCCAGCAGTACGTCGTACCGTATGGGTGTGGCATGCAGCAACAGGGCATAAGCCACTTCGTTAATACCAAAGCCGGCCGCCGACACGGCAAAGAATCGCCGCAGTGCCTGGCCAAGCGGCGCACCCTGGTGCCTGAAAGTCAGGGTATAGTGCCCGGCAAACGATACGCAAAACGCAACCAGCCAACCCGCTACGTTGGCCAGCAATGGGGCTAGCCCCAGTAACGACACCGCAGCCACGACGACCAGCCAATGGGTTGCCGCGGCGGCACAGCCTACTAATACAAACCAGGCCACCTGGCCCATTAATTTCTGCATGATGAGTTCGCAAGACAAGCAGGCCAGCAATGGCGACCTGAAACCGCTCATTGTATGCGCCGACGACTTCGGCATGAACCCTGCCGCCAATCGCGCCATTCTGGCTCTGGCCGACGCAGGGCGTTTAAGCGCCACCAGTTGCCTGGTCGATGGCCCTTGCTTTGCGCAAGGCGCAGCGGCTTTGCGGGCCCGGCAAGTGCAAAAGGGTCTGCACCTTAACTTCACCGACAACCTGGGGCAGCCCGGGCTGCATCAGCCGTTAAAGGCGCTTATTTGCGACGCCTACCTTTATCGTCTTGATGTCGCGGCCGTGCGGGCTCAAATCGTGCGTCAGCTTGACCGTTTTGAAGCCGTAATGGGGCAGGCACCTGACTATGCCGATGGTCATTTGCATGTCCATCAACTGCCGCAAATTCGTGACGAGCTTGTGTTCGAGTTGTCGCGCCGGTACGGACACAAGCCCGGGTTCTGGCTGCGCAGCACCCAAATGCGTTCGCAACCCGCCATGCCGGCAGGCCTGCGTTTCAAGGCGCGCGTCATTCAGGCCTTGGGTGCGGGTGCGTTGGTTAAGTTGGCCCGCGAAAGCGGCTTCCAGACCAATCCGCGTTTTCTGGGGGCGTACGACTTTCAGGGCGGTGCGGCTGCGTATGGCCGTTGGCTCGATGCCTGGGTGTCGGTGGCCCAACCCGGCGACGTCATGATGTGTCACCCCGAACAGGCGCAAGTGGATGATGCGCGCATCGACCCGCAACGCAATGCTGAATTTACCCTGTTGCACGGCCCGGCATTTGCCAACGCGCTTAGCCGTTACGGCGTGCGTGTGCAGGTGTAAACTGGAAGGCGAATATTTATTTTTTGCAGTGGCACACACGCCGCTGCCGTCAGACGGAGCAAATAAAATGGCTGTACCTGTTAACCCCCTTACCGATAGCTTTTCGGTTGCCCCGCAATTGGCGCCCGAAGATATGGCTGCCGTGGCTGCGGCCGGCTATAAAAGTGTCATTATCAATCGTCCCGATTTCGAAGGTGGTGCCGATCAGCCCACGTCGGCCGATGTGATTGCCGCGGCAAAAGCTGCAGGCTTGCAGGTTGAGTATCAACCTGTCGTCAGCGGCGCCATCACGGCCGAAGACGTCGCCCGCTTCTCTCAGTTGCTCAATACCTTGCCCGGCCCCGTATTGGCGTATTGCCGCAGCGGTGCGCGGTGTACCAATCTGTTCCGTGCCGCTACTTCTTGATTCAGCGCAAACTACGGCAGAATCCCGACTTTATTTTTTTAACGTCCGTTCGTACCATGGTGTACCAACATTAATCCCTGCAAAAGGCCCAACCCATGTTCAAGAAAATTCTTATCCCTACCGACGGCTCTGCACTTTCGGCACAGGCTGCCAACAAGGGTGTATGTTTTGCTAAAGAAATCGGTGCCGAAGTTGTTGCGTTGCACGTTTCGCAACCGTTTGCCGCAACGGTCGGGTTCGACGGCATGGCCGCTGCCTACGCCATTACCGACGAAGACTACGATAAAACCGTCGCCGAACAAGCCGAAAAATATCTGCAGGCTGTTGCCGATCGTGCCGATACGGCGGGCGTCAAGGTCAGCAAGGTTGCCACTACCAATTTCAATGTGGCCGACGGCGTTGTACACGCTGCTGAAGAAAACGGTTGCGACCTGATCTTTATTGGTAGCCATGGCCGCAGTGGTTTGTCGCGTTTGCTGTTGGGCAGCGTAACAGCCAAGGTGCTTAGCCTGGCTAAAACAGCCGTGCTGGTTTACCGCGTCAAAGAAGATAAATAACCCGTCGGCGTGCCGGTATCGCGTGTATTGCGGGCCGGTGCTACGGGTGTTGCCGCTTGTGTGCCACATGTTGTGCGGGCACAAGCGGCATTTTTATGCCTGCCTGTCGGGCGTTAAGCAGTCGTGGCGGTTTTGGGCGTCAGGCGGTCGCGATGCTGCGTCAGGGCTTCGAGTGCAATGGCGTTCAGTTCGATGTTCGGGGTTTTGCCATCGGGGTGGGCGGCCAGGTAGTCGAGCAGCGCCTTACGCATGCGAGGTTCCCAAAACTTCTGGATATGGTTGGTCACGCCTTCAATGCCTTCGGCCCGATCGGGCATGGCATTGAAGAAATCGCCAATCCGGTTGGCCAGTTTGATCAAGTGGTCGATATTGTTCACGAGGGGCTTCCTTCGCTGGAAAGATATTCGGGGTGGGCGTACGCGGTAAAAGCGTTTTGCCGGGTAAAACCCACCAGTAAAACATTCAGGTTGTGTGCCATTTGGGCAGCATAGTGTGTGGGCGCAGATACCGCCACGACGGCGCCGATGCCCGCTGCGGCCGCCTTCTGGACCATCTCGAAGCTGGCCCGGCTTGAAATGACGGCAAAGCCCTCGGTTGTATCTTGACCTTGTCGGGCTAGATGGCCAATGAGTTTGTCGAATGCGTTATGACGGCCGACGTCTTCGCGTACCGACAGTAGTTGCCCTTGCATGTCGGCCCAGGCAGCGGCATGCGTGGCGCCGGTTTGTGCATGAACAGGCTGGCTGTCGCGCAGGCGACCTGCTGCGGCCAACACAGCGTTTGGGTTGATGCGTGCCGCGCGACCGGGCAGGGCGGGCAGCTTTCTTTCGACATCGCTCAGGCTTTCAAGGCCGCACAGGCCGCAACCGGTGCGCCCTGCCAGGCTGCGGCGACGTTGTTTAAGGTCGTTGATACAGGCCGAGGCAATAGTGACCTGAACAACAATGCCGTTGTCTTGTTCGTGTGTTTCGATGTCGTAGATGTCGGCCGGCCGACGAATAATACCTTCGGTCAGCGAAAACCCATAGGCCAGGTCTTCGAGGTTTAGCGGCGTGGCCAGCACGGTGGCATGGCTGATGCCGTTGTACTCGAGGGCAATGGCCGTTTCTTCGGCGAGTATGTCGGTGTCGGGCTGCAGCCCGGCTGTGCCCGCGCAGTATCGCCAGACGGCAGACGACACCCCGCCGCCCGTCGCCGGCGTGGGGGCGCCGGTGAAGGTGGGTGCGGGTGTCGAGGCCGGCTGGGTCATGCGGGAGAAGCTCAGTTTGAAGGCGCAGGTTCTTTGATGCGCTTTTCAAGCAGGTCGTGCTGCATATCGGTAAAGCGCGTCCAGTGGGCCTGCCAATCGGACGGTTGCGTGACCCGGCGCACTTGTACTGCAGTGACCTTGTACTCGGGGCAGTCGGTGGCCCAGTCGGAGCTGTCGGTGGTGACGACGTTGGCGCCCGACTCGGGGTGGTGGAACGTGGTGTAAACCACGCCGGGCTGGACGCGGTCGGTGATTTCGGCGCGTAAGGCTGTTTCGCCCGACCGGCTTTGAACGGCAACCCAATCGCCCATGCTGATGCCACGCTCTTCGGCATCGTGCGGGTGAATTTCCAGTACGTCTTCGTGGTGCCACAAGACGTTGTCGGTGCGCCGGGTTTGAGCCCCCACGTTGTACTGAGACAAAATGCGCCCGGTGGTAAGCAGCAGCGGGAACTTGCGCGTACTGCGCTCGTCGCTGGGTACGTACTGGGTAATGACGAACTTGCCCTTGCCGCGCACGAATTGGTCAATGTGCATGATGGGGGTGCCTTCGGGGGCGTCTTCGTTGCAGGGCCACTGAACACTGCCGCCCAACTCGTCGATCCGTTTAAACGAAACGCCTGTGAATGTCGGTGTCAGGCTGGCGATTTCGTCCATGATTTCGCTGGGGTGCTTGTAGTTCATGGGGTAGCCCAGCGCATTGGACAATGCGCAGGTGGCTTCCCAGTCGGCCAGGCCGGCCTGGGGTTCCATGACCTGGCGTACCCGCGAAATACGACGCTCGGCGTTGGTGAAGGTGCCGTCTTTTTCCAGGAACGACGAGCCCGGCAGGAATACGTGGGCGTACTTGGCGGTTTCGTTCAGGAAAATATCCTGGACGATGATGCATTCCATCGCGCTGAGGGCCGCAGTAACGTGTTGCGTGTTGGGGTCAGACTGGACGATGTCTTCGCCCTGGCAATACAGCGCCTTGAACGAGCCGCTAAGGGCCGCGTCGAACATGTTGGGAATACGCAGGCCGGGTTCGGGTTGGATGGTGACGCCCCAGGCCTGTTCGAATTGCTGTCGGACGGCGTTGTCGGATACATGGCGGTAGCCGGGTAGTTCGTGCGGGAACGAGCCCATGTCGCACGAGCCTTGCACGTTGTTTTGCCCGCGCAGCGGGTTGACGCCCACCCCTTCGCGGCCGATATTGCCGGTGGCCATAGCCAGGTTGGCAATGGCCATGACGGTGGTGGAGCCCTGGCTGTGCTCTGTTACACCCAGACCGTAGTAAATAGAACCGTTGCCGTGGGTGGCGAACAGGCGGGCCGCGCCGCGCAAGTCGTTGGCATTGACCCCGGTGATCTCGGCCATGGCTTCGGGCGAGTTTTCGGGGCGCGATACAAATTCACGCCATTCGTTGAAGGCCTTGGTCTCGCAACGCTCGGCAACAAAGGCTTCGTCGATGAGGTTTTCGGTGGCAATAACGTGTGCCATTGACGTGAGCAGGGCGGTGTTGGTGCCCGGCCGAACCGGCAGGTGGTAGTCGGCCTTGATGTGCGGCGAGCTGACCAGCTCGATGGTGCGTGGGTCGATGACAATAAGTTTGGCGCCCTGACGCAGGCGGCTTTTCAGGCGCGAGGCAAACACGGGGTGCGCCGCGCTGGGGTTGGCGCCCATGACGATGACGACGTCGGTGTGCATGACCGAGTCGAAGGTTTGCGTACCGGCCGATTCGCCCAGCGTGGTTTTAAGGCCGTAGCCGGTGGGCGAGTGGCAAACGCGTGCGCAGGTGTCGACGTTGTTGGTGCCGAAGGCGGCACGAACCAGCTTTTGCACGAGGTAGGTTTCTTCGTTGGTGCAACGCGACGATGTAATGCCGCCTACCGAGTCGCGGCCGTATTGGTTCTGGATGCGGCGAATTTGCGAGGCTGCGTAACCGATGGCTTCTTCCCAGCTGACCTCACGCCATGGATCGGTGATTTTCTCGCGAATCATGGGTTTGAGGACGCGGTCTTTGTGTGTGGCGTACCCCCAGGCAAAACGGCCTTTGACACACGAGTGGCCGCGGTTGGCTTTGCCGTCTTTCCAGGGCACCATGCGTACGACTTCCTGGCCTTTCATGTCGGCCTTGAAGGCACAGCCGACACCGCAGTAGGCGCAGGTTGTGACCACTGAGTGTTCGGGCTGGCCCATCATGATGACGGTTTTTTCCATGAGCGACGATGTGGGGCAGGCCTGGACACAGGCGCCGCACGACACACAGTCGGACTCAAGGAAAGTATCTTTCTGGCCGGCGGTAATGCGCGACTCGAACCCTTTGCTGTCGATGGTAAGTGCAAATGTGCCCTGGATGTCTTCGCAGGCGCGCACGCAGCGGCTGCAGACGATGCACTTGGACGGGTCGTACGCAAAGTAAGGGTTGGAGGCGTCGGTTGTATCGTTGAGGTGGTTGGCGCCGTCGTAGCCGTAGCGCACGTTGCGCAGCCCCACAACGCCGGCCATGTCTTGCAGTTCGCAGTCGCCGTTGGCAGGGCAGGTCAGGCAGTCGAGCGGGTGATCCGAAATGTACAGCTCCATGACGTTGCGACGCATGTCGTTGAGCTTTTTGTTTTCGGTGATGACCACCATGCCTTCTTCGACGGGCGTGGTGCACGACGCCGGGAAGCCGCGCCGGCCTTCGATGTGCACCAGGCACAGGCGGCACGAGCCGAAGGCTTCGAGCGAATCGGTGGCGCACAGTTTGGGGATATTGATGCCCGTTTCGGCGGCGGCGCGCATGACCGAGGTGCCTTCGGGCACCTGAACGGCCTGGCCGTCGATGGTGAGGTTGACCAGTTGGGTGCTGACCCGGGCGGGTGTGCCGAAGTCACGGTCGCGTTTGGCAATGGTTTCTAGCATGGTTGGCTCCGGTATCAGGGGTTGGCGGGCGCGGTTGCGTCAAGGCCAAAGTCTTCCGGGAAATGGTTTAGCGCCGAAAGGACAGGGTAGGGTGTCATGCCGCCCAGGGCACAGAGTGACCCGCCCAGCATGGTGTCGCACAGGTCGCGCAGCAGGTGCACTTGCTGTTCGCGCTGGTGGTTGGCCCGGATTTTTTGAATGACTTCGGTACCGCGAACGGCGCCAATACGGCAAGGGGTACATTTGCCGCATGATTCGACGGCACAGAACTCCATGGCGTATTCGGCCAGGTGCGACATATCGGCTGTGTCGTCGAAGGCGACCAGGCCACCGTGGCCGACCATGGCTGATATGCCGATGTAGGCTTCGTAATCGAGGGGGACATCCCATTGCGATTCGGGCAGGTAGGCGCCCAGCGGGCCACCCACCTGAATGGCCTTGAGCGGCCGGCCGCTGGCGCTGCCGCCGCCGAAGTCGTACAGCAGTTCGCGCAGGGTAATGCCAAAAGCCCGTTCGACCAGGCCGCCTTGCTTGAGGTTGCCCGCCAGCTGGAAAGGCAGTGTGCCCATGGAGCGGCCCATGCCGAAGTCGCGATAGTAGTTGGCGCCTTTGGCCAGAATGATGGGTACCGTGGCCAGCGAAATAACGTTGTTGATGACGGTGGGTTTGCCGAACAGGCCCTTGATGGCGGGCAGGGGTGGCTTGGCGCGCACCAGGCCGCGCTTGCCTTCAAGGCTTTCAAGCATCGACGTTTCTTCGCCGCAAATGTAGGCGCCGGCGCCAATACGCACTTCGAGGTCGAAGTGACGACCGCTGCCGCCGATATCGTGGCCCAGCCAGCCGACGGCGCGTGCGTTGTCGATGGCGCTGTTCAGGGCAGCTGCGGCGTGGGGGTATTCGGAGCGCAGGTAGATATAGCCCTGGGTTGCCCCGACTGCCAGGCCGGCAATGGTCATGCCCTCGATAAGCGTGTAGGGGTCTCCCTCCATGATCATGCGGTCGGAGAACGTCCCCGAGTCGCCTTCGTCGGCGTTACAGGCAATGTATTTTTGGTCGGCCGGGGTGTTCAGCACCGTTTTCCATTTGATGCCGGTGGGGAAGGCTGCGCCGCCGCGGCCTCGCAGACCCGACTGCGTGACTTCTTCGACGATCTCGGCCGGCGTCATGCCAATAGCGCGCTTCAGGCCCTCGAAGCCGCCGTGCGCCTGGTAGTCGGACAAACTGAGCGGGTCGGTAATGCCCACGCGCGCAAAAGTAAGGCGTTGCTGGTTTTTGAGGTAGGGAATGTCTTCGGTCGGGCCATGACACAGGGCGTGATCGCGCTTGCTCAGATGCCAGCCAGCGTCGAACAGCCCGGCGACATCGTCGGCATCGACGGGGCCGAAGGCCACGCGGCCTTCGGGGGTGTCGACTTCGGCGAGCGTTTCGAGCCAGAGCAGCCCGCGCGAACCGTTGCGCACCAGTTCGATGTTGATGCCACGGCGGTCAGCCTCGGCCTGGATGGTGTTGGCGACGGCATCGGCGCCCACGGCCAGAGCGGCCGCGTCTTTGGGGACGAAAATTTTCACGGTTGCAGTCATGGTCAGGCCCCCTGTTCGGCCAGCAGGCGGTCGAGTTTGGCGGGTGTCATGCGGGCATGTGGCTTGCCGTTAACCATGACGGCCGGTGATTGGGCGCACAGCCCAAGACAATATACCGGTTCAAGGGTGACCTTGCCGTCGGCGCTGTTTTCGTGGAAGTCACAGCCCAGTTTTTGACGGGCATGGTCGATGAGCGATTGCGCGCCCATGGCCTGACAGGATTCGGCCCGGCACATTTCGAGGACGACCCCGGCCGGCGCCTGAGTGCGAAAGTGCGGGTAAAAACTGATAACGCCATGGATCTCGGCCCGCGACAATTGCAGGGCTTGCGACAGCACCGGCACGGCCTCGTCGGGAATGCAGCCCAGTTCGTGCTGGACGGCGTGAAGAATGGGCAACAGGTTGCCGGGCTGGCCAGAATAGGTGTCGAGTGCGCGTTGCGCGGCAAAGCGGACCGGATCTTCGGGGGTTGACATGGGGGAGTGTCCTTTGCAAGGGGCGGATGCTTTATTATGTTTATTGGTGCATAATAAAAAACGTTTATTTGCAATAATCTACCGCGTTAGTCCCCCCGATTCAATATGAAATAAATGACATATAAATTTCAAGCGCGCCTGAACTCAGAATGGACGCTCGAGTCGCCCGACGGCGCGCGGTTCCCGCTGGGTGATATTTTGCGTTTGCTGGCTGCCATCGAGGCCACCGGCAATATTGCCGGCGCCTGTCGCGAATGCGGTGTGTCATACCGGCATGCCTGGGGTCTGTTGCGTCGCGCCGAGGGCGTTTTCGAGGCCGGGCTGCTAGAAACCAGCCGGCGGCAAGGGACGAAGCTGACCCCTTTTGCGCACCATTTGTTGTGGGCCAACCGGCGCATGGAAGCACGGCTGGCGCCGACGTTGCAAAGCATGGCGTCTGAACTGCAAGAAGCACTCGAAAGCCTGCACCCGGAAATCCGCCCGCGTTTGCGTTTGCATGCCAGCCATGGTTTTGCCGTCGAGGGGTTGATTCAGCAGGCCAGCGCCCACGAAATGTTGTCTATTGAATTGCGCTACCGCACTGCGACCGAAGCGCTGGCGTCGTTAACGCGCAACGAATGCGATCTGGCCGGGTTTCAGGTGCCGGTGGGTGAGTTCGAACACGCCATTCTGGAGCACTACAGCCCTTGGCTAAATGCCGACCAGCACTGCCTTATTTACCTGGCGCAGCGCGATACCGGTATGTTCGTGCAGCCCGACAACCCTAAAAACATCCACTCCATCGCCGATCTGATCAAACCCGATGTCCGGTTCGTCAATCGCCAGATTGGTTCCAGCACGCGTTTTCTGGTGGGGCTGATGCTGCGGCGTCTGGGTATAGACCCGCGTCAGGTCAATGGCTACGACAGCAGCGAATTTACCCACATGGCCATTGCAGCGCATATTGCCAGTGGTATGGCCGATGTGGGCATTGGCGTCGAGACCGCCGCCTGGCGCTGCGGGCTGTCGTTTATTCCCCTGGCCAAAGAGCGCTACTTTTTTGCCGTCAACCGTGACAGCCTGACGTCGTCTTCCATGCGTCAACTGCTGGCATTATTAAACGGTGAGCGGTATCGTAAGTTTGTATCGGGCCTGGTGGGTTACGACGCGGGGCAGATGGGCCAGGTCATGACCCTGAACGAAGCGTTCCCTCAATTGGCGGGAAAGGCGGCCTGAAATCATGAATAACAACCACAAAGACAAAGCAATGAGTAAAGTCATTTTTATGGCCAAGGGCGTGCCCGATGTGCAGGGCGAGCTGCCTTATGTTGACTGGCAGCCCGGGCAAGCGTTGGTCGATACCCGGCAGCGGCCCCTGCGCGATCTGCGCATTTCGGTCACCGATCGTTGCAACTTCCGGTGTACGTATTGCATGCCGCGCGAGGTGTTCGACACCGACTATCCGTTCATGCCGCATTCGTCGTTGCTTAGCTTCGAGGAAATTACCCGGGTGGCCCGTGTGGCGGTGGGTTTGGGTGTGCAAAAAATCCGGCTAACTGGCGGTGAGCCTTTGCTGCGCAAAGACATCGAAAAGCTGGTGGCGATGCTGGCCCAGCTGAAAACACCCGAGGGCAAGCCCCTTGAGCTGACATTAACGACCAATGGCACGCTGTTGCGCAAGAAGGCTCGGGCACTGAAAGACGCGGGTTTGAAACGCGTTACTGTCAGCCTCGATGCCCTCGACCCGACATTGTTCGAGCGTATGAGCGATAGCCAGGTGTCGGTCGACACCGTGCTCGACGGCATCGAGGCGGCCGCCGACGTCGGCCTGGCGCCGGTCAAGGTCAATATGGTGGTGCGCAAAGGCCTGAACGACGATCAGATCATGCCGATGGTGCGCCACTTCCGTCACAGTGGGCATATTCTGCGATTTATCGAATACATGGATGTCGGCTCGACCAACGGCTGGGACTTGTCCGAAGTCCTGACCGGGCGCGAAATGCTCGATCGCATTGGCGCCGAGTTTCCGCTGGCGCCAGTGCAGGCCGATTATGTAGGCGAAGTCGCCGAGCGCTGGCGCTACCTTGATGGTGCGGGCGAAATCGGCGTTATTACCAGCGTGTCTCATCCATTCTGCGGCGACTGTTCTCGCGCCCGCATGTCGCCTGAAGGTAAGTTGTTCTTGTGCCTGTTTGCCGATCAGGGCTACGACTTGCGCACGCTCGTGCGCAGCGGCGGGTCCGACGCCGAACTGGCCGGGCATATTGCCGGCATCTGGACGGGCCGGGCCGATCGCTACTCAGAAGTGCGCGGCAAAGCCGGTACAACGCGGGCCAAAATCGAGATGAGCTATATCGGTGGCTGACACGCTCCCCCCGACACCGGCCAATATCACCGGCCTGATTTTGGCCGGGGGGCAGGCCACGCGTTTCCAGCGCGTGGGCGAACCCTGGGCAGACAAGGGGCTTGCCCTGTTAAAAGGGCGGCCGCTGGCATCGTATGTCCACGACTACCTTGCCCCCAGGGTGGCGCAGGTGTGGGTCAGTGCCAATCGTAATGCCGAGGCTTACGCGGCTTACGGCAACGTGGTGGCCGATGACCCCGTGTATGGCCCCGATGCCGGGCCCCTGGCCGGGGTAGCCAGTGCGTTGGTGGGCGTGCAAACGCCCTGGATGCTGGTGTTGCCGGCCGACACGCCGTGCGTGCCTGCCCATTGGGCTGACCGTTTGGCCGACGAAGCAAGCCGCCATGCCGTGTTGCTGGTCAGCGCGCGTACGCCGTCGCAGTCGTTTCCGTTGTGCATGCTGGTGCACCGGTCGCTGGCCGCGTCGTTACGTGCTTACTTGCTGGGCGGCGACCGCAAGGTGCGGTTATGGCAGCAACAGGCAGGGGGGCGCGAAGTGTGCTTCGATGCGCACGAGCGCGAATTTTTGAATATCAATACCCCCGAGTCGCTGGCGCAGGCCGACCCGGGGTAAAAGTCTTAAGACAGCCAGTGGGCAAAGTCGTAGTAGGCCACGATGTCGTCGTCGCCCACCACCGTATTGACCGGAATGCGCGCCAACCCCGAGGCCCAGGGCAGGGCACTGATAATGGCCGAACCTTGCAGCGCGTAGGGGACCAATACCGGCATGCCTTTGGCGTTGGGTTTGCACTGCACGCGTAAAAATTCTTCGCGGGTTTCGTGAAACTGGCTGTGCGTGCGCAAACGCCCATAACCTACGGGCGGCAAAACATTGGCGCGCCCTTGCAGGCGCCGAACCAGCGGCGATACCAATAAGGCAAACACCACAAAAGCCGATACCGGGTTGCCGGGCAGGCAGACCACCGGCTTGTTTCGTGCTGTGGCCAGGGCCACAGGTTTGCCGGGTTTCATACACACTTTCCAGAGGTCGAGCTTGCCGCCCAGCAGTTCCAGTGTGGGCTTGACGAGGTCTTTTTCGCCCACCGAAACACCGCCCACCGTCAACACCAGATCGCAGTCTTCAAGCAGCGTCTGGAAAGCGGCTTCGATGGCTTCGTGGGTGTCGGCGGCGTGCAGCGTATGCACGACATCGGCGCCCATGTGTTGGACCAGGCCGGCCAGCATGGCGCCATTCGAGTTGTAGATTTGTGCAGGGCCCAATGGCTGGCCGGGGGCGACCAGTTCGTCGCCGGTGGTCAGAATGCCGATACGCAGGCGCGGCCACACCTGAACTTTGTGGATGCCTTGCGAGGCCAGCATGGCCATTTCGGGGGCGCGCACCACCGTACCTGCAGACAGCACAACCTGGTCTTGCTCGACATCTTCACCGCGCAGCCGAACATGAGCACCCTGGGCTGGCGGGGTTGTGATGGTCAGGGTGTTGTCTTGTTCCAGCGTGTCTTCTTGCATGACAACGGTGTCGGCCCCTTCGGGCATGACACAGCCGGTAAACAGACGAATGGTTTGCCCGGGTTTAAGGGCTTGTGGTGACTCGCCCGCAAAACAGCGTTGCTGTATGGGCAGGGCCTTGCCAGGGGCGTAATCGGCGTAACGGATGGCGTAACCGTCCATGGCGCTGTTGTCGGCCGGGGGCAAGTCGACGCGGGCGACGATGTCTTGCGCCAGCACGCGGCCAAACGTTGCAGACAGCGCGCAGGTTTGGGCCGACGCAGGCGCGCTGCCGGCTTCTGAAAGGCGGCGTTGGGCCTCGTCGAAGTCAAGCATGGCGTTATTCATGTCTTGTTTCCGGGCTTAAGATAGTGGGTGGCAAAGTTGCAGGGGCGGTGCGTGCTGTCGAGCTGCTCTTTGATGATGCGCTCCCAGGCGGTGTGGCAGGCACTGGTCGACCCTGGCATGCAGAAAATAAGTGTGTTGTTGGCTGCTCCTGCAAACGCGTCGGATTGCAGCGTAGAGGTGCCAATATCGAGATACGACAAATGGCGGAACAGTTCGCCAAACCCGGCAATGGTCATGTCGAGCAAGGGCGTAATAGCGGCGCCAGTTGATTTCTGATGAGAAAACCCGGTGCCGCCGTTGGTCAGAATAATGTTGATATCGGGGTCGGCGACCCAGTCGCTGATAATTTTGCGAATGTGGTAAATGTTGCCACTGCTGATCTCGCGGCGCACGCACTGGTGGCCGGCTTCGGTCAGGGCATGGTCAAGGTAGTCGCCCGAGGTGTCGTTGTCTGGGGTGCGTGTGTCGGAAATAGTCAGCACCGCGCAGTTCAGGGCAACTTTTGGGGCTTGGGTATCGGCTTTACTCACGATGACTCCTTCGCGTTGTTCGGGGTGTCGTGCGCCCATTGGGCGGTTTTCTCGGCGTCTGATTCGCGCTGTTGCACCCAGAAGCGTTCACCCGAGGCCAGGGTTTCACGCTTCCAGAAGGGGGCACGTGTTTTCAGGGCATCGATGATAAATTCGCAGGCCCGGAACGCGTCGCCCCGGTGTGCGCTGGCAACGCCCACGTAAACAATCTGTTCGCCGTTGTGCAGTTCGCCAACACGATGAACGACGGTGGGTTCGGGCACCTGCCAGCGCTCAATGGCCTGTTGGCAAATGTCGGTAATTTCGCGTTCGCACATGCCCGGGTAGTGCTCAAGAAACAGGGTGTGTGTGCCCTGGCCTTCGGTGTAGTCGCGCACATAGCCGGTAAAGGTGACCAATGCGCCGGCCTGGCCGGCATGGCGCTTGCGCAGCGCGGCTGTCAGTTCGGCGGCGTTGAAGTCTTCGGTTTGGACAATAACCATATCAGCCCCCCGTGACGGGTTCGAACACCGCGACTTCGTCACCCGGGTTGATGACGACCGAATGCTTGACATGAAACTGGTTGACGGCAAGCTTGAGGCGCTGGGCCGGCGCTAACTGCGGGTAACGGGCCTCGAGCTGCTCGAGCCATTGGGCGCCGGAAACAGGTTCGGCCAAGGGCCACGACTCGAGGCGCGTGCCGGTTAGTTCGGCGACCTGGGCGAAATAAAGAACGTTAATTGCTGTGCCACTCACCGCTTTTTCCTCCGGATTTATGAATCAGCCTGATGGTTTCCAGAATGATGCCTTTGTCGGCGGCTTTACACATATCGTACACCGTTAATGCGGCGATGCTGCAGGCTGTCATGGCTTCCATTTCGACGCCGGTTTTGGCGTCGGTGCGGCAGGTGGCCGAGATGGTAATGGTGTGCGTGGCGTCGTCGAGCGCGAAATCGACGCCGGCAAAACTGAGGGGCAGGCTGTGGCAAAGGGGGATGAGCTCGGCGCAGCGTTTGGCGGCCAAGATGCCGGCAACGCGAGCCGTGTTCAGGACTTCGCCCTTGGCGTTGTCTTTGGCGGTGAGCAGGGCAAACGCCTGCGCGCTCATTTTGACGCGGCCTTGCGCGGTGGCGCTGCGTTGCGTGGGTGTTTTATTGCCGACGTCGACCATTTTGATTTGGCCGGATTCGTCGAGGTGGCTCAGGGTGAGCGCTTCGTCTTTGTTCATCGTCTCGGGATTGCTGTCTTTATAAAAGACTAATGATATACGCAATGCCGATATGCTTTGACGACTGCGACTGCGACTGCGACTGCGACTGCGACTGCGACTGCGACTGGGATAGCGATAGCGACTGCCATTGCTAACGTGACGCCAGCTCTGGCTGCGTTGTGGGCGAAGCGCCGCTGTTGCGTCAGCCCGGGGTCAGGGCGTGACGGATTTTGGCGTAGTCGATGACCTTGTCATGATGAAAGCCGCGCAGCAGGTGGTCGTGACGCGGCACAATAATGGCGGCCCGGCGTTTGACCAGCGTTTGGCCTTCAATCACGCCGCGTTCGAACAGCGGGTCAAATTCCTCCAGCGTTAAATTGTGCTCGTCGGCAAAGCGCGTAAAGTTCTGGCGAGCGGTCATGCGGTGCAGGTTGGCATCGGGCAGGTCAGCGCCAAACACGCAGGCCGCGCCATTGGTGGCGCCGGCCATAACCACCCATTGCTCGAAAGAAATGCACAGCTGGCGGTCGGCGGCAGCGTAGGCCGATCCGTAGGTGGCCATCGATAAAATGGCGGCAGAAATCTTGGGCAAGATCATGAGTGTCGTCCGGTTGCAATAACGGGCGTGTATGCTTTTCAAGACCACGATTCTGGCAGGGTTGCGTTACAAGGCCATGACGTGCTGGTATTAGAATGTTTATTTTTTCAATGATTTATCTCGGAGACCGCCATGACAATCAAAACCGGTGACACCCTTCCTGAAGGCACACTGACCGAATTCATCGAAATCGAAACGCAAGGTTGCAGCCTGGGGCCTAACGCGTTTAAGGTTTCCGAACTGACCAAAGGCAAGAAAATTGCTGTGTTTGCGGTACCCGGGGCGTTTACCCCCACATGTTCGGCACAGCACGTGCCCAGCTACCTCGAGCACCACGACGCATTGAAAGCCAAAGGCATCGATGAAATTTGGTGCGTGGCCGTCAACGATGCTTTTGTCATGGGCGCCTGGGGCCGCGACCAAAAAGTCGACGGCCGTATTCGAATGATGGCCGACGGCAGCGGCCTCTGGACACGCGCGCTGGGCCTTGAGCTTGACCTGGTCGAGCGTGGCCTGGGCGTGCGTTCGCAGCGCTATTCAATGGTGGTCGACAATGGTGTCGTCACGCAGCTTAATCTTGAAAACGGCGGTGGCTACGCAGTCAGCGATGCCGCCACCATGCTCAAGCAACTGTAATCTTCTTTTTTTTAAGGCAAGCATGATCAATACGCAAGGAATCAACACGGCATGATGGGTGCCGTTGTCTCGTTTTTTTCGTTGTACTTTGCAACGCTGTTGTTGTTGCTGGGTACAGGTTTGTTCAACACCTACCTGGGTATTCGTCTGGCCGAAGCCCAGGTGTCGGAAGTGTGGGTGGGTGCACTGATTGCGGTGTACTACCTGGGCCTGGTACTGGGGGCCCGAAACGGCCACCGGCTGATTGGCAGGGTGGGTCACATCCGGGCATATGCGTCGTCGGCTGCCGTGGTTACGGTGGCGGTACTGGCGCAGGCGCTGGTCGACAACCTGTGGGTCTGGGTGGGGCTGCGGTTTCTGGCCGGGCTGGCCATGGTGACGCAGTTCATGGTCATCGAAAACTGGCTGAACGAACAAACCGACAATGCCTTGCGCGGTCGTGTCTTTGCGTTTTACATGGTGTTTTCGGGGTTGGGTACGGTGTTGGGGCAGTTTTCGCTCACGCTGTTCCCCGACCTCGACTACCAGCCGCTTATTTTTGCCGCCATGTGTTCGGTGTTGTGTTTGTTGCCGGTGGCACTAACACGGCGGCTGCACCCGGCCATCCTCGAGCCGGTACCCATCATGCCGCGCTATTACCTGTCACGCGTCCCCATGTGCCTGGCGGTGGTGTTCCTGACCGGGGCGCTGACGGGCGCGTTTTACGGGCTGGGGCCGGTATTTGCCTATAAGCAAAATCTGTCCAGCGATCAGGTGGCCATGTTTGTGGCCGCCGCCGTTGCCGCCGGCCTGGTGTCTCAGTGGCCTTTGGGCTGGCTGGCCGACCGCATGAACCGGGCTTCTTTGTTGCGTTTCAATGCCATGGTCCTGCTGCTCATCAGTGTTCCGTTATGGGGCTGGTTTGTGCTGCCTTATTGGGCGCTGCTGGTCATTTCTGCGGTCTTCGGTATTTTTCAGTTCACGCTTTACCCCATTGCGTCGGCATTTGCCAATGACAACGTCGAGCCCGAACGCCGTGTGGGGCTAAGCGCCATACTGCTGATGGTGTACGGTTTGGGTGCGTGCCTGGGCCCGCTGATCGTGGGCGGTGTCATGCGCGAAATCAACCCCAATATGTTCTTTGTGTTTGTGGCGGTGTGTTCGGCCATGCTGGTGCTGTATGTTCGGCCGCAGTCGGTGACCGGGCAGAATCTTAGTCAAGACGCGCCAACGCAGTTTGTACCCATGACCGATCTGCAAACAGCGCCGGTGGTCGCGGCGCTCGACCCGCGCGTCGACCTTGAAACCGATATTTCGCACGAAGTGGGGCCGGAAACCGGGGTAACAGACAGTGCATCGTCGCCTGATGGCGCTGATGCCGGGCCTGCTGATCAGGCCGGGTCGCGATCTGGTCTGGCGATGGAGTCTGGCCACGTTGATTCGGGTGAAGGGCAATCCGAAGCCGAGTCTGCCGACCTTTTGCCGCCCCGTGTCGACCCTAACGTGGCGCACACCAACCTCGAGGTGACTGCGCCCGGGTCAGGCCCGGAAGAGCACCCAGACAGCCCCGACCGCAAGCCCAATCCCTAGTTTGTTCGGGGTCGTTAACCGCTCGCCAAATAGCAGCGCACCAGTGAGCGTTCCCAAAACAATCACGCCGATATTCATCGACGCAAACACCAGGCTGGGGTTCTCGGGAAATGTCTGGTGGGCGCGAATATAAAAGTAAATATTACCGAAGTTCAGCAGGCCCAGCGCTACGCCGCCATTGATGCCGGCTATGGTCCAGGGGCTGCGGCGCACGGCCAAGCCCACAAACATAATGATACCGGCCAGCGCAAAAGCACCCAGAAGGGTTGTGGAGAACGCCTGGCCTTGCCTGGCCAGGGTTTTGAACAAGATGTCGATGGCACCATAGCCCGCCCACACGCCTAGCAGGCAGGCGATGGTGGTCAGGCCGACTGCAAATCGGCCTGCCGGCCGTAATAACAACCCGGCCAGCGCAGCCAGCGCCAGTATCACGCCCATTAGTTTGGTTGTGCTTAACGCCTCGCCGAACCATAAAAATGCCGCCAGCAGCGGCACAACCAATGACAACCGTTGTGCCGCGTCGCTAAGGACAATGCCCGCGTGCCGTACTGCCGCCGCCATGATTAAAAACACTGTGGGCAACACGACACCCAGCGCGCCCAGCAGCCACCACTGGTGTGACGGGGTCAGCAGGGCAGGTATTGAGGGTTTAAGCAGCGCCAGGCACAGTACCGATGCAACCACGTAGTTGACGGCAATAGCCTGGCCAATATGAACCCCGCGGCTGCGGGCTATTTTTAGCAGTACAGAAACCGCCACACTGCAGCAAATGCTCAGGGCAAGGGTAGTCATGGCGTTTTATGGCAGTATGCGGCTTGTTGCCGGATCAGGGCATGATGTTGTGAACCGACGAGCAGGCGTTGACCGCCTGGCTTGTTTGACACGATGGGCGGCGCGGCCTGGAGCGTGTGTGATGCGTTGCATGGTGCACCGCCGGGTGTCTGGAATGACTCGCCGCGCAGTGCAACATAAGGGCGTTTAGTTTAGTTGTGCGGGTGCGAGTGGTGGGTATCAGCGTGCAAGCCCAACCGCTCGAAGAGCTTCTGGTCTTCGACGAACTGCGGGTTGCCCGTGGTGAGCAGTTTTTCACCATAAAAAATGGAATTGGCGCCGGCCATGAAGCACAAGGTTTGCATGGTGTCGCTCATTTCTTCGCGCCCGGCCGAGAGGCGGACATAGGTTTTGGGCATGGTGATGCGGGCAATGGCAATGGTACGCACGAATTCGAGCGGATCGATATCGGGGGTGTCGTACAAGGGGGTGCCTTCGACCTTGACCAGGTTGTTGATGGGGACAGAGTCGGGATACGGCGACATATTGGCCAACTGCACAATAAGCCCGGCGCGTTCGCGGCGCGATTCGCCCAAACCGACAATACCGCCACAACAGACATTGATGCCGGCGTCGCGCACGCGCTCGAGCGTGTCGAGGCGGTCTTGGTAGGTGCGGGTGGAAATGATCTTGCCGTAGAACTCGGGTGAGGTGTCAAGATTGTGGTTGTAGTAGTCGAGGCCGGCGGCCTTGAGCTGTTCGGCTTGGCCGTCTTTGAGCATACCCAGGGTAACGCAGGTTTCAAGGCCCAGGGCTTTGACTTGCCGCACCATGTCGGCAACGGCATCGATATGGTGGGCTTTGGGCGAGCGCCAGGCGGCCCCCATGCAGAACCGCTGTGCACCGCTGGCTTTGGCTTCGCGCGCCGCTTGCAATACCTCTTCGATGGGGAGCAGGTCGTCTTTCTCGACGGGCGTGTCGTAGCGCGAGGACTGCGGGCAGTACGAACAGTCTTCGGGGCATCCGCCGGTTTTGATAGACAGCAGGCTGGACAGCTGCACGGCGCTGGGGTCGTGGTGCTGACGGTGCACAGTTTGCGCCTGATACATCAGTTCGGGAAACGGCAGTTCGTAAAGCGCAAGCACCGATTTGACCGACCAGCGATCGGCGGCGTTGTTTGTGCCCGCGGCTTCGTTACGAGAAATGGCGACAGCTTCCATGGAAACCCACATAAAAATAATTAACCGGACTGTATGTTAGTGAGGGCTTGTGACGCGGGCAAGTGTGGCGGAATTTAAAGTTCGGTTAAGTTGTTATGAAAATTATTCAAATTTAATTAATTTCTTTTATTTTTCATTTAAATTTGATCTGAACAAGGTGCAATTCCATGCCGTCATCAATGGTAAGTAATTGTAAAAATGACGTCGGCCGGGGTTACCCGCTATCATCATGCCTTTTGCTTGGCGGAGATTTGACGCATGAGTTTGTACACGAAAGAGGTCACCATCGAATGGGGTGATTGTGATGAAGCCGGAATCGTGTTTTATCCCAATTATTTCTACTGGTTCGATTGCACGTTCCAGGGGTTGCTGCGTAGCCGTGGCCTAAGCCAGCGCGACATTCGTCACAAGCTCAAGGGCGTTACGCCATTGGTCGACGTCGGCGCCCAGTTCCGTTCGCCCGGGGCTTATGACGACGTCATTACTATTGAAGCCGGTGAAATCGAATGGGCAGAACGTCGTTTTCGTGTGCCTTACACCGTCAAGTGCGGTGACCGCCTGGTGGCCACCGGTCACGAGCTGCGTGCCTGGGCCCAGTACACCGAAGATGGCGGCATTAAAGGCGCCAGCGTACCTGACGAGTTCAAGGCTTACTTTAAATAGCTAATCGTACGACCCGGCAGGGCGACAGGCGCGCAAACCTTGGCAAGGCAGCCATGGCCCGGTGGGTAAATAATTATTGGCTAATGCTTTTTAAGCAGCCAGGGCATCGGCCCAGGGGCGTGCCGGCGCCTGAATAGCGGCCAGCAACTGGTCGGTCTCGGGCAGCAAGTGTTCGATATAAAACCTGGCCGTTTCTATTTTGGCGTTATGCCAAGGGCCAGCGTTGGCGGCCTGGGCTGCGGCAATCGCGCACCGCGCCCACAAATAGGCCAGCACCGTATGGCCGGCCAACCGCAGGTAGGCCACACTCGCCTGCAAGGTCAGCTCGGTGTTTTCGGTGTAGCGCAGGGCCAGATGCCGGGTGGCCGCATCCAGTTTTGCAACGGTGTTCAGGGCAGCCTGCGTAAAAAAGGTGTGTTCGGGGTGTTGTGCTGCGGCCCATTGCTTAATGGTGTGCAGCAGCAGGCCCAGCCGTTGTCCGTTGTCGGCCAGCACTTTGCGGGTTAACAGATCGTGGGCCTGAATGCTGGTTGTGCCTTCGTAGATGGTGGTTACACGCACGTCTCGCACCAGTTGTTCGATACCTGTTTCGGCAATAAACCCGTGCCCGCCGAACACCTGCAACGCGTTGTACGTGCTGGTTTGCGCGTTCTCCGTCAGGAAACCCTTGATGACAGGCGTGAGCAGCCCGACCAGGTTGGCCGTGTCTTGACGGGTTTGGGCGTCGGTGGCCCAGTCGGCCTGGTCAATGAGCAGGGCCACCCAGTGCACAAAGGCGCGCCCGCCCTCGGTAAACGCTTTTTGCGTTAGCAGCATACGCTGCACGTCGGGGTGGTTGATGATGGGGGCGGGTTGCCCGCCGTTTGCAGCACGGCCTTGCCGACGCTCTTGGGCGTAGGCCAGTGCATTCTGGAAGGCCAGATCGCTAATGCCAAGGGCTTGCAGGCCCGACAGCAGTCGTGCTTCGTTCATCATGGGGAACATGGCCGCGAGCCCTTTGTTGGGTTCGCCCACCAGCCACCCTTGGGCCGATTCGAAACGCAAGCTGCAAGTGGCGCTGCCGTGCAACCCCATTTTGTGTTCGATGCCATCGCAAAAAATGGGGTTGGCTTGGCCGTCGTCGAGTATTTTTGGCACCAGAAACAGGCTGAGCCCGCGTGACCCGGCTGGCGCGCCGGCAATGCGGGCCAGTACTAAATGCGCAATGTTTTCGGTCAGGTCGTGGTCGCCGCCACTGGCAAAGATTTTTTGCCCGGTGATACGGTAGCTGCCGTCTGGCGCGGGCTCGGCCCGTGTGCTTAACAGCCCGATGTCCGACCCGGCGTGAGGCTCGGTCATGCACATAGAGCTGGTCACCTGGCCGGTGGCCAGCAAGGGCAGCCAGCGGCGTTGCAGGCTTTCGGTGGCACTATGCCGCAGGCAGGCCGATGCGCAATGATGAATCGCAGCGTACATGACGAAGGCATGGCTGGCGGCCGAGAGGATTTCGTTGGTGATACTGAAGACCAGCCGGGGCAAGGCCTGCCCGCCGTCGGCTTCGTCGGCGCACATCGAGGGCCAGCCCAGTTCGCAATATTGCGCATAGGCCTGTTTGAAGCCTGGGGGGGTGACCACCTTGCCATCTTGCCAGGTGCAACCCGACTGGTCGGCCGTGTGGTTCAACGGCAAGACCTGCTCGGCAGCAAAACGCCCCGCTTCGTCGGCAATGTGCAGCAATACGTCGGTACCCACCCCGCTGTAACGGGGGAGCGCCGACAACACCGCATTGGCGTCAAGTACGTCGTTCAGGATGAACGCAAGGTCTTGCGAAGGGGGCGTGTAGTGCAGCATGATCAGCGGGGGGCCAGGCGTGTTGCGCCGTCAAGGCGGATGACTTCACCGTTAAGGTAGCGGTTGCCAATAATGTGGCTGGCCAGGTCGGCAAACTCGGCCGGCTGCCCCAGACGGTTCGGGAACGGAATCGAGCTGGCCAGCGAGGCCTGGACTTCGGGGCTGGCGGTGTAGAGCAGCGGGGTCAGGAAAATGCCGGGGGCAATCGACATGACCCGTACGCCAAATTGCGCGAATTCGCGCGCCAGCTGAATCGTCAATGACACCAGGCCGCCCTTCGAAGCCGCGTAGGCCGCCTGACCGATCTGGCCTTCGTAGGCTGCGACCGATGTGGTGAACAAGATAACGCCACGCTCTTCGCCGATGGGGTCGCTGGCGATCATGTCGGCCGCCGCGAGGCGGGTCATGTTGAAGCTGCCCACCAGGTTCAGGTTGATGACTTTGGTGAAGTCTTCGAGGGGCATGGGCCCGCTTTTCCCGACCACGCGTTTGCCTGTGCCGGCGCCGGCACAGTTGACCAGCACGCGCGCAACGCCGTGCTTTGCGCGGGCCTGGGCAATAGCGTCTTGCGCGCTGTCGGGGCTGGTGACGTCGCATTCTATAGCCAGGCCACCGATGCGTGTGGCCACGTCGCGGGCGCGATCCATTTGAATATCAAGAATGGCCACCTTGGCGCCCTGGGCGGTCAGGCGCTCGGCCGTGGCTTCACCCAGGCCGGACGCGCCGCCGGTGATGATGACGGGGGTATCTTTCATGTCCATGTTTCAGTTCCTTAGCAGCAGCCGTCTTGTGTAGGGGGCTTGAGGCGCGCATAGCGGCCATACACCGGGTCTTTGTCCAGGCCCAGCAGGCGTACGGCGTTGTCGCGCAAAATAAGCGGCTTGACTTCGTCGCGGATGCCGATTTTGTCGAAATCTTCGAGCCAGCGGTCGGGCGTCATGACGGGGAAGTCGGAGCCGAACAGCATTTTGTCTTTCAGGATGGTGTTGGCGTATTGGACCAGAATGGGCGGGAAGTATTTGGGCGACCAGCCGGACAGGTCGATATATACCTGAGGCTTGTGTGTGGCCACGGCCAGTGCATTTTCTTGCCACGGGAACGATGGGTGGGCAATGACAATGGGCATGTCGGGGAAGTCGACCGCGACATCGTCAAGGAACATGGGGTCGGAGTACTTTAAACGTACGCCGCCACCGCCGCGCATGCGCGCGCCAACGCCTGTTTGGCCGCTGTGGAAAATAGCGGGTAGGCCGGCTTCGGCGATAACTTCGTACAAGTCGTAGGCGGCGCGGTCGTTGGGGTAGAACTCTTGTGCCGATGGGTGAAACTTGAAGCCGCGAATGCCAAATTCGTTGATCAGGCGGCGGGCTTCGCGGGCACCCATTTTGCCGCGCATCGGGTCGATACTGGCAAACGGGATAAGCACGTCTTTGTGCTTGGCCGTTTCTTCGGCGACTTCTTCGTTCGAGATGCGGACTTGACCGTTGGCCCGTTCGGTGTCGACCGTGAAAATGACCGCCATCATGTTGCGTTCACGGTAGTAGGCAGCCGTTTCTGCGATGGTGGGGCGGGGCATTTTTTCTTTGAAGTACTCGGCCATGGCCTTGTCGAAGGCAATGGCCACTTCGTCGGGCGGGTTGCGGGTCGAGACGGTTGCGTGGATGTGGATATCGATCGCAACGAGGGGCTTCTGCTCGGTCATACAGCGTCCTTTCAGGCAGTTACAGAATGAGGTTGGGCCAGCATGACCTGATCGTCGTCAGGTTGCGTGGCGTAAAGTTTTTCGACCAGCGCGGCGCGGGTTTTCAGCATGGTGCGCTGGTTGATCGAGCCCTTGTCGGTCATTTCGCCCAGCTCCATAAGGGCCGGGTCGCGCAGCAGCAGCGCCCGCACAACCCGGTTCGAGCTGCCCGTGCCTTGTGCGGCAAGCTGGTTCAGCAGGTTTTGGGCCCAGGCTTTGACGTCGGGATTGGTGGCAATTTCGGCCAGTGGTGCGCCTTCGGTCAGGGCGGGTGACAGCGCTGTGGCGGTGGGCAAGAGCAATATCATCATGCCCAGCTCGTCGCGGTCGTGGCCGGTAATGACGGCGTCGTGAATGTACGGTGCGCCGGCCGCGATGATTTGCGAACGCATGGCCCCGACATTGACCCAGGTGCCGCTGATCAGCTTGAAGTCTTCGGCAATGCGGCCATTGAAACGCAGGCCGGCGCTGGGGTTTTGGTCGTCGATCATGATGGCGGCATCGCCGCTGCAGAAGAATCCTTCTTCATCGAAACTTTCGGCGGTCAGGTCGGGCTGACGCCAGTAACCCGGCGTGATGTTGGGGCCACGGTAGCGAACTTCGGTTTTGTCGCCGCAAGGCGCCAGTTTTACATCGCACCCGGGTGCCGGGATGCCAATAACGCCGGCTTGCCAGTTGGGGACGTGCGCCGAAATGGCAAAGGGCGCGCTTTCGGTCATGCCCAGGCCAGTGGTCATGGGGATACGGGCGCCCACGGTTTGAATGGCCAGTTCGTCGATGGTTTTTTTAAGCGGTGCAGGCAGTGCAGCGCCGCACGGGAAGATAAGCCGCATTTTGCGGAAGAAGCATTCGCGCAGTACCGGGTCGCGTTTCATTTCGTGGGCCAGTACTTCAAGCCCCTTGGGTACCGAGTAATACATGGTCGACGGGACTTCGCGCAGGTTGCGCAGTGTTTCAACCATGCCTTCGGGCGTGGGCTTGCCTTCGTCGATGTACATGGTGCCGCCGTTGTAAATGACGACGCCAATGTTGTTGTTGCCGGCGGCCGTGTGGTGCCAGGGCATCCAGTCGACCAGTACCGGGACTTCTTCACGCAGGAAGGGGTAGCACTGCAGCAGCATTTGCTGGTTGCTGGTGACCATGCGCTGGGTGTTGATAACCGCTTTGGGCAGCTTGGTCGAGCCCGAGGTAAACAGGAATTTGGCGATGGTGTCGCCGGTAATGGCCTGATGCGCGGTGTCGACCTGGTCGGTGACGTCGGTGGCTTCAAGCGCACTGAAGGGTGTGCATGTGCGCCCGTCGATGCTGCCTTCGACGAAAATCAGTTCAACGTTTTCGGGGATGGCAATTTTAATGGCGTGTTCGTAGCGGGCGGCATCGTAGGCAAAAACAGCGCCGGGCGTGAGCAGGTCGGCGGCATGACGGACGCGTTCGGCGCTTTTTGACAGCAGGGAATAGGCCGGCGAAATAGGCGCGAACGGGATGCCGACGTGCTGTGCAGCCAACGCCAGCAGGCCATGTTCGATGCTGTTCTCAGACAAAATCATGAGCGGCCGTTCGGCGCTAAGGCCACGGTTGATCAGGGCCTGCCCCAGATGCTGCATGCGTTTCACAGCGTCTTTGTAAGTTAAGTGGCGCCACTGGCCTTGCCTGTCGCGCTGCGCCAGCAAGGTGGCGTCGGGGCGCTCGGCAGCCCAGTGCAGCAGGGGTTCGGTATAGCAGCGCGGGTAATCTTGCAGCGGGTCGGTGCTGCGCATAATCGAGCTGCCATCGGGGCGTTGCTCGAGGCTGGCTTCGTGGGGGCCCAACGAAAGGGCGCGAAATGCGGCGTTATCTGTGGTCATGGTTTGTCTCCTTGTCCTGCTTAACCCAGGCTTACTTTGGCGGCGCGTTTTTCAAGAAAAGCATTGACGCGCTCTTTGGCCTCTGGGGCGCCCTGCGTAATCGAGGCCATCAGGGCCTCGGTGAACAGCCCATGCGACATGGGTTGTTCAGCAATCAGGGGTAAAGCATTCATGATAGCGAAATTTGAAAGGGGTGCGTTGCCGGCTATTTTGCGGGCAAGTTCGCGCGCCTTTTCCATGGCCTGACCTTGGGGTGTGACGTAGTGGGTCAGGTTGATGGCCAGGCCTTCTTTGGCATCCAGTACATGCCCGGTCAGCATCATTTCGGTCACGCGTGAAAAGCCGATGAGCTTGGAGACGCGTACCGACCCGCCACCGCCCAGGAAAATACCGCGCTGGCCTTCGGGCAAGCCAAAGTATGTGGTGTCGTCGGCGACGCGCACATGGGCGGCCGAGGCCAGTTCAAGCCCGCCGCCCACCACTGCACCTTGCATGACGCAAATGACCGGGAAGCGGCCAAACTGGATTTTCGAGAACGCTTCGTACCACTTGAAGGAGTGCTGCACGCCCTCGGCAGTCGTCGTTTCAGACAGTTCGGACAGGTCGAGGCCGGCGCAAAAATGCACGCCTTCGCCGGCCAGAATGGCGACGCGAACCGTGTCGGGCAGGTTTTCGAAGGCCTGGCGTAACTGTTCGACAACGCGCAGGCTCAGGGCATTGCGCTTTTCGGGGCGGTTCAGGGTAAGCGTGGCGATGTCGTCTTCGACCTGGACCTTGACCAGAATTTCGGGGTTGGTGTTTTGAGTCATGAGTATTTCCTTTAAATTGGGTTTACGCCGTGACGGGCGCGGTATTCTTTGAGGCAGAGATGCCCAGATAGCTTTCGGCGATTTTCGGGTTCTCGGCCAGCGCGCCGGCTTCGCCTTCCAGCACAATACGTCCGTTCTCTAATACGTAGCCATAGTTGGCCAACCGAAGCGCGGCGCGGGCGTTTTGTTCAATCAGCAAGGTCGAGACGCCGTGTCCGCGCAGGCTGCCGACCACTTCAAGTACTTCTTTGACGATTCGCGGCGCCAGGCCCAGGCTGGGTTCGTCGAGCATGAGCAACCGGGGTTTGCCCATGAGTGCGCGGCCTACGGCCAGCATCTGGCGTTCGCCGCCCGACAGCGTGCCGGCCAACTGGCTGGCGCGTTCGGCAAGTCGCGGAAACAGCGAAAACACCCAGTCCAGCTGATCCATGGGTTGGCTTTCGCGCGCGCGGTGGCGTCGGAAGCTGCCCAGTTGCAGGTTGTCGAGTACGGTCATGTCGGCAAACAGGGCGCGCTGTTCGGGTACCAGCGACATGCCGCCCATGACTCGTGCTTCGACGTTTTTACGGGCTAAAGACTGGCCTTCGAAGCGGACATCGCCAGTGCTGCGGATGACGCCCATGATGGCATTGAGCAAGGTAGATTTGCCGGCCCCGTTCGGGCCGATGACCGTCACGATGCTGCCATGCGGCACATTTAACGACACCTCGTGCAGGGCCGTGACCTTGCCGTAGCCGGCGCTGAAGTTGCTGATTTCAAGAATGGGGGCAGCAGTGTTCATTCGACACCCCCAAGATAGGCTTCAAGGACGGCAGGGTTGGTCTGGATGGTGGCCGGCGGGCCTTCGGCAATTTTCTGGCCAAACACCATCACCACAATATGGTCGGTTAACTGCATGACAAACTCCATGTCGTGCTCCACGATCAAGATACCCATTCCCTCATCGCGCAGACTGGACAGCAGCTGGGCCAGCGCTTCCTTTTCGAAGGCGCGCAGGCCTGCCGCCGGCTCGTCGAGCAGCAACAGCACCGGGTCGCAACACAGGGCACGTGCAATTTCAAGCAAGCGCTGCTGGCCCAAGGCCAGGTTACCCGCTTCGGTGTACATGTGTTCCTCAAGCCCCACGCGCTTCAGGGCATGGGCGGCCTCTTGAAGAATCGAAGCTTCGGTACGCCGGTCGGTGTGCAAAGTGGCAGACACTACACCGACATCGGCCCGCAGATGAGCCCCCAAGGCGACGTTGTCGAGCACCGTCATGTTGGGAATTAATTTGACGTGCTGAAATGTGCGGGCCACGCCCATCGCGGCAATGTCGCGCGAGGTTTGAGTCTCGATGCGTTGCCCCATGAACGACACGGTACCGTCGTTGGCGTGCAGCAGGCCGGTGACCAAATTGAACGTGGTCGATTTGCCGGCGCCATTGGGGCCGATCAGGCCGACGACCTCGCCGGCTTTGACCTGAAAGCTGACGTTGTCGACCGCAACCAGGCCGCCGAAGGTTTTGCGAACCCCCTGGACGTCGAGCAGTGCGGTACCTTTGGCCGTGGGCGCCCGGCGTGGCAGGGCAGGGGCCGTTGCCAGCGGGGGTGGTGTTTTGCGTGGCAACAGACGTGTTATCCAGGGCCACATGCCATCGGGGGCGAAGCGCAACAACAAGATCAAAATCAGGCCAAAGACGAGCCATTCGAAGTTGCCGGCCGTGCCGAACAGGGCAGGCATGAGCACTTGCAACTGGTCTTGGAGCAGCTTGACCACGCCGGCACCCAGGATGGCGCCCCACACGCTGCCGATCCCGCCGACAACCAGCATGATCACGTATTCAAGACTGAAGGTCAGCCCGAAAGGTGTGGGGTTGATGGCGCGTTGCAGGTGGGCAAACAGCCAGCCCGAGACCGAGGCAAACAGCGCGGCGATGACAAAGATGAGGATCTTCATGCGGGCCGTGTTCACGCCCATCGATTCGGCCATTTGCACGCCGCCCTTCAAGGCACGGATGGCGCGCCCGGGACGGGAGTTCAGCAGGTTGAGCATGGCCCAGCAACCGATAGCCAGGCAGGCCCAGATCAGCCAGTACATGGCGCGACCGTTGTCCAGGTCCCATCCAAACAAGGGTATGGAAGGCAGGTTGGCAATACCGTCGTACTTGCCCAGCCCTTCGACGCTGCCGAACAGGTAATACAGGGCAATACTCCAGGCAATGGTGGCCAGCGGCAGGTAGTGGCCCGACATGCGCAACGTAATGGCGCCAATGATGTAGGCGCTGCCGCCGGTAATAAGCAAGCCGGCAAGCAGTGTCAACCAGGGCGAAAAGCCGTACTGGGTGGTGAGTACGGCCGTGGCATAGGCGCCGATGCCCACAAACGCGGCCTGGCCAAACGATGTCAGGCCGCCTATGCCGGTAAGCAACACCAGGCCGACGACGACCAGGGCATACAGGCCGATGTAATTGGCTTGTGTGATCCAGAAGTCGGGGACGGGCAGGAAGGGTACGCTGGCGATGAGCAGCCAGATCAACAGGGTAAGGCGGTTCATTAGTGATCCTCCTCGTGAGTACCGCTGCGCAGCGACAGCCACAGCAGCACGGGGACGACCAGCAGGAAGACAATGGCTTCTTTATACGCACTGGCCTTGAACGACGAGAATGATTCGACGATCCCGATGCCCAGTGCGCCGACGAGTGTCATGGGGTAGCTGACCAGCCCGCCGAAAATCGAGGCGACGAAGCCTTTAAGGCCAATGAGCAGACCCGAGTCGTAATAGATGGTGACGATGGGGGCAATGAGCATGCCGCACAGCGCGCCGATAAAGGCGGCGATGGTGAAGGACAGCTTGCCCGAAAACGACACTGAAATGGCCAGCAACCGCGCGCCGACGTTGTTTGAAGCGGCGGCGCGCAGCGCCTTGCCCCACAGCGTGCGGTTAAATACCACCGCCAGTGCGATGATCAGCAAGGTGGTGACGGCCACCACAATGACGTTCTGGCCATTCATGCGCAGCCAGCCCAGGCTGATAGAGCCATCCCAGAACACCGGCGTACGGTAGCCTTCGACGCCGAAGAAAATAAGGGAAAAGCTGACCAGCACAAAGTGGATGCCCACCGACACAATAAGCAGAACCAAAATGCTGGCATTGGCCATGGGCTGATACACCAGTCGGTAAATAAGCGGGCCCAGGGCGGTTACGATGATCAGGGCAATAAGACACTGAAAGAAGAACGGGAGCTGGCTGGATGCCGCCCACACGGTAAGCGCGGCCAAGGCCAGCGGGGCAACCACGTTTGTCAGCGCAATTCGCCCGATCTGACGGTAGTCGCGGTCGCGGTGGGCTTCGAGGGCGTCGAACAGGCCGGCCAGCAGGGCCATGCCAACCAGCAGCCACACCGTGCCAGGGACTTTGCCCGTGTTGAGCCAGGCCAAAGACAAGGCGCCATAGACGACGAACTCGCCTTGCGCAAAAAACATGACGCGCGAGACGGCAAAGACCAGGACCAGCGCCATACCGAGCAGCGCATAGATGGCGCCCGTCGTGATGCCGTCCTGAATCAGAATCGCGCTGATTTGGAAGGAGTTCATGGTGATACCAGGGAGGATGTTGCCGAAACACCCCGCACAACCCAGTGGGTTGTGCGGGGCCAGAGGACGTGCAAGCCTGGGGTTTTAGTTGGACAGTTTCCAGTCGTTGCCGTTGGGTGTAATGATGACCCGGGCGTCGGGCCCAAAGCCCCAGTGATCTTGCGGGGTGTACTTGAGCATACCCTTGGTGGTGGCAATTTCGCCGTAGTTTTCAAGTGCGTCGCGCAGCGCCGTGCGGAACTCGGGTGTGCCGGGCTTGGCGGTTTTAAGCGCCACTGGTACGACTTTTTCCAGGATCAGGGCAAAGTCGTAAACGTGGGCGGCAAACTGGGTGCGGGTGCCGGCGCCGAATTTGTCTTCGTAGGTTTTCACGAATTTGACGGCGTTGGCCTTGCCGGGATGGCTGTCGGGCAGCTGTTCGGCAACTTGCTCGGGGCCGGAGCTGACCAGGGCACCCTGGGCGTCTTTGCCGGCAAGGCGCAGGAAGTCGGGCGAGACTGACGCGGCGGTATGATAGATTTTGCCTTGGTAGCCACGCTCTTTTAGTGCTTTTTGGGGCAGGGCGGCACCGCCACCTACGGCAACTACCACGACGGCGTCTGGGTTGCCGGCAACAACGCTCAGGGCCTGGCCGGCGACGCTGTTGTCAGCGCGGGTAAAACGCTCGATGGTGGTCAGCTTGATACCGGCCGCCTCGGCCTTTTCTTTGAAAGCCTGCAGGTACGATTCGCCGTAGGCGTCAGACAGCCCCAGGAAGGCGAGTGTTTTAACGCCGTTGGCTTTCATGTGTTCAAGCAAGCCGTCGGTGTAGTATTTGGCGTGCATCACGACGCGAAATGTCCAGTAGTCTTTGCCTTCGGGCAGCTCGGCCGGGGCCGGCGACAACTGGGGTACTTTGGCTTCGTTGGCTACCTGGGCCAGGGCGATGGTTGCCGGTGTGTTGGCGGCGCCTACCATCAGGTCAACCTTGTCTTCTACAAAGCGCCAGCCGTTTTTTGTGGCTGCGGTCGGGTCGCCGGCATCGTCCAGAATGGTAACCACAAGCTTTTCGCCGGCAATTTCGGCAGGCCACAATGTGGTGGCATTGCGTACAGGTACGCCCAACGATGCGCCGGGACCCGTGAGCGAGGTGCTGACGCCGATGGTGATGTCGGCCAAAGCGGCCTGCGACATGAATGCCGAGGCAAGGGCAACCGCGACTGCGCTTTTGAGTTTCATGGTTTGTCTCCTGATGCTGTTTTTATGTGGGTAAAGCAGGTATATTGTTAATGCGGTTAACAATGAACTTATGTTATATATTTGACGAATTCTCTTCTATAAGTGCAAACCCTTGGTTAACGACAACATCTCTAATGACGGCGCGCCAACGACCGAACTTGATCCGCCACTGACGTACGTTGATTTGCAGCGCGATTCGCTGGGCTATGCCATCAAGCGGGCGCAGGTGCGTTCTTACGAAGTGCTGTTTCGGGTGCTCGGCCCCGATTCTTTGACGCCTGGTCGTATGACGGCGCTAAGTATTGTGGCTACCCAGCAGGGCATTAACCAAACGGTGCTGGCCGAAATGCTGGGTATTACCCGGGCGGGTGTGGTGAAGGTCATCGACTCGCTGGAGTCGTTAGGGTATGTTGAACGCCAGGCTATACCTGAAGACCGGCGTAGTTATGCGCTGGCAGTGACGCCGGCGGGGTATGCCGAGCTGAGTCGCCTGAATACGCTGACGCGGGGCTACGAGAAAATGATTGCCTCGAAGCTGACGGCGGATGAGCGCAGGTTGTTGATGACGTTGCTGGATAAGGTGGCAACTGATTAGTGGCGGGCGCGGAGTTTTCGAAATCGACCAGCCCCAGGCTGGTCGAAAACGATTCGCGCAAACAAAAAGCCCTGCATTTTTCAATGCAGGGCTTTGGAATTTCTGGCGGAGCGGACGGGACTCGAACCCGCGACCCCCGGCGTGACAGGTCCGTTATCAAAGTCAATGTTTATGCGGGTTTCGAGCCAAATCGTATTCCAAAAAGTGTCAAAAACGTGTCGATTTCATGCGGGTTTGCAGACTTTTATTCCAAAGTTTTTGACTCGAAACCTTGGGCCCAGCCCTAGGCAGGCTCAAGTACGCGCATCTCAATGTGCAGTCCAGCGGCAGCGGCCATATTGACCAGTGCATCAAGACCAAAAACATTGATTTTTCCACGCATCAGGTCAGAGACGCGGGGCTGGGTCACGCCAAAAATCTTGGCGGCTTCGGCTTGACTCATCTTGGCGTGGACTATGTGGTGCCTAAGCGCCGTCATCAGGGTTGAACGAAGCTTCATGTTTTCCGCGACTTCCTGAGTGTCTTCGATGGCATCCCAGATGCTGGCAAATCGTTGGTTGCTCATTTGCTTAGTTCCTGCAATAGGTCTCGATAACGTTTCGAGGCCAGATCTATATCCGCCTTGTTGGTTTTCTGCGTCTTTTTCTGAAAGCAGTGGATCACATAGACGGCATCGGCGAACTTGGCGATGTAGATGACCCTGAAAGCGCCCTCACTATCGTGAACGCGGATTTCTTTGACACCTTGGCCCACTGCTTTCATAGGCTTCCAGTCGTCCGGCTCCCAACCGTTTTGCACCTGATCGATCTGGTAACCCGCTTCGCGCTTGGCAGAGGGTGGGAAGGCGCGAAGATCATCAAGTGAGGTTCCGAGGAACTCGACAGGCTTGGATGGCGGCATGCGAGATTTATACAATATTTTGTATTTTCTGGCAAGCTCAATGCCATCTCTTTACTGTCGTAGCGGCTGCTGGCTCAAAGATAGGCAGGGAGCGTTCTCTAAGGGGAAGCCCTTGGGAAAGAACTCGCTACCTATCGCAGGCATGTACGGGCCCAGAAACGTCGTTTTTTGTGCATCTGGAATACGTTTTGCGTTCCCCGGCTGAACCCGCACTAGCGACCGGCCGTTTTCGACCGAGGCTGTGTGAAAACGCATCAGACACTGACCTCGGCAAAAAATTGACCTCTCAGATCGCACTGTATGCGTTTTTCTTGACTAGGTTAATGGTGAGAAGACCCCTGAATGTCATACTTCAACGAGTTTTCACACAGCCTCGACCCGAAGCGGTCGTTGGGCGTTGAAGAAAGCTGTCGTTCAACGTAGGTGTCAATGCCGGTTGAAATCTGACCCGGTGGGTCAGTACTACACCGGCGCTAACACATAGACGCGAGAAGGTAGGGAACCAGCTTGGTGCTGACCATGCATGAAATATCTCCCTGATTTGAGTGTGTTAATGGATTCAGGGCTTGTGGCGCCGAGCAGCGGGTGGGGGCGCTCTCTGATGGGAGGCGTTTGCGAAAAGGGCCGCTATGTTTCGCAGGCATGGCAGGGTCGTCTGAACGTCGCTCGTTGTGCTCCCGGAGTGGGTATTGCGCATTGCGCATCGCATAATGAGCGGAGTGTAATGCGCACCCATTCGGGTGCATAAATCAGTAGGGGAGAGGGGGTAAGAATACCGGCGGCATGGGCCGGTATTCTTTAAGGTGACCCAACTCGGAAAGCTACGCCTGGCGCGGCTTTCCAGCCAGCCCGAAAGTCGGATAGTCCAAACTTTGGAACGAAAAACCCGACTTTGGAATATAAATCAAGACGAAAAAAAAGCACTTACATTACGTAAGTGCTTGATTTTATTGCATTCTTTGGCGGAGCGGACGGGACTCGAACCCGCGACCCCCGGCGTGACAGGCCGGTATTCTAACCAACTGAACTACCGCTCCGCAGCGGTTTGGTGCCTAACCAATGCCAAAAAACTTGGCGTCCCCTAGGGGATTCGAACCCCTGTACCCACCGTGAAAGGGTGGTGTCCTAGGCCTCTAGACGAAGGGGACAGGACAATTTTGCGTTGCGCAGTATAACATAAAATTTTACGGCGCGTTCTTTGCGGGTTTTTGGTGGAGGTAAGCGGGATCGAACCGCTGACCTCTTGCATGCCATGCAAGCGCTCTCCCAGCTGAGCTATACCCCCTAAAACCGGCCAACACTTTGTTTAACTTTCGTTAAAACTTGGTGCTGTCCTGCAAAGAAGTGAAATTATGCACGAGTTTTTTTTGTTGTGCAAGTCGGTTGGCGAAATTTTTTTAAAAATCGTTATTTTTTTACGTCGAGGCACAGTATGTGCGGATCTCGACACAAAAAACGCCGGCTTCTGGTACAGGCCCGTGTTGTGCCAAGTACCGCTGTGGGCCACCGGGTATCAGGGCGAGGGTGGTGTCGTAGCGACGGCTTTGCTCGGGGTGGGCATTTGTTTGCATGTGCGTTGACCAAAAGCAAGCGAATGCACTATTACTCGTTCATAATTAAAGGTTAATTTTTTTGATTCTCCAGGTTATGTCAGAGCTATTAATGCAGGCGCCCGCCGCGTGTACCGACCCGCTTTCTGAAGAAAGTTCTTTGTTCAGGGGGCTGGCCGAGAACGCCATGGTGGGCGTCTATGTGGTGTATCAGGGCCGGTTTTTGTATGTCAATGCCAAGCTGCTCGATATGCTGGGGTATACGCGCGCCGAGATGCTGCAGCGTATGTCGTTGTTCGACATCGTGGCCCACGACGAAAAGCACCTGGTTGAAGCGCACCTTAAGCGAACGATATCGGGCGAAATCTCGCAGTTTCATTACGAACGCAAGGCACTGAAAAAAGACGGCTCGTTTATTGACGTCGAAGTGTATTGTTCGCGCATGGTGTTTGGCGGCCAGGTGGTGCTGGTCGGTTTGATGCTTGACATCACCCAGCGCAAGGCCGACGCTGAATCGGCCCACCTCGCTTCGCTGGTGTACAAGCACAGCAGCGAAGCCATGGTCATTACCGACGCTAATGGGGTCATCATTACGGTTAATCCATCGTTTACCGATATCACCGGGTACTCCCTCGACGAGGTCTTGGGGCAACGGCTCAATATTCTTAGCTCCGGTCGTCACACCGAAGCCTTCTACCGCGAAATGTGGGGGCAATTGGCTAAAACCGGCAAGTGGCGGGGCGAGATCTGGAATCGCCGTAAAAATGGCGAAGAATACGCCGAAAGTCTGGTGATCAATACGTCGTATAACGACGACGGCTCGGTACGGTGTCGTATCGGAGTTTTTTCCGATATCACCACCAAAAAAGAGAGCGAACAGTTTATCTGGCGCCAGGCTAACTACGATTTCCTTACGGGTTTGCCCAATCGCAAGCTGCTCGAAGACCGTCTGGCCATCGAACTGGCCCGCGCGCACCGTTCAAAAACCGAGGTTGCCCTTATTTTTCTTGACCTGGACTTTTTCAAAGAGGTCAACGACAGCATGGGGCACGCCATGGGCGACGAGCTGTTGCGGCAGGTGGCTCGCCGGCTGACGCAGTGCGTTCGCGAGGCCGATACGGTTGCCCGCTTGGGCGGCGACGAGTTTGTGATTATTGCCGGTGGCCTGGCCGATCACGCGGTGGTGCGTCGTATTTGCGAGCAGGTGCTGCAATCATTGGCCAAGCCGTATCGACTTAAAGATCAGTTGGCCTATGTGTCGGCCAGCGTAGGCGTTGCGTTTTACCCGGGCGACTCGAAAGACCAGGAACAGCTGATGCGGCATGCCGATCTGGCCATGTATGCGGCCAAAGATGCCGGTCGAAGCCAGTTTCGTTTTTACGACATCAAGATGCATGAGGCGGTGCGCGAGCGCTGGCAGTTGTCGCGAGACTTGTTGGGTGCCCTTGAAAAAGGCCAGTTCGAACTGCATTACCAGCCGGTTATCGACCTGGCCACCGGCCGTATTGCCAAAGCCGAGGCGCTTATCCGCTGGCGTCATCCCGAGCGGGGCTTTGTGAGCCCGGCCCAGTTCATTCCGTTTGCCGAAGACAACGGCATTATTATTGGTATTGGTAACTGGGTGTTCGACGAGGCCACCCGCCAATTGATGGCCTGGCGCGATATGGGGTTTGAAGACTTCAACGTAGGCATCAACGTCTCGCCCGTGCAGTTGCGTGGCGAGGGGCTCGACCACCGTCAATGGTTGCAACGTTTGCAAGACCTGGGCCTGCCGCCAGGCCAATTGGTGGTCGAACTTACCGAGCGCGTGCTTATGGACGTGGCGCCCATTGTTACCGAAAAACTTCTGGCGTTTCGCGACGCTGGCGTTCAGGTGGCGCTCGACGATTTCGGTACCGGCTATTCGTCGCTGTCGTATCTTAAAAAGTTCGACATCGACTATCTGAAGATCGACCAGTCATTTGTGCGTAATCTGGCCGAAGGTTCTGAAGATATGGCACTGTGCGAGGCGATGATCATGATGGCCCATAAGCTGGGTTTGCAAGTCATTGCCGAAGGCGTCGAACTGGCTCATCAGCGCGATTTGCTTAAAGGCATCGGTTGCGACTTTGGTCAGGGGTATTTGTTTTCCAAGCCCGTACCCGCCGCCGCATTTACCGAACTACTGAAGTCGGGCCTTCCGGCCAACTAACGCGGCCGCGGCCAGGCACAGCAGTGCCAGCAGCAGGGCCGGCGTATTGCCCCAGCGCACATAGGGCGTAATGCCCTGGGTGCCTTGCACTTCAACATCAAGTACGCCCGGTTGCCGGGGCGTTAATACGGCCCTGACCTTGCCGTCCGGGTCGATGGCGGCGGTCATGCCGGTGTTGGTGGCGCGCAGCATGGGGCGCGCCGTTTCAAGTGCGCGCATGCGGGCAATTTGAAGGTGCTGCTGTAACGCCCACGACTGGCCAAACCACGCCAGGTTGCTGACATTAACCAGCAGGCTGGCGCCTGGGTCGGTACCGTTTGCCGATCGTACGCCTTCAATAATTTCTTCGCCGAATACGTCTTCGTAGCAGATGTTGGGCGCAATATATTGCCCGGCAATATTGAAAGAAGACTGCCGGATTTGCCCCCGGTTGAAGTCACCCAACGGGATATTCAGGGCGTCGACAAACCAGCGGAACCCGGGCGGAATGAATTCGCCAAACGGCACCAGGTGATGCTTGTCGTAGCGGTAGCCTGCCGTGCCTGCTTGCAGGCTGGCCAGCGGTGTTGCCCCGTTAAATGCAATGACGCTGTTGGTGTAACGATCTTCGCCATTATTCGTGTGTAGCGGTATCCCCATCAACAGGGTGGCCTGCCGGGCGTTGGCCACGTCAAGCCAGCGTTGCCAGGTTTGCGGCGCGATGCGGTTCTGGAACAAGGGCATGACGGTTTCGGGCAAGATAATCAATGCCGGGTTGGCACCGGCCTCTTTTGGGGGCAGGCCCGCCAGATGCAGGTAGGTGTCGATGCCTTGCTGCAAATGATTGGGGTCGAACTTAAGCGATTGCTCGATATTGCCTTGCACCAGCCTGACCAGCATGGGGCTGCCCAACGGCTGCCACCAGCGAATTTGCGCCAGGCCAAGGCCCCCAATGACCAGCCCGATGGCGCAAACAACTGTCATGGCCGCAGGTGATTCGTTGGGTGATTTCTGGGCCTGCATCAGTAAGGCAATGGCCCCCGCCGCAAACGCTGCAACCCAAGCGACGCCATACACCCCCAGCACCGATGCCCACCCGCTGAACGGGCCGTCGGCGTGGGCATAGCCAATGTTCATCCAGGGGAAGCCGGTGAACAAGGTGCCCCGTAGCCATTCGGCAAGCATCCAGAGCGAGGCCCAGGTGGTTGCGGTGAGCAGGAACATTGCAAAACCAGCAGAGGCAGAAAGCGCCGGGGATTCAGTCTTTGAGGCGGGCGTCTCGGCCTGCTTGGCATGGCTTGGCGCGTCGATATGTTCTGCCGCAGCAGGCGCCTCTGTTCGCTGTGTGGCGTCGGGCTTGGCGATGGCCGTTATTGCGCGCGGTGCGGCCAGGCGCGTTAAAAACGGTCGGCAAAACTTATAAGTAAGACCGGTGGCCAGCGCAATAAAGAGCGCCTTGCCTGCTGCCAGTACCAGTACCGCCAGCCCCGACAACACGGGGTGCAGGCCACCGTAGGTGTGCAGGCTGATGTGTATCCAGTACAGCCCCAGGGCAAAATTACCCAGACCAAACAGAAAACCGCTGAAGGCGGCCTGGCGTACCGTGCCGCAGCGCCATACCCATAAGGCCAGAAAGGTGAGCGTGAGTACTTGCACGTAAGGCAGTAGCCAGGCGGGCAGGGGGCCGTCGGAGAAACTGAAGGCATGGGCCGCGCCAATCAGTAACGGCTGCAGAGTGCGCCGGGCCCGATTCAGCCCGGCGAAAAAGTTACTGCGCATCGGAAGGGTTCAGCAGGGAGGTTTCGTCGTGTTGAATGTTAAGCCACAGCACGCGCTTGGCGTCGGCGCCGACCACGGTGATGTTGAGACCCTCGCGGTTAATGGTGTCGCCCCGGCGGGGAATATGCCCCAGCTCTGCCGTGATCCAGCCCCCCAGGGTGTCGTAGTCGTCGTTGGGCAAAGTGGTATTGAAGGCCCGGTTGAAGACGTCGATTTCGGTGATGCCCATGGCGCGCCAGTTATTGCTGCCCGTCTGGAAGATGGTTTTTTCGGCTTCTTCGTCGAACTCGTCTTCGATGTCGCCGACGATTTGTTCCAGGACGTCTTCCATGGTGACCAGGCCCGCAGTGCCACCGTGTTCATTGATGACAATGGCCAGGTGGTTGCGATTGTTGCGGAACTCGTGCAACAGCACGTTAAGCCGTTTTGACTCGGGGATAAACACTGCTGGCCGCACCAGCGGGCGCAAGTCAATAGACGGGTTGGTGATGGTGAGCAACAAGTCTTTGGCCAGCAAAATGCCCACAATGTTGTCGCGATCGTTCTCGTAGATTGGAAAGCGCGAGTGACCGGTTTCGATGATTTCGGGCAAGAGCTCGGCCAGCGGCTTGCTGATGTCGAGCATGTCCATTTTGGAGCGCGGCACCATGATGTCGCCCGCAGTTTGGTTGGCGACGTCGAGGGCGCCGGAAATCATGGAAAACGAATCGTCGTCGATGACATGCCGGTCGTGGGCCGTTTCGAGCAGCGCACGAATGTCTTCGCGGTTTTCGGGTTCGGGACGGATGCGTGAGACCAGACGGCCCAGCAAGGATTTTGACGCCGGTTTACCCGGTCGGGGTTCTGTTTCGGGAGGTTGTGAGTCTGACATTGTCAGGAAGACGAGTTGATCAAGCCCCTAGCATAACGGAAATTTGTGACGATTTCAGGGGGCGGATGCCCTAGGTGTTGTATGGGTCCGGAATGTTCAGCCGCGCCAGCAGTCGGGTTTCGAGCAATTCCATTTCGTGGGCTTGTGCATCGTCGAGGTGATCGTAGCCCAGGGCGTGCAGCACACCATGAATGGTCAGATGGGCGGCATGGTGCAGCACGGGCTTGCCGTGTTGCCGGGCTTCGTCGAGCAGCACGGGGTAACACAACACAATGTCTGCACGCAGCGTGCCTACCGGGTCAACCCCGTACTCGAACGTCAGCACATTGGTGGCGTAGGCTTTCTCGCGAAACTGATTGTTAAGCTCGCGCCCCTCGTCGGTGTCGACAATCCGCAGACTGAGTTCGACGCGCTCTGCCTCGGGTTCGACCCATTGGTAAACATGGTTTAGCGCGCTTCGAACCCAGTTGCGCAAGCGCCAGCGCGGCAACTCGGGGGCGCTGGTGCCGTACTGAACCGACAGGCTGAAATCAGGGCGTGGCGGGCTTTGCATTGGCTTTTTCGTAGGCGTCGACAATGCGGGCGACCAGCGGGTGGCGCACGACATCGCGGCTGGTGAATCGAGTAGTGGCAATGCCTTGCACCGACGTCAGTACGTCGAGCGCGTGGGTCAGGCCGCTGGGGTTACCTTTGGGTAAATCGATTTGAGACGGGTCGCCATTGATGACGGCCTTGCTGCCAAAGCCAATACGCGTCAGGAACATTTTCATTTGTTCCGGCGTAGTGTTCTGGGCTTCGTCGAGAATGACAAACGCATGGTTCAGTGTACGGCCGCGCATATAGGCTAGCGGGGCGATCTCGATGGTTTGCTTTTCGAACAGGCGTTGGACTTTTTCGAAACCCATCAGGTCGTACAGGGCGTCGTATAGGGGGCGCAGGTAAGGATCAACTTTTTGGGCCAGGTCGCCTGGCAAAAAGCCTAATCGTTCGCCCGCCTCGACTGCGGGGCGGGTGAGCACCAGGCGTTGTACTGATTCGCGCTCGAGGGCGTCGATGGCACAAGCCACGGCCAGCCAGGTTTTGCCCGTACCGGCGGGGCCCACACCAAAGGTGATGTCGTGCTTGAGAATGTTGTTGAGGTATTCACGCTGGCGGGGCGTGCGCGGCCGTAGGTCGGTGCGCCGGGTACGCAAGACCAGGTCCGAGCTCAGGTCGTCGACAGGCGGGATCTCGGGTAACGGCTCGGGCGGCTCGGGTTCGGCAGGCAATTGTGTTCGGCCAGCGCCCAGTTCGACCAGGCCCAACTGAATATCATCGATGGTCAAGGCTTTATGCACGGCCCGATCATGAAACCATTGAACGGCTTTGGCTGCAGCCTTGGCTTGCTCGCCTTCGATGGAGATTTGACTGCCACGACGGCTCAGGGTGACATTCCAGCCTTCAGCAATTTGGCGCAGGTTGTCGTCGAGCGGACCGCACAGGTTGGCCAGGTGCATATTGTCGCCGTCGAGGCGCAATGTTACGGCCTTGCCGCGTCGGGTTTGTGTCATGAGTGCAGTTCGCCTTTAAGCGTATTGGTGTTGGCTTGGGTTACCTTAACGTCAACCATTTGGCCAATCAGCGCCGCCGATGCCGGGAAGTTGATGATCCGGTTGTTTTCGGTGCGGCCCATCAGTTCGTTCGGGTCGCGACGCGACGGGCGTTCGGCCAGTACACGTTGCACTGTGCCCACCATGTCGGCGCTGATCGCGGCGGCATGTTCGTTAATTAGCGCCTGCAGACGGTACAGGCGCTCGAGCTTCTGTTCTTTGGTGGTGTTGTCTTCGAGGTCGGCGGCAGGTGTGCCCGGGCGCCGCGAGTAAATGAATGAAAATGACTGATCGAACCCCACATCGCGGATAAGCTTCAGGGTTTGTTCGAAGTCTTCTTCGGTTTCGCCGGGGAAGCCCACAATAAAGTCGGACGAGAGCGTCATGCCAGGGCGGGCAGCGCGCAGGCGGCGCACAATAGACTTGAACTCGAGCCCGGTATAGCCCCGTTTCATGGCGGCCAGTATGCGGTCGCTGCCGGCCTGAACAGGCAGGTGCAAGAACGGCACAAGCTTGGGCAGCTCGCCGTGCGCCTCGATAAGGCGAGTTGTCATTTCTTTGGGGTGCGAGGTGGTGTAGCGGATGCGCTCGACCCCCGGAATATCGTGGATGTATTCAAGCAGCATGGCGAAATCGGCGATCTCGCTTGTGTCGCCCATAGGCCCGCGATACGCATTGACGTTCTGCCCCAGCAGCGTAATTTCTTTAACGCCCTGGTCGGCCAGGTCGGCGACTTCGGTTAACACGTCGTCGAACGGGCGGGAGATTTCTTCGCCACGGGTGTAAGGTACGACGCAGAAAGTGCAGTATTTGCTGCAGCCTTCCATGATCGACACAAAGGCGGTTGGGCCTTCGATGCGGGCAGGTGGCAGGGCATCGAATTTTTCGATTTCGGGAAAGCTGATGTCGACTTGCGAGCGCCCTGTACGGCGCCGCTGTTCGATAAGTTGCGGCAGGCGATGCAAGGTTTGCGGCCCGAAGACGACATCGACATAGGGTGCCCGATGCACGATAGCCTCGCCCTCTTGGCTGGCGACACAGCCGCCCACACCAATGACGAGGTTGGGATTCTGCTGTTTCAGGTGCTGCACGCGGCCCAGGTCTGAAAAGACTTTTTCTTGCGCCTTTTCGCGTACCGAACAGGTGTTGAACAGAATAACGTCGGCTTCTTCGGGGTTCTGGGTAATTTCCAGGCCACGATCGCCGCGCAGCACGTCGGCCATTTTGTCGGAGTCGTATTCGTTCATCTGGCAACCAAAGGTTTTGATGAACAATTTGCGTGGGCCGGCGGCGTTGCTGGTTTTGGGCAGGTTAATGCGCTTGAGGGGAGTTTCTTGCATGGCTTTAGCCGTAACGGGTGTTTATCCCGGGGGCATGAATAGTGGAAAACCCTTTATTTTAACGTGTACCGGATTTTTTCAGGCGATTTGGTTGACCAAACCTACGTCAGTGGCTCGTTCATTGATTTTGCAGGGTCGTTGACGTCACCCATTGTGCATATAATGGTCTTGACCCATCATGGAAATAAACTAATAACACCAGGGTCTATTGAATTGGTGTGAAGATTTTCCCGATTTACACAAGGAGGTTGTCATGTCTGAACAAATCAATGTGCCGCGTCGTCGCGTTATGGCTGCAGCAGGTGCTGCGGCTGCCTGGGTGGGTGTTGGCGGGGTGGCGCGCGCCGACTCCACCGAGCCGGCCTCGCAATCGAACCCAGGCCCGGTGTCGGCAGCCAAACCGCTGCCCGACTACGCCAAATGGAAAAACGCCGATAGCCTTATCGTGCATAGCGCCAACACCATCGAAACGCGTCGCGACGCCTTTGGCAGCAGTGTGGTTACCCCGCTCGATCGTCTGTTCGTTCGCAACAACGTCAGCCCCCCATCCGAATCCATCATGGCCGACCCTGATAGTTGGGCGCTCGAGGTTAACGGCGTAGGTAAGCCAGCGACGCTAACCGTAGCCCAGCTCAAAACGCTGGGTTTGCAGGCCCTGCCCATGGTGTTGCAGTGCTCGGGCAACGGTCGTGCCTATTTTCCACATAAGCCAGGGGGCACCCAATGGCAGGTTGGGGCCGCCGGTTGCGTTATTTTTACCGGCGTGCCGGTAGCTGCAGTCGTAAAGGCCCTGGGTGGTGTGGCCGACGGCATGGTCTACATGACGGGCACGGGTGGTGAAGAAATCCCCGCCGGGCTCGACCCCAATACCGTACGCGTCGAACGTTCGGTACCCCTCGAAGCTATGAAAGACGCTATTTTGGCCTGGGAAGTCAATGGCGAGCCGCTGCCTTTGGCGCATGGCGGCCCATTGCGGTTGATTGTGCCCGGCTACACCGGCGTAAATAACGTCAAGTACCTGAAGCAACTGGCTTTTACCAAAGAACAGTCGCCGGCCAGCATCCAGCAAAACAGCTATCGCATGACCGATATTGGCGTCAAAGGCGGGCCAAAATTCCCGGCAGTCTGGGAAATGCCGCCTAAATCGTGGGTCACGTTGCCGTCCGACCCTGCCAAGCCCATTAAGGCAGGTAAGGTCGTCATTACCGGTTTGGCTATGGGCGGTGTCGATGCCGCCACCAAAATCGAGGTTTCAGTTAATGGCGGTAAAGATTGGCAAGAGGCGCAGTTTGTTGGGCCCGACCTGGGTAAATACGCCTGGCGTCAGTTTGCCCTTACGGCAGACTTAAAACCGGGCAGCTACAATATTGCCAGCCGCACCACCAACGCCAAGGGCGAAACCCAACCGGCTGACCGCGTTGAAAACAATCGTGGCTACAACAACAACAGCTGGCGCGACCACATGGTCGCCATCAAGGTCGTTTAACAAGGAAACACAATGAAATTTGCAGCATTAGTTGCCGCTGCTGCGTTGTCCATGGCAGGCGCGCCTGCCATGGCCGACGATGCGCAGTTGGCTCGTGGTAAAGAACTCTTCATGAGCAAGGCTGTACCCGCCTGTGCGGTTTGTCATACGTTGGCCGATGCCGGCGCCAAGGGTGCCATCGGCCCTAACCTCGACGAGCTTAAGCCCGACGCAGCCCGTATCATGAAAGTGCTTAAAGAGGGCATGGGTACTATGCCGTCGTTTGCAGCAACGCTTAACGCCGCCGACATGGAAGCCGTTACAGCCTACGTGGTGCATGCTACTTCCAAGTAAGCCTGGCCTGAAACGGCAATAAAAAAAATGCCCCGGTTTTGTTAACCGGGGCATTTTTTTGGGTATTGCTACCCGCATGGTGCATAAGTTGGCAAGGTCGTGTGCAGCGGTACGCTAATAAAACACGCGGCCGACAAAAAAATCAGCCTTCCTCGATTTCTGCTGCCGGGTCGTCTTTTTTAACCGGCTTGACCAGGTCTTCGCGTTTGACGCCCAGCCACATGGCAATGGCCGCGGCCACGAAAACCGACGAATAAATACCGAACCAGATCCCGATGGTGAGTGCCAGTGCAAAATAGTGCAGGGTGGGACCGCCGAAAATCAGCATGGAAATCACCATGATTTGCGTGGAGCCGTGGGTAATGATGGTTCGGGAGATGGTTTGCGTGATGGCCCCGTCAATGACTTCGCTAACAGACGCTTTGCGTTGTTTGCGGAAGTTCTCGCGGATGCGGTCCATGATAACGACCGATTCGTTCACCGAGTAGCCCAGTACGGCGAGGATCCCGGCCAGAACCGCCAGCGAAAACTCCCATTGGAAGAAGGCGAAGACCCCCAGGATAATGACCACGTCGTGCAAGTTGGCGACGACGCCTGCCACCGCGAATTTCCATTCAAACCGCATGGCCAGGTAAATCATGATACCGATGACCACGCACAACAGGGCCATCAGGCCGTTGTTGACCAGCTCTTGACCAATTTGCGGCCCGACAAATTCGACGCGGCGTAGTTCGACATCGGGGCTCTGGGCTTTAAGTGCTTCGAAAACGCGCTCGCTTTGCTGGGCAGTGTCTTCACCTTCGCGTATGGGCAGGCGAATCAGGACGTCTTGCGATGTGCCGAAGTTCTGGACCTGATAGTCGGTGTAGCCCAGACCGGTCAGGCTGCCCCGGATCTGGTCAAGCTGGGCGGTTTGCTGGTAGTGGGTTTCCATGACTGTGCCACCGGTGAACTCGATGGACAAATGAAAACCGCGTGTGGCAATGAAAAACACCGCCAGCAAAAAGGTGATCAAACTGATGAGGTTCAGCACCAATGCGTGGCGCATGAACGGGATGGTGCGGTGGATGCGGAAAAATTCCATGGTGTCGTTGCCTGATACTTGAGTTGCTGGGGGCGCTTAGTCTTGTTTCGGCTTCCAGATTTGGCCGATAGAAATGCTTTGCAGCTTGCGCTTGCGCCCGTACCACAGGTTGGCCAGCGCACGTACGCCCACCACCGAAGAAAACATTGACGTCAGAATGCCGATGCAGTGGACGACGGCAAAACCTCGCACCGGGCCCGAGCCGAAGGCTAGCAGGGCCAGGCCCACAATAAGCGTGGTCAGGTTGGAATCGAGAATGGTTGCCCAGGCGCGCTCGAAGCCTTGGTGAATGGCTTGCTGCGGCGGCAACCCTGCCCGAAGCTCTTCGCGGATACGTTCGTTGATGAGGACGTTGGAGTCGATGGCCATACCCAGAGTAAGGGCGATAGCCGCAATACCGGGTAGGGTTAGCGTGGCTTGCAGCATAGACAGCGCGGCCAGCAAGAGTAATACGTTGAAGGTCAGGCCCAGCGTCGAGAAAATGCCGAACAGGTGGTAATAGACCATGATGAACACGGCCAGGGCAATAAACCCGTACAGGGTTGAGTAAAAACCCATTTTGATGTTTTCGGCGCCTAGGCTGGGGCCAATGGTGCGCTCTTCGATGATGTTCATGGGCGCAGCCAGCGAGCCGGCGCGCAGCAGCAAGGCGATGTCGGCGGCTTCCTGGGCATTCATGCTGCCGGTAATTTGCACCTGACCCCCGGGGATTTCGCTGCGGATAACGGGTGCGGTGACAACCTGCCCTTTGCCTTTTTCGAAAAGCAGAATGGCCATGCGCTTATTGATGTTGTCGCGGGTCACGTCGCGGAAAATGCGGGCGCCTTTGGCATCGAGCGTCAGGTTGACGGAGGGCTGTTGCGTTTGCTGATCGCGGCCGGGTTGAGCGTCTTGCAGGTTTTCGCCCGTAAGAAGGACCTGACGGCGCAGCAGCAGCGGGCGCCCGTCGGTGTCTTCGAAGCGCTCGAGCCCAAAGGGTACGGTGCCTGCAGCAAGTGCATTTTGCGCCGACTGGGAGTCTTCGACCATACGGATTTCGAGCGTGGCGGTACGACCCAGAATTTCTTTGGCCTTGGCAACATCTTGAACGCCGGGCAACTGAACAACGATACGATCGGCGCCTTGTTGCTGGATGACCGGTTCGGCCACACCCAGTTCGTTGATGCGGTTATGCAGCGTGGTGATGTTTTGCTTGAGTGCGTTGTTCTGAACTTCGGTAACAGCGGTGTCGGTCAGGCGGCCGGTGAGTACTTCGGTGCCGCCGGCGCTGGACGTCGTGAAAACCATTTCTGGCAGGCGAGTGCGCAAGGCCGTCAGGGCGCTGTCGCGCGCCTGGGCGCTGGCAAAGCGCGCCACCACCGAAAGGCCATCACGCTCGATGCCTGCGTTTTCGACGCGATTTTCGCGCAAAATTGTACGTACATCGTTTGACAGGGCATCGTAGCGGCCGGTTAAGGCGCCTTGCATATCGACTTGCAGCAAGAAGTGCACGCCGCCGCGCAGGTCGAGGCCCAGATACATGGGGTTCGCCCCAAGTGCGGTCAGCCAGTCGGGCGAGGCCGATAGCAGGTTAAGGGCAACGGTGTAGCTTGGGTCGGCCGGGTCGGGGTTGAAGGCCTTTTCGAGAACGTCGCGAGCCTTGAGCTGGGTGTCGGTCGAATCGAAGCGGATGCGAACGGCGCCCACTGGGCCATTTTGTTCGAAATAGGCGCCCGTGGCGTTGATGCCCTCGGTGCGCAAGACGTCTTGGGCCCGCTGAAGCGTACCCATATCGACTTTGACCGATGTTTTCGCTCCTGCGATCTGGACGGCCGGTGATTCACCGAAAAAATTGGGCAGCGTGTAGATAAACCCGATGATGACGGCGGCCAGGACGATCAGGTACTTCCAGAGAGGATAGCGATTCATGGTGAGTCGGTGATTAAGACATGAACAAGCCCCGGCGCATTAAATAATGGCCGGGGCGACGATAGGCGCAATGCGCTTAAAGCGATTTGATGGTGCCCTTGGGCAGCACCGAAGTGACAGAAGCGCGCTGCAGCAGCACTTCGACGGGCTTTTCGGCCAACGAGGAGACTTCGATGGTGATGTAGCTGTCGGTGACTTTGGTGACTTTACCCAGCAGGCCGCCGGACGTGATGACCTCGTCGCCTTTGGCCAGATTGGCCACCAGGTTGCGGTGCTCTTTCTGACGCTTCATTTGGGGGCGAATCATCAGGAAGTACAGAATCACGAACATCAGGATGATGGGCAGCATACCCATCAGGGCGTTACCTTCGGCGGGGGCCTGGGCGATAATCTGTACAAGTGTGTCTGTGGCGGACATTCAATGACTCCTGGGAATAAAGTTAATTTTCTATTGTAGCGATATCTGGCTAGCTGATGCCCCGGGCACGATCTTCGTGAAATTTCGCTTTCCATTGGGCAAATGTACCTGCTTCTATGGCTGCTCGCATTTCGGCCATTATCTTTAAGTAAAAGTGCAGATTGTGCAAGGTGTTCAAGCGGGAACCGGTGATTTCATTCGCCTTTTGCAGGTGGTGCAGGTAGGCGCGTGAAAAGTGCGTGCAGGTGTGGCAGTCGCAGCTGGGGTCGAGCGGGCGGGTGTCGTCCCGATAGCGTGCGTTACGGATCTTAATGTCGCCGTAGCGTGTGAACAGCCAGCCGTTGCGAGCGTTACGGGTGGGCATGACGCAATCGAACATGTCAACGCCCTGGCTCACACCCTCGACCAGGTCTTCGGGTGTGCCGACGCCCATCAGGTAGCGCGGCGCGTCTTTGGGCAAGCGCGGCGCAACGTGCGCCAGAATGCGCATCATGTCTTCTTTGGGCTCGCCAACAGACAAACCACCAATGGCATAGCCATGAAAACCGATGTCGACCAGCCCGGCCAAAGACTCGTCGCGCAAAGACTCGAACATGCCGCCCTGCACAATACCGAACAGGGCATTGGGGTTTTCGAGCTGGTTGAAGGCGTCGCGTGAACGCTTGGCCCAGCGCAACGACATGCGCATCGACCGCGCGGCTTCTTCGGCCGTGGCAGGGCGCCCGTCAATGCTATAGGGCGTGCACTCGTCAAACACCATGGCAATATCGGAATTGAGCGAGCGCTGGATGCGCATGGACTCTTCGGGGGTAAGGAACAGGCGCGCGCCATCGATGGGCGAGGCGAACTTTACCCCTTCTTCGGTAATTTTGCGCAGCCCATTCAGGCTGAACACCTGAAACCCGCCCGAGTCGGTGAGGATGGGTTTGGGCCATTGCATGAAGCCATGCAGGCCGCCATGCTTTTCCATGATTTCTGTGCCGGGGCGCAGCCACAAATGAAACGTATTGCCCAGCACGATTTGTGCGCCAATGTCGTCGAGCTCGTGCGGCAGCATGGCTTTGACGCTGCCATAAGTGCCCACCGGCATGAAAATAGGTGTTTGTACAACCCCGTGGTTAAGCGTGATTTGGCCGCGGCGTGCCTGGCCGTCGGTGTTAAGCAGTTTGAAATTTAGGCCGGTCATGAGTGTGGGCTTTCGATGAGCATGGCATCGCCGTAGCTGAAAAAACGGTAACGCTGGGTTACGGCATGGGCATAAGCCTGACGGATGGGTTCGATACCCGCCAGTGCCGACACCAGCATCATGAGCGTCGAGCGAGGCAGATGGAAGTTGGTGATCAGGGCATCGACCAGTTTAAAGGTGTAGCCCGGCGTGATGAAAAGGTTGGTGTCGCCGGTCAGGCTGTTTTCGTTGTGGCCCGACGCCAGCAACGCAGCGGCCGATTCGAGCGCGCGCACGCTGGTGGTGCCGACCGCAATGACGCGCCCCCCGCTGGCGCGTGCCTGGCGGATGCGTGCGATGACGTCTGCGTCGACACTGAAGCGTTCGTAGTGCATGACGTGTTCGCTGATGTTGTCGACACGTACCGGCTGGAATGTACCTGCGCCCACATGAAGGGTGACGTAGCACTGCGCAATGCCGGCGCCAGCCAGGCGATCGAGCATGGGCTGGTCGAAGTGCAACCCGGCGGTTGGCGCGGCGACGGCGCCGGGTTGCCGGGCGTACACCGTTTGGTAGCGCTCGTCGTCTTCGTTGTCGGCGGCGTGCTCAATATAGGGGGGCAGGGGTGTGGCGCCGAACTGGTCGAGCAGGGTCAGGGCGTCTTCGGGAAACTCGACCTCGAAAAGTTCGCCCTGGCGACCCGTCACCGTCATGGTGAAAGCGTTGGCGATGCGCAGCCGCGTACCGGGTTTTGGCGATTTGCTGGCCTTGATATGAGCCAGCCCCCGGGTGGCGTCGGTGATGCGTTCGACGAGTAGTTCGACCTTGCCGCCGCTTTCTTTGTGGCCGCGCAGGCGCGCCTTGATGACTTTGGTATTGTTGAACACCAGCACATCGTTCGGGCGCAACAGGCCGGGCAGGTCGGCAAATTGCCGGTCATGCAGCTGGCTTGCCGCGTTTAGGTGCAGCAAGCGGCTGGCCGTGCGTTCGGCCGCCGGTTTCTGGGCAATCAGTTCGGGGGGGAGTTCGTAATCGAACGCCGCCAGGTCTAGGTCGTGTGTCACGTAATGGCGCAAAAAATAAGCGTTGTTTTTGGTACCGGGGCAAGCGGCGAGGTGGGGCGCGTGCCCGGGCAAGGGTAACCCACTATTTTAAGCGCTTGTGTCAAAATTGCAGGTGAGCCAGGTGTGCGGTCAATTCCGTCGGCTGGCGTAGGGTCAAAACGGGCTTGGTTTTATGGTGCTGGGGGTGTCAGGCATGGTTTCAGGGGCGGTTACGGCGGGTTTCGCCAAATGGCAAGGTTTTCGTGCTGTGCGTGCCTTGGCGGGGGCTTTGGCGTTGGCGTTCTTGGCCGGCGGGGCCTTCGGGCAAGGCTTGCCGCCCGAGCTCCAACAGGCGTGGCGCGCAACGCGGCTTGCCGAAGCCGATGTGTCTATCGTCGTGCAAGAGCTCAATGGCCCGCGGCTGGTGTCTATTAATGCCGACCAGGCCCGCAATCCTGCGTCGGTCATGAAAATGGTCACGACCTGGACGGCCCTTTCAGGGCTGGGGCCCGAGTATCGCTGGCGTACCGCGTTTTTTGCCGACGGCGATGGTCGACCCGACACCCAGGGCACTTTGCACGGGCCGCTGTACCTGAAAGCAGGCGGCGATCCTTTTTTAAGTGTTCAAGAGCTCTGGTCACTGTTGCGCGAACTGCGGCTTCGTGGCATTAAAAATTTGTCGGAAGTGGTTGTCGACCGGTCCTTGTTCGGCCGTGTTGCCATCGATACCGGCGCCTTCGACAACGCACCCGATCGCCCGTATAACGCCAGCCCGGACGCCCTGATGGTAGGGCTGGGCGCGGTCCGTTTGTCGTTCCAGCCCGATCCGGTAGCCCGGAAATGGGTCACGGTGATCGACCCGCCTTCGCGCAACATCCGGGTCGTGGGCGAGGTCGAATGGACGGATCAGGTATGCCCGGGCTCCCCCCGTGTGGGGGTGGTTGTTGTACCTGCCGGTAGCGAGGCAACACTTCAGGTCTCGGGCGCTGCGGCGGGCTCTTGCGGCGAATTCAGCGTTTATCGCGTTGCACTCACGCAGCCGGCGCACTTCGAAACCTTGTTCCGGTCGTTGTGGTCCGAACTGGGCGGCACTTTGGGTAAAGGGTTTCGCGATGGCGTCACACCATCCCGCGCGGCATTGGTGGCGTGGCACGACTCCGAAACCTTGTCCGACACTATCCGGCACGTGAACAAGTACAGCAATAATGTTATGGCGCGGGCCTTGCTATTGACGCTCGGGGCCGAGCAGCTGGGCAACGGGGCGACACCGCAAAGCGGGGCGCAGGCCGCCATGGCTGTTTTGCGTGAACAAGGGGTGGATACCCGCAGCTGGCTGATCGATAACGGGGCAGGTTTGTCGCGCGAGGCCCGGCTGACGGCCAACGGTCTGGCGCAAATGCTGACGGCCGCCTGGAATTCGCCCATGATGCCGGAATTCATGTCGTCGTTGGCTATTGTGGGCGTCGACGGTACCGTGCGGCGCCGTCTGCGGTCTGACGAAGCCCGGGGGCGTGCCCATCTTAAAACCGGCACTTTGCGCGATGTGCGTGCCGTCGCCGGTTATGTCATGGGGGCCAGCGGCAAGCGGTACCTCATGATAAGCATGGCTAACGGCGAGCGGGCTACCGCTATCCGGCCATTCGACGACGCCCTGATCAGTTGGCTCAGCGAGCGCTGATCAGGGCGTTGTCCGATCGATCTGTCCTTTGGCATTGGCGAAGGGCCGGGGTGGTCGCCAACGGTTGTCGGCAAACGCATTAAACTTTCATAAAACGATCACCGATATTTATTGCAGGAAGCTGTTATGCCCATCCATGAAATTCGCCACCCCCTGATTCGCCACAAATTGGGCCTGATGCGTCGCGCCGATTTAAGCACCAAAAATTTCCGCGAAATGTCGCAAGAAATTGCGGCCTTGCTTACTTACGAAGCCACCAAAGACCTGCCGCTCGAGCCTAACCGGGTTCAGGGGTGGTGCGGCGAAATCGAAGTCGAGAAAATTGCCGGTAAAAAAGTGACCGTGGTGCCCATTTTGCGCGCAGGTATTGGCATGCTCGACGGCGTGCTAACGTTGGTGCCGGGCGCCAAAGTCAGCGCTGTCGGTATTGCCCGCAACGAAGAAACCCTTCAGGCCCAAACCTACCTCGAGCGCCTGGCCGGCTCGCTTGAACAACGTCTGGCCCTTATTGTCGACCCCATGCTGGCCACGGGCGGCTCGATGGTGGCTACTATCGATATGCTTAAAAAGGCGGGTGCAGTTAATATCCGTGCCCTGGTGCTGGTGGCAGCGCCCGAAGGTATCAAGGCCGTCGAAACCTCTCACCCCGACGTGCATATTTACACCGCGTCCATCGATAGTCACCTTAACGAAGACGGCTACATTATTCCGGGTTTGGGCGACGCCGGCGACCGCATTTTTGGCACTCGCCAGAAAGAAGACTGACGCCAAAACACGGGCATCACGCTTAAGCTTTTTTGCCGGCCTTTAACAATTGTCAATTTTTCCGGGCCTGATTGCGTTAGTATGAATACTGATACACAACCTTTCCAAGGAGAGTTTCATGGCCAAGAATGATTTGAAAGCGCAAGAAGAAGAGTTCATCGACAGCGTCAAAGACAGTCTCGATGACGCCGAGAAGTTGCTACGCGAAGCTGCGCAAGCAACCGGTGATAAAGCCACCGAACTGCGCGAGCGTGCCATGCTCTCGTTGCGTCGCACCCGCGAAGCCCTTTACGACACCCAAGACGCCATGCTCGAACGCGGTCGCCGTGCTGCCCGTGCTACCGACGAGTACGTTCACGACAATCCCTGGCAGGCTATTGGCATTGCCGGCCTGACCGGCTTGCTTATCGGCATGCTCATCAGCCGCCGCTAAGCCGGGCGTCACGCCTTATGGCATTACGTCAGTCCGTCAGCGACCTGTCCGTAACGTTTCTTTCGGCGGTTCGCACCCGCCTCGAGCTTTTCTCTCTCGAGGCGGCCGAGCAGCGCGCCCGTCTGGTCAGCTTGCTGGCCATGGCGTTTGGCGCGCTGGTGTGTCTTACGCTGGCCTTGTTTGTTTTTACATTGCTGGTAGCCCTTTACTTCTGGCCTACCGACTACCGCTACATGGCCCTGGGTGTGTTGGCACTGCTGTACGCCATTGCCGGGGGCGGTCTTTTTTGGGCGGTGCGTCATGCACTGGTTAACGGCCCGCCACCTTTTTCAGCTACCCTCGACGAACTGCGCCGCGATGCCGATTTGCTGGCCCGGGTGCGTGAGCCTGCCCGTGCTTCGGCCGACAGTAGCGCACCTGACCGTTTACAGGGGGGGCTATGAGCAAGCGTATGTCGCGTGCCGAGGCCCGCGAATTGCGTATCGAACTATTGCGCGCTCGCGCCGCCATCGAGCGTCAAAACTTACGCAAGTATTCGGCGGGCCTGGCCAACGATTTGTCGCCAGGCAATTTGGTACGCGGCGTTTTGCCGCGTGGCCTGGGTCAGGGCGGGGCCGGCAACCTGCTCATGCAAGGGGTGGGGCTGCTCACGCGTTACCCGTTTCTGGTGTCCAGCGTTACGGGGCTGTTGTCGGGCCGTGGCCGAGGGAAAGCCGGCAAGCGACTATTCCGGGCGCTGTTGGGCGGCTTGCTGGGGTGGCAAGCCTTGCGCATGGCCCGGCGTAACAAATCGTCGGGTGCGGGTTAATTACAGGCCACAGGCCCGGTTTTACAGGCCCAGTTCGCCCCACATGTCGTCAACCCGTTTTTTCACGTCGTCGTCCATGGCAATGGGTACGCCCCATTCGCGCTGGGTTTCGCCCGGCCATTTGTTGGTGGCGTCCATGCCCATTTTGCCGCCCAGGCCCGACACGGGCGAAGCAAAGTCCAGGTAATCAATTGGCGTGTTTTCGACCAGCACGGTGTCTCGTACCGGGTCCATGCGTGTGGTCATGGCCCATACCACCTCTTGCCAGTTCCGGGTGTCGATATCGTCATCGACCACCACAATGAATTTGGTGTACATGAACTGACGCAATACGCTCCACAGGCCAAACATGACCCGCTTGGCATGGCCGGGGTACTGCTTGCGTATCGACACTACAGCCAGGCGATAACTGCAGCCCTCGGGGGGCAGATAAAAATCGACGATCTCGGGAAGCTGGCGCTTCAGGAGCGGTACGAACACTTCATTCAGGGCAACGCCCAGTACGGCGGGTTCGTCGGGGGGCTTGCCGGTGTAGGTGCTGTGGTAAACCGGGTTGCGCCGCATGGTAATGCGCTCCACGGTAAACACCGGGAACCAGTCTTGTTCGTTGTAGTAGCCGGTGTGGTCGCCGTAGGGCCCTTCAAGTGCCATTTCATAGGCGGCCCCTTTGGGCGGGTTGACGCCGTCGGGGACAGACAGCGGCATGGCCTCGGGGTGGTCGGCCGGCAAAATGTGGCCTTCAAGCACAATTTCGGCGTAAGCGGGTACCGACAGGTCGCTGCCGATGGCTTTGGTCAGCTCGGTGCGCGACCCGCGCAACAGCCCCGCAAACTGATACTCGGACAGGCTGTCGGGTACCGGTGTCACGGCCCCTAAAATAGTTGCCGGGTCGGTGCCCAGGGCCACGGCGATGGGGAACGGCTTGCCGGGGTTGGCCAGGGCGTGGTCCCGGAAATCGAGCGCGCCGCCCCGGTGCGATAACCATCGCATGATGAGTTTGTTGCGCCCGATGAGCTGCTGACGGTAAATGCCCAGGTTTTGCCGCTTGGCGTTGGGGCCGCGGGTAATGACCAACCCCCAGGTCAGCAGGGGGGCAACGTCGCCCGGCCAGCAATGCTGCAGGGGGATGTCATTCAGGTTGACGTCTTTGCCTTCCAGAACAATGTCGTGGCAAGGGGCGCCTTTGACATTCTTCGGGCTCATGTCCCAAAGCGCCGACTTGAGCATCGATACCTTGGCCAGGGCATCTCTCAGGCCTTTAGGGGCTTCGGGCTCGCGAAGCGACGCCAGCAGTTCGCCGATATCGCGCAGGGCGCCAACCTCTTCAGCACCCATGCCCAGGGCTACCCGGCGCGGTGTGCCAAACAAATTGGCCAGTACCGGCATTTTGGCGGGCGCATTGTTGTGCGTGGCGTTTTCAAACAGCAAGGCCGGCCCCTGGTTGCGCAAAACCCGGTCACTGATTTCCGTCATTTCGAGTTTGGTGGAAACCGCGGCCTTGATGCGCTTGAGTTCGCCATTGGCTTCGAGTTGCGTTATAAAGTCGCGTAAGTCACGATATTTCAAAAGACTCTCCAGGCTAGGCCCATGGTGCAAATCAATTCGGGTGCGGCGCTTGGCCGTGCGTTTCGAAGTTTACGACATCAGCTCAGTGAGCTGGTACACGTGTGCGCGGTTTATCTGGGTCTTGCTGCACTGGTTACGTTTGCGCTAAGCATGACAGTGCCCGCCTTGCGCGAGCAAACCCGGCAGGTACATACCGCGCTGTTGTCCAGTTTGCGCCCCGCAGCTTTGCAAGACGACCTGCTGGCCGAACCCGGCCGCGTGTTTTCGGTTGATCGGTTGTTGGGCCAGTATCAGTCCGGCGAAGCCAGGCCGCTGGTCACCGATGGTCAGTTGTCGGCGCCGGCCTCGGGCCAGCCTGCGGTCGAACAGCCGTTCTCTCAGGTGCTGGCCGATGTCGACTCGTACGCTATTCCTGGTGTAAACCGTGCCCAAAGTCAAGCGTTGCGCAGCTACATAGCGCGTAAATACCGCATTGCGCACAAGGCGGCAGGGGTGCTTATTCAAAATGTCTTCAGTGTGGCCCGCGAACGCGACCTCGACCCGCAGCTGGTGCTTGCCGTTATCGCCATCGAGTCGCGTTACAACCCGTTTGCCGAAAGCCATGTGGGGGCGCAAGGCCTGATGCAGGTCATGCCCCGGGTGCACAAAGATAAATTTGAAGAATTTGCCGAGGGGATTGATGCGGCTTTGAACCCGTTGGCCAACATTCAGGTCGGCACCAAAATTCTGTACGACTGCATCAAGCGTCGCGGTTCAGTGCAGGGCGGTCTGGCATGTTACGTGGGCGCCACCGGCCCAAGCGACGGTGGTTATGGGGCTAAAGTACTGGCCGAACGGCGCCGCATCGCGCTGGCGTCGGGTATCCCTGTCGAACAATAGCGCGACGGCCCTGGCCTGGTGCAAGTACCAGCCTGTGCGGCCGCCGCTGTTGGGTTAACCCAAAAACTTCCGCATCCGGTCAACAGCTTCCTCAAGGCGATCGAGCCCCAGCGTATACGAAAACCGCAGCATACGATGCGCATGAAACGGACCGAAGTCGCGCCCGGGTACGGCGGCGACGTGCGCCTGTTTTAAAAGGCGCTGAGAAAAGTCTTCGCTGTCGGGGCTATGCTGGCTGATATCGGCATAGATATAAAATGCACCATCAGGCGTTACCGGCACATGCAGACCCAGCTGCTCGAGCTGTGGCAGCAGGTAATCGCGTCGTTGCTGAAAAGACAGGCGGCGGTTTTCGTAGATGTGCATGACGTCGGGCTCGAAGCAGGTCAGGGCTGCATGTTGCGCCAGGCTGGGGGCGCAGATGGTCAGGCTGGCCGCCAGGCGGTCGACGGCTTCGATCATGTCGGGCGGAATGATCATCCAGCCCAGTCGCCAGCCCGTCATATGAAAGTACTTCGAAAAGCTGTTGATAATGATGATGTCGTCATCGAGTACCAATGCGCTTTGCGGGCGATCGCCGTAATACAACCCCAAATAAATTTCATCCATGATGATGAACCCGCCGTGGCTGCGCACTTCAGCGACCAGCGCCTTTAGTTCGTCGGGCGCGATACGCGTACCGGTGGGGTTGCTGGGCGACGCAATCAGTACGCCGCGTGTTGCCGGCCCCCAGTGGCGACGCACATCTTCGGCCGAAAGCTGAAAACGTTGCTCGGGGGTTGAGGGTATTAAACGCGGGATACCGCCTGCACTGACGATGAAATTCTGGTTGGCGGGGTAGGAGGGATCGGGCAACAAGACTTCGTCGCCCGGGTTGATCAGGGCCATGGCGGCCAGCATCAGTGCGCCCGATGCGCCGGCGGTAATGACCACGCGCGATGCATCGACAGGCGCTTCGAATGCGGCGCCGTAGTACTGGGCAATGGCTTCGCGCAGCGCGCTTAGGCCCAGCGGCGGTGTGTACCCCGAAAGCCCGGCCACCGAAGCGCGGTTCAGCGTGTCGACCACCGGACCGGGCGCCGTGAAGTCGGGCTCGCCAATGCCCAAGCTTATAACGTCGTGCCCTTGGGCATTAAGGGCGTTGGCTTGCTTGAACAATTCGACGGCGTAGAATGGCAAAACTGCGTTGCATCGCTGGGCCAGATGAGGCATTTGGGGTCTCTGTAGTAGGCACTGTATCGGGTCAAGGCATTATTAAATCTCATAAAGCGGTACAAAGGAAATCAGCAATGGAGTCTTCATCCCGTCGGGCATTTTTTACGGGGCGTCGTGTTGCAAAAACGGCCTGGGGCCAGTTCAGTCAGCGCTTGCGCCGGGTGGTGGGCGGTACGTTTTACGACGATGGCGAATACGACGGTTATGGTCGGGGGCGCCTGGTGGTTCAAGGTGTAGCCGATGCGCGCCACGCGCGCGAGCTTTGCGCCGAGTACGGCATCGTCATGGTGCTCGACGGTATTGACTACCCTACCTTGCCGGTTGGCCAGTCTGTGTTGCGCGTCGACCCCGGCCGCGAAATGACCCAGTGTCAGCCCATGCCCGACGCGTCGCATCTGTGGTTTGTGCAGCCGGGCTGCCTGGTGGGCGAATTGCAGCAAGCCGGTTTGCAACAGTTCGACGCGTTTCCCAGTTATTTGTCGGTCGCGGCGTGTATTGCCGACCGCACCCTGATGAACTGGCCGACACGCCAAACCTGGCGATCGGGCCTGTCGCTGGCGTCGGTGGTGCTTGCCGATGGCACTACCGGGGTGCTTGGGCCGTTTGGCGCCGATAACAAGCAACCGCTGGGCAGCCTGACGCTGCAAAGTCTGGTGCCGCAGCTGTTTCGTCTGGCGGCCGACGCGCCGGCGCGCGAATGCGCCGAAAGCGAATACTGGCCGGGCCGGTATCGTCTGGACGCACTCATGCCCGAAGCGGGTCGGGTACTGAATTTGTCGCACTTGCTGTTGGGGCATGGTGGCGACCTGGCCTGGGTCGACTGGATGGTCTTCGAGGCGTTGCGCGACCCGGTTTCTCCGCCTGTACTTAAAGACTGGGGCAAGCAAGCCGGCGAGCCCGGCGATCACTGGTATACCGCGCAGGGGCTTGATCTTCAGATCAAAGGGATGTTCGACCCCTGTGGTATTTTTCCCCATCCGGGTCAGGACCTCTGATATTTTTATGACGGGTTCTGCGTAATAATCCCCGCCAATGCCCCGGCGCTGTAAAAGCGGGGCTAGAATGGGAACCCGTCATTCTTCGTTCATTCTGGTAAAGATCTATCATGGAAGAAAATCTGCGCAAAGCGGCCCTCGAGTACCACGAGAAAGGCCGCCCCGGCAAAATCGCTGTCACACCCACAAAACAGCTCTCCAACCAGCGCGACCTGATGCTGGCCTACTCGCCGGGGGTGGCTGCCGCCTGCGAAGAAATCGTGGCCGACCCTAACAATGCGCATCGTTATACGGCGCGAGGTAATCTGGTCGGGGTCATTACCAACGGTACCGCGGTGCTTGGCCTGGGCAACATTGGCGCATTGGCGTCCAAGCCGGTCATGGAAGGCAAGGCCGTGCTGTTCAAGAAGTTTGCCGGCATCGATGTCTTCGATATCGAAATCAACGAATCTGACCCAGACAAACTCGTCAACATCATTGCCGGCCTCGAACCTACATTCGGTGGCATCAACCTTGAAGACATCAAGGCGCCCGAATGCTTCGAGGTCGAGCGCAAGCTGCGCGAACGCATGAGCATCCCGGTCTTTCACGACGACCAGCACGGTACGGCCATTTGCGTCGCTGCAGCCTTTATCGGCGCGCTCAGCGTCGTCAACAAAAAAATCGATCAGGTCAAAGTTGTGGTGTCGGGCGCCGGTGCAGCCGCGCTGGCCTGTCTTGACCTGATGGTCGACCTGGGGCTGCCGGTGTCCAATATCTGGGTGGCCGACATAGAAGGTGTTGTGTACAAGGGGCGCACCACGCTGATGGACCCGGAAAAAGCGCGGTACGCGCAAGATACCGATGCCCGTAAATTGGGCGACATTATTGGCGATGCCGATGTGTTCTTGGGTTTGTCGGCCGGGGGCGTGCTTAAGCCCGATATGGTTAAACGTATGGCCGCCGACCCGATCATCCTGGCGCTGGCCAACCCCAACCCTGAAATCCTGCCTGAAGACGCCCATGCGGTGCGTGGCGATGTCGTGATGGCAACCGGCCGATCCGACTACCCCAACCAGGTCAACAACGTGTTGTGCTTCCCGTATATTTTCCGAGGGGCGCTCGACGTTGGCGCAACAACCATTACCCGTGGCATGGAAAAAGCCGCCGTGTATGCCATTGCCGCCTTGGCCCAAGAAGAGCAAAACGATGTCGTGGCAGCCGCTTACGGCACGTACGGCGTCTCGTTCGGCCGCGAATACCTCATCCCCAAGCCTTTCGACCCGCGTCTGATACTGCGTATTGCCCCTGCGGTTGCCAAAGCCGCCATGGACGACGGTGTGGCGACGCGCCCCATCGAAGACTTCGAGGCCTATGCCGAGCAGTTGCAGCAGTTCATGTACCGTTCCGGGTCTTTCATGAAGCCGATGTTCTCGGCGGCAAAAGCCATGGTGCGCGACGGTGGCAAGGCGCGCATTGTCTTTACCGAAGGTGAAGACGAACGCGTGTTGCGTGCGGTTCAGATTGTTGTCGACGAGAAACTGGCCAAGCCCATTCTGGTGGGTCGCCCCGAGGTGCTCCAGGCCCGCATCAAGCGTTTCAATTTGCGGCTGAAACTGGGCGAAAACGTCGAAGTCACCAACCCCGACTGGGATGAGCGCTTCCACAACTACTGGACGACTTACTGGGAAATGATGTGTCGTCGCGGCGTCAGCAAAGAAATGGCGCGTGTCGAAATGCGCCGCCGCCTGACTTTGATTGGCGCCATGATGGTGCGCATGGGCGATGCCGATGGCATGATTTGCGGCACCGTCGGGTCGTATGCCGACCACCTGCGTTTTATCGACGAAGTCATTGGCAAGGCGCCGGGGGCAAATACCTACGCGGCCATGAATATCCTGCTGTTGTCCGAACGCACGGTTGCTCTGGCCGACACGCACGTCAACGACGACCCAACGGCCGAGCAGCTTGCCGAAATCACGATTGCAGCGGCCGAACAAATGCGTCGTGTCAATATCGAACCCAAAATCGCGCTGTTGTCGCGGTCTAATTTTGGTACAGGCAGCTCGTCGTCGGGCGGCAAAATGCGCCGTGCGCTCGAGCTGGTTCACGAACATGCGCCCGACCTCGAGGTCGATGGCGAAATGCATGGCGATTGCGCGCTCGACGAGTCTCTGCGCGAGCGTATTCTGCCCTCGACAACCCTGAAAGGGGCGGCCAATTTGTTGATTTGCCCCAACGTCGACTCAGGAAATATTGCTTACAACTTGCTGAAAACTGCGGCAGGTGGCAATGTGGCGGTGGGCCCGTTCTTGTTGGGCGCCAACGCTCCGGTTCACATCCTGACGTCAAGTTCAACCGTTCGCCGTATCGTCAACATGACGGCTATGGCCGTTGTCGACGCCAACACCCGGGATTTGACCAAGTAATGCGTTTTAACTATTTGTCAGAGGCGCACTCATGACTCAGACCGCGTTGGAAAAAAAGCTGAAAAAGGGCGGCCAGTTCGACGCCGCTACGGTCACCCAAGAAGCGCTTGCCGGCCAGGCACAAGCCCTGGGGCTGACCTGGAGCGTGGTCGAATGTGACCGCGCGCGCAGCCGCTCTGCGGTTTTGCGCGCCGTGGTCAAGGCGGTCGACTTCCCCGAGTTTTTTGGTAGCAACCTCGATGCCCTTTACGATTGTCTGTGCGATACCGTTATCGACCAGAAAGCGGGCCTGGTGCTTTGGTTTCACAACCTGCACTCGGGTGACCCGGCCTTGGCCGAAGACGCCAAAGCCATTGCCTCGGTCTGCGAAGACGTGGTCGAGTATGCGGCCAACAACGGGCGTGTTTTTGCTTTCGTCATCGAGCATGCGGGCAAGCACCCCGACCCTGAACCGGGCGTTTCGCCCATGCCGTATTCAGGCAGTTAGTCTTTTTAAGCCGGGCTCGCCCCGGCTTTTTTGCGTGCGCCCGGCTTGTTGGCGCATATCGGTGGGTGTCTGGGCGGTTAGTGCCAGCCCAGCAGGGCGCTAATGGCCGAAATCATCGCCAGTCCTGCGGTCTCGGTACGCAGTACGCGGGCGCCAAAACTGATCTGCGTCGCGCCGTGCTTCAGTGCCGTGGCTGTTTCTTCGTCGGACCAACCGCCTTCTGGTCCGACAAGCAAGGTAATGTGGGGTGTGGTCAGGCCAGCAACGGCCTGAGCCAGCGTGGTAGATGACTGCGGGTGACACAGTAGGGTCAGGCCCGCTGTGCCACTGGCCAGAAAATCGGCCAGTGAAACCGGAGCGGTTACCGTAGGCAGACGGTTTCGACCACATTGCTCGCAAGCCGACTGTATGGTCTTTTCCCAGTGTTGCAGGCGTTTTTCGGTACGTGGCCCCGATAGTTGCAGTACGCTGCGGCGGGCCGCGATAGGCACAACCTGGGTGGCGCCAAGTTCGACGGCTTTTTCGATGATCCAGTCCATTTTGTCGCCGGACGCCAGGCCTTGCGCCAAGGTGATGTGGCCCGGCAACTCACGCTCTATCGGGTCTTTGTCACCCAATTGGGCGAAGGCGTGCTTGCCGTCGATGTGCAATATGGCCTGGTATTCTCCCCCCGTCCCATCGAACAGAGTGATAGGGCTGTTGTTTTTTAGCCGCAATACGCGTACGGCGTGATGCGCCAAGGCGTCGGGCAGCGCCATGGTGTGCTGCGCGGTTAACGGGGTGGGGCAATAGAAACGTGGCATGAATGTGGGTGTTGTCAGGTGATCAAAAGCGATGCGGATGCAGAAATCGCAGGCTTTACGTCGGTGTCGACAAGTGTATCGGGTTTGGCCGTAACAAGTTAATTCTTACCACGGTGTTAAAATGCCGGGCTTTACAACGCTAATTTATTGGGGTTTGCCCTAGTGTTTTGCGGGCATGCCCACGTTTTGCGAGTACTAAATGAGCCAATCGCCCACTCAAGATTCATCTCTGGCCAATGCCGTCCGAGCCCTGGCCATGGATGCAGTCCAGCAAGCCAAGTCGGGCCACCCCGGCGCCCCTATGGGTATGGCCGACATTGCCGAAGCCCTCTGGACGCGCCATTTGCGTCATAACCCGGCCGATCCGGCATGGGCCAACCGCGACCGTTTTGTATTGTCCAACGGTCACGGTTCCATGCTTATTTACGCGCTGCTGCATTTAAGTGGCTACGATCTTCCCATCGAAGAACTCAAAAACTTCCGGCAGCTGCATTCCCGTACGCCGGGCCACCCCGAAGTGGGTATTACCGCTGGCGTTGAAACCACAACCGGCCCGTTAGGCCAGGGTGTGAGCAATGCAGTGGGCATGGCCCTTGCCGAGGCCCTGCTGGCCAAAGAGTTCAACCGTGACGGTCATAATATTGTTGACCACTTCACGTATGCCTTTGTGGGCGATGGCTGCCTCATGGAAGGTATCTCCCACGAAGCGTGCTCGCTTGCCGGTACGCTCAAGTTGTCCAAGCTGATCGTTTACTACGACGACAACGGTATCTCTATTGACGGTAACGTCGAGCACTGGTTTGGCGACGATACCCCCGCGCGCTTTGAAAGTTATGGCTGGAATGTGATCCGTAATGTAGACGGGCACAACGTGATGGCGGTCGATCAGGCCACCGAACAGGCCAAACAGAATGCAGCCCAAAACAAGGGCCCCACGCTTATTTGCTGCCGTACGGTGATTGGCAAAGGCGCGCCCAACATGGAAGGTTCCGAAAAGGTACACGGAGCGCCATTGGGGGCCGACGAAATTGCTGCGACTCGTGCCGCCCTGAATTGGCCGCACGCGCCGTTCGAAATTCCGGCTCACATCTATCAACGTTGGGATGCCCGGGTCAAGGGTCAGCTCTGGCAGGGTGAGTGGGACACAGCCTTTGACGCATACGCCCAGGCCTATCCGCAACTGGCGGCCGAATACCAACGCCGCATGAAAGGCGACTTGCCCGACGGGTTCGAAGGTCAGGTTCGGGCATTCATTCGCGCTACCGCCGAGCGCGCCGAAACCGTGGCAACGCGCAAGGCGTCGCAACTGGCCATCACCGCATTGGTCGACGTACTGCCCGAAATGCTGGGCGGCTCGGCCGACCTGACCGGTTCAAACTTCACCGACTGGAAAGGCGCACAACCCGTTCGTGCGACTGAAAACGGCCTGCAGTTTGGTCGCCATATCAATTACGGCGTGCGCGAGTTCGGCATGGCTGCCATCATGAATGGCGTTGCCCTGCACGGTGGCTACCTGCCGTTCGGTGGCACATTCCTGACATTCTCCGATTACTCCCGCAATGCGCTGCGCATGGCGGCGCTCATGAAACAGCGGGTCGTTCATGTGTTTACGCACGACTCTATCGGTCTGGGCGAAGACGGCCCCACTCACCAGTCGGTCGAGCATGCCGCCAGCCTGCGTCTTATTCCCAATTTGCATGTCTGGCGTCCTTGCGACACCACCGAAACAGCCGTAGCCTGGGCGCAATCGGTGACGCGCCCGGCCAGCATTGGCATGAATGTGCGCGACGGTGGGCCATCGGCGCTTTTGCTGTCGCGTCAAAACTTGCCTTTTGTCCAGCGCGACGACGCCACAATCGGTGCCATTGCCCGTGGTGGTTACGTATTGTCCGACGCCGATGCTTTCAAGGCGGTCATCATCGCAACCGGCTCTGAAGTCGAGCTGGCGTTGGCGGCGCAAACGCAACTGGCCGAGAAAGGCGTTGCCGTGCGCGTCGTGTCGATGCCCTGCACCGAACTTTTCGACGCACAAGACGCCGCCTGGAAGGCAAGCGTATTGCCCGCCGGTATTCCGCGTGTGGCTGTCGAGGCCGGTGTAACCGCTGGTTGGTACAAGTACGTTGGCCTGGAAGGCGCTGTTGTCGGTATCGACACTTACGGCGAATCGGCGCCGGCAGGGGTATTGTTCAAGCATTTCGGTCTGACTGCCGAGCGCGTTGTTGCGGCTGTCGAACAGGTTTTATAAACAGGAGATTTACCATGGCAATTCGCGTAGCGATTAACGGATACGGGCGTATTGGCCGCAACATCTTGCGTGCCCACTACGAAGGCGGCAAAAAACACGACATCGAAATCGTGGCCATCAACGATCTGGGCGACCCTAAAACCAACGCTCACTTAACACGCTACGACACCGCGCACGGTAAATTCCCCGGCACGGTTGAAGTCGACGGCGATTACCTGGTCGTCAACGGCGACAAAATCCGTGTGCTGGCCAACCGTAACCCGGCCGAATTGCCCTGGGGCGAACTCGGTGTCGACGTCGTGCTCGAGTGCACCGGCTTTTTCACCACCAAAGAAGCTGCCGGCGCGCATATCAAGGGCGGCGCCAAAAAGGTCATTATTTCGGCCCCCGGTGGTAAAGACGTCGATGCGACGGTTGTATACGGTGTCAACCACAACGTCCTTAAGGCATCCGATACCGTTATCTCGAATGCATCGTGCACCACCAACTGCCTAGCTCCGCTGGTATTGCCCCTGCACCAAAAACTGGGTGTGGTTAACGGTCTGATGACCACCATTCACGCCTACACGAACGACCAGGTCCTGACCGACGTTTACCACGCCGACCTTCGCCGCGCCCGCTCGGCCACATCCAGCATGATCCCCACCAAAACCGGTGCGGCTTCGGCAGTTGGCCTGGTATTGCCCGAACTGAACGGCAAGCTCGACGGCTACGCCATGCGCGTTCCCACCATCAACGTGTCCATCGTCGACCTGTCCTTCGTGGCTGCGCGCGAAACATCGGTTGAAGAAGTCAACGCCATCCTCAAAGAGGCTGCAGCCTCCGGCCCGCTCAAAGGCATCCTCGACTACAGCGAAGAGCCTCTGGTGTCGGTCGATTACAACCACACAGCGGCATCGTCCACCGTCGACGCCGGCCTGACCAAAGTGTCGGGCAACCTGGTCAAGGTCTGCTCGTGGTACGACAACGAGTGGGGTTTCTCGAACCGCATGCTCGACACCACAGTAGCCCTGATGTCTGCCAAGTAAGCTGCTGGTTCTTTTGCAAAGGGCGGGGACTCCCCGCCCTTGCGCTATCTGTCAATTTCGTTTTCCCCGCCGCCCATGCCCAACGTCCAAACTCTTTCCGCCCTGGTTAAAGCCGATCAGTTGTCTGGTAAACGCGTGTTTATTCGCTCCGACCTGAACGTTCCTTTCAACGACAACCGCGACATCACCGAAGATACGCGTATCCGTGCCTCTATTCCTGCAGTGCGCATGGCGCTCGACGCCGGTGCCGCGGTTATGGTGACTTCGCATCTGGGTCGCCCCACCGAAGGTACCGTAACGGCCGACGACTCCCTGGCGCCTGTGGCGCGTCGCATGTCCGAATTGTTGGGCAAAGAGGTCAGGCTGGTTGCCGATTGGGTCGACGGCGTCGATGTTGCTCCCGGTCAGGTGGTCATGCTCGAGAATGCACGTTGCAATGTGGGCGAAAAGAAAAACGATGAAGCCCTGTCGCGCAAAATGGCGGCATTGTGCGATGTTTACGTAAACGATGCCTTTGGTACGGCCCACCGCGCCGAAGCTACCACGCACGGTATTGCGCGTTTTGCCCCGGTGGCATGCGCCGGCCCCTTGCTCGAGGCCGAACTCGACGCCCTGGGTCAGGCGCTTGAACAGCCCAAGCGCCCCATGGTGGCGATTGTCGCCGGCTCAAAAGTCTCGACAAAGCTGTCAATTTTGCGTGCGCTGGCCGACAAGGTCGACCAACTGGTGGTGGGTGGCGGTATTGCCAACACTTTTATGCTGGCCCAAGGGTTGCCTATCGGCAAGTCGCTGGCCGAACCCGACCAGGTTGAAGAGGCCCGCGCAGTGATCGACATCATGCAAAAGCGCGGTGCCGGCGTGCCTATCCCCACCGACGTCGTCTGCGCAAAGTCGTTCAGCGCCGATGCCCAGGCCACCGTCAAGGCGTCCGCCGATGTCGCCGAAGACGATATGATTCTGGACATTGGCCCTGAGACGGCGCAAACGCTGGCCGGCATCCTTAAGCAGGCCGGTACCATTGTCTGGAACGGCCCCGTGGGTGTTTTTGAATTCGATGCGTTCGAAAACGGCACCAAAGTTGTCGCACAAGCCATTGCCGATTCCGCCGCGTTTTCAATTGCCGGGGGTGGCGATACCCTGGCGGCCATTGCCAAGTACAACATTGCCGACAAGGTTGGCTATATCTCGACCGGTGGTGGCGCCTTCCTCGAATTCCTCGAAGGCAAGGTATTGCCCGCCGTCGACGTTTTGCAACAGCGCGCAGCCGGTTAAGGCTGGCCGGCAGGCTGGCATAACCGACGGCATTATTCATGCCGTCGGTTATGGCCGCTGCGGTTGCGTATTTATCTTTGTCTTACCCAGGAGCCCCTTCATGACGACCGCGAAACGATTGGTTCGTACGCATCCCGACCAACTGTTGGTGGGCCTCGTGTCCATTTCCGATCGCGCCTCGTCGGGCACCTACGAAGATCAGGGTATTCCGGCGCTTCAGGGGTGGCTTGAGGGGGCGTTGGTCAACGGGGCGCAGTTCGAGACTCGCCTGATTCCCGATGAGCAAGCGTTGATTTCGCGCACGCTGACTGAATTGGTGGACGAGGTTGGGTGCGACCTGGTACTGACCACCGGTGGCACCGGACCGGCGCGTCGCGATGTCACGCCCGAAGCCACGCTGGCAGTCGCTACCAAAACCATGCCGGGTTTTGGCGAGCAAATGCGCCAGATCAGCCTTAAATTCGTACCCACCGCGATTTTGTCGCGGCAGGTTGCCGTCATTCGCGAAACCGCCGATCACGCGGCGCTGATCATCAACCTGCCTGGCCAGCCAAAAGCCATTCGGGAAACCCTCGAAGGCCTGAAAGACGACCAGGGTAATACACAGGTTGCGGGCATATTTGCCGCGGTGCCTTATTGCATCGACTTGATCGGCGGCCCCTACACCGAAACCCACGAACACGTCGTTAAAGCCTTCCGTCCCAAGTCGGCGGTTCGGGTAAAATGACAACCATTCTTTATTCAATCTGATCAGGAGTCTTTCCATGGCCCTCGTTTCCATGCGTCAGCTGCTCGACCACGCTGCCGAAAACGGTTACGGTATCCCCGCATTCAACGTCAACAACCTTGAACAGGTTCAGGCCATTATGGAGGCCGCCGACGAAACCAACAGCCCGGTCATCATGCAGGCTTCGGCAGGGGCGCGTAAATATGCCGGCGAAGGCTTCCTGAAGTACCTTATTCAGGCGGCTGTCGAAAGCTACCCCCATCTGCCCGTTGTCATGCACCAAGACCACGGTCAGTCGCCCGCCATCTGTCAGGGCGCTATCAACCTGGGTTTCACCAGCGTCATGATGGACGGCTCGCTTAAAGAAGACGGCAAAACCATTGCCGACTACGACTACAACGTCGACGTTACCCGTAAAGTGGTCGACATGGCTCACAAGCTGGGTATTACCGTCGAAGGCGAACTGGGCTGCCTGGGCTCGCTCGAAACCATGCAGGGCGACAAAGAAGATGGTCACGGCGCCGAAGGCAAGCTGACCATGGACCAGCTCCTGACCGACCCCGAACAGGCGGCCGATTTCGTGCGCCAGACCCAGCTCGATGCCTTGGCCATTGCCATTGGCACCAGCCACGGCGCCTACAAGTTTTCGCGCAAGCCCACCGGCGACATCCTGTCTATCGCCCGCATCAAAGAAATCCACCAGCGTTTGCCCAACACGCACCTGGTCATGCACGGTTCGTCCAGCGTTCCCCAAGAACTCCTTGCCGAAATCCGTCAGTTCGGCGGCGACATGAAAGAAACCTACGGCGTGCCTGTCGAAGAAATCCAGGAAGCCATCAAGTTCGGCGTTCGTAAAATCAACATCGACACCGACATCCGTCTGGCCATGACTGGCGCCATTCGTCGTTTCATGGCCGAGAACCCCGGCAAGTTCGACCCGCGCGAGTACCTTAAGCCCGCTCGCATTGCCGCCAAGCAAATTTGTCTGCAGCGCTACGAGCAATTTGGTTGCGCCGGCAACGCCAGCAAAATCAAGCCTGTTGCGCTCGACGAAATGGCGCGCAAGTACGCGGCCGGTGAACTTGCCCAGGTAGTGCAGTAAATGTCAGCCTTGCTTCAGTCGTCCATCAAGTCCTTGCCGCTGCTTGCGCGCGGCAAGGTGCGCGACATGTATGCGGTCGGCGACGACAAGCTGCTTATTGTTGCTTCCGACCGCATTTCGGCATTCGACGTCATTCTCGACGACCCTGTCCCAGGCAAGGGGCAGGTGCTGACCGACCTGACAGAATTCTGGTTGAAGAAACTGGCGCACATTGTGCCTAACCACAGCACCGGTGTCCGCCCCGAAGACGTCGTGCTGCCCGAAGAGCGTGACCAGGTCGTTGGCCGGGCCATGGTCGTCAAGCGGCTCAAACCCGTCATGGTCGAAGCTGTCGCCCGTGGTTACCTTATTGGCTCGGGCTGGAAAGACTACCAGGCAACAGGTGCGGTGTGCGGCATTGCTTTGCCGGCAGGGCTTAAGCAGGCCGGTCGGTTGCCGCAGCCTATTTTTACGCCTGCAGCCAAAGCCGAGGTCGGCGCTCACGACGAAAACGTTGACTTTGCACACGTCGTGCGCGAAGTCGGCCAGGAAATGGCCGAGAAAATCCGCGACATCACACTGCGGTTGTACAGCGAAGCCTCTGAATATGCCGCCACCAAAGGCATCATCATTGCCGACACCAAATTCGAGTTCGGCCTTGATGACCAGGGTGTGCTGCATTTAATGGACGAAGTCCTGACGCCAGACTCGTCGCGTTTCTGGCCTGCCGCCGGTTACGCCGAGGGCACCAGCCCGCCATCGTTCGACAAACAGTTTGTGCGCGACTGGCTCGAGACCCAGGTGTGGGACAAAACGCCGCCCGCGCCGCGTTTGCCGGTCGATGTCATCGAGAAGACGGCGGCCAAGTATCGCGAAGCCCTGACACGCCTGACGACCTGATCATGACTACAGCCAACACTGCTTCTAGTCAGCCCATTGTGGGCGTCATCATGGGTTCATCCAGCGACTGGGATGTCATGAAGCACGCAACCGATATGCTTGACGCGTTTGGTGTGGCTTACGAAGCCCAAGTGATTTCGGCGCATCGTATGCCAACCGACATGGCCGAGTACGGCGCAGCAGCCCGGGCGCGTGGTTTGCGCGCCATTATCGCCGGTGCGGGCGGCGCTGCCCACTTGCCCGGCATGATGGCGGCCCTTACGCCGGTCCCGGTGTTTGGCGTGCCCGTGCCGTCGCGTTATTTGCGCGGTGAAGACTCGCTGCTGTCTATTGTGCAAATGCCAAAGGGCGTGCCTGTAGCCACCTTTGCCATTGGCGAGGCCGGCGCTGCCAATGCGGCGCTGCACGCTATCGCATGTCTGGCCACAACCGACACGGCACTGGCCGATCAACTCGATGCCTTCCGTGCCCGCCAAACTCAGGCGGCACGCGATATGGTCGTTCCTCCCGTTTAACACACGACTATGACTGCAATTCAGCATTCCATGCCTGTGCCGCCCGGTAGCTGGCTTGGCATGGTAGGCGGTGGCCAACTGGGTCGCATGTTTTGCCACGCTGCACAAAGCCTGGGTTATAAGGTGGCTGTGCTCGACCCTGCGGCCGGTTGTCCGGCAGGGGGTGTTGCCGACCGCCACATTCAGGCCGCCTACGACGACCCGACGGCGCTCGAGTTGCTGGGTAGTTTGTGCGCAGCTGTCAGTACCGAATTCGAAAATGTCCCGGCCGACAGCCTGCGTCGTCTGGCCAGGCATTGCGCCGTCAGCCCCTCGGGCGACGCCGTTGCCGTGGTGCAAGACCGAATCCTTGAAAAGGCGTTTATTACGCAAGCCGGCGTACCCGTTGCACCGTATTGCGCCGTTACCGATCGCTCGCATATCGCCCAGGCACCTGCCAATTTGTTCCCGGGCATACTGAAGGCGGCCCGGCTGGGCTACGACGGCAAGGGCCAGGCGCGGGTAACTTCGCGCGAAGCGGCGCTTGAAGCTTTTGATGCCTTTGGTGGCGTGCCTTGCGTACTTGAAGCCATGTTGCCGCTGGCCGACGAAATTTCGGTGGTCATGGCCCGTGGCTACGACGATGCGTGCGTCGTGTACACGCCCGCGCACAACGAGCACCGTGACGGCATTCTGGCCGTTTCTACAGTCGACCCGGCAGCTGTACAGGCACGCCAGTCACTGTACGCGCAAGCAGCCCAGGCGGCCCGGCGCATCGCAGGGCAACTTGATTACCGCGGCGTATTGTGTGTCGAATTTTTTATTCTTGACGACGGCAGCCTGGTGGCCAACGAAATCGCTCCGCGTCCGCATAACAGCGGCCACCACACCATCAATGCCTGCGTATCCAGCCAGTTCGACCAACAGGTCAGGGTCATGACAGGCTTGCCCTTGGGTTCGGCGCATAGTCATAGTGCGTCGGTCATGCTTAACATATTGGGCGATTTATGGTTCGATGCCGCCGGCCAAACACGAGAGCCCGATTGGGCCGGCGTATTGCGCTTCGATCATGCCCACTTGCATTTGTATGGCAAGGCCGAGGCGCGTAAAGGCCGAAAAATGGGCCATATTACCGTGACTGGTGCAACGCTTGGTCAGGCCCGCGAGCAAGCGGCAGGTGTTGCCCGTGTGCTGGGCTTGGCCTATTCATGACGCGTTCCGCCGGCCCTACCGACATCGATGCAGCTGCGCGTCGACTGGTCTCTGGCGGGCTGGTGGCGTTTCCTACAGAAACGGTCTACGGGCTGGGTGCCGACGCCGAAAACCCGGCGGCGATCGCTGGTATTTACGCGGCTAAAGGCCGGCCTTCCGACCACCCCGTGATTGTCCACCTTGCGCCGGGGGCCGACCTGGCTCATTGGGCAAAAGACATCCCCGACCTGGCCTATGCGCTGATAGACGCGTTCTGGCCGGGTCCGTTAACCCTCATTTTGCGCCGTGCCGATCACATCCCTAGTGCGGTCAGCGGGGGGCAGGATACGATTGGTTTACGGTGCCCGTCGCACCCGGTGGCCCAGCAGTTATTGGCCCATTTTGCCCGGCTTAAAGGCGGGCAGGGCGGGGTGGCTGCCCCCTCGGCCAACAAGTTCGGGCAGGTGTCGCCGACAACGGCCGATCACGTCCGTGCCGAATTCCCCGAGCTTGATGATTCCCGTCTGATCGTGCTCGATGGCGGTGCCGCCCAGGTGGGTATCGAGTCGACCATTCTGGATGTGTCGCGGTTAGGTAAGGGTGTGTCGCCGGCGCTGCTGCGACCGGGGCATATTAGTGCCGCCCAAATTGCCGACGTCATCGGCGTCATGCCGTCATTGCAGGCAGGCACCGATGCGCCGCGCGTGTCGGGTTCATTGAAAGCGCACTACGCGCCTCATACACCGTTGGTGTTGCTGGGGCGCGATGAGATCGAGGCCGCGGCGCAGCGCCTCGTTGCTAAGGGTTCATCGGTCGTGGCCGTGGGGTTTGGTAACCCACCCGTCGGGTTTGTTCCTGCCGATACGGCGCTGCGCCCCGCGGGGAAAAACGAAGGCAGCCGTGACCCCGGCATCGTTTTAGTGGGTAACGCCCGCTTGCTGTGGGTTCAGGCACCAGAAGACCCGCACGCCTATGCGCATGCACTTTACGCACAGTTGCGTGCCATCGACACGCTGGGTGCAGACCAGATTATGCTGGAGCGCCCGCCGGAAACTGAAGCGTGGCGCGCTGTGAATGACCGTATCGGGCGCGCCGCCGCCGCGTTTGGCGGCTGACGCCCGATATTATTCAGATGGCGGTGATGTACCCCCGCTGTGTTGACCCGGACGCTTAAACGCCCAGATACCGCGTCAGCAGGTCGGGTTGGTTAATTAGCGTAGCACTTTCTTTTTCTTCAACCACCACACCCTTTTCAAGTACAACGCAACGGTCGGTGTTGGCCAGTACCTTGCGATAGTTGCGGTCGACAATCAGGGTCGCCACACCGGTTTCGCGGATGGTGCCGATAATGCGCCAGATTTCAGCGATGATCAGCGGTGCCAGGCCTTCGGTGGCTTCGTCAAGAATCAGGATGTCGGGGTTGGTCATGAGGGCGCGACCGATGGCCAGCATTTGCTGCTCGCCCCCCGACAGCTGTTGACCGCCATGTTGCAGGCGTTCGGTCAGGCGCGGGAAGGTTTCCAGCACCCGCTCGTATGTCCAGTCGTTGCGGCCGTTAACGCCGGGGCGGGCCGCCACCAGCAGGTTTTCGCGAACGTCGAGGTTGGGGAAAATACCGCGCCCCTCGGGCACATAGGCAATACCCTGGCGTGCGACCTGATGCGGCTCTGACCGGGTGTGGTCGGCGCCGCGAATTTTGATGCTGCCCGCCGTGGGCCGGATATGGCCCATGAGCGTGCGGATAAGCGTGGTTTTACCCATGCCGTTGCGGCCAAGCAGGCCGATGGACTCGCCGGCATTGATTTGCAGATTGACGTCGAACAGAATGTGGCTTTCGCCGTAATGGGTGTTGATGCCCTGGGCGTCGATCAGGACGGTCATTCTTCTTCTCCCAGGTAAGCGGTTTGTACGTCGGGGTTGTTCCGGATGGATTCGGGGTCGCCGTGCGCAATGACACAGCCGTTAACCATGACGGTGATTTCGTCGGAAATACGGAAAACGGCGTCCATGTCGTGTTCGACCAGCAAGATGGCGTGTTCTTTTTTTAGAGAATCGAGCAGGTTCAGCATGCGGTCGGTTTCTTCGGCACCCATGCCTGCCAGCGGCTCGTCGAGCAGCAGTACTTTGGGGTGGGTGGCCAGACACATGGCGATTTCAAGCTGGCGCTTGCCGCCGTGTGACAACAAGCCAGCAGGCCGATCGGCGAATTCGGCCAACCCGGCCAGTTCGAGGGCGCGGTCGGCGGCTTCGTTGCTGTAGGTGCACTTACTGGCCGGGAACGCCCATCTCCAGAATTTTTGATGGTTGGATTGGGCCGAAATACGGCAGTTTTCGTGAACACTGAGCGACGGGAAAATGGTGGTGCGCTGATAGCTGCGCCCCAAACCTGCCCGGGCGCGGTCGGGCTGCGGCCAGCGGGTGATGTCTTTGCCCAGCATGGTGATATTGCCTTCGTTGGGCGGGATCTCGCCCGACAGGACGCTGACCAAGGTTGATTTCCCGGCGCCATTGGTGCCAATGACGGCGTGTACAGACCCCTGGTTAAGGTCAACCGAAACCCGGTCGATGGCCACCAGCCCACCGAAGCGGCGTGTGATGTTCTTGGCCGATAAGAGTGTTGTAGACATGCGTAATACCTTTACTTGGCCGTTGCCGATGAGGTGGAACGATTGCGGCGGGCGCGAAGTTGCTCGGGGAGGCCGATGAGCCCTTTAGGCATGAAGGCGACGAGCGCAATAATGGCCAGACCAAACGTTAAGTGCCAGTGGATGGCGAACGACCCGAAGATGGCTTCAGACTGGAAGACTTCTTGCAGCAGAATAAGGCCAATAGCCCCGATAACCGCGCCCCAGAGACGGCCCATACCCCCCAAAATCACCATAAGCAACACCAGGCCGGATTGCTCCCAGGCGAGTAGTTCGGGGTTGACGTAGCCATCTTTGACGGCATACAGCAGGCCGGCCAGGCCACCGAATGCGGCGGCAATGACGTAGGCAGTAAGCTTGTAGCCAAACGTCGAGAATCCGGCAGCGCGCATGCGCTGCTCGTTGACATGGATGCCCGTAAGCGCGGCGCCAAAGCGCGAGCGCATCAGCATGGCCAGAAAGCCCCAGGTGAACAGCAGGCAAGCCAGCGTAAACAGATAGAAGGTGTAGCTGTTGTCGATATTAAGAATGACCCAGTCGCCGATGCGAAGCTCGGGGCGCACGTACAGGTAGATGCCGTCGCTACCGCCGCCCAGCTTGGTGTCGTGGAACACGTAGTAAGCCATTTGCGCAAAGGTCAGCGTTACCATGATGAAGTAAATACCTTTGGTGCGCAGGGCGAGTGCGCCGGTAATAACGGCATAAGCCATGGCGCACACAATGGCGGCGGGGATAACCCACAGCATGTTGCCCGACGCGTATTCGGGCGAAAGCAGGGTGACCGCATAAGCCGAGATGCCAAAAAATGCCGAATGCCCCAGGCTGACCAGCCCGGTGCAGCCCACCAGTAATTGCAGGCTAAGCGCAAACAGCGAATAAATCATGATCTTGATGATCAGGGCGGTGTAGTAGTCGGCGGTAACCATGGGCAACAAGGCCGTGATGATGACCAGAACCGGCACCAGAAGGGTACGAAATGAGGATTGCATACGTCGTTAGCCTTGCTTGAACAGCCCCTCGGGCTTGAATAACAGAATGGCGGCCATCATGAGATAGACCAGAACCCCAGCGGCTTGCGGGAACAGAACCTGGCCGAAAGTGTCGACAAAGCCAATTAGCATGGCGGCAACAAAAGCCCCCTTGATTGACCCGATGCCGCCGATAACGACCACGACGAAGCAGATGATAAGAATGGCATTACCCATGCCCGGATACACCGACGAAACCGGTGCGGCGATGGCGCCGGCCAGTGCAGCCAGTGCAACGCCCAGCGCGAAAACAATACGGAACAAACGGTTGATGTCGATGCCCAGCGAATTGATCATTTCGCGGTTGCTGGCGCCGGCGCGGATCATCATGCCCAGACGGGTGCGGGCCAGCAGCCAGTACATAAGCAGCGCAACCACAATACATACGGCCGAGATGAACAGGCGGTACGTGGGGTAGGTCATGACGTCGCTAAGCGCAATGGTGCCGCTGAGCCAGTCGGGCGGAGATACGCCGTGAACGTCGTTGTCGATGATAATGCTGCGCAGTTCTTCGAAAACGAGAATCAGGCCGTGTGTCATGAGCAGCTGCTGTAGGTGCTCGCGGGTATACAGGTAACTGTAAAACGCCCACTCTAGAAAGTAGCCCAGTATGGCGGCCAGTACGATGCACGCCACCAGGGTGGTTACAAAGCCTCCGCCCAAATACTGAGCCACAAGGGGCTCGAGGGCGAAGGCCATGTAGGCCCCGATCATATAGAAACTGCCATGCGCCAGGTTGATGATGCCCATGATGCCGAAAATGAGCGTAAGCCCGCTGGCAACCAGGAACAGCAACAACCCGTACTGTATGGCGTTAAGACACTGAATTAAAAATATGACCGGGTCCACGTGGCCTCCTGCTGATTTATTGTTATTAGTTCATTTTGCAGCCAACCGACGGATCGGCCAGCGCTTTTACTGCAACCTTCACAGGTACGTTGTCTTCGCCTTTAACTTCGCGCAAGTACATGTCTTGCACAGGGTTACCCGACTTGGACAGCGTGAACTTGCCGCGAGGGCTGTCGATGGTAGCGTTGCGGATGGCATCGCGCATCTGGTCTTTTTTGGCAACGTCGCCACCGACGGCTTTCAAGCCGGCGTCGAGCATTTGCGCGGCGTCGTAGCCTTGTACCGCGTAAACGTCAGGCGGCAGCTTGGGGAAGTTCTTTTTGTAGTTTTCGCGGAAGGCGTTGTCGCGTTCGGTATTCAGGCCGTCGGCGTAGTGCAATGTCGTCAGCAGACCTTGTGCCGATTCTCCCTGAGCTTTCAGGGTGCCGTCGGTCAGGAAGCCGGCGCCGACCAGTTCGATATCTTTGCGCAAGCCGGCCGCAGCGTAATCTTGTACGAACTTGACCGCACCACCGCCTGCAAAGAAGGTGTAGACGACATCAGGTTTGGTGGCCGCGATTTCGGTCAGCAGTGGCTGGAACTCAACCTGCGGGAAGGGCAGTGTCAGGTGCTTGACGACCTTGCCGCCGGCCTTTTCAAAGGACTCTTTGAAACCGTCGGTGGACTCTTTGCCTGCGGCGTAGTTCCAGGAAATGGTGACCGCTGTTTTGTGGCCTTTTTCGGCCGCGGCGGCGCCCATGGCGTAGCCCGGCTGCCAGTTAGAGAACGACGAGCGGAAAACGTTTTTGCTGCACAGGGGGCCAGTGATGGCGCCCGCACCCGCGTTAGGGATAATCAGGGTAGTGTCGGAATCGGTGGCGGCCTTGGCCAGCGCCATGGCCACGCCCGAGTGCACTGTGCCGACCAGAATGTCGACCTGGTCGCGCTTGATCAGGCGGTTGGCGTTATCGGGGCCCTTGGACGGGTTGGATTCGTCATCAACACGGAAGTAGGTGATTTCCTGGCCTGCAAGTTTGCCGCCTTGTTCCTGAACATAAAGTTTGAAGCCGTTTTCGATGGCCTCGCCTAATTGCGCAAAGGTGCCGCTGTAGGGCAGCATGAAGCCGACCTTGACTTCGGCGGATGCAGCACCTGCGCCAAAAGCCATCGCGACGGCGAGGGCGGTACCTGTCAATACTTTCTTCATTTGTCTACTCCTTGGTGTTGTCAATAAAGGTACTGCTGGAAACGCGTTAACGCGTAGAAAGAACCCTGCGGGTTAATTGTTATTTGTTGTCAGCCTGAATCGGGTTCAGGCTTGTTATGAAATTGATCAGTGCCGCATTGAGTTGTTCTGGCTGGTCTTTGTGCGGCGAATGACGGCAGTCGTCAATGATACAGAGTTTGGTATTACTGACTACCCGGTGAATCCCTTGTATTTGATCGAGTGTGCCGTATTCGTCGTCCTTGCCCTGAATGGCCAGAACCGGGCAACGGATATCTGGCAAATACTTTTCAATATTCCAGAGTTTGAACTCGGGGTTGAGCCAGATATCGTTCCAGGCCCAGAATGTCAGGTCGGGGTTTTGGTGATAGCGCGCAAACTTTTGCGGCAAATCGGTGTGTAAGTAGGCCTCGCGCGCCTTCGCGATGCTGGCAATAGTAATGTCTTCGACAAAAATATGCGGCGCCGCCACTGCAATGGCTTTAGTGCGTTCGGGGTACATAGCTGCATACAACAGCGCAATCGAGCTCCCGTCGCTATGACCATAAAACACGGGCTTTTCGTTATCAAGCCCGAGCGCGGCAAGCACGGCTGGCAGGAAATGTTCGGCCTGGGTGTGCATGTAGCTGACCGGCCATTTTTCGTCGGCTGGCCTGGGTGTGCTTTGACCATAGCCATAACGCGAAAACACCAGACCTCGGCAGTTGGCCAGCGCGCAAAGCTGTTCGGGCCAGTCGCGCCACAGTGCTACCGAACCCAACCCTTCGTGCAAGAAAACGATGAGGTCTTTGTCGGTTTTTTCGGGCGACAAAAGTCGGCATTCAATGTCATAGTCGCGGCCTTGCACCGTAATGTTCACCATACGGTCAACCGCATTCAGCGAGCCCTGCATATCTTATTGCTCCTGGCGCTGACGCAGACGGAAACGCTGAATTTTGCCGGTGGCTGTTTTGGGCAGCTCGTTGACAAAATGTATGGTGCGGGGGTACTTGAACGGGGCCAACTGCGATTTAACGTAGGCCTGCAGTTCGGTTTCAATTCCGCCGTCGGCTGTTTTGCCTTCACGAAGTACGACGTAAGCCGTTGTTTTGACCAGCCCTTGGTCATCGGTTACCCCAATGACGGCAGCCTCGAGTACCGACTCGTGTTCGATCAGGACGTTTTCAACTTCGACCGGGGAAACATACTGCCCGCTGACTTTGATCATGTCGTCGCTGCGGCCGGCGTAGGTATAGTAGCCCTCGGCATCGCATACGTACTTGTCGCCGCTTTTCAGCCAGTCGCCCAACATGGTTTCGCGGGTTTTGGCCCGGTTGTTCCAGTACATGATGGCCGCGCTGGGGCCCTTGATGTACAGGTCGCCGATGCTGCCGGCCGGAACCGGCTTGCCGTGGTCGTCGCGCAGTTCGATCTCGTAACCTGGCACCGGTTTGCCGGTCGTGCCATAGCGTACGTCGCCGGCCTGGTTAGAGATGAAGATGTGCAGCATCTCGGTTGAGCCGATGCCGTCGAGAATATAGCAGCCAAAATGACGGGTGAAGCGATCGCCCAGGTCTTTGGGCAGCGCCTCGCCGGCGGATGCACAGACGCGCAGCTTGACGTCGGTGCGGGCCGGCAAGTTGGGCGAGGCCAGCATGCTGGCATACAGCGTAGGCACGCCGTAAAACACAGTAGGTTTGTGCTGGGTCAGGCGTTTGAAAACCGCATCGGGGGTGGGGCGTTCACCCATAAGTACTACCGTTGCGCCCACCGACAACGGGAAGGTCAGGCCGTTGCCCAGCCCGTAGGCAAAAAACAGCTTGGCTGCTGAAAACACGACATCGTCTTCTTTCAGGCCCAGTACCGGCTTGCCGTAGAGCTCGGCCGTGTGCCACAGGTTGGCGTGGCAATGCACGACCCCTTTGGGCTGGCCGGTCGAGCCAGAGGAATATAACCAGAACGCGATTTCGTCGGCTTTGGTGTTGACGGCGGACTCTTGGGGCGCGCGGTCCATGAGCGACTCGAAGCTGTCGATGCCGGCCGGCAGCGTGTTGCCGCCTTCGGCTACCACAATGTGGCGAACCTCGTTGCTGGACTGGCTAACCGCTTGCTGTACGGTGTCGAGCAGCGCGGGCGAGGTGAAAATAGCCTGTGCGCGGCTGTGCTCGAGCATGTAGGCGTAGTCTTCGGCGGTGAGCAGGGTATTGACGGCGACGGGGACGACGCCGCCATGCAGGGCGCCCAGAAACACCACGGGCCAGTCGATGGTGTCGTGCATGACGAGCAAAATTCGCTCTTCACGGCGGATGCCCAGGTTTTTAAGCAACCCTGCGAAGGTCGAGACGCGGGTCGCGAGTTCGCCGTACGTCATGCGACGGTTGTCGTCGATGTAGGCCGTTTTGTCGGCGCGCGGTTGGTTGAGCTCGGTGAGGTACCGGGCGTAATTCAGTTCTGCAGGGCAGGCTTGCATTGTTTTGTCTCCAAAATGAATCAGTACCCGGCGTCTTGTGTTTATTTTTATGTGACGCCGGGGGCAAGTGTTTAGTTCACGATTTTTTCGAGTACCCCGGGAGCGCCTTGAACGGCGGACAACCGATGGTAGAAACGCAGGGCGCGCAGCCCGCCCAGTTCTTCGCCGCCACCGGCGCGACCCGGGCCGCCGTGATTTGATTGTGGCATCACGTTACCGTGGCCGGTGTGTACTTTGGCCACATCGTTATTGATCAGGTGGACACGGCCGTGGCTTTCGGCCAGGCTAATTGCCGCTTGGGCCAGGAAGTCGGGGTCGTTACTGTACACCGAGGCGACCAGCGACCCCATGCCGCGTCGGGCCAGCGCCAGGGCGTGGTCTGTATCGCGATAGGGCATAAGGGTAGCGACGGGGCCGAAGACCTCCATCTCGTGGACCAGAGGGTGGGTATCGGGGTTTTGCGTACCGAATACGACCGGCGGAACAATGGCGTGCTGGTTGCCTTCGGCCTGAATCTTGATGTCTTGACGACCGTCGAAAACAATGTCGCTGCACGCTTCGAGCTTTTGGATGCCGGCCACGATGGCATCGCGTTGGGAGGCGCTGACCAGGCTGCCCATACGTATGCCTTCGAGGCGTGGGTCGCCCACGGTAATGCCTTTGAGTTTGTCGGCCAGTGCCGCGGCAACGGTTGCGTAGCGGGCCTGGGGCACCAGAATGCGACGGATGGCGGTACATTTCTGGCCTGACTTGATGGTGAGTTCGCGTACCACTTCGCGAACCAGCAAGCCCATCGCGTCGTCGTCGGCGTCTGGACCTAGCAGCGCACTGTTGACGCTGTCGGTTTCGGCATTGAAACGCACGCCTTCCAGTTTGATTTTCGGGTGGTTGCGCAGCGAGGCTGCGGTGTCGGCCGAGCCGGTGAACGAGACGACATCGAGCGAATCAAGGGCTTCGAGCATGTTAGCCGGGCGGCCGCACACAATATTCAGGGCGCCGCCAGGCAAAATACCGGCATCAATTACGTCTTTGACCATTTCGTGGGTTAGCCAGGCTGTGGCCGACGCGGGTTTGATAACCACGGGCACGCCCGAGAGCAACGCGGCGGCGGCCTTTTCCCAGAGCCCCCACGACGGGAAGTTGAATGCGTTGATGAACAAGGCCAGGCCACGCACCGGAACCAAAATGTGCTGTGTGGCAAAGGCGTTATCGCGCGCCAGGGCGTCGGCAGTGCCGTCGGCCATGAGCTGGCCGGCTGTAAGCTTACCGCCTAGCTTGGCGTAGTAAGACAACGTATAGATGCCACCGTCGACATCGACGGCGCTGTCGTTTTGCACGGTGCCCGAATTTTTTAGTGAAATATCGAAATACTTGTCGCGATTGGCCTGAAGAACCTTGACGATGGCCCCAAGAAGTTCGGCCCGCTGCGCATAAGACAAGGCGCGCAATGCGGTGCCGCCCTGGTTGCGGGCAAATGCGTAGGCGGCTGCCATATCGATGCCGTCGGCACCGACCGTGGCCAGGGTTTCGCCGGTTACCGGGTCGAGTACCGGGCTGCCTGCGCCGGCGCCTTCTTGCCAGCGACCTTCAAGATAGTTTGCGAGTTTATTCATGACGATATTCTTTACAGTGGGGCGGGCATAAGCCATCGGGGTTAACGTTGTGCCCGCACGGTGCATGGGCACAACAAGGGCGAGCCATATTTGCCTGGCGGCTGTTGGGACTGCGCGGCCGGGCCTGTGTTAGGCGTCAGCGCCGGGTAAATTCAATAGCGCCCTGGGGCAGCAAATACAGCACCAGCGCGCGGCCTTTGCGCACGGTGGGGCTGTGGGCGGTGTCGGGGCCGTAAACCAGCCAGCCTGCCGGGTGGCCGTCGAATTCGGCGCCTTCGTCGATGGGCATGATCAAGTCGATTTCGCCATTGGGGTGGCGATGATGCGGACCGGCCAGATCGTTCATGTCGACGACATCGACAGAGTAGCCGTTGAGAGATTCGGCCGGCTTGATGACGCGCCCGTAACGGATGCCGCCCCCTTCGTACTGGCACATCCAGCCTTCGGCGACCCCGGTTTTACAGGCTGTGACAATGTCGTTGTACACCGACCCGCCGGCCGGGAAGGCGGTGTTCAGGTCGTTTTGCAAAGTTTTGTCGAGGGTGCGCGGGCCGATATGGTCGGTAACCTGCTTGATCAGCTGATGAAATGTCTCGGGGTTCATTGTTATGTTTCCTGTTCTGCCGGCGCGATACGCAAAATATTGCAATGCTGACTTGGCATTAAACTGCTTGCTGCGCAGGTCAGATTATCGCGACAAGGTTAAAAATTAGGGCTTTTCTTCCAGATTGTCAAGCATTATGATGCATGTAAAACCATTCATTAGGGTTAATCAGAGTGAACAATAAAGCACTAAGGCCACCGCTCGAAACCCGCGAAGACGCGGCTGGGCACGACCGAGACCCCTACCTGATTGCCTTGGGCGAGCGTGTCCGCAGCTTGCGCTCTATACGCGGCATGACGCGTAAAGAACTGGCCCGGGCGGCGCATGTGTCTGAGCGTCATTTGGCCAACCTCGAGCGTGGTTTGGGTAATGTCTCTATCTTGGTGCTTTTGCAAATTGCCAAGGCTTTTAATTGCGTGCTGGCTGAAATCGTCGGCGACGTCACCACATCAAGCCCCGAATGGCTGCTGATTCGCGAGTTGCTTCACGGGCGCTCTGAGCCTGATCTGCAGCGCGCCCGTGAAGCGCTCGCCCAATTGTTTTCCGGTCAGGCGGGACAGGCCGGAAAAAACCGCAGCAAACAGATTGCTTTAATCGGCTTGCGCGGGGCAGGTAAATCATCCATCGGCCGTATGCTTGCTGCCGACATCGGTTACCCGTTTATCGAGCTTAGCGACGAAATCGAACGCGTCGCGGGCTGCGGCATTCTTGAAATCCACAGCCTTTACGGGCCCACCGCCTATCGGCGCTACGAAAAGCGCGCCCTCGAAGAGGCGCTTCAGTTGTATCCTGAAATGGTTCTGGCAACCCCGGGTGGTATCGTGTCCGAACCGGCCACCATGAACGTACTGCTTTCGCATTGCTACACCGTATGGCTCAAGGCCACACCCGAAGATCACATGGCCCGGGTCATGGCCCAGGGCGATTTCCGACCCATGGCCGGCAACAACGAAGCCATGGCCGACCTCAAGCGCATTCTGGCCGGGCGTGAGGCGTTTTATTCCAAGGCCGACTACGTGTGCATGACCAGCCAGCTCAGTCTGTCAGAAGCTTTCGAGGGACTGCGCAACCATATCCGCGAAGTGGCGGGGCTTTCGCTGGTCTAACTGCACTTTAATGCCGACATGCATTTTTTTGCATGAACCGTGTTGACGACCCGCTAATGTTGCATTATTATGCACACAAATCCATTAGATGCATTATTATTCAGGTTACCAAAGAGGAGACCCTTCCATGACTGAAGCCGCATCCCGCGTAGAGTTTCGCACCGACCCCAGCCAGTACAAACACTGGGACCTCAGTTTCGACGGCCAGGTTGCCACGCTGGCAATGGACGTCAACGAAGACGCTGGATTGCGTCCCGGTTACAAGCTGAAGCTCAACTCTTACGACCTGGGGGTCGACATCGAGCTGCACGACGCCCTGCAACGCATCCGTTTCGAGCATCCCGAAGTCCGCACCGTGGTGCTGACCAGCAAAAAAGATCGCATTTTCTGTTCCGGCGCCAACATCTTCATGCTGGGCCTCTCGTCGCACGCCTGGAAGGTCAACTTCTGCAAATTCACCAACGAAACCCGTAACGGCATTGAAGACACCAGCCGTAACAGCGGCATCAAGTTCATTGCTGCAGTTAACGGCGCATGCGCCGGCGGTGGTTACGAAGTCGCCCTGGCTTGCGACGAAATCCTGCTCGTCGACGACCGCTCTTCGGCGGTGTCATTGCCCGAAGTCCCCCTGTTGGGCGTATTGCCCGGTACGGGCGGTCTTACCCGTGTTACCGACAAGCGTAAAGTGCGTCACGACCGCGCCGACATCTTCTGCACGCTGGTAGAAGGTGTTCGCGGCGAACGCGCCAAAGAATGGCGTCTGGTCGACGACATCATCAAGCCCGCCCAGTTCGAAGAAGGCGTTAAACAGCGTGCCGCCGAACTGGCCGCAACCAGCGATCGCCCCGCGGACGGCAAAGGCGTTGCACTGACGCCGCTCAAGCGCGAAGATGCCGCCGACTCAATCACGTATCAGTATGTTCAGGTGGTCATCGATCGCGAATTGCGTACCGCCACACTGACCGTCAAGTCGCCGTCTGCCGATGTGCCTGCCGATATCGCCGGTATCGAAGCCCAGGGCGCTGCCTGGTGGCCGCTGCAAATGGCCCGCGAGCTCGACGACGCCATCTTGCAACTGCGTACCAACGAACTCGATGTCGGTACCTGGGTGCTTAAAACCGAAGGCGACAGCGCACGTGTGCTGGCGGCCGACGAAACCCTTAAAAAGTTTGCCGATCACTGGTTCGTACGCGAAACCACCGGCATGCTGCGTCGTACGTTGGCGCGTCTCGATGTCACCTCGCGCTCGTTGTTCGCGCTTATCGAGCCAGGTTCGTGCTTTGCTGGTACGCTGCTCGAACTCGCCCTGTCGGCCGACCGTACCTACATGCTCGACGACCCCGAAACCGATACCCCTGCCCAGATCGTGGTCAACGACCTCAATTTCGGCACCTACCCCATGGTCAGCGCGCAGTCGCGCCTCGAGCGTCGCTTCTACGAAGAAGTGCCGGCACTCGACGCCGTACGTGCTGTCATGGGTCAGAAACTGTCGGCGCAAGACGCCGAGAAACTTGGCCTTATCACCTTCGCACTTGACGATATCGATTGGGCCGACGAAGTGCGTATCGCACTCGAAGAGCGCCGTGCCCTGTCGCCCGATTCGTTGACGGGTCTCGAGGCCAACCTGCGCTTCGGTGTCAAAGAAACGATGGAAACCCGTGTGTTTGGTCGCCTGTCGGCCTGGCAAAACTGGATTTTCTATCGGCCCAATGCTTCGGGTGACAAAGGCGCCCTCAAGCTGTACGGCAAAGGTGAGAAACCCAGCTTCGACTGGAATCGTGTGTAAGTCTGCGACGATTGAAACTAACAGGAGTCAACAAGATGTCCGGTATCAACTACTCAGAGAAAATCCCCAACAACGTCAACTTGTCCAGCGACCGCACGCTGCAGCGCGCGCTCGAACACTGGCAGCCCAACTACCTCAAGTGGTGGGCAGACATGGGTCCCGAATCGTCGCAGAACATGGATGTTTACCTGCGTACGGCAGTCAGCGTCGACCCAAGCGGCTGGGCGCATTTCGAACACGTCAAAATGCCCGACTACCGTTGGGGTATCTTTTTGACACCGCCTGAGCAAGATCGCAAGATCCACTTCGGTGAGCACATGGGCGAAGCCGCCTGGCAAGACGCGCCCGGCGAATATCGTGCCAATCTGCGCCGCATCATCGTCACGCAGGGCGATACCGAACCTGCTTCGGTCGAGCAGCAGCGCCATCTGGGCTTGACCGCGCCTTCGCAATACGACCTGCGCAACCTGTTCCAGGTCAACGTCGAAGAGGGTCGCCACCTGTGGGCCATGGTGTACCTGCTGCACCGTTACTTTGGTCGCGATGGTCGCGAAGAAGCCGATGCACTGTTGCAGCGTAACTCGGGCAGCGAAGACAGCCCCCGTATTCTGGGCGCATTCAACGAAAAAACGCCTGACTGGCTCGCGTTCTACATGTTCACGTACTTTACAGACCGCGATGGCAAGTTCCAGCTGTGTGCACTGGCCGAGTCGGCCTTCGACCCGTTGGCTCGCACCACCAAGTTCATGCTTACCGAAGAAGCGCACCACATGTTTGTGGGCGAGTCGGGCGTATCGCGTGTATTGCAGCGTACCGCCCAGGTCATGAACGAGCTCAAGACCGAAGATCCTGCCGCGATCCGTCGCGCCGGCGTCATCGATCTGCCGACTATCCAGCGCTACCTGAACTTCCACTTCAGCGTCACTGTCGACCTTTTTGGCGCCGATCAGTCGTCCAACGCCGCTACTTTCTATACCACCGGCCTGAAAGGTCGCTACGAAGAAGGCAAGCGTACCGACGATCACGTCCTGAAGAGCGACACCTATCGTGTGCTGGAAGTTAAAAACGGCCAGTTGAACGAAGTCGAAGTCCCCATGCTCAACGCGCTGAACGAAGTATTGCGTGACGACTACATTAAAGACTCGATGGCTGGCGTGGCTCGCTGGAACAAGGTGCTCGAGAAAGCAGGCGTCGACTTCCGTCTGACCGTGCCGCATAAAGCGTTCAACCGCAAGATCGGTACCTTGTCGGGTATTCGTGTCTCGCCCGATGGCCACGTGCTGACCGAAGAGCAATGGAACGCGAACGTCGACACATGGCTGCCTACCCCCGAAGACCGCGCATTCGTGGCGTCGTTAATGGGCCGCGTTGTCGAGCCTGGCAAATTCGCCAACTGGATCGCACCACCGGTCATGGGCATTAACCGTCAACCCATCGACTTCGAATACATCCGCTTCAACTAACTGATGTACTGGTGGTAATCTCGTAATCGGGCGGGTGCGCTTGGCATCCGCCCGATTATCGATTTAGCATTTGTTTTATATAAAAGTCGCATAGGCCGGCAATCTCGCCGCTGTGCGTCCAGCTAGGAGACTCCTGATGACAGCAGCGTCGGCCGTTACCGTAAAAAAACAGCACCTGATCGACCCTGAAATCTGTATTCGCTGCAATACATGCGAAGAAACCTGTCCGATCGACGCGATCACCCACGACAGCAACAATTATGTGGTTGACGCCGCCATTTGTAACGACTGTATGGCTTGCGTGCCGCCGTGTCCCACAGGCGCCATCGACAACTGGATTCAGGTCATCAGCAGCAATACTTACTCAATCGAAGAGCAGTACACCTGGGACGAACTGCCCGAGCCCCAGGAAGTGCCCGAAGGCGTTGCCGAGGCCTTGTCCGAGCCGGTCGATGCGTCGGTAGCCGATGCCCGTTCGACCACGGTGGCCAACGACGCGACCGACCTCGAAAACGTACCTTTCACCGCAGCCGGGTCCACCATCCCGCCCTGGTCGGCGGCGCATCCGTACGTTAACTTGTACACACACAAAAACCCGGTGTCGGCCACTGTTGTGGGTAATTACCGTGTCACCGGCAGCGATACCGAAAGCGATATTCACCATATTGTGCTCGATTTCGGCGACAACCCCATGCCGGTCCTCGAAGGGCAGTCCATTGCCATTTTCCCGCCCGGTACCGACGCCAAGGGGCGTGCGTATCATGCGCGCCAGTACTCTATTGCCAGCCCGCGCGACGGCGAGCGTCCGGGGTATAACAACGTTTCCATTACCGTCAAGCGCGTCACCGCCGACCACGATGGCAATGCCGTCAATGGGGTGTGCTCAAACTACCTGTGCGACCTTCAAAAGAACGATGTCGTCAAGGTCATCGGTCCCTTCGGCAATAGCTTCCTGATGCCCGATTTACCCGACGCCAATCTCATCATGATCTGCACAGGCACGGGCGCGGCGCCCATGCGTGCCATGACCGAGCGTTGCCGCCGTCTGGCCAAAGACAACAAATACGACGGCACGCTAATGTTGTTCTTCGGGGCGCGTACCGAGCGCGAACTGCCGTATTTTGGTCCGCTCATGAACCTGCCCAAAGACTTCATCGACGTCAATCTGGCGCTGTCGCGTGACGCCGACAAACCCAAGCAGTATGTGCAAGACCTCATCCGCGAACGCGCCGACGATGTCCTCGATTTGCTCAACGACAGCAAAACCTGCATTTACGTATGCGGTCTTAAGGGCATGGAAGAGGGCGTGCTGGCAGCCTTTAAAGACATTGTCTCGGCCAGCGGCCAGAAATGGGAAGACGTCCACGCTGAACTGAAAGCCAAAGGTCGGCTACACTTCGAAACTTACTAATTCCGAACTTCCTAGATACAGGTTGTGTGAAATGAAATTCAGTGAGTTTCAAGTGGGGCAGGTGTTGCACCACCCGCCCGTCGTTCTTTCTGAACCCGAAATGATCGACTTTGCCAAAAAGTACGATCCGCAGTGGTTTCATACCGACCCGGCAGCTTCTAAAGACGGCCGCTGGGGCGGCGTTATTGGAAGCGGCTGGTTAACCTGCAGCCTGGCCATGCGTATGGCTGTCGATGCCGTTCTGTACGACTCCGAAAGCTTTGCATCGCCAGGTGTTGAAAAAGTCCGCTGGATTCTGCCCACGCGCCCGGGCGATGCCCTGCGACTTGAAATGCGCGTCGACTCGGTACGTGTGTCGTCGTCGCGCAGCGACCTGGGTATTGTGCGCTGGACATGGAGCATGTTTAACCAGCGCGACGAGCAGGTGCTGGAGCTTGAAGCCACCAGCCTGTTCGACTTGGGTTCCGCCCCCCAGGCCTGACCTTTTACTGCCCCAGCGCCAGGCCCTCGCGACGAGGGTCTGCGCCGCCGTAAAGGCGGCCGTCCGGGGTACGCACAACGCCTTGCAGGCCGCTGGGCATGGCACGTTCGGTAACCCGGTGCCCCATGGCTTTTAAAGTAGCCACAACCCCTGTCAACGACGTGTCGGCTTCAATTTCGGTGCCGTAGTTGCGGCTGCCGCGGTTGGGCAGGTTAATGGCCTGCTGTATATCCAGCCCGTACCCCAGTACTCCCAGCAGCGTCTTGGCGACATAATTAATGATGGCCGTGCCTCCTGGCGCGCCGATGGCCATATGCAGGGCATCGTCTTTAAACACCATCATGGGTGACATGGCGCTTTTAGGGCGCTTGCCGGGTTCGACCCGGTTGGCCAACGGGCGGCCGTGCTCGTCGACCCCCGCCAACGAAAAGTCGGTGAGCTGGTTATTTAGCAAGAAACCGTGAACAAACAGTTTGCTGCCAAAGGCCGACTCAACCGAAGTCGTCATCGACACGGCGTTGCCGTTGGCGTCGACGATTGAGACGTGGGTTGTTGAGGGTGTGTCGGGGCTGTTGTCGGTGCCAAACCTTGCCAGGTCAGCGCCTGGTGGTTGCCCCGGCCGGGCTTTAGGTATGGCGTGGTCCGGGCGGATCAGTTGCGCCCGCTGTTGCAGATAGTCGGGGTCCAGCAAGCCTTGTACGGGCACGGGCACAAACGCCGGGTCGGCAATGTAGATATCGCGGTCGGCATAAGCCAGCTTGCCCGCCTCGGCAAAGTAATGAACGGCCTGCGCGCTGTCAGGTGCATAGTCCAGAATGGGCGTGTGTTCAAGTATTGACAATATTTGCATGACCGCAATGGGCCCGGAGCTGGGTGGGGGCGGGCCGCATAACCGGTAGGCCAGATAGGGTGCGCACAGCGCCTGGCGCTTTATGGGCCGATACGCCGCCAAGTCAGTTAGCGACAAGTCGCCGGGGCGATCGTGTGACTGAACAGCCTGTACGACAGCCTGGGCGACCGGACCGCGGTAGAACGCATCGACCCCTTCGGCGGCGATACGGCGATACAACGCGGCCAGCGCGGGGTTTTTAAGCGTATGCCCGACAGGCCAGGGTTTGCCGTTTGGTGCGTAAAAGTAGCTGCGGGCGCTGTCGCTGCGGTACAGACTGCGGCTGCCTGACACCAGGGTATGCAGGCGTGGCGACACCGCAAAACCTGATTCGGCCAAACGGATGGCCGGTTCGAAAAGTGTTGCCCAGGGCAGACGGCCGTGTTCTTTGTGCATCAAGGCCAGGCCGTGCAGCAGGCCGGGTACGCCAACCGACAAGCCGCTGTTGACCGCGTCACCATAGTCAAGAACACTGTCGTTGTCATGAAAACGTGACTTCTGTGCGTGCGCCGGTGCGGTTTCGCGCGCATCGTAGACCGCGAGTTGCGCGTTGGGCTTATCGTAGGCAAGTATGAAGCCGCCCCCGCCAATGCCTGAAGACTGCGGTTCGACCAGCGTGAGCACCCATTGGGCGGCGATGGCGGCATCGGCGGCGCTTCCGCCGGCCGCAAGGATGTCAAATGCTGTCCGGGTGGCCAACGGGTTGGCGGTAGAGGCCATGAAGGTTGATGCCGTTGCCAGGGCGTGGTCACCACGCCCGGTTGCCGCCTCCGGGTCTGGCGGCGGTTCGTTCGGGTTAAGGGCCGAGCAACCTGCACCCAGAATTAGTAAAAGATTTGCGCAACAGTGTTTGAGTGCCGACCCGAGTCGCATCAGGTGTCCTTCTTTTGTGATGTAGGTAAATCGGCGACCAGTTCGGTCAACCATTGTTCAAAGGCCTTCAGGGCGTCGCCTTGTTCGACATAGGCAGGGTAACTGAAGTAGTACGACTGCCGCATGGGCAAGGCGCCTTCAAAGGGCACAGCCAGTTCGCCGCTGGCCAGGGCTTCGCGCGCCAGAAAACGCGGTATTAACCCCACGCCCAGGCCCGCCTGTACGGCGGCCAGCACCATGGTGAAGAGTTCGTAGCGGGGCCCGGCGGCAATAGAGGGGCTGTAGGCCAGGCCTTGGGTACGATACCAGTCACGCCACGCATCGGGGCGCGACATCACGTGCAAGTGGGTTAACGACGACAGGCCTTCCGGGCTATTTCTGGCGGCTTCGTACAGTTGCGGGATGCAGACGGGCAACATGGCTTCTTCGTCGAACAGTTTGATACCCCGCGTACCGGGCCAGGGTTGTTCTGCATGGTAAATGGCCGCGTCGAAGGGGTGATCGGCAAACTGAAACGGTAGCGTGCGCACCGACAGGCTGACGGCAATATCGGGGTGCCGGGCACGTAACTGGGGCAAACGCGGGATCAGCCACGTGGTGGCCAGGGTGGGCAATACGGCAATGTGCAGGCTGTGGCCAACGCCCGCGCGCGACATCAGGCCTACGGTGTCTTTTTCAAGCTGCTCAAGGTGGTGTCGCACGCGCGCGGCGTATTCGGCGCCCGCGTCTGTCAGGGCGATACGGCGCCTAACGCGGTTGAACAGCGCCACGCCCAGGCGTTCTTCAAGGCCCGTCACCTGGCGGAATACGGCACTGTGGGTAAGTGAAAGCTCTTCGGCCGCCCGCGAGAACGACCCCAGACGTGCGGTGGCTTCGAAGGCCTGCAACGCCCCAAGATTGGGTACACCGTTTCTCATTGTTTTCCCGCAATAGATTCAACGTGCGCATTTGTCACGACATTGTGCAATTTTATCAATTGCATTGTGCTTATAACTCACATAACCTGTTGCTACTCGCCGCAGTCCGCTTGTCAGCGGCCGTTTTTTCGGCAAAAATACTTTAAACCTAAACATATCCCTACGGAGCACCTCATTATGTCATCGGCCCCCTCATTCAACTGGGAAGACCCCCTGTTGCTCGACTCGCAACTTACCGAAGAAGAGCGCATGGTGCGCGACGCTGCTTATGCGTACGCCCAAGACAAGCTGGCCCCTCGCGTCCTCGAGGCTTTCCGTCACGAAAAAACCGATGCCGCCATCTTCCGCGAAATGGGCGAGCTCGGCTTGCTCGGCGCCACCATCCCCACCGAGTACGGCGGTTCGGGTCTGAACTACGTGTGCTACGGCCTTATCGCCCGCGAAGTCGAACGCGTCGACTCCGGCTACCGCTCCATGATGAGCGTGCAGTCGTCACTGGTTATGGTACCCATTAACGAATTTGGCAGCGAAGCGCAAAAACAGAAGTACCTGCCCAAGCTGGCCAGCGGCGAATGGATCGGCTGCTTCGGCCTGACCGAACCCAACCACGGCTCCGACCCCGGCGGCATGGAAACCCGTGCTGTAAAAACCGCCAGCGGCTACAAGCTGTCGGGCGCCAAAATGTGGATCACCAACTCGCCTATCGCCGATGTTTTCGTAGTGTGGGCCAAGTGCGTCGGCGGCGACTTCGACGGCAAGATCCGCGGCTTCATCCTTGAAAAAGGCATGAAAGGCCTGTCGGCCCCTGCCATCCACGGCAAGGTCGGCTTGCGTGCTTCTATTACGGGCGAAATCGTCATGGACGAAGTCGAAGTCAGCGACGAACAAATGATGCCCGGCGTCAGCGGCTTGCGTGGCCCGTTCACCTGCCTGAACTCGGCGCGTTACGGTATTGCCTGGGGTGCTTTGGGTGCCGCCGAATTTTGCTGGCACACCGCACGTCAGTACACACTCGACCGCAAGCAGTTTGGCCGCCCTCTGGCACAAAACCAGCTTATTCAAAAGAAACTGGCCGACATGCAAACCGAAATCACGCTGGCATTGCAAGGTTGCCTGCGTTTGGGTCGCATGAAAGACGAAGGCACCGCTGCCGTCGAAATCACGTCCATCATGAAGCGTAACTCGTGCGGCAAGTCGCTCGACATCGCTCGTTTGGCGCGCGATATGCTGGGCGGTAACGGTATCTCCGACGAGTTCGGTGTTGCCCGTCACCTGGTCAACCTCGAGGTCGTCAATACCTACGAAGGCACCCACGACGTTCACGCCCTGATTCTGGGTCGTGCACAAACCGGCTTGCAAGCGTTCTTTTAATACGTTTTCGGCCCTGGGCCGGCGGCCTGGCCCGCCGGCTGTCCAAATAAAAACCCCCAAGCTTTTTAGTGAAGCTTGGGGGTTTTTGTATGGGGCGGCTTGCTGGCGCTGCGATGACGTTAACGTTTTTCAGAGGCCTGCAGCTATCGCCGCTACCTTGCGGCTTGGGTGTTAACGGAACACCACCGTGCGGTTCTCATTGAGCAAAATGCGATGCTCGACATGGCTGCGAACCGCGCGGGCCAGCACCAGGGATTCGACATCGCTGCCGACCTGGGTTAATTGCTGTGCGCTCATGGCATGGTCGACACGTTCGATGTCTTGCTCGATGATTGGACCTTCGTCCAGGTCGGACGTGACGTAGTGGGCAGTGGCGCCGATAATTTTCACGCCACGGGCATGTGCCTGATGGTAGGGGCGTGCACCCTTGAAGCTGGGCAAGAAACTGTGGTGAATGTTAATGGCCCGGCCAGACAAGGCCTTGCACATTTCGGGCGACAAAATTTGCATGTAGCGGGCCAGTACGACCAGGTCGATTTTTTCTGATTCGACCAGGTCGAGAATTTTTGCTTCTTGCTCGGCCTTGGTTTCGGGGGTGACCGGGAAGTGATGGAACGGCACGTTGTGGGCTGCGGCCATACCGGCGTGGTCGTTATGGTTCGACACGACACCCACCACGTCGACATTCAACTGACCGCTATGGGTGCGGAACAGCAGGTCGTTAAGGCAATGTCCTTGCTTGCTGGCCAGAATCAGCAATCGGGCCTTGCGTTTGGCATCGTAAATACGTGCCTGCATTTCGAATTTCTCGGCGACGGGCGCAAACCGGGCTTCCAGGGCGTCGGCGTCGTGGTGTTCGGGCAACTTGAAATGCACTCGCAAAAAGAAGCGCTCGACTTCAGTGTCGCCGAACTGCTGCGCGTCGATAATATTGCCGTGAAGGGACAGCAACCAGCCGGTGACGCTGTGCACGATACCAATACGGTCTGGGCAAGACAAAGTCAGAATGTAGTCGTTCATTGTGGTGTGTTTCAGGTAAGTGTTCGAGTCTCTGGTTGCCGGCATACCCGGTGTGCAATGGCCAGGCTCGCGGTCAGGCCGGGTGATTCTATCCCCAGCAAATGCAGCAAGCCTTTAACGCCGTGCGTTTCAGGGCCGGCAATAACGAAGTCTGCGGCAGGAGCGCCTGGGGGTACTATTTTAGGGCGTATTCCTGTATAAGCCGGAACCAGCGCATCGTCGGGCAAATTTGGCCAGTATTGTCGCACGGCGGCGTAAAAGGCGGCGCCCCGACCCGGGTCAAGGCGGTAGTCTATGGTGTCGACCCATTCGGTATCCGGGCCGAAGCGGGCCTGGCCGGCCAAGTCCAGCGTTAAATGTATGCCCAGTCCGGCGATGTCGGGCATGGGGTAAATCAGTCGTGAGAAGGGCGAGCGGCCCTGCAGCCCAAAGTAGGTGCCTTTGCAGTACCACGCTTTGGGCATAGGGTGCTGTGTCTGCCAGGGGAGTCGGGTGGCGATGTCGGGCGCGTGCAGCCCTGTTGCGTTGATGACGTTGCGCGCTGTCAGTGTGGTGGGTGATTCACCCCCAAAAGACAGCCGGAACAGGCCCGAGTTGAGTAGGTCGCCATGCGTTAAGGGCGTGCGAAATACTACCTGGGCGCCCTTGTGCTGTGCATCGCCCAGCAAGCTCAGCATCAGGCCGTGGCTGTCGATAATGCCGGTTGAGGGTGACCACAGGGCGGCCGTGCATTGCAGCTCGGGCTCAAGTGCCTTGGCCTGTTCGCCCGACAGCCATTGCAGGTCTTGCACCCCGTTTTGCTCGGCCTGACGCGCCAGCGCTTTAAGTTTATCCAGTGGGTTGGCCGATGTGGCCACAATCAGTTTCCCTGTTTGCCGGTGGGCAATGCCATATTCGCGACAGTGCGCGTACAGCAGGGCTTTGCCTTCAATACACAATCTGGCCTTGAGGCTGTTGGCGGGGTAATAGATACCCGCATGAAGGACCTCGGAGTTGCGGGCGCTGATACCGGTGCCGAACTGGTCTTCGGCCTCGACGATAAGGACGTCTCGCCCTTGCTGTGCTAAGGATCGTGCAATGGCCAGCCCAACGACGCCAGCGCCCAGAACGACACAATCAATATCGGCCACAGGTTACGGGGCCAGACGCTGCAAGGCCCATTGGCCGTCGGGCTGTTGGGTAAAACACAGCCTGTCGTGAAGGCGCGAAGGGCGACCCTGCCAGAACTCGACGCGATGCGGCGTCAGCCGATACCCGCCCCAGTGTGTGGGCCGGGGGGGCTGGTTGCCCAGTTTGGCAGTGAAATCTGCAACACGTTGCTCGAGGGCGTCGCGGCTGATGGGCTGGCTTTGCGGTGACGCCCAGGCGCCAATGCGCGACTCGAGTGGGCGGCTGTGAAAGTATTCGTCGGATTCTTCGGCCGGTACTTTTTCGACAATCCCTTCGAAACGCACTTGTCTTTCGAGTTCGGGCCAGAAAAACAAGAGCGCGGCGCGTGGCGACGCATCGAGTTGTTGACCTTTGTCGGAGTCGTAGTTGGTAAAAAAAACAGGGCCGCGGGCGTCGAACCCTTTGAGCAGGACGATACGGGCCGAGGGTTGACCATTCTGGACAGTGGCCAGAGTCATCGCGTTGGGCTCGGCAACTTCAGCCTTCAGGGCGTCGTTAAACCACGCGCTGAACTGCTCGAAGGGGTTGCTGGCGATGGCGTTTTCAAGCAAGACGCCTTTGCGGTACTGCTGTCGGATATCGGCAATGGACATGTGGACGATGAAATATGAGTGAGCGTTTAAAGGCGACGTAGGGGCTTAGGACGGCGCTGCCCCGTTCAGTTGGCGTACCAGGTCGTCAAGCTTGCGATCGTGAATACCGGCGTCTTTGAGCGCGCGGTTGGTTTCAATGACGTACTCGATACACGGTCCATAGGTACCATGCGCTCGCCGCACAATGTCGACCAGCTGGTGTGTTTGCAGGCCGCGGACGTAACTGTCTTTGGTTTTGTCCATGGTAAATACCAGGGCGCCGACGGCGCCATGCGGCGTATGACAGCCCAGGTGACGCGGCACGTAGGCGCCGCTGGGCATTTCGCGTTTCCAGAGTTCGTCGAGCACGTCGGGGACATGCCTGGCGGCAACCCGATACACCATGCCGCGGCACGAGCCCCCGTTTTCAAGGCCGAACACCAGGCCGGGCTGCTCGGGCGTGCCCCGGTTGATGCGCGACCACAGGCACAACGAACGATGATAGCCGCGCACCAGCGCCAGCCGCCGCTCGACATATTCGAATTCGGGTCGCCAGACCAACGAACCATAGCCAAAAACCCACAGGTCGTGGCCTTTTTGCCAGTGTTTCAGATAGTCTTCAAGCGACGCGCGCCGCTCGTCGTCGGTCAGGCGCCGAAAGGCATGGGGGTTGGGGATATGGCCGGGGGGTGAAAAGGGCTGCGATTGTGTCACGATACTTGCCGGAAACTTCGGGTGCCGCGGATCGGGCATGGTCTAATAGTAATACGACCCGACCCACAGTTCCATGATGTCATGATGCAAATTCCAGAACCTGTTGATACAGAACGACGCTTCGGCGGCCTGGCGCGCTTGTATGGCGACGATGCCCCGGCCATTTTGCAGGGGGCGCATGTTGCCGTAGCAGGCTTGGGGGGCGTGGGTTCGTGGTGTGCCGAAGCACTGGCGCGTTGTGGCGTGGGTGCGCTTACCCTGGTCGATCTCGACCATATCGCCGAGTCCAATATCAATCGTCAGCTGCATGCGTTGTCGGCAACGCTGGGGCAGTCCAAGGTGCAAGCCATGGCCGACCGGGTCGCGGGTATCAACCCCGGTTGCCGGCAGGTGCTGGTCGACGACTTCGTATCCCCAGAAAACGTTCAGACGTTGTTCCCCGACGATGTCGATGTCATCATCGACTGCACCGATCAGGTCTCGGCCAAGCTGGCCATGATTCTCGAAGCGCGTCGTCGAAAAATTGCCGTGGTGGTTTGCGGCGGGGCGGGGGGTAAAACGGCCACCACAGCGCTGCGGGCGTCCGACCTGTCGGTTACGCAAAACGATGCCTTGTTGGCAAAGTTGCGCAATACCTTGCGCCGCCAGCACGGCTACCCACGGGCGGCCGCAGCTGCGGGTAAGGCGCCGCGTCGCATCCCTAAAATGGGCGTGCGCGCGGTCTGGTTCGACCAGCCCGCCATCTTGCCCTCGTTGTGGCAAGCCGGCGAAGCGGCATCCGGCCCGCAAGGCTTGTCGTGCGCGGGCTATGGCTCTGCCGTGATGGTGACGGCAACCATGGGGATGGCCGCCGCCGGCGAGGCTATTCAGTGGTTGCTGACCCGCCGCTTTCCATAAACGCTTTCAGTACCCGCCCGGTGTGCGACGTGTCGGCGCCGGCCATCAGTGCTTCGGGCGCACCCGCCATCACGAGTCGGCCACCCTGGGTACCGCCTTCGGGGCCCATGTCGACGATCCAGTCGGCTTCTGCAATGACATCAAGGTTGTGCTCGATAACAACCACGGTATTGCCCGCGTCGACCAGTCGGTGCAAGACGTGTGTCAGCTTTTCAACGTCGGCCATCGACAACCCGACGGTCGGTTCATCGAGCACATAAAGCGTGTGCGGTGCGCTTGACGCGCGCCCGGTGGTGATGACGCCGTCGGTCAGGCGGGCTTTGGTCAGTTCTGTCACCAGCTTGATACGTTGCGCTTCGCCGCCCGACAGCGTGGGCGAGGGCTGGCCCAGTGTCAGGTAACCCAACCCCACGTCTTGCATCAGTTTGAGCGCACGCAAGGTTTTTGGATGTGCTGCAAAATGTTCGATGGCGTCGTCCACATCCATTTTCAGCAAGTCGCCTGCGCTTTTATCTTGCCATTTGACATCCAGTGTGTCGCGGTTGAAGCGTTCGCCGTTGCAGGCATCGCAAGGTACCTTGACGTCTGGCAGGAAGCTCATTTCGATGGTGCGCAACCCCTGGCCTTCGCAGATGGGGCAGCGGCCTTCGCCGGTATTGAAGGAAAAGCGTGCCGCACCCCAGCCACGCAGTCGTGCATCGCGCGTACTGGCGAACAGCTTGCGGATGTCGTCCCAAAAGCCCACGTAGGTGGCGGGGCAGGAACGCGGTGTTTTGCCGATAGGCGTCTGGTCAACTTCGAGCACGCGGTCAATGATGTCGTAGCCGGAAATTTGCGTGCAGCCTTGCCATTCGGGGGTGGTTTTTTTACCGACGACACGCGCCAGGTTGTCGAGCAGGACTTCGCGCGCCAGGGTCGATTTCCCCGAACCCGACACGCCGGTAATGATGCTCAGGCGGCCGATGGGGATGTCGACGTCAACATCTTGCAGGTTGTGCAAGCGGGCGCCTTTCAAGTGTATCCAGCGGTCGTGTCCATTAACGTCGCGTCGTGGTCGCGCCGGATGTTGTACGGGGTGTTTCAGGTAGCGACCCGTCAGCGACTGGGGGTCGTTCATCAGGTCTTCGACAGTGCCTTGCGCCACGACGCGGCCGCCGCGCACCCCGGCGCCCGGGCCCATGTCAATCACGTGTGCCGCGCGACGGATGGTGTCTTCATCGTGTTCGACAACGACCAGGGTGTTGCCATTACCTTCGAGTTTGGCCAGGGCATTGAGCAGAATTTCGTTGTCGCGCGGGTGCAGGCCGATGGTGGGCTCGTCGAGCACATAACACACCCCCTGAAGGTTGGACCCCAGTTGGGCGGCCAGCCTAATACGTTGTGCCTCGCCGCCAGACAGCGTGGGGGCGGAGCGGTCGAGCGCCAGGTAGCCCAGGCCGACGGTTTCCATGAAATTCAGGCGCCCTTTGATTTCGGTCAGAATGTCGCGGGCGATTTCGGCTTCGCGCCCGCGGCTGACAAGGCCGCTGAAAAAAGTTTGCGCCTCGGCGACCGACTGTGCCGTAAGCTGGGTAATAGATTTGTCGCGCCACCGGAATGCGCGTGCCTGCGGGTTAAGCCGTTCGCCGTTGCAGGCTTTGCAGGGCTGGGCTTCACCTTCGTACCATGCGTTCCATGCGGTTTCTTCGCCGGTCTGGGTGTCGTCAAACCCTTGCAGATGCAAACCGGTACCGAAACAACTGGTGCACCAGCCGTGCTTGGAGTTGTACGAGAACATACGCGGGTCGGGCTCGGGGAAGCTGGTGCCGCAGCACGGGCAGGCCCGCTTGACCGAGAAATGGATTTGCGCCGGGTGGTCGGACAGCAGATGCATGTTGCGTTCAAGCGAGGCGGTCTGGTGCGTTAACGGCGACAACACACTCAGGCTGCCGTGCCCGAACTCCAGGGCAGTGCGCAAGGCACGGCGCAGTTCAGTTTCGTTGGCCGGGTCAACGACCAGGTCGGCCACGGGCAGCTCAAGGGTGTGTTCTTTGTATCGGTCGAGCCGTGGCCAGGGGCTGACCGGCGTAAATTCGCCATCGACACGCAAGTGCGTGTAGCCTTTGCCGGCGGCCCATTTGGCCAGATCGGTGTAATAGCCTTTACGTGCGGTCACCAGGGGCGCCAGTATCCCGATGTGTTCGCCTTTGTTGTCGCGCAAAATTTGCGCGGCGATCTGGTCGGCCGTTTGCGACTGCACAGGCACATTGCAGTCGGGGCACATCTGCGTGCCCAGCTTCACATACAACAGGCGTAAAAAGTGGTGTATTTCGGTCATGGTGGCCACCGTCGACTTGCGGCCGCCGCGGCTGGTGCGCTGCTCAATGGCAACGGTGGGCGGGATGCCGTAAATGGCGTCTACGTCGGGCTTGCCCGCCGGCTGGACAATGGCGCGGGCGTACGCATTTAATGATTCGAGGTAGCGGCGCTGGCCCTCATTGAACAGAATATCGAAAGCCAGCGTCGATTTGCCCGACCCCGATACCCCCGTAATGACGGTAAACGTGTCGCGCGGGATTTGAACGTTGACGCCCTTCAGGTTGTGTTCCCGGGCATTCAAAATATCAATGGTTCGCGACGTCTCTCGGTAAGCCGGGGTGGGTTCGGCCAGCGGGGCAACGGCCGCAGTGCCTGCGCCCGAAGTCGCATTGCCTGTGTCGCTGTAGCTTGTGGCATTGGCATGTGCTGCGGGGGACGTTGCCACGCCCGCGCCAACGATAGACCGCTCGTATTCGGTTAATGCCTTCCCGGTATGTGATACCGGGTGCGCCATCAGGTCGGCAGGCGTGCCGGCGGCCACAATCTGCCCGCCCGCATCACCGCCTTCCGGCCCCAGGTCAATGACCCAGTCGGCTGCCCGGATCACATCAAGGTTGTGCTCGATAATCAGCAACGAATGCCCAGCCGCCAGCAATTTGCGAAACGCGCGCATCAGGCGGGCGACATCGTCGAAATGCAGGCCGCTGGTGGGTTCGTCGAATAAAAACAGACTGCCTTTTTTAGCCACTTTGGCCGAGGATATCCCGCTGCGTGACGCGGCGGCCAGATGTCCGGCCAGTTTCAGGCGTTGGGCTTCACCGCCCGACAGGGTGGGTACGGGTTGCCCCAGCTTGACATACTCCAGGCCGACGTCGGCCAGTGGGCTCAGCCCCCATTGCACGTCGCGCAGACCGGCAAAGAAATCAAGCGCCTCGCGCACCGTCATGTTCAGCACGTCGTCGATAGACGCCGTGCGGCCTAAATGCTCAACACGAACCTCAAGAATTTCGGGTCGGAACCGTTTGCCGTCGCAGTCGGGGCAGCGCAGATACACATCTGACAAGAACTGCATTTCGACGTGCTCGAAGCCAGTGCCGCCGCATGTCGGGCACCGGCCGTCTCCGCTGTTGAAGCTGAAGGTTCCTGGTGTGTAGCCGCGCTCTTTGGACAGGTCGGCCTGTGCGAAAAGTTTGCGGATGGCGTCGAACGCACCCACATAGCTGGCCGGATTCGATCGGGCGGTTTTCCCGATGGGGGTTTGGTCGACCATGACCACGTCGGCGATTTGCTCGGCGCCCAGCAGGTGGTCGAACTCGCCTGGCGCTTCGGTGGGTTTGCCCTGACGTTTAAGCAAGGCCGGATACAAGACATCTTGGATGAGGGTGGACTTGCCGGAGCCAGAGACACCGCTGATGCAGACAAGCCGCCCCAGGGGAATGGACACCGACACGTTCTTGAGGTTGTTGGCGCGGACGCCCTCCAGCAACAGTTTGGGTGTGGCGGGCTGAACAGCCAGCGGGCGGGGCGCTTCGACCCGCAGCCGGTTGCCCAGGTAGTTGCCGGTGAGCGTGTCGGCTTCGCGCAGTTGCGCGGGTGTGCCGTCGAATGTAATGTGCCCGCCGCGTTCGCCCGGCCCGGGGCCGATGTCCAGAATGCGGTCGGCGGCCACCATGACTTGCGGGTCGTGTTCAACCACAACCAGGGTGTTGCCGTTGTTGCGCAGGCGGTGCATGACTTCGACAATGCGGTTCATGTCGCGGGGGTGCAGGCCGATGGAAGGTTCGTCGAGAACGAACAGGGTGTTGACCAGCGATGTACCCAGGGCGGTCGTGAGGTTGATACGTTGTACTTCGCCGCCCGACAAGGTGCGGCTTTGGCGGTCGAGCGATAAATAGCCCAGGCCGACGTCGCACAGGAAGTCGAGGCGGGTGCGCACTTCGGTCATCAGAAGATCAAGCGCGGCATCAAGCGCATCGCCGAAGCTGAGCGTCTGGAAGAAACTGCGGACCTGCTCGATGGGCAGGCGCATCAGATCGTGCAGACCAAGCCCGGGCAGTGCATTCAGCTTCGCATCGTCAAACTGTGCGTGAACCGGCTTGAAGCGGGGGTAAAGCGGGTTGACCGGCACATACGATTCGCCCAGTCGCCACAAGGTGGCGTCGGGCTTGAGCCGGGCGCCGCCACAGCTTGGGCAGGGCGTGTAGCTGCGGTATTTCGACAGCAGCACGCGCACATGCATTTTGTAGGCCTTGGTTTCAAGCCAGTCAAAAAAACGTTGCGCACCATACCACTGCGTTTTCCAGGCTTGCGGGCCGCCGCGCCAGGCCGGGTCCCCCTGAATGACCCAATGCCGCTCTTCGGGCGACAGTGCTTTCCAGGCGACGTCCAGGCGTATGCCTGCCGCGCCGGCATAGTGCTGCATTTCAGCCTGGCACTCTTTGTAGCTGGGGCTTTGCCAGGGCTTTATAGCCCCTTCGCGTAGGGTTTTGGTCTCGTCGGGTACCACCAGGCCGTAATCGATGCCCATGACCCGACCAAAGCCCCGGCAAGCTTCGCATGCGCCCAGTGGCGAGTTGAACGAGAAGGTGCTGGGCAGCGGCCGGGCATAGTCGATATTGCATTGCGCGCAATGCAGCCGGTTGCTAAAGCGCCAGGCGCTCTCGGGGCCCTCGGCGCTGTCGGAGGCATAAACGGTGATATGGCCGTCGCCTTGCCTGAACGCGGTTTCAAGGGCCTCGGCCAGGCGACCCGGGTCGACATTGCTAAAGCGGAAACGATCCTGGATGACATGCAGGACACGTCTGGACGTCGGGGCAGTTGTGCCTGATTTTTTGGCGGCCTTGCCTTTTTTTTGAGGCGCATGGCTTGTGGCATCGGCGGCGATATCGACCGTTTCTTCGTGGTGGATGCGGGTGTAGCCTTGCTGGTCGAGAAAGCCGCGGATTTCGTCTTCGGTAAAGTTGGCCGGGATACGGATAGGAAAGGTGATGACCAGACGCGGGTCGGTGCCGGCGGTACGTTCGGCCAGGGCGTGGCGCACGGTGCCGGCGTCGTCTTGTATGACCTGGTTGCCGCAGCAGTGGCAGTACAACTGCCCCATGCGGGCAAACAGCAGTTTCAGGTGGTCGTTCAGCTCGGTCATGGTGCCCACGGTGCTGCGCGAATTGCGCACGGGGTTGACCTGGTCGATGGCGATGGCCGGCAGTATGCCCTCGATGCGGTCGACCTGGGGCTTGTCCATGCGGTCGAGGAACTGGCGCGCGTAGGGTGAAAACGTTTCAACGTAACGTCGTTGGCCTTCGGCGTACAGGGTGTCGAACGCCAACGAACTCTTGCCCGACCCCGACACCCCGGTAACGACCAGCAGTTCGCCGGTATTGATGGTGACGTCAAGGTTTTTCAGATTGTTCTGGCGGGCGCCGAAAATGCGAATTGAAGAGCTCATAGGTGACAGCAGCTATAGGGGATTTGGGGCAACGGCCAAGTTTACGGTAGAATGGTGGGTTAGTTGTAGTTCAAGACCCGCTATTCGGAGAATTCATCATGGCAGAAGTCAAGCGTAACCGGCGCAACACGATCGAACGTCGTTGCCTGGGCAAAGCGTTCAAGCGTTTGTTTATTAAATCGCCCAAAGGCGTATTTAAAATGCTCGAAAAAGTAAAAAAGGCCTGATTCCAGGTGCTTTTTTATAAAACCCGGTCTTTTGGCCGGGTTTTGTTTTTTGGCTCGGGTATGTTTGCCTCAGAGCGTAGCGCGCTAGCGTGAACCGGTGCCCAGCTTTTTTGCGTAGCGTTGGCTGCTGCCCCGCTGCGCGTTGCGGTTAATGCAAATTGGGGGGCGCCCGATGCGGGCTGAACGCATCGCCCTCATTGGCATCGTCGTCGTCGTCGTCGCTATCGTCTTCATCGTCGTCAAGGTCGGGCAAGGGCTCGTCGCTTAGCTCGAAGGGCAAAATGCCGCCGATGTCATCGCTCCAGGCCACCTCTTCGCCTTCATGGTCCACCTTGATGAACCTGACGCCTTCCAGATCTGACAACTGTATGGCCCACAGATATTCGCAGTCATAGACTTCGTCTTTGATGTCCATGCCCCCTTTGTTGCCAATGATGCGGGCATTTTGGCCGCCAATCGCCACAATCACGTGGTTGTCGGCCTGGTCGGCGACATCGAGCGGGATGCCGAATACGACCCATTCGAAGCCGGTTTCGTCAGCATCAATAATTTCGGCCAGCACGGGCTTGCCAATGTAGGCGCTCAGCGCGTCGGCGGTGCGGCCCAGGTAATCGATTTCTTCGTCGGTAAATGTCAGCGGCTGCGGGGGCGTTAATGTGTTGGCCATGGCTTGCAATCTTCGGGTCAAACCGCCATTTTAGTTTTATTTACCAAGACGGCCTACAATCGTCTTTTGTCTTACTTTTACGGGTTCCTTTCATAGCATGGCTCAATACGTTTACACCATGAATCGCGTGGGCAAGATCGTGCCCCCGAAACGACAGATTCTGCGTGATATTTCGCTTTCTTTTTTCCCGGGGGCCAAAATTGGCGTGCTCGGTCTGAACGGTTCAGGTAAATCGACACTGCTGAAGATCATGGCGGGTGTCGACAAAGAAATTGAAGGCGAAGCCGTGCCCATGCCGGGCATCAAAATAGGTTATTTACCCCAAGAACCGCAACTGAACCCCGAGTCCACGGTGCGACAGGCGGTTGAAGAAGGTTTGGGCGATGTGTTCGAAGCGCGCAAGCGCCTTGACGCCGTCTACGCGGCCTACGCCGAGCCCGAGGCTGACTTCGACGCGCTTGCGGCCGAGCAGGCCGAACTTGAGGCCGTGATCGCAGCCGCCGCATCCAGCGGGGCCGACGACATCGAAACCCAAATGGAAATCGCCGCCGACGCCTTGCGTCTTCCGCCTTGGGATGCCGTTGTCGGCAAATTGTCGGGTGGTGAGAAGCGCCGTGTCGCCCTGTGCCGGTTGTTGTTGTCCAAGCCCGACATGCTTTTGCTCGACGAACCCACCAACCACCTCGACGCCGAGAGTGTCGAGTGGCTGGAAGTGTTTTTGCGCAAGTTCCCGGGTACCGTTGTGGCTGTAACCCACGATCGCTACTTCCTGGACAACGCTGCCGAATGGATTCTGGAACTGGATCGCGGTCACGGTATTCCCTGGAAGGGCAACTACAGTTCGTGGCTCGAGCAAAAAGACAACCGTCTGAAGCAAGAAGAGGCCAGCGAGTCGGCCCGTCAGCGCACCATCAAGAAAGAGCTTGAATGGGTGCGTCAAAACCCCAAAGGCCGTCAGGCCAAGGCCAAGGCGCGTCTGGCTCGCTTCGAAGAGCTGTCGTCTCACGAATACCAGAAGCGCAACGAAACCCAGGAAATTTTCATTCCTGTGGCCGATCGCCTGGGTAACGAAGTGATTGAATTCGACGGCGTCAGCAAAGCATTTGGCGACCGTCTGCTCATCGATAACCTCAGCTTTAAAGTCCCTCCAGGGGCTATCGTCGGCATTATTGGCCCTAACGGCGCCGGTAAATCAACGCTGTTCCGCATGATTTCAGGTGTCGAACAACCCGACTCGGGTACGGTAAAAATCGGGCAAACCGTCAAGGTGTCGCATGTCGATCAGTCTCGCGATGCCCTGGCCAACGACAAAACGGTCTTTGATGCGTTGTCCGATGGCGCCGATCTGATCACGGTGGGCAAGTTCGAGATGTCGTCCCGTGCGTATCTGGGGCGCTTCAACTTCAAGGGCAGCGACCAGAACAAGCAGGTCGGTAATTTGTCCGGGGGCGAACGCGGCCGCTTCCACCTGGCCAAAACATTGATTGCCGGCGGCAACGTCCTGATGCTCGACGAACCTTCGAACGACCTTGATGTCGAAACACTGCGTGCGCTTGAAGACGCCTTGCTCGAGTTCGCCGGCACAGTCATGGTCATCAGCCACGATCGCTGGTTCCTTGACCGTATCGCAACGCATATTATGGCGTTCGAGGGTGATTCTCAGGTGGTGTTCTTTGACGGCAACTATCAAGAATACGAAGCCGACAAGAAGCGTCGTTTGGGCGAAGAGGGTGCAAAACCAAAGCGTATACGCTACAAAGCACTCAAGTGAGTTGTTACAAATTGCGGGGTGCCAATTGTCCGACAATGGGCGGGCGTCTCCGCAGTTACGCTGTTACGGTTCTGACGTTAGCCTTAATTTTTCTTGGGTTGCCTGTTCATTTCCTGATACATTGTTTGCGTAAGTTCACATTTGACGCCCGAAATTTTGGCAATCTAGAGTCATCGCAGACATCAACCTGCACATTATTCAGGAGGTCATCATGACATTGACGACAATTACAAAACTTGCTGCTGTTGCTTTGGTTTCAGTAGCCGCCGCCGGCTGTTCTAGCTGGGACAGCATGAGCAGCCGCCAGAAAGGCGCAGTCACCGGCGCCGGTGTAGGTGGTGTGGCGGGTGCAGCCATTACCGGTGGTAGTGTGTTGGGCACCGTGGGTGGCGCGGCAATTGGTGGTGTGGTCGGCGATCAAATCGGCAAGCATCAGTAAACCAGTAGTTGCTTCAGGCAAGAACGGTCACCTTTGCGGGTGGCCGTTTTTTATTGGGGCGCATTGCTGTTGCTGCGCTGATCGGGGGCCATGGGCCGCAGGCATCGCACGGCCCCTTTGGGGCTGCCCATCGGCCAAACGCCGCGCGAGGCGATTGCGGAACTCACGGGATCGGCCAGCCCCCGGCTGGTCGAAAACGCTCCGTTCGAACAGCCGCAATCTTGCCTCCTCGCGCAACGCTTTGCCGATGGCGTGCTCAAAGCCTGCAGCCCATGGCCCCCGATCAGCGCCGGGTTATCGTAATTCGTTCGTTGCTTGCTTTTCAGCTATCGTTAATTACCTGACACCTTATAGCTGACATTCTATAACTGACCTCCTCTACTTGAGATCCGATGCCTGGGCATTCTGCATCCTATGCCTTTTTGATGTTTACTTTCTACGTTCGACGATTGAGGACGTTTTTTCAGGACCTGAGTGCGTTTATTCAGGCCCGAATATGTTGTGACCCTTAGGTGCCGGTTTGGCCTGGGTGGGCCCAAGGGCTTGAGCACGCCGTCGAACGGGCGTCGACCGAGGATGCAAGTGCGCGACTGTTTGAGCCGGCGGTTTCGACCCACTGGGTCGTGCCGGCGAGTTTCGCGCACGCCTCGGGCAGCGTTCGTTTGGCGGGTAGCCCCGCAGGGGCCGTGCGATGTCCCGCCGGGCCTGCCCAGGCCAAACCGGCGCCTGCAAGCACTCAGACAACCTAACTCAGCATTAACTGCCGCAGAATAAAAAAACGGCCACCGAAAAATGGTGGCCGCTGTTTGGGTAACGCGTTTAAACCCGCCGCGCCTCGACTTGCGGCATTTCGATCTTGACCTCGAGTACCTCGAGCGAATCGTGTCGGTCGACGTTGACCTTGATGTCGTCCGGATTGATTTTCACGTACTTCGAGATGACCTCAAGCAGCTCTTTTTGCAGCTCGGGCAAAAAGTCGGGCGCTTTGCTGTCGCCACCGCGTTCGTTAATAAGAATAAGTTGCAGCCGGTCTTTGGCCACACTGGCGGACGTTTTCTTTTGGCCGAGCAGGAAAGACAAAAAAGACATATCACTTCCCCCCGAACAGGCGCTTCAGGAACCCGGGCTTTTCGTAGTCGATGAAACGCAGCGGCTTTTCTTCGCCCAGATAGCGAGCTACCACATCCTGGTAGGCCAGCGAGACATCGCTATCACGCATGTGAATGGCGGGCACGCCCTGGTTCGAGGCCTGCAATACCATTTCAGATTCGGGAATAACGCCGATGAGTTTGATGCGCAAGATGTCTTCGATGTCTTGCAAAGACAGCATCTCGCCGTCGACCACACGCTTGGGGTTATAGCGGGTAAGCAGCAAGTATTCTTTGATGGGCTCGTCGCTGTGAATGGCGCGGTGTGATTTGGACGACAAAATGCCCAGAATGCGGTCAGAGTCGCGAACCGAGGAGACTTCGGGGTTGGTAACGACGATGGCATCGTCTGCAAAATAAGACGCCATCAGCGCGCCAGTTTCGATACCCGCGGGTGAATCGCAGACAATGTATTCGAAACCCATGTCTTTCAGGTCGTTCAGGGTTTTTTCAACGCCTTCTTTGGTCAAGGCGTCTTTGTCGCGCGTTTGTGACGCCGGCAAAATGTAAAGGTTTTCAAGTTGCTTGTCGCGAATGAGCGCTTGCTTGAGTGTTGCTTCGCCCTGGATGACATTGACAAAGTCGTACACCACCCGCCGTTCGCAACCCATGATGAGGTCGAGGTTACGCAGGCCGACGTCGAAGTCGATAACGACGGTTTTGTGCCCCCGCATGGCCAGGCCGGAAGAAAAGCTGGCACTGGTGGTTGTTTTCCCCACACCGCCTTTGCCGGAAGTTACTACAACAATTCGCGCCATGACGATATCAATCCCTTAAGTGTTTTTGTGAATCACGTAATCGTAATGCAAAACCGCCGCAACATGGCAGCGGCGCCTACCCTTTTGTACCAAGCGGCACAATCTGTAAAGTTTCGCCCTCGAGCTGGACGATGGCGGGTTGGTTTGCCAACGCTGGATCAAGCGCCGATTCGACCACGCGATACACGCCCGCTACCGCGAGAAGCTCGGGGTTGAGCTGGGTGGTGAATATTTTTGCGCTGGTATCGCCACGCGCGCCCGCCATGGCTTTGCCCCGCAGCGGGCCGTAAACGTGGATATTGCCGTCGGCAATGACCTCGGCCCCCTGGCTGACCATGCCAATGACGATCAGATCGGTGCCCCGCGCGTAGATGCGCTGGCCCGACCGTAACGGCCGGTTGATGACCATGGTGGCCGTGGGCGGGTTGCCGGCTACTGCGGCCCCGGGTTGGCCTGACGAGGTCGTTGTGCTTTGGCCACCGGTCGGGGCGGCTGTTGCGCCGGTTTCAGCGGGCGTGCTTGCAGGTTCTGTTTTGGCCGATTGAGCGTCTGTTTTGATTTTGGTCGAAGGTGCAGCAGGCTTGGCGACGACGGGTGGAGGGGCTGTTTCGGCGGGCGCCGGCGCCCGGGTTGCCGGGGCGCTGGACAAGTCGACAGGTTCGAGGCCGCATTCGCCGGCCAGCTTGAGGTTGTTGTCGTTGGCCATGACGCCGATAGGGCGCAACTGGTGTTCGCGCAGCGCACTGACCAGTGCGGGCCAGTCGACGGTGTCGTTCAGGCCTTGCGCATCGATAACCACGGCTTCGTTTTCGAAGAAACTGCCGGCGTCGGCCATGCGCTGGTCAAGCGACGCCAGCAACTCGGACAGATCGGCGCTGTGCAGCACAACGCGTACGGCATAGAGCGTGGCGCTTTTGAAGTCGAGCGCCAGAGGATTTTTTTTATGAGACGAGTCAGTCACAGCATTAGGTAACGGTAGCAGTCATTAGATTTGTGTGGAAGGCAACGCCATGGGTTTGGCGTATTTTGCCTTCAGTGCCAGGGGGATGCAATGTGTCTTAGACCCAGGTGTCACGCAGCGTCACGGCGCGGTTCAGCACGGGTTTTTCGGGGGTCGAGTCGACACGGTCGGCCACAAAGTAGCCCAGACGCTCGAATTGCCAGATTTTGTCGGGCGAGGCCACCGTGCCGGGTTCGAGCCAGCCTTGGACGACCTGGAAGGAATCAGGATTAATGGCTTCGAGGAAGTCTTTGTCGCCCGCATCGGGGTGCGGGTCGGAGAACAGGCGGTCGTAGAGCCGGATTTCGGCCGGGATGGCGTGTGCGGCGCTGACCCAGGTAATGTTGCCTTTGACTTTGACAGCCGACGAGCCGGGCGTGCCGCTTTTGGTGTCGGGCATGTACTCGGCGTGGACTTCGGTAATGTTGCCGTTTTCGTCTTTGACACAGCCGGTGCAGGTGACGATATAGCCATATTTGAGCCGAACAGTATTGCCCGGGAAAAGCCGGAAATATTTTTTGGGCGGGTCTTCGCGGAAATCGTCGCGTTCGATCCAGAGTTCGCGGCTGAACGGGAACTCGCGTTGCCCGCCTTCGGGGTCGTGCGGGTTAAGCGGGGCGTGGCACAGCTCGGTTTGGCCTTCGGGGTAGTTGGTAATTACCAGTTTGACCGGGTCGAGAACGGCCACACCGCGGTCGGCGATGGGGTCGAGGTCATCGCGCAGGGCTTGCTCGAGAATGCTGTAGTCGATGCGGGAATCGGCCTTGGACACGCCCAGACGTTCGCAGAACAGACGGATGGCGGCCGGGGTGTAGCCGCGTCGACGCAAGCCGGCCAGCGTCGGCATGCGGGGGTCGTCCCAGCCTGCAACGTGGCCTTCGCGTACCAGTTGCAGCAGCTTGCGCTTGCTGGTGACGACGTAGCTTAGGTTAAGACGCGCAAATTCGTACTGGCGCGGCAATGGCTCGGCCAGCTGGCCGAGTTCGACAAGGCGGGCAAGTATCCAGTCGTAAAAGGGCCGCTGGTCTTCGAATTCGAGGGTGCAAATACTGTGCGTGATGCCTTCGAGTGCGTCTTCGACAGGGTGCGCCCAGGCGTACATGGGGTAAATGCACCAGGCATCGCCCGTGCGATGGTGATGCGCATGGCGAATGCGGTAAAGCACCGGGTCGCGCATATTCATGTTGGGCGAGGCCATGTCGATTTTGGCGCGTAGCGCCATGCTGCCGTCGGCGTGCTTGCCTTCACGCATTTCTTGCAGCAACTGCAGAGACTCGTCGGCCGGGCGATCGCGCCAGGGCGAATTGGTGCCCTTTTCGGTCAGGGTGCCGCGCGTGGCGCGCATTTGCTCGGGGTTTTGCTCATCGACGTAGGCATAGCCGCCGCGAATCAGCGCTTGCGCAAAACCATACATGGTTTCGAAGTAGTCGCTGGCGAAGTAAAGGTTGGTTTCGCCGTTGTGCTCCCAGTTGAAGCCCAGCCATTGCACGGTGTCGATGATGGCGCGTACGTACTCGTCGTCTTCTTTCTCGGGGTTGGTGTCGTCGAAACGCAGGTGGCATGCCCCTTGGTAGTCGCGTGCCAGGCCAAAGTTAAGGCAAATACTTTTGGCGTGCCCGATGTGCAAGTAGCCGTTGGGTTCGGGCGGAAAACGCGTGCGGATCTTGGCGACGTCGGGCTCGCCTTGCTGCTGCACGGCGGCGGGGCCGGGTATGCCGGCCCAACGCTTGCCCGCAAAGCGATGGCTTGCCAGGTCGTTTTCGATAATAGTGCGCAGAAAGTTTGAGGGGGCAGGTGAGCTGGATTCGGTCGACATAGAAGCGGGCACGAACGTGCGATACATGGGAGCAATACAAAAGAAGCATTTTGCCACGTTCTGCACTATTTGCCTGTCTACCCGTCCGCGGTTAGCATTATGTGGCGTCCAACTTTGGCAAATCATGACGAACTCACCACTTTGGTTGTCCCAGCTCCAGTTTTTTTTCAGTCTGGGTTTTCTGGGGCTGTTTCTTTTGACGCAGGTCGGGCTGGCCTGGGTACTGGTTTTTTTCAAGCTGCGTGCCCGGGGCGGGGTTCAGTCGCGCTACGTGGCGGCGTACCGGTTTTGGGTCAGGGTGTTTGCGCTGACGGCCATACTGGTGATGGCCGCCGGCGTGCCTGTGCTGGTGCAGCTGGGCAGTGTCTGGCCCGGGCTCATGAGCAAAATAGGTAATGTGGCCGGCCCGTTAATGGCTGCCGTCATTATTACCACCTTCGTTTTTAAATCATGTTTTCTGGGGGCGATGCTGTTTGGGCAGCGCCGCATGTCCGACGCGCTGCACACCCTTATGGTTGTGCTGGTTGCCATAGGCCTCACGCTCGCGTTGGCCTGGGCAATGGTGTTGATGTCCTGGATGCAATCCCCGGCAGGGGCCGACTTGGCCGATGGCCAGTACCGTGTGGTTGACTGGTATGCCTTGGTCTTTAATCCCTTTTTCCTGTGTTTCCTTGGGTTGGCGCTGGTCATTTCGGCGTTGGTGGCGGGGTTCCTCATGATGGGTGTAACAGCGCGACACTCGTTGCACCACACGGTCGACGATACCGATCGCAGTGTTTTTCAAACGGGTCTGGGTCTGGCGGCGGCCGGCAGTGTGTTGCTGTTTGTCCTTTTGGCCGTATACGGTGTGCAGGTCGCGGCAACGCAGCCGGCCAAAGCCGCTGCAACGGCTGCCTACTGGGTCTCGGGCTCCGCGCCCGACCTTCCGCTCCTGGCCTGGCCCAGCGAATCCGGTGCACGCAATCTTTTTTCAGTGGAGTTGCCTGACCTGGCGCGACCTTGGCTGGGGGTTGATGAAATCGGTGTGTCGTTGGGGCTCGACAAGTTCGCAGGCATGCATGCGCCGGTGGCGCTTACGTTTTGGTCCTGGCGTTTGTTGGTGCTGTTGGCGGGCGGCGTGTTCTTCTTCAGCTGGCTTACGTTGCTTTATGTGCGTCGTCATGCCTTCGAACTGACGGCACTGCCGCAGGGGTGGCGGCGCGGGCTGTCGGCGTGTCGCTATGTGGGTTGGGCGTTGTTGGGCCTGCTTATGGTCCACGTCTGGCTGGGTCAGGCGCCTTTTGCGGTATATGGCACTGTTACGCTGGCCGAAGTGGCGGTCTCTGAAAGCACCGACATCTTGTTTGCGACCACGCTGGCCTATGGCGTTGTGTATGTGCTGCTGTTGGCCGGCTTTATTCAGTTATTGAATTATTCAGTGCGTTATGGCGTGGTGCCTGTGGCGCGACGCAGGGGGCGCGCATGATCGACACACTGGTTGCCCTGTTGGGCATCGACGCCCATGCGCCCGAATTCTGGATGCCGCTGGTGTTTATGGCGGTGTTCTACGCCATTATTGTGGCGGGCACCGTCCTCGATGGTTTTGACATCGGGGTGGGGTGTCTGATGCCGTTTGCCTCGGCTGAATTGCGTCCGCGCATGCTTGCGTTGCTTAGCCCATGGCGCGATGCCAACGAGTTTTGGCTGCTGCTGGGGCTGGGGCTGTTCCTCACGACCTTCCCCAACGCCTGGGGTACGGTCATGCAGGCTTTGTATCTGCCTATGGTCTTGCTGGCCATTGGCGTCATGGTGCGTTCGGCGGCCTTCGAGCTCCGGCTGCGTGCGCCCGTGCATTTGCAAAACCGCTGGGCACTGGCCTTTGCGTCGGGGTCGTGGTTAACGGCTTTCGCGCACGGGTTTTTGCTGGGTCGTATTGTTGTGGGTTACGAGCCGGGAACCGGTTACTTCTGGTATGCGGTTTTTGTGGGGGCTTGTGCTGTTGCGGCCTACAGTTTGCTGGGCGCAACGTGGCTCATCATGCGCGAACCGGGCGAGCTGCGCATTCGGGCGGCCTGGTGGGGGCGGCAATCTGTACGCTGGGCGGCAGCGGGGTCGGTGGCGGTGTCGTTGGTTTTGGCCTTTGCCAACACGGGCGTATTTTTGCGCTGGAGCGACGGCCCGCAATGGGCCGTTGTTGTCGGGCTTTGGGTATTTACGCTGGTCAGTTTCATGACCATTGAAATGAGCCTGCAACGCACAATTCAGTACAGCCATCGGGTGACGGCGCTGCCCTTTGTCATGACGTTGCTGGTCTTTTTGATCACGCTGGGCGGCCTGGGGTACAGCTTTTTCCCGTATCTGGTCCTTGACGATATTACGGTCTGGGACGGCGCTGCATCGGTCGAGACCTTGCGCCTGGTTCTGGCGGCGGTGGTCGTGGCCTTGCCTGTGGCGCTGGTGTTCAATATTTGGGTGTACTGGCGGATGTTCGGTTTGTCCAAGGCGCCCAAACCGCCGCAGTTCAGGCTTTAACTTGCCTGCCTGGGCAGCATGGGCAGGGTAATGGTTATGGCCAACCCGCCCGACGCCGCTTCGCCCAACGTCATTGTGCCCTGATGAGCCTTCACAATGGCCTCGGAAAGCGCTAGCCCCAACCCCACCGAGCCGGTCAGCGTACGGGCGTCGTCCAGCCGTGAAAACGGCCGTAAAGCCTCGGCGCGACGTTCGGGATCAATGCCCTTGCCATGGTCGGCAATGGTGATGACGGCGTGGTGTTGGGTTGCCGATAGCGAAACCTCGACAGGCGGGGCCGCGTGGTTAAGGGCATTGGTGACAAGGTTGTCTATCAGCCGGGCCAGTGCGGTGCGATCGGCGCTGATCATGACGGGTGTGTCTGGCAATGCGGTCATGTGCACTTCGCTGCCGGCGCTTTCCCAGGCACTGATTTGCTCTTCAAGCCAGTGGTGCAGGTCAAGCGGGGCAAATTTGTAGGTACTTAAATCGGTGCCGCGCACAAACCCGATGAACTGGTCGATGATGCGTTGCATGTCGTGGATATCTTTACGGAAACCTTCTTGCGCTTCGGTATTGTCGAGCATTTCGGCGCGCAGCCGCATGCGGGCCAGCGGGCCTTTCAGATCGTGGGGCAGGCCGGCCAGCAGGGTGCGTCGGACTGTGTCGGATTCGGCCAGGGTGTCGAGCATGGCATTGAAGCGTTCGCCCAGACGGCGCGTTTCGGTGGGGCCGGCGGGCTCGACCCGCTGGGGCTTGCCGGCGGCCAACTGGTCGGCGGCCCGCGATAGCCGGGTAAGCGGCCGCGTGATGTGCCACGAAAAAGCCGCAGCAACAAGCAGCAGTAACCCCATGCCACCCAACCACGCCAGAATGGCCGGTGTGCTGACAGGCGGGGCCAGTTGGTCTAACGGGATGACCAGCCACTCTTGGGCATTGCTATCGGGGTTTTCGTCGGGAACCAGCGAAATATACAGACGTGGCACGGGCCCGCGCGATAGCCCGACACGTGTGCCGTCGTCGAGCCGTGCGTTCAGGGCATCGACAAAGTAGCGTAGCTCGCGGCGCAAGTCGGTATCGGGCGGAGGCTTGGGCGGCGTGGCGCCCTGGCCCGGCCGATGATGCCCGGCGTTGTTTTGGCGGATGCGGCGCTCGAGCCGCGCATTGGCCGGCAATGTGCGCGACCACAGGCGCCACTCGTTGCGCGAGGCCTGACGAACAAAATCGGCCCGTTCTGCCGCCGGTACTTTGGCCAGCGATTGGCGCAAGGTACGGATGGTTGTCGCCGTGACTTCGACGGTGACCTGTTCGGTAAATTTTTGCCGGAAATGCGCGACCGTCGCCAAGGTGGCCGCCTGAACCACCAGCAGGGTGCCCAGCGTGAGCAGAATCAGGCGTGCGCTGAGCGAACGCGGCACAAGTACGCCGAGTTTGTTATTAAAGCCGGCCATTATGGCGAGAACCGGTAGCCAATACCCCACACGGTTTGAATCCAGCGCGGTTGTTTGGGGTCGTCTTCGATGGCGCGGCGCAGGCGCAGTACGGCAATGTCGATGGCCCGGTCGTTGCGTTCGCCTTCGTCGTCGTCGCGGGCCAGCGCCAGCAGGCGCTCGCGCGACAGCGGCTTGCCGGGGTTGCGTATCAGTGCTTCCAGAAGGTTGACTTCGCCGCCGGTGAGCTTGATGGCGGTTTCGCCTTTGAACAGCTGGCGCAGTACCGGGTCGAAGCGAAATGGTCCGAACTCGACGGCTTGTTCTTTGACCAGGGCCGATGCGCCTTTTTTGCGTCGTAATACGGCCTCGATGCGTGCCAGCAGCTCGCGCGGGTCAAAGGGCTTGCCCAGGTAATCGTCGGCGCCGGCCTCCAGGCCGATAATGCGGTCAACGGTTTCGTCTTTGCCGGTAAGCAAGATGACCGGGATGTCTTCCCCCTGCTGACGCAAGCGGCGGCAGGCGTCGGCGCCATCGCCGTGGGGCAGCATGCGGTCAAGCACGATCAGGTCGGGTGCATAGCGTTCGATGCGCATTTCGAGATCGCGGCTGTCGGGCGCCAGCAGCGTGTCGTAGTGGTGCCGGTTGAGGTAGTCGGCCAGTAACTGGCGCAGGGCGGGGTCGTCGTCGACGACCAGCACTTTGGTCAGGGGTTTTTCCATAGCCTGAAGTTTGCGCGATCGGGCAGCGTCGGGCAAGCGCTTCGAAATAAACTGAAATGGCTCTTCATACTAAAATGTCGCGATGTCTTTCAGCCCCGACCCCCTCGATACCCTTCAGCAGGTTTTTGGTTACGACGCCTTCCGGGGCAATCAGCAAGCCATTATTGAACACGTCGTCGCCGGCGGTGACGCTCTGGTGCTCATGCCCACCGGGGGCGGTAAATCGCTGTGCTATCAAATTCCGGCCCTGGTCCGGCCGGGCGTGGGGGTTGTCGTGTCGCCCCTTATCGCCCTTATGCAAGACCAGGTCGACGCCCTGCTCGAACTGGGCGTGCGTGCCGCTTTTCTTAATTCCACGCTCGATTGGCGCGAGGCGCGTCAGGTCGAACAGGCGTTTCAGTCGGGCCAGATCGATCTGCTGTATGTGGCCCCCGAACGCCTCCTTACCGATCGATGCCTCGAGATGTTGTCGCGCGGCAAAGTGGCGTTGTTTGCTATTGACGAAGCGCATTGTGTTTCGCAATGGGGGCACGACTTTCGGCCCGAGTATCTGGGGTTGTCGGTGTTGGCCGAACGCTGGCCCGAGGTGCCGCGCATTGCCCTGACGGCCACCGCCACAACGGCCACCCGGCACGAAATCGTGCACCGGCTGCAGCTCGACGGCGCGCAGCAGTTTGTCTCCAGCTTCGATCGCCCCAATATTTGCTATCGCATCGTCGAAAAAAACGAGGTGCGTCGTCAGTTGCTCAATTTCATCCAGACCGAGCACGACGGTGATTGTGGCGTGGTGTATGCCCTGTCGCGTGCCAAGGTCGAAGAAACGGCCGACTTCCTGTGCCGCCAGGGCGTGCAGGCTTTGCCCTACCACGCCGGGTTAAGCGCTACGCAACGCGCCGAAAACCAGTCGAGGTTTTTGCGCGAAGACGGCATTGTCATGGTGGCAACTATTGCTTTTGGCATGGGCATCGACAAGCCCGATGTGCGGTTTGTCGCCCATATCGATATGCCCAAGTCGGTTGAAGGCTACTACCAGGAGACCGGCCGGGCCGGACGTGACGGCGCGCCTGCTACGGCATGGCTGGCTTACGGCTTGCAAGACGTCATGCAGCAGCGCCGCATGATCGACGAGTCGCCAGGCGACACCGCATTCAAGCGACGGCTGGGGCAGCAGCTCGACGCCATGCTGGGTTTGTGTGAAACGGTTAATTGCCGGCGCCAGCGCCTGCTGGCGTATTTTGATCAGCAAATCGAGCCCTGCGGCAACTGCGATACTTGTCTGGAGCCGCCCCAGGCCTGGGATGGTACGGTGGCTGCGCAAAAAATGCTGTCAGCCGTGTACCGTTTATGGCGCGAGCGAAACCAGCGTTTTGGGGGCGGCCATTTAATTGACATTTTGCGCGGCAAACTTACCGATCGCGTTCGCCAGAACCAGCACGAGACCCTGACCGTATTCGGTGTGGGTAACGACTTGTCGGAACAGGCCTGGCGCGGTGTGCTGCGCCAGTTGTTGGCCATGAATATATTGGCGGTCGATCACGAGGGTTATGGCACGCTGGCGCTGACCGACGCCAGCCGCCCCGTCCTGAAAGGTGAAACCACGCTGATGTTTCGGCGTGAAGCCGAGAAAGTCGGGCGGCAATCACGCGTGGCCAAGCCGCGTGCTGCGCAGCCCGACCTGCCGCCCGAGGCCCAGCAGCGCTTTGAAAACCTGCGCGCCTGGCGTGCCGAGGTGGCGCGCAGTCATGGCGTGCCCGCCTACGTTATTTTTCACGATGCCACGCTGCGCGAACTGGCGCTGGCTTGTCCGCAAACGCTTGAAGACCTGGGGCATATCAGCGGTGTTGGTGTACGCAAGCGCGACGCCTATGGTGAAGAGGTGCTGCGTTGCGTGAACCAGGGTGTTTTAGGGGTGGCCTGACGTCTGGTCTTGCCTGCAGCCAGACGGGTTCGACAAGCCCTTGGGCTTGTCCGGGCCGGCTTTGCCGGTGAAGATCAGGACGTAAATAAATCGGGCGTATTGCCGGTCGGGCCAGGGGGCGTCAGCCCCAGGTGCCGCCAGGTCGTGTGGGTAGCCATACGACCGCGCGGGGTGCGCTGCAAGTAGCCGTGCTGGATCAGATACGGCTCGATCACGTCTTCAATGGTGTCGCGCTCTTCGCCAATGGCTGCGGCCAGGCTGTCAACCCCTACGGGGCCGCCATCAAACTTATGAATAATCGCGTCCAGCAGCTTGCGGTCCATCAGGTCGAGGCCTTGCGGGTCGACGTCGAGCATGGCCAGTGCGGCACCCGCGGTTTGTTCGTTAATGACCCCATTTGACTTGACCTCGGCATAGTCGCGTACCCGGCGCAGGAGGCGGTTGGCAATACGCGGCGTGCCGCGCGCGCGCCGCGCAATTTCAGAGGCGCCGTCGGGGGTAATGCTGACATTCAGCAGGTTGGCGCTGCGCGTCACAATGTGGGTCAGGTCGGTGACGTTGTAAAACTCAAGCCTGGAGACAATACCAAAGCGGTCGCGCAAGGGGTTGGTTAGCATGCCGGCGCGTGTGGTGGCGCCCACCAGCGTAAAGGGTTGCAGGTCGATTTTTACGCTACGTGCCGCCGGCCCCTCACCGATCAAAATATCTATCTGGAAGTCTTCAAGCGCGGGGTAAAGAATTTCTTCGACCACGGGCGAGAGACGATGAATTTCGTCGATGAACAAAACATCGTTTTTTTCCAGGTTGGTCAGTAATGCGGCCAGGTCGCCCGGCCGCTCAAGGACGGGCCCCGAGGTTTGCCGCAGCTGTACACCCATTTCGTGGGCCACAATGTGGGCCAGTGTCGTCTTGCCCAGGCCCGGGGGGCCAAACAGCAGCACGTGGTCAAGCGCTTCGCCGCGCTTGCGTGCCGCGGCAATAAAAATTTCAAGCTGTTCGCGCGCGCTGTGCTGGCCCACGTACTCGGCCAGCAGCTTGGGGCGCAAGGCCCGTTCAATAGAGTCTTCGCCAGGCGAGCTGGTTTGCGGGCTGACGATACGCTGCGGGGCGTTGCCGGTCAGGGCGTCGGATTGAATGGCCATAAACAGTTACCCAACAATAAGGCTGCAGTCTAACGCGACAACGACTTGAGGGCCAGGCGGATGCCCTCGGCGACGTCAACATCGGCAGGCAACGTTTTAAGCGCAGCCTGAGATTCGGCCGCCGAGTAGCCCAGCGACAGCAGGGCGTTGACGATGTCGTCGCGGCTCGAGGCGGGTTGGCCGGGCAGACCGGCCGGCAAATCGGCGCCGATTTTGCCCTTGAGTTCGAGCAGCAGCCGCTCGGCTGTCTTTTTGCCAATACCCGGTACCCGCGTCAGGCGTCCCGTTTCTTGCCGGGTGATGGCGTCGGCGAGCTCTTCGGTGGTCATGCCCGACAGCACCGCCAGCGCGGTACGTGCGCCAATGCCGGTTACTTTGATCAGGGCACGAAAGGTAGCGCGCTCTTGCGCCGAGCCAAAGCCATAAAGAATATGGGCATCTTCGCGTACCGCCAGATGGGTGAACAGCGTGGCTTTGGCCCCGGTGTCCGGCAGGTTATAAAGCGTGCTCATGGGGACGTCGATTTCGTAGCCCACACCGCCGACGTCAATGCACACAGTGGGCGGGGATTTTTCGATAAGGGTGCCGGTAATGCGTCCGATCATGTTGCGGTTTCCTGCAAGGGTGGGCGTTTACTAAAGGGTTAAATAAGGCGCCCGCCGCGCAGGCGGGTACCGCCCAAGCTGCCCAGCGCGCCGGATGTCTTGAGCTTTTCGGTGAGTGGGCCGACGTGGGCATGGCAAATGGCGCAGGCCAGCGCGTCGGCCGAATCGGGCGAGGGCAGGCCGCTAAGTTTAAGCAAATGCTGCACCATGGCTTGCACCTGCTCTTTGGCCGCATGGCCGTTACCCACCACCGATTTTTTGATTTGCAGTGCCGTGTACTCGTGTACGTCAAGGTTGTGGTCGGCCAGCGCGCACATGGCGGCCCCGCGCGCCTGACCCAGCAACAATGTAGAAGTGGGGTTGGTGTTGACGAAGACTTTCTCGAGGGCGGAAACCGTGGGCTGGTGGGCCTCGACGATTTCGCGCACGTTGTCGAGTATGGTTTTGAGGCGCCGGGCCAGGGGTTGGTCGGTGGGCACCACAATGGTGCCGCTACCGACGTAGGTCAGGCGCATGCCCTGGACATCGATAATGCCAAAGCCGGTGCGCCTGAGGCCCGGGTCAATGCCGAGAATCCGCATTAGTGGCGGAAGTGGCGCGTACCCGTGAAGACCATGACGATGCCGCGTTCGTTTGCGGCGGCGATTACCTCGTCGTCGCGTACGCTGCCACCGGGTTGGATGACGCAGGTGGCGCCCGCGTCGACAACCACGTCAAGACCATCACGGAACGGGAAGAACGCGTCGGACGCCACGGCCGAGCCTTGCAGGCTGAGCCCGGCATTGTCGGCCTTGATGGCGGCGATGCGCGCCGAGTCGATACGGCTCATTTGGCCGGCGCCGATGCCCAGGGTCATGCCGTTGCCGGTAAAGATGATGGCATTGGACTTGACGTACTTGGCAACCTTCCAGGCAAACATCAGGTCTTGCATTTGTTGCGCAGACGGCTGTTTGGTGGTGACGACCTTGAGTGTGGCCGGGTCGACCTGGAAATCGTCGGGGTTTTGCACCAGCCAGCCGCCGCCGACGCGTTTGATGTCGAGCATGTTGTGGGCATCGCCGGCCGGGATTTCCAGAACGCGAACGTTTTTCTTGGCCGTGAAAACGGCCAGCGCTTCGGGGGTGTAGGCGGGCGCCAGCAAGACTTCGACAAATTGCTGCGAGGTGATGGCTTGTGCGCAAGCTTCGTCGACCGGGCGATTGAAGGCAATAATGCCGCCGAAGGCCGAGGTGGGGTCGGTTTTGTAAGCTTGCTGGTAAGCGGCCTCGGGGGCGTCGCCCACCGCTACGCCGCAGGGGTTGGCATGCTTGACGATAACGCAGGCGCCTTGCTCAAAACTGCGTACGCATTCCCAGGCAGCGTCGGCGTCGGCAATGTTGTTGTAGGACAGTTCTTTGCCCTGCAATTGACGATAGCTGCCCAGCAACCCTTGGCCGACGGGCTGGTCGACATAAAACGCCGCCGTTTGATGCGGGTTTTCGCCGTAACGCAATACCTGGTGCTGTTTGACTTGCAGGGTGAGCGTGCGGGGCCATGCGTCGCGCGCAGGCTGGGCGTCCTGGGTGGGTTCGGCTTCGGCCAGGCTGGTCAGGTACGCGGCAATGGCGCCGTCGTAGGCTGCGGTGTGGGCATAGACCTTGGCCGCCAGTTCCAGGCGTAAGGCGTAGCCGGGCTCGCCCTGGGGGCTGTCGATGTCAGCCAGTACGCGCGGGTAGTCGGCCGGGTCGATGACGACGGTTACCCCGCCTTCGGGGGTGCCATGGTTTTTTGCAGCGGCGCGAAGCATGGCCGGCCCGCCGATGTCGATGTTTTCAACAGCATCGGCAAACGTGCAGCCGGGCTTGGCAATGGTTTCGCGAAACGGATACAGGTTGACCACCAGCAGGTCGATGCGGTCGATGCCGTGGGCTTCGATGGTTTGCATGTGTTCTGCACTGTCGCGTCGCGCCAGCAGGCCGCCGTGAATTTTGGGGTGCAGCGTTTTGACGCGGCCGTCGAGAATTTCGGGCGAGCCGGTATGCTGCGCAACTTCGGTGACCGGCAGACCGGCTTCAGCCAGCAGTTTTGCGGTGCCGCCGGTAGACAGCAGCTTGACGCCACGCTGAGCCAGCGCCTTGGCAAAGTCGACGATGCCGGTCTTGTCGGAAACCGATAGCAGTGCGGTTTGAGTTTTCATGAGATAGCAAAAAATAAAGTGGGAAATCAGGGTTGCAGATTGTGGGCTTGCAGCTTTTTGCGCAAAGTGCTGCGGGTAATGCCCAGCATGTCGGCGGCTTTCGACTGGTTGCCGTTGGCGCGTTCGAGGGCAACTTGCAAAACAGGGCGCTCGACGCACGAAATGACCATGGCCAGCATGTTGTCGGGTTCGGAGTCGCCCAGGTCGGCAAAGTAGCGCTCGAGATTGTCGCGCACGCATTGTTCCAGTGGATTGAGGTCGTTCATGTGTTCGGGTTTTTGCTGTTATTGGTGTGGTTAAGTCAGGCGGCCAGCGCGGTTGCCGGTTCGGGGGTTGCCGGTGACTGGATGAAATCGTCGGGGGCATGCTGGTCGAACCAGTGGGCGACCGCGGCAAGCTGTGCCTGGGTGGATTCGGTTTGATTGATGTGGCTTAGCAGTGCGGTGCTGTCGGGCTGTTCGGCCAGGTACCAGCCTATGTGCTTTCGTGCCGAGCGTACGCCAGTATATTCGCCATAGAAGCGGTAGTGGTCTTCGAGGTGCTCGAGCAGGCAGGCGCGCAGTTCGCCAACGGTGGGCGGGGCAAGGTGGCGGCCCGTGTCGAGGTAGTGGGCCACTTCGCGGAAAATCCAGGGCCGACCTTGAGCGGCCCGCCCGATCATGACGGCGTCCGCCCCGGTGTACTCAAGCACGTAGCGGGCTTTTTCGGGGCTGTCGATATCGCCGTTGGCGACGACCGGGATGGACAGGGCTTGCTTGACCGCCTTGATGGTGTCGTATTCGGCCTGGCCGTTGTACAGGTCGGCCCGGGTGCGGCCGTGCAAGGTAAGTGCGGCAATGCCGATATCTTGGGCCATACGGGCGATGCGCAGGGCGTTACGCGATTCGGCATCCCAGCCGGTACGGGTTTTGAGGGTAACCGGTACGTTGTAGGGGCGGCATGCCGACACCACGCTTTCAAGAATTTGGGCGACCAGGGCTTCGTGGCGCAGCAGCGCCGAACCCGACGCGACATTGCACACTTTTTTGACCGGACAGCCCATATTGATATCGATGATATGCGCGCCTTTTTGAATATTGAAAACGGCGGCTTCAGCCATCATGGCCGGGTCGGCGCCGGCAATTTGCACGGCAACGGGCGTGGTTTCGCCTTCGTGGTTGAGGCGGCGCGAGGTTTTGACGCTGTGCCAAAGCCTGGGATTACTGGCGGCCATTTCGGAGACGGCGTACCCCGCACCCAGCCGCTTGCACAATTGCCGGTACGGACGGTCGGTGACACCGGCCATCGGGGCGACAAAAACACGATTGGGGAGGGTCCAGGAGCCGATACGCATGGGGTGGATTTTAACCGCCAATTGGGATTGGGGCTGACGCCAAGATGTTACGTGCGCAGGCCTTGCAGCAGGTGCGTGGCCAGCGGGGTGCGCAGGGTGTGGCTTAAGTCCATGGCCAGCAAGCCCAGGCCACAGGCGTGCTCTACCAGCGGGTTGCCGGTGGCAAAGATGCGCGGCAAGACATCGGTGATGGCGGCGGTTGACCAGCGGTCGACGCGGCGTTGGGCGGTAAAGGTTTCGAGCAGGGGGGCTGGGTCGGCCGATGGGTTGGCCAGCCAGAACCGCAGGGCGTGGGCCAGTTGTGCGGCATCGCGCAGGCCCAGGTTAAGGCCCTGGCCCGCAACCGGGTGCAGCGTTTGCGCAGCGTTACCGATGGCGACCCCGCGCGCATGCGTGCGCAGTGGCCCCGCGTTCAGGCCAAGCGGGAATTGCTGCCGGCTTCCGTGCAGTGTCAGCGGCCCCAGTCGTGTGCCGAACGTGTCGTTCAGGGCCTGGTCGAATTGCGCGGGCGCCATGTGCATGAGCGCTTGTGCTTGATTAGGGTGGCAGCACCATACGACGCCATAGTGCCCCTCGCCCGACGGGTGAGGCAAGACGGCCAGCGGGCCCTGGCGCGTGAAGCGCTCGAAGGCCCAGCCCTGGCGCGGCTCGGCGGCGGCTACGGTTGCCAATACTGCAACCTGTTCGTAACTGCGTTCGATACCTTTGGGGCGCGCGCCGTCTGACTGAACGGCCAGGCGTGCCGTAAGCGGGCCGGTATCGGGGCTGAGCAAGACCGGGTTGCCAAACGTTGGTGTGACCGGTTGGGAGGTGAGCCGTGTGATGCCGCTTTGCGCCAAGGCTGTGTGTAATGCGGCCAGCAGATCGGGGTAGGCGACCACGCAACCCAGTTGGGGGACGCCGAAATCGTCGTGCTGAATAAGAGTGCGGCCTAATCGTTGGCGCTGCGAAACATGAACCGTTGTGATGGGGCTGTACCGAAGCGGCCAGGCATTGATGGCCTGCAAGGCCACCTGACTGCCGTGGTTCAGGGCGATGGCACGTGGGTCGGCGGGGCTGTTGCTGTTTGCAGTGTGTGCTTCGATGAACCTTGTGCCCACAAGCGCGATGCGTGCGGGGTCGAGGGCATAGCGGGCCAGCATCAGGGCCAGCGCACTGCCAACCGGGCCTGCGCCCGTAATAACCAGGTCGAAATCGGGGTGGGACATGGAGGGTTCTAATACAATCGGCGTTCGGTTGAACTTCGGAATATGCAGATGAAGCAACATCGCAGCAAAGTCATTGTATCGCTGCTGGCGGCAGTGCTGGGCGTCTTTGGCGCGCATTGGTGGTATTTGCGCCGCCCCTATGCCTGGCTGTTCACGCTGGTAACCCTGGGTTTGCTGGCGTACGCACAAACCTTTCCAAGTTGGTGGGACAACCCGGCGTTTTTGCTGCTTTTTATCCCCATGGCCGCGGGCTGTATCGAGGCCTTGGTGTTCTGCCTGAAGCCGGATGCCTGGTTCGATGCCCGCTACAACCCGGGCGCTTCAATACAGACCCAGACCGGTTGGGGTCCGGTGCTTGTGGCAATTTTGACTGTGTTTTTGGGCGGTACGGTGGTGGTGTTTGGTATTGCCGCAACCGTGGTGCATGTGTACACAGCGCTGGGCTGGCTGGACGGCTATCAGCTTTAAATGGCGCGCATGTTGCGTTTGGCCGACAGGGCAGCCCGTACGTTTTTATCTAGCCCGCGAAAGCGCACATGCCGACGAGGTGTTGTGCCGCTGCAAAATTATCGGCCAAGTCATCTTTGAAGGCCCTGGCCGTCTTGTCGGAACCATGCTCGCGGGTTAGAATGGCGGTCTCTTCATTTTATAGGAGCTGAAGCGGTGAATACCGATTCTGGCGACAGTAACAGTCGATCGTGTATCGACAAATTTATTGATCTCTAGGCGCGTTTTCAGGTTTTCAGCTTGGTCACGCCCTGGGGTAATACAGCAGGGTGTGGCATGTCTAACCGGGTTCCTCCCGGGTTACTACGCCACCCGTTTTTTAAATTTGGCCATATCTGGCCAGTAGCTTGGCGTGTGTCTTGTATGCGGCACACGAAAGGTGGTGTTTATGCGTCTGTTCAATTTGTTCCTTCGTCGCGCCGGCGTTCAGTCGGTGCCTGCTCGTGGCAGCAAGCCTGCGGCTTCGCGCCTTACCGTTGTTTGCTCGCGCGATCACATGGCCGGCGTGCGGCGTGCCTTATACAAAAATTTCGAATCTGCCGGTCTTAAAGTAGGCTCGGTGCAGGTCAGTGCGGCGGCCGACCCGGCGCTGGTCAGTGCTTGTGTCACGGTAAGTTGCGCTCCCGAAATGCGCCCGGTGCTCATGAAGCAGGCGCGCGACTTAACTTCTGTTACCGGTGTACGCCATGTACGCTGGGGTGATCATCGCCATATTGTTTTAAACTAGCGGGTGTTCTCGCTTTTGGGTTGTTGTCCATGGATGTCCTAGGCTGGCTTGTGCCCTGGGAGTTTTCTCCCGCGCTGGTGCTCATGTTTGTGGTGGGCATCGTGCTGTTCATCCGTGGTGCCCGGGTGCATCGTGTTTCCGCGGCGCGCCAATGGCTGTTCTGGCTGGGTATTGTGGTGTTGTATTTGTCGCTGCATACCCGCATCGACTACTACGCCGAGCGTCTTTTCTTTGCACACCGGTTGCAACACCTGGTGCTGCATCATCTTGGCCCGCTGCTTATCATGGGGGCGTACCCCGGCCAGGTCATGCGCGCCGGGTTGCCCATGCCACTTCGGCTGTGGCTAAAAAATTTCCGTCTTACCCCCTTTGGGCGCCTCACCCAGGCCGTGCTCACGAACAAAATTCTTGTGCCGTTCATGTTCGTGTTCCTGGTGGTGGTGTGGCTCATTCCCAGCGTGCAGTTCTATTCCATGCTCGACTGGCGTTTGTATCGCCTCATGAACTGGTCTGTAGTCATCAGTGGGTTCTTGTACTGGAATCTGATTCTTGATCGTCGCCCAAGCCCGCCTGCGGTGCTTTCACCAGGCGCGCGCATTTTGTCGCCGGTCATTACCATGGTGCCGCAAATGGTGGTCGGCGCCGTCATTACGTTCACCGAGTACGACCTGTACCCTATTTTTGACCTCTGCGGCCGCGCTATTCCCGGGATGTCTGCCGTTACCGACCAGGCCATCGGTGGTCTGACCATGTGGATTCTGGCCGGTTTCGTCGAGGTTTTTGGTTTGTTGTTTGCATTGGGTACGCTCATGCGCCTGTCGGGCAAAGGGCGGTTACCCGGCAAGAACAGGCCGGCCCCGGTGCCGGCTATTGGGGTGGCAGGCACATGAAGTACACGGGGGCGGCGGTTCTGGTTTTTGCTTTGTTTGCACCGGTGGCCGGCCAGGCCCAGCCCATGGGGCTGCCCAGTATGGGGTCGGCCTCTTCGGCCGAATTGTCTCCCGCCCTTGAAAAGACCTTGGGCGACGCCATCATGGAACAAGGGCGTCGCGACCCAACCTATATCGATGACCCCGATGTCTCTCAGTACCTGAACGACATGGGGCGTAAATTGTCGGGGGCTGCGGGCAGCGCAGCCGTTGACGTGTTCGGCGTACGCGACCCGTCAATCAACGCATTTGCCCTGCCCGGGGGCTATGTCGGCATTAACAGCGGCCTGGTGGTGGCCTCAACCAACGAGTCGCAGCTGGCTTCGGTGGTGGCGCACGAAATCGGTCACGTCAATCAGCGCCACGTCGCCCGTGGCATGACGCAAAGCAACCAGTCCAGTCATATTGCCATGGCCTCTATCGCCGGGGCCTTGCTTGCCGCGCTGGCCGGCGCCGGCGATCTTGCTGCCGGCGTGGCAGCCTTCGGGCAGGCGGCAGCGGTCGACCGGCAACTGGGGTTTTCGCGCATGGCCGAGCAAGAAGCTGACCGCGCCGGGGTAGAAATGTTGCGCCGCGCGGGCTATGACCCGGTCGGGATGGTGCAAATGTTCGAACGTCTGGGTAATGCATCGCGCCTGAATGAAGGTGCGGGGGGCGGCAGTTATGCCAGCACCCACCCGCTGTCCATTCAGCGTATGTCCGACATCGAAAACCGCGTGCGGGCCTTGCCGCCTGTTCGGCGCAACGATACCGACGCCTACTGGTTCGTGCGTGCCAAGCTACGTGTCATCCAGTCGCGCGATTCGCTTGCACTGCGCAACACCGAAGCGGTGCTTCGGCAAGACACACTGTCGGCTGCCGGTGTACCCAAAGCAGCCGCTTGGTACGGACTGGCCTATTTATCGTGGCAGCGCAAAGACCTCGATGAAGCCGCCAAAGCTTTGCAAAATGCCCGTGCCGACGGCATTTATTCGCCTCAAATTGCAGGGCTCGAAGCCGAGATCGCGTTGTCGCGCGGCGAAAATCAAAAAGCCGTCGATACCGCAATCAAGGCGTTTGAACGTTGGCCTGGCAACCAGGCTTTGGGTATGGTGGTGGCGCGCACTTTGCAGGCCGACAATCAACCCGAAAAAGCTGTGCAGGTACTGACCGGCCTGATCAAAAAGTGGCCTGACGAACCCCGGTTCTATCAAATGCAGGCGCTCAGCCTCGAGCGCATGGGCCGGCCTGTGCAGGCGCGTCGCGCCATGGCCGTCTTCTACGAAAAAACAGGCGCCTTGCCGACGGCTGTGTCGCAGTTGCAGCAGGCGCGCGGCATGACGCAAGACTTCTACGTGCAATCAGAGCTTGATGTCGAGATTCGTACCTTGCAAGAACGCGTGCGCCGCAACAGAGAGTTGCTCGAGCAGTTTCGATAAGGGGCGACCAGAGGCCCGCAGTTCGAGCAGTTTCGATAAGGCATGGCCAAGCCTGTAGCCGGGCCATGCTTGTTGTGGTGCTATTGCCTGCGCTCGAAGAATCGAGACAGCCGGGTGGGCAGCCAACTGGTGTGGCCAGGAAACTTCCCCGTAATGAACCCCACATGCCCCCCTTCGGCGGGCTGGTGCAGCAGTACCTGGGCGGAGCATTCGTTGGGGCCCGGTAGCGATGCCTCGGGCACGAAGGGGTCGTTGCGGGCGTTCAGGATAAGCGACGGTGTTGCCAGGGCCCCAAGCAGGGGTTTGGACGAGGCGCGTGTCCAGTAATCGAGGGCATTTTTGTACCCGTGCATGGGCGCGGTGTACATGTCGTCGAAGTCGCGAATGGTTTTGATTTGATTAAGACGCAAGGTGTCGATGTTGCCAGGAAAACGTTGGGCTTTCTCGGCGATTTTTCGCTTCATTGAGGCCAGGAAATAGGGCGAATACACCCACTTGCCGACGGGGGTGTCGGACAGGGCAGCGCCCGCCGCGACCAGGTCGAGGGGGACGGAAATGGCCGCTGCAGCGTTGACCCATTGGCTGGTGTCAGGGTTTTCGGCCAGAAACTTAAGCATGGCATTGCCCCCGAGCGATACGCCGGTAGCGTGCCACCGTGCGTTGGGGATGCGGGCACGGACGGTGTCGAGCATGAAGCCGACGTCTTCGGTGTCGCCCGAGTAGTAAGCACGCGCCATGCGGTTGGGAAACCCTGAACACCCCCGGAAATGGGCGATGACGACGATCCAGCCCCGGCCCCGGAAATACTGGGCGATAGACTGTGCGTAACGGCTGGTGCTGTTGCCTTCAAGACCGTGAAACAACACCAGCGCCGGTGTTTCTTCGAGCCCCATAAGGGCTTGCCAGTCAGTGCGGTCGGCCCACCGATAGGCCGCGGTATGCGCTAGTGCAGGTTCGCGCGGGACGCGAACATTGGCGGCAGTTTTATCGGCAAACAGGCCTGGACCTGTCCAGTCGAAGTCGAGAAAATCGCCATCGGGGGTGTCTACCCGTTCGCGTACGAACGAAATATGATGAAAGCGCGCGACCGTTGCGCCCCATATGGTCTGCGTGTGCCCACCGGGCAACCATATGGGGGAAGGGCAAGGCGAGAGATCGAGCTGGGCGGCCACTGGCTGACGCTTAGTGGCCGTGGACGTGTTCGCCTGGCTTGAGCTGGTAGGTGGCGCTGCAGTAGGGGCAAACGCCCTGGCCCGATTTGGCGACTTCGATGTAAACGCGCGGGTGCATTGACCACAGCGGGGCTTTCGGGCCCGGGCAATAAACAGGCAGGTCGGCGGCGCCGACCAGAATGACGTCATCGTTGTGTTTTGCAGGGGTATCGGCACTGCTCATGATTCGTCCTGGGATAATGATTTGACTGGCTGCATTGTACCAACAGCCTGCGACAATTCAGCGAAATAAAACAATTCGGGTGCGCTCGTATATGATGGCGGGTTTACAGGGTTGTCCCGGCATTTTCAAAAAATGCCCGAAGGGTAATGAGGCGTCGGATGGGGTCTTTATCTACTTATAACGCGTGGTCAAAGGCGCGGGCACAGAAAAGCTTCAACGAAGGTTTTCGTCAGGTCCTGCCCACCATGGTGGCAACCAGCCTGTGGGGGTTTGTGACTGGTATTGCCATGGTCAAGGCCGGCATGTCTGAAGCCATGGCCAGCCTGATGACGTTGTTGGTGTATGCAGGCTCGGCTCAACTGACTGCGCTGCCGCTTATCGTGGCCGGCGCGCCGCTGTGGCTAATTTTTGCGGCAGCGTGTGTGGTCAATATCCGATTCGTGATATTTGGTGCCGCCATGCAGCCGTTTTTTGCGCGCTATCGCTGGCCCTCGCGCCTGGGTCTCGGCTTTTGGTTAAGCGACATGGGTTTTGTTTTGTTCATGACGCGTTTTGCCGACAGTAAAAAGCGCGGTACACGCTATCAGTTCTGGTACTACCTCGGGCTGATTATTCCGGGCTGGATTTCTTGGCAGGTGGCCTCGTTGGCCGGCATATTCATGGGTGGGGTCGTGCCAACCGGTTGGGCGCTAGAGTTTGCCGCGACGCTGGCGTTGCTGGGCATTACGATCCCGTTGGTCAAAAATATGCCCATGGCAGTATCTATATTGGTGGCAGGCACCATTGCCTGGCTGGGGCAGCCGCTGCCCTTGCGTCTGGGCCTTGCTGTGGCCGTTGTCGGCGGCATTGTCGCCGGCGTTTTGACTGAAAAGCATCAAGCCTCAGTAAAGGCAAGCCATGGCTGATAACGATACCTATGTATTGGCGGTAATCGGGCTGCTAACGCTGTGCAGCCTTATCACCCGGGCGGGCTACTTTGTGTTTGGCAACCGTATCCCGCTAACCGACGGCGTGCGTCGGGCATTGCGTTACGCACCGCCGGCTGCGCTTATTGCCATTATTGTTCCCGAAATTTTGCCGTGGGCCGAAGGCGCCCGCGCCTTTGTCGATGTCCGTCTGCTGGCCGTACTGGTTGCCATAGCGGTTTACGCGCGTACACGCAGCACAGTGTCGGTTATTGTGTCGGGTATGGTGGCGTTTTGGGTGCTGCGGGCATTGTTGTAGTTGTTGCCTTGGCTAAGTAGTGGATATTTAACGACACTTTCGGGGCGCCCTTTTGGGCTGTCATAGGGTTGCGCGGCGACGTGCGTTAAAATGCCCGGGTTATCAAAGTCTGGCGGGGTGTTCCTGCGCAGGCGTAACCTTATTCAATGACAGACACTATTATCTCCGATACTCCGCAAATCACGTTTTCCGATCTAGGCTTGCATCCAGGCATTTTGCAGGCAGTCGCCGCAACGGGTTACACCGTTCCAACGCCTATCCAGGCCAAAGCCATCCCGGTTGTCATGCAAGGTCGCGATGTCATGGGTGCGGCCCAAACGGGCACAGGCAAAACCGCCGCGTTCACGCTGCCTATATTGCAGCGTTTAATGCCTCTGGCCAACAGCAGTGCGTCACCTGCCCGCCATCCGGTTCGTGCGCTTATTCTTACGCCTACCCGCGAGCTGGCCGACCAGGTCGCCGAGAACGTTTCGCGGTATAGCGAGTCTATTCCTTTGCGTTCGGCGGTAGTGTTTGGCGGCGTCGATATCGCCCCCCAACGCGACGCGTTGCGGCGCGGCTGCGAGGTCGTCATTGCCACGCCGGGTCGTTTGCTCGATCACATCGAACAAAAAAATGTCAGCCTGGCCCAAGTCGGCATTCTGGTGCTCGACGAAGCCGACCGCATGCTCGACATGGGCTTCTTGCCCGACCTCGATCGCATCGTTCGTCTGTTGCCGCAAAATCGTCAAACCTTATTGTTCTCGGCAACCTTCAGTCCCGAAATCCGCAAGCTGGGTCGTACCTGGCTTAAAGAGCCCGTCGAAATCGAAGTCGCGCGCCCCAACGCCACCGCCGAAAACGTGACGCAAATTGCGTATCCGTTGTCAGGTGATGCGAAGCGGGCTGCCGTTGTTCATCTGGTCAAGTCGCGCGGGCTCAACCAGGTTATTGTTTTTTCAAATACAAAAATCGGCACCAGCCGCCTGGCACGCTTGCTCGAGCGCGACGGTGTCAAGGCCGAGTCCATTCATGGCGATAAAAGCCAGCTCGATCGCATGAAGGCCCTCGAAGCCTTCAAGGCCGGAGACCTGGAAGTGCTGGTGGCCACCGATGTGGCCGCACGTGGTCTGGACGTGGCCGGCGTACCTTGCGTCATCAACTACGACTTGCCCTACAACGCCGAAGATTACGTTCACCGCATCGGTCGTACGGGTCGCGCCGGCGCCTCGGGCGAGGCCATTGCTTTTTTTGCCCCCGACGAAGAGCGTTACCTCCTCGACATCGAAAAGCTCATCAAAGCCAAGATCCCGCGTGGCACGCTCGAGCTGCCCGCTCAGCCTCAGGCGGCAACGCGTCGCTCATCGGCAGGTTCTTCCTCGTCGGGTCGCGAGCGTTCTTCACGGGCCTATGCCGACATGTCGTCGCGCAAGCCGGTCGACGATTTCTTTACCAAGCCCTATGTGGCGTCGTCGGTATCGGCCACGCCGCAGTTGCCCAAGTCGGCCGCATCGGGCAAGGCTGTGCGCAAGCAGGTGGGCGTACTTCTGGGCGGTCGCTAGGTTACCTGGCGCAGCCCGGTGCGCTTACGGCGCCGCCTAAGCAAACTTTTTTGTAGTCATGGTTTGGGTGCGGCGCAGGTTTTCAGGCCTGCGCCATCAGGGTTTGGCGCAGCAGTGGCGGCCCGCCATTAATGGCGGGCATTCTGTTTATTGTCGCCAACAACTTTTCCAGATGACCAATATGGGGCAGCATCGGGCCAAAAAAACGGTTCTCGGTGGCGGTTTGCACCAATAGCGTCGGGAAGTTCTCGACGTCTTCATCCCCCAGCAGCTCGGGGTTTTCTTCGATATCTACCCAGATAAAAACGTAGTGCGGAAACTTGTCAGCCAGTTGTGCAAAGGCAGGGGCGTACTCACGGCACGTGTCGCACCAGGCGGCACAAAAGCAGGCCACCAAGCCGGTGTCGGAGGCGTGGCCGGCCAGGTAAGTTTTTAGTGGGTCAATGTCGTTGGGAAGTGTGAAAACAGGCATAAACAGAGGCAAAAGCGGGTGTGCGCCCGGGGCAAATTGTTTTGGCTTTGGCTATGATAGTCGAATGTTTGAAAGGTCACTGAAACTATGTCTGATTCTCGTGTAGTTGCCAACGTCTCCGAACCCGTCCGGGTTACCGGTATGGCGTCGGTGGGGCAGGCGTTCCGGCGTGCGCTGGTGTCGCAGTTGCACCCCAAAATGCTGTTTGCGCTGTTTTTGCCCTTCATTATTGCGCTGCTGGGCGGCATTGTTTTGCTATGGGCGTTCTGGGCGCCGCTTACCGCCTGGCTTAGCGGCGAGGCGGCCAATTGGGGTGTGCTTGCCACGGTAGACCAATGGATGCTGGGCATCGGCCTGTTTTCTTTGCAAGCTTACCTGGTGCCTTTGCTGGCCATTGCCATTTTGCTGCCGCTATCGGGCATTTTGGGGTTGGTCATCGCCGCCATATTTGTCATGCCGCTGGTGTTGCGTCACCTCGAGCAACGCGAATACCAGGGCCTGACCAGGCAGGGGCAAATGTCCACTGCGCTGGGTATCTGGAACGCGGTCTGGGTAGGCGGGCTGTTTGCTATTGGCTGGCTGCTGACCATGCCGCTCTGGTTGTTTCCGCCGTTCCCGATTCTGTTGCCTGTTTTTTGGTGGGCATTTGCCTTTACCCGCATGCTGCGTGTCGATGCCGTCATCGAACACGCCAGCCCGGTCGAGCGCCGCATTATCTGGAAGCGGCATAACCGCAAATACTGGCTGATGGGCTTTATTCTTTCATTGATCAATCTGTTTCCGCCGGCCTGGCTGGTGTTGCCGGTATTTTCGGCACTGGTCTACGCGCACTTCAGCCTCGAGGCGTTGCGTCAGTTGCGTCAAGAAACCGTTATCGATGTCTGAATTTTATAAAAGGTGAATCAATGACATCTACTATTGTGCCTCGTGTGCGCCTGGTTATTGTGGGCGACGAAATTCTGTCCGGCCGTCGGCAAGACAAGCATTTCTCAAAGGTCATCGAACTGCTCGGTCAGCGGGGCATGCAGTTGTCGGAGGCCGAATTCGTTTCCGACGATCGCGCCAGCATTGCTGCCGTGCTCAAGCGTAGCTTCGCCACCGACGACATTGTCTTCAGTTGTGGCGGCATTGGGGCAACGCCCGACGATCAAACCCGCCAGGCTGCGGCCGAAGCGCTGGGGCTCGATCTTGCCCTGCACCCCGAAGCCGAACGCCTTATTACCGAACGTTGCGCCGAGAACGAAAAGAAAGGCGTCGGTAGTGCAGATATGTCGTTGCCCGAGAACCAGCAGCGTTTGCAAATGGGTGTGTTTCCGGTTGGGGCCGAAATCGTCCCTAATCCCTACAACAAAATCCCCGGATTTTTCATTCGCAACCACACGTTCATGCCGGGCTTTCCGGTCATGGCGTGGCCTATGCTCGAATGGACCCTCGACACACGTTACCGTCAGTTCCATCACCAAACGGTGCGTGTCGAGCATTCTTTCCTGGTGTTCGGGCTGCCCGAATCGCGCATCACGCCGGCCCTCGAAGCCCTCGAGGCGCGCTGGCCCGGCGTCAAGGCGTTCAGTCTGCCCAGCATGGGCGGCGAGGGCAAGCCGCATATCGACCTGGGCGTCAAAGGAGAGCCTCACGCCGCGGCCGAGGCCCTGGCTTTTCTGAAGAATGCGGCACAAGAGGCTGGTGGTACGTTGACGCCCTGACGTCGTTCTTTTCAGGCATAAAGGGTCGTCCTGGCGGGCCACACCACCCGCAAGTCGTTATCGGGGAATGCGTCATCAACAAAAAGGTCTTGCCAAAACGCGGCGTATTTTCATAATATGAGAATGTTGCGTTGCGTCAAAGTCAAGCATGTCCCGAACCGAACTTACGGCCCGCCCCGGGGCCGTCGCCCAAAATGCCCCTGCCGAATCGCCGATCACCATCCAGGTGCTTGAGCGCGCCATGCTGTTGCTTGATGTTCTTGCGCATCAGGCCGAACCTGTCCCGCTGAAGAATCTGGCCGCCAAAACGGGTTTGCACACGTCGACGGCGCATCGCATTCTTAACGATCTGGTCGCCGGGCGTTATGTCGAAAGGGTGGACAGCGGTCTGTATCGTCTGGGCATGCGCTTGCTTGAACTCGGTTCGTTGGTCAAAGGGCGCCTGAGTGTGCGCGAGGTCGCTCTTGAGCCGATGCGTGCCTTACACAAGCTTACCGGGCAAACCGTTAATTTGTCGGTGCAGCAAAACGACGAGATCGTCTATATCGAGCGGGCCTGGAGCGAGCGTTCGGGCATGCAGGTGGTGCGTGCCATTGGCGGGCGTGCGCCTTTGCACTTAACCTCTACCGGAAAATTGTTTTTATCGGCTAGCGATCCTCGCCAGGTCAAGGCCTACATCATGCGCACGGGGCTGACTGGCGCAACGCCTAACAGCATTACTCAGGCCGAGACGCTTGAAAAAGAACTTACCCTGGTGCGCCGCACGGGCTATTCGCGCGATAACGAAGAGCTGGAGCTGGGAGTTCGTTGTATAGCAGCCGGCATTTACGATGACGCCGGTAATTTGCAGGCGGGGCTGTCAATTTCGGCGCCTGCCGAACGTATGCGCGACGAATGGATTGACGTCTTGCTCAAGACCGCCGGCAGCATTTCCGAGGCGCTGGGCTTTGAGGGTGGGCCAATCGGTGGGCGCTGAAAAGCCTTGTTCCAAATTTATTGCACTGCAATAAAAAATTCATTGACATGTTGTTTTTAAAGGGTTAAATTGTTTTTGTGCAACGCAGCATAACCCTTATTTAAAGGAAAACACCATGAGCGCAATTCCCCAACAATTTTTTGCCAACCAGAAAGCCTCGCTTGACAAGATCCTGGCTGCTCAGGGTTCGATCTTCGGCGGCTTCGAAAAACTGGTTGATCTGAACCTTAAAGTGATGAAGGCAACGTTTGAAGACGTCGCCCAGAAATCGCAAGAAGCCGTTGATGTTAAAGACCCCCAGGAAGCCGTCGCTTTTACCTCGGGTCTGGTACAGCCTAATGCCGACAAGGCACTGGCTTACGGCAAACACGTTTACGACATCATGTCGTCGGTTCAGTCCGATCTGGCACGTCTTGCCGAAGAGCAGCTGGCCCAGGGCCAGAAACAGATGCACGACACCATTGACCAGTTGGCCAAAAACGCACCCACCGGTACCGAAGGCGCCATTGCTTTGCTGAAGTCGTCGGTAGCTTCGGCCAATACGGCTTACGAGACCGTTGCCAAGGCAGCCAAGCAGGCCAGCGAAGCGGCTGAGTCGAACATCACGGCAGCTACTAACGCCACCTTCAAGGCAGCATCCGAAGCCGCCGAAGTGGTTAAATCGGCCACGCCTCGTACGCGCCGCGCTTCGTAATACAAGCGGCAAGTTGCCCGGCGCGTTTTGCCGGCAGCTTGCGGGCAGGTTGTCTTTTAGTGTGCGTTGCCCGCTAAAAAACCCGGTAGCCTGCCCTTGAACTACACCCCAAATGTTGGATGCTCATCCAGCCTTTGGGGTGTTTTTCATGGACCGCTGCGGCGCAACGGCCGACGCGCTTATTTTTTAAGCGCCGAAAGGCTGCGTACGCATTCGCCGATAAGTGCGGGGCCGCGATAGATAAGGCCCGTATAAAGCTGGACGGCGTTGGCACCGGCCTGTATCTTTTCGACGGCCTGGCGCCCGCCGCTAATGCCGCCGACGCCAATAATGGCAAAATCAGGCCCCAGTTGTTCGCGCAGGCGACGAATGACCGCCAGCGACAAGGCGTGTACGGGCGGGCCCGACAAGCCGCCGATTTCTTCGGCATGCGGCAGGCCTTTGACCGCATCGCGCGACAGCGTTGTGTTGGTGGCAATGACACCATCAACACCATGGCGACCCAGCACGTCTGCAATGACATCCACCTGTTCGGTAGATAAGTCAGGGGCAATTTTTACCACCAGAGGCACGCGTTTACTATGCAGGTCTTCAAGTGCCTTGCGCTTTTCGGCCAGTGCCGACAGCAGGCCGCCCAGTTCGTCTTGCCCTTGCAGGGCACGCAGGTTTTGCGTGTTGGGCGATGAAATATTCACGGTCACGTAGTCGGCGTGTGGGTAGACACCTTCAAGGCCGATCAGGTAGTCGTCTACTGCCCGCTCGATGGGCGTGGCCGCATTTTTACCGATATTGAGCCCGACAATGCCGCCCTGTTGGCGCCACTGGCTGCGTTGTACGTTTTGCAGGAAGACATCGAGCCCGCGATTATTGAACCCCAGCCGGTTGATCAGTGCATTGGCGGTCGGCAGGCGGAACATGCGCGGCTTTGGGTTGCCGTCTTGGGGTTTGGGCGTTACGGTGCCAACCTCGATGAAGCCGAACCCCAGGTTGGCGAGGGCGTCGATGTGCGCACCGTTTTTGTCTAACCCGGCGGCCAGCCCGACCGGGTTGCGCAATTGCAGCCCCATGAGCTGCGTGGGCAAGTTGGGCGCGCTATGCATGAGGCGGCGGGTAAAGGCGCAGTCGTAGGCTTTTTGCAAAGACGACAGCGTCAGCTCGTGTGCGTGCTCGGCGTCTAGCGAGAAGAGGGCGGGGCGGGTAAACGAATAAGCGTTAAACAGTAATGACATGGCTCAGCCGGCCAAGGGTTCGGGGGTGAGCCAAACGCCGTTGACGTAGATTTGATGGGGGCGAAAAACAGACTTGTACGCCATTTTACGGCTTTCATGAATCCAGTACCCCAGGTAGAGCCAGGGCAGGCCCAGTTCGCGGCATCGCCCAATTTGCCAAAGTACGCCGTATGTTCCCAGGCTGCCTGCCGCGGTAGGGTCGAAAAAGGTGTAAACGGCCGATAAGCCCGTATCAAGTACGTCGACAATGGACACCATTTTCAGTTCGCCGTCGGGGGTGCGGAATTCGACGACGGCGGTTTCGACCCTGCTGCTCAGTAAAAATTGCGTGTATTGGGCTTCGCTGTCGTCGTCCATGCCTGCATTGGGGTGCCGCGTCCCGATGTATTGCTGATAAAGCCGATAGTGATCCGGGTGGAACTCAAGCGGAAGGACGCTGGCCTTTAGCGAGGCATGCCGCTTTGCGATGCGCTTTTGCGTGCGCGTGGGCACAAAATTATTGGCATCGACCCGAATGGGCTTGCAGGCCTGACACTGGTCGCAGTGCGGGCGATAAGTAAAAATGCCGCTGCGACGAAAACCCTGTTCGACCAGGCGACTGTACAGCGTGGTGTCGATAAGATGATTGGGGGCGGCAACCTGAGAGCGTGCGTTGCGACCTTCCAGGTAGCTGCACGGGTAGGCGGCTGTGGCGTAAAACTGCAGCGTTTGGCAATGGGGGTCGGTAGGACGGCTCATGACAGGGCACCGGGGTTGTTTGCCCTTCAATTATGGATGCTTTCAGGGTAATGGCGCAATCGTGCCGTCTTGCAATATCGTGCCAGTACGCCACGGTGGCGTGGGCTTGCCTAGCGCAGCGTTAAGCCAGCCCAAGAAAACAGGCCTGGGCACCGGCCTGGCGCCCAGGCTGGCCAGGTGCGGGGTTTCTTGCTGACAGTCAATGTGCTCGACCCCGTGGCGTTTCAAAAAGCTGGTCAGGTACACCAGTGCAAGCTTCGAGGCGTCCGGGGCGCGGCTGAACATGGATTCACCAAAAAAGAAGCCGCCCAGGCTGACACCGTACAGGCCGCCTATCAGTGCGCCGTCGAGCCAGGTTTCGATGCTGTGGGCTTTGCCCTGGTTGTGCAAGGCGCCATAGGCGGCCTTGATTTGCGGCGATATCCAGGTGCCGGGCTGTCCCTTTCGCGGGGCGCTGCAGGCGTCGATGACCTGACTGAATGCGGTGTCGACACGAATGTTCAGGCCTGGGTTGGCCGTCGACGCTGAACGTTTGAGTTGCCGCAGTTTTTTGGCCATGGTGTGTGAAATGACCAGGTCATTGCAGGCCAGCACCATGCGTGGGTCGGGGCTCCACCACAAGACCGGGTCGCCTTCGTTGAACCAGGGGAAAATCCCCTTGCGATAGGCGGCTTCGAGGCGTGCCGGGCCAAGGTCAAGGCCCGCCGCCAGCAGCCCGTCGGGGTGGGCATCGCTGGGGTCAGGCAGCGGTTCGTGCGGCGCAACCCAGGGTAAAACTGTCATGCCAGAAAGACGAACGCGGGTTAGTAGTCGCGTTTGGGCAGCGAAACTTCGTAGTAGTGCACCGGCGGGTGAGCCCCGGGCTTGAAGTGACCGTGTTTTTTGTCTTCAAGGTAGTGTTCAAGCGTTGTGATGACCGTACGGAACGCGAGTTCCGGCCAGGGGATTTCATCTTCGGTAAAGAAGCGGGCCTCGAGGCTTTCTGGTCCGGGGGCGAGGTCCGGGCTGAGTACCTGCGCAAGATAAAAGAAATGGACCTGTTCGGCGTGGGGTACATCGATAACGGTGTACAGCGGCCCCAGCTCGATCTGGGCGCCGGCCTCTTCCTGGGTTTCACGCATGGCGCCCTGGGCCGTGGTTTCGCCCAGCTCCATGAAGCCGGCGGGCAAGGTCCATTTGTCGTAGCGCGGCTCTATGCCGCGCCGGCACAGCAGTATTTTGTCTTCCCATACAGGCAACACGCCCACAACATTGCGCGGGTTTTGGTAATGAACCGCGCCGCAGCTTTCGCATACGGCCCGCAAACGGTTGTCGTCGGGCGGGGTCAGGTAGGTGATGTGTGCCGCACATTGGCTACAAAATTTTTGCGCGCGCGGTGCGGGGAAGTAAAAGGATGATGCGGGTTGGGTGGCCATAAGAAATTATTCTTTTCTGTGTTGCGAAGCGTGGTGCATTGCGCCTAAGCATAGCGTAATGCAGGTCAGCGCACAAAACCCAGAAGTGTTTCGATATGGCTTGCTGCACAAAAGTGCAGCGTGGCAGGGTGTGTTTGTGCCGGTGCCAGTGCAGGGGCAACGACAATCGCGTTAGTGCCGACAGCGTCCAGCGCGTCTGCCAGCGGCTGCCCGTCGGGCGTATGCAGCGTGTCGAGCAATGCCGGTAAATCGCGACCCGCAATTAACCCGGGACCCAGATTTGTTTGTGCATACAGGTGGCCTTCGTCGTCGAGCCACCAGGCGTTGACGCTGTCGATAACAGCCCCGGTGTGCGCTTGCAGACCGGTAGTGTTGTCGTTGATGCGCAGTATTAACGGTGCGGCGTCGAGTCTGACATAGACTTTTTGCGGCCCGTTCTGAAAATACCAGCGCCCGGCGTCGTCGGCCATGTAATTACGGCTTATAAAGCCCGTAATTTGCGGGTTGCTGATGGATTCGCCTTCGGGGTATTGGCCGCTGTCGTTAAGGGCCAGCGCGTTACCCGTGGGGTGCAGACGCCATTGGCCGTTGCGGGTTAAAGACAGCCAGCCGAAAACATCGGGGACGTTTGGCCAGCGAGCCATTGCGGCACGAACGAGGTCATCCATGGGCAGGCCGATAGGGGAAGGGGGGATGGAGGCGCAACTCGGAATCGAACCGGGGTACACGGATTTGCAATCCGCTGCATAACCACTCTGCCATTGCGCCAATACGTACTAAATTGTACGTAAAAAAGGGAAGCTTTGTGGGCTTCCCTTTTGGTATTTGGAGCGGGAAACGAGTCTCGAACTCGCGACCTCAACCTTGGCAAGGTTGCGCTCTACCAACTGAGCTATTCCCGCGTGGTGCGCACTTTTCAGTGTCTTCCTGTTGGCTTGCTAGCCCCAAGAAGCTTTGCATTATAACCTGTTTTTTTTGTTTTGCAAACTTAAAAACCGTTTTTTTAACTTGTTTTTAAATTTTTACTGCACTACAAAATGTCTTGGCTACTGACTGCAACACTTTCTGCGCTTGCCACATTCAGCTTTGTCTTTATGGTTTTACTTTCGTAAAAGCTTCAAAAGCTGTGTTGTTTCTGGCAAGACCAAAATAATAGCACAAAATTAAATTTGTGCGCAAATGGGTGCGGTTTTTTTAAAGCCAACCGTTGCATTGGTGGCTGTTGGCTCATGGTGTAATAGCTGTCTTTCGCCCGTTTGTGTCTACGAGGCCTGCACATGTCTTTGTCTGTCGAACCCAAAGATCTTTCGTCCATGAATACCCTGGGGCTGGCGTCGCATGCCGACGCTTGCGTTGTATTTACCGATGACGCCCAGTTGCCCGACCTCACCCGTTTGGCGCGAACGTACGAACGCACGTTGGTGCTGGGGGGCGGAAGCAATGTGGTTCTTGCAGCGCAGGTGTCGGGGCTGGTTGTTTGTACGCGTACTCAAGGCGTTGCCTTGGTCGGCGAAACGCCGGATGCCTGGTTGGTCGAGGCCCAGGCGGGCGAAACCTGGCACAAGTTTGTTGATACGTGCCTTGCCAATGGATGGGCGGGCCTGGAAAACCTGGCGCTTATACCGGGTACCGTGGGGGCCGCGCCGGTACAAAATATCGGCGCCTATGGCGTCGAACTCGATACCCGTATCGATCAGGTCCACGCCTGGGACATTCAGCAGGGTGAAAGCCGGGTGTTTTCGCGCGATGAATGCGCGTTTTTGTACCGCGATAGTTTCTTCAAACGGCAGCCGCCTGGTCGGTGGCTGATTACACGCGTCAGGTTCCGGCTGGCAAAGCAATGGGTGCCGCAATTGGCATACCCCGATTTGTCGGCGTGCCGCGAATCGGCCGCTGCCGGCCGCATTACGCCACGACAGGTGTTTGATGCGGTCTGCGCCATCAGGCAAAGCAAATTGCCCGACCCGGCCGTGCTGGGTAATGCGGGCAGCTTCTTTAAAAATCCGGTGGTCGATGCATCGGCATGGCAACGCCTTAAAGCTGGCCTTCCCGATCTGGTCGGCTACCCGCAGCCCGACGGTACGTTTAAACTGGCAGCCGGCTGGCTGATAGATCGTGCCGGCTGGAAAGGGCGCCGCCGGGGCGCGGTGGGTGTGCACGACCGGCAAGCGCTTGTATTGGTGAATTTTGGCAGGGCAACGTCAACAGAGCTGCTGGCGCTGGCGCAAGATATTTGCGCCGATGTCTATGCCCGCTTTGGGGTTCGGCTAGAGCAAGAGCCCGTGCTGGTGGCTTAACTTGCAGCGGGCAAGAGGCCCGGCCTGCTGCAAGGCCGGTTCTCTGTTCTTATAACCACAAGGCTTGTTCTTGTTAACTGGACAGCACGTCTTGCATGTCGAACAGGCCGAATTCTTTACGCGCCAGGTAACGCGCGGCACGCAGGCTGCCTTGGGCGTAGGTGGTCCGGCTGCTAGAGCGGTGCGAGATCTCGATGCGTTCGCCGGCACCGCAGAAAAACACCGTGTGGTCGCCCACAATATCGCCGCCGCGCATGACCGAAAAACCAATGCGGCCGTCTTCACGCGCGCCGGTATGGCCGTGGCGGGCCCAATCGGCGATGTCGTCGAGCTTTTCGCCCCACGCCCGCGCAACGGTTTCGCCCATGGCCAATGCGGTGCCCGAGGGGGCGTCGACCTTGTTGCGATGGTGAGCCTCGAAGACTTCGACGTCGTAGCCGCTATTAAGCAGGCGTGCCGCCATGTCGAGCAACTTGAGGGTGGCGTTGACCCCTACGCTCATGTTGGGGGCGAACACAATGGCTGTTTTTTGGCTGGCGGCCTGAATGGCCTGCTTGCCCGCGATATCGAAGCCTGTTGTGCCTATAACGCACTTGACCTTATGTTTGACGCAGGCCTCGAGGTGAGTGAGCGTGCCTTCAGGGCGTGTGAAGTCGATGAGGCAGTCGGCGTGACTTAATGCGTCGAGGTCGTCGGTAATGTGTACGCCCGTCGTGTGGCCCAAAAAGCCCCCGGCGTCTTGGCCTATGCAGGCCGAACCGGTGCGATCAAGCGCAACGGTGAGCGTCAGGTCGGGCGAATTGATGACAGCTTCGATCAGCATGCGGCCCATGCGGCCGTCGGATCCTGCAATGGCGATGCGCATAGGGGGTCTCTTAGCGTAAGGGTTCGGAAACAGGCTGGCTTTGAATCACTGCAGCCGGTGTGCGCTCGGGGTTGATCTCGACTTCGGTGTTGGGGCCGGCGCGGCGTTCGATGGCTGCTTTGCGGGCGTCGGCGTCTTCGGGTGCGCTTTCGGCCGAACCGGCACCCGAATCACTCTTTTCGAAGGGCTGGCGGTCGGGCATTTGGTCTCCGGCCCACCGGACCAGTACGTCGCCGTCGAACCAAACGGTGAACTTGCGCTCTTCTTCTTCGCCGTAACCGGGCTTGTTGTAGTAGGGGTAGTCCCAGCGGTCGTTGCGGAAAATGTCTTGCAGGGTGGGGGTGCCCAGAATGAATCGCACTTGCTCTCGGGTCATGCCGGGCTCGAGGCGCGCGACTTGCTCGGCAGTAACCCAGTTGCCCTGCTGAACGTCGGCCCGGTAAGGGAAGCCCCACTTGGTGCCACCACACGCGGTGAGTGTCAGGGCCAGCGCACCAACGGCCAGGCCAGTGCGCAACGTTGAAAATAATGGTTTAGCAGTCGTAAGCACGAAGCGCCCCTGTGATTCAGGTTGAATAAAACCGTTATGATAAAGGCATAATGTCCACCTGCCCGAGAGCCTCGAACATGAATGAACAAAACGAACTGAAAAACATGGGTCTTAAGGCAACGTTTCCGCGCCTTAAAATTCTGGATGTTTTCCGTAAATCAGACACACGCCACCACAGCGCCGAAGACGTTTACCGCGCCCTTATCGCCGAAGATATCGATATTGGCCTGGCAACCGTTTACCGCGTGCTGACGCAGTTTGAACAGGCAGGTATTCTAACGCGTAGCCAGTTCGATGGGGGCAAGGCCGTTTTCGAGCTTAACGACGGCGATCACCACGACCACCTTATTTGTACCAACTGTGGCAAGGTGGTCGAGTTTACCGACCCCGAGATCGAAAAGCGTCAGCACCTGATTGCCGATCAAAAAAACTTTACGCTCGAAAGCCACACCATGATGCTGTATGGCATTTGCGGGTCGTGCCAGAAGAAAAAATAAGCTTCAGGCCCCCAGCATTTCGGCGGCATGCTGACGCGTTGTGTCGGTAATGCTTAGCCCACCCAACATGCGCGCTATCTCTTCGATGCGCGCTTTTTTGTTTAGTAGCTCGATGCGCGAGGCAGTTTTGCCTTTGTGCTGAGACTTGCTGACCCTGAAGTGATGGTTGCCGCAAGCCGCCACCTGGGGCAAGTGTGTGACGCACAGTACCTGATGGCGCTCGCCCAGCGCCCCCAGCAGTTTGCCCACGACTTCGGCCACCCCGCCGCCAATACCACTGTCGACCTCGTCGAAAATAAGCGTAGGGACGCGTGCGGCCTGGCTGGCGATGACCGATAGCGCCAGCGATAGCCGGGCCAGTTCGCCGCCCGAGGCCACCTTGGCCAGCGGGCGGGGCTGTGTGCCGGTGTGGGCTGCCACTAAAAACTCGATGGTTTCGGTACCGTTGGGGCCGGGCGCGCAAGGGCTGATGGCCACATCGAAGCGCCCGCCGGCCATGGCCAGCGTTTGCATGGCTTGTGTAACGGCCGGTGCCATGATGCTGGCGGCTTTTTTGCGGGCAGCCGCCAGCCGGGCGGCCGAGGCCGTGTAATGGTCTTGTGCTGCCTGGGCTTTGGCCTCGAGGGCGGCCAGGTCGATACCCGCTTGTGTTTCGTGAAGGCGCTCGCGCAGGCGGGCAGTCAATGCGGGGATTTCTTCGGGTTCGACGCGGAATTTGCGTGCGGCGTCGAAGATGGCCGACATGCGTGCTTCGGCTTGTTCGAGCGCGTCGGGGTCGAGGTCGAGCTTGCTGATGTAGCTGTTCAGGTCAGAGATGGCCTCGGCGGTGGCGATGCGCGCCGACTCGAGGGCGTCGCAAATGACCGAGAGTTGCGCGTCGTGGCGCAGTATGCCCTGCAGTCGGTGCGCTGCCGTGTTCAGGATGTGATGTGCGCCGGCGGTGTCGTCATCGAGCGCGCTTAAGGCCTGTGTCGCGTTTTCGAGCAACGATTGCGCATGCGCCAGCCGGTTGTGTTCTGCCGACAGGGCGTCCCATTCGCCTTCGGCCAGATTCAGTTGTTCGAGTTCGTTGACTTGCCACTCCAGCCGGTTTTGTTCTTCTTGCAGGGTGTCGGTGTGTGCACGTGCATCGTTGAGCTGTTTGGCCAGTGTTTGCCAGGCTTGCCACGCTTGCGCCACATGCTGGACCAGGTCGGTATGGCGACCTTGGGTGTCGAGCAGTTCGCGCTGGCTGCCCGGTTTGAGCAGGCTTTGATGGGCGTGCTGGCCATGGATATCGACCAGTTGTTCGCCCAGTTCGCGCAGTTGGCCCAGTGTGGCGGGCACCCCGTTAATGTAGGCGCGGCTTTTGCCTTGCTGGTCAATCACGCGACGAAGCATCAGGGCATCGTCGGTATCAAGGTCGTGTTCGGCCAGCCAGCCGGCCAGGTTGTCGGGCACGTTAAATACTGCGCTGATGTCGGCCTTGTCGGCGCCGTCGCGAATAAACGCGGTATCGGCGCGGGCGCCCAGCACCAGCGACAGGGCATCGATAAGAATTGACTTGCCGGCGCCCGTTTCGCCCGAAAACACCGTGAAACCCGAGTCGAACTGGATTTCGGAGTGCTCGACAATGACGAAATCGGTAAGGCTCAGGGATTGCAACATGGTTTATTCGGTCTCGTCTGACAAGGTGGGCATCTGGTTCCAGAGCAATTTACGCCGCAACGTCGAGAAAAAGCTGTAGCCGGAGGGGTGCACGAAGCGGATGGTGTCTTGTGCACGCCGCACTTCGATGCGGTCGCCGGCCTGGCATTCGGACCACGTCTGCATATCGAAGTGAACGCTGGCGCCCGACTCGACCCGGCTGAGCGAGGTAATGGTAATGCTGAGCACGCCGCTGTCGGGGATGACGATGGGCCGGTTTGACAAGGTTTGCGGTGCGACCGGTACCAGCAGCATGGTGCGCAGTTGCGGGTGCAGTATGGGGCCGTTGGCCGACAGCGCATAAGCGGTCGAGCCCGTAGGGGTAGAGATGATCAGACCGTCTGCGCGCTGGTTGTACATCAGGTTGCCGTCCAGCTCGACCCCCAGTTCGATCATGCCGCCGCGGCCTGCACGGTTGATGACCACATCGTTCAGGGCCACCCCGGAAAACATCACCTGGTCGCCGCGCATGACCCGACCTTCAAGTAAGATGCGCTCTTCGATGTTGAAGTTGCCTTCGATGACGCGTGTTAAAGCGGCAGCCGCCGACTGCAACGGGATATCGGTAATAAACCCAAGCCGGCCGTGGTTGATGCCAATAAGGGGCACGTGGGCCCGCGCCAGCATGCGGGCTGCGCCCAGCATGGTGCCGTCGCCGCCCATAATAACGGCCAGGTCGGCCTGGCCGCCGATTTCGGCGTACGACGCGACGGTGTATTCGGTAACCCCGGTATTGATGGCGGTATCGGTTTCGACAAGAACGCGGCACCCTGCTTTTTCGAGGGTCGCGGCCAGTTCGCGCAGCGGTGCGTCAAGCCCGCTGTCCTGGTAGCGCCCGACCAACGCTACAGTATTGAAATGCATTGTGCCGATACCTTGTTTATGATGTTTGGGTTCAGATAAATTTATTATATGTTCCACAAGCGTTTGTTGTTGTACCCGGAACGACAACTTTGTCTTCCGGAGGCGTAAGGTTTAAACATGGACATGGACGACAGAGCCAAAGCCCTGCTCAAGGCACTCATCGAGCGCTATATTGCCGATGGGCAACCCGTGGGGTCGCGCACGCTTTCAAAAATGTTCGAGCTGTCGCCGGCCACCATTCGTAATGTCATGGCCGACCTCGAAGAGCTGGGGCTTATTCATAGCCCGCATACCTCGGCCGGCCGTGTGCCTACGCCACGGGGGTATCGCCTGTTCGTCGATCGCCTGCTGGCTACACAGCGCTTCGAAGTGCTGCAACCCAGTCAAATACGCGAAATGCTGCCGGCATCCGAGCCAACCCGGGCCGTGAATGCCGCCGCTAATTTGTTGTCGAACCTGACCCGTTTTGCCGGCGTGGTGCTGGCACCTAAACGTTCGCAAGTGTTTCGGCAAATCGAGTTCATCCGTCTTTCCGACAAGCGCGTTCTGCTCATTATCGTGACGCCCGATGGCGATGTGCAAAACCGCATTTTGTTTGTTCAGCGCGATTACCTCGACCAAGAGCTCACAGAGGCCAGCAATTTTTTCAATGCGCACTTTGCCGGCAGGTCGTTTGACGAAGTTCGTGAAGCCATCACCAACGAGCTGTCATCGCTTAAAGAAGACATTTCACGTCTGATGCAGCAGGCCGTCGAGGCGGGCACGGCGTCTGACGGCAGTGACGACGGCGTCGTCATTTCCGGCGAAAGCAAATTGCTCGACATTTCCGATATCGCCTCCGACATGGATCGTCTGCGTCGCATGTTTGCGCTTTTCGAGAAAAAAACCGATCTGCTACAGCTGCTCGATGTCTCCAGCCGGGCACACGGTGTGCAAATTTACATTGGCGGCGATTCACAGCTTGTCCCGCTTGAAGACGTCTCGGTCATTACAGCGCCCTATGGTATCGACGGTAAAATTGTCGGCACCCTCGGCGTGATCGGGCCTACCCGTATGGCTTACGATCGCGTCATTCCTATTGTCGACATCACGGCGCGCCTGCTTTCAAACGCGCTAAGTCACAACACGTCCTGACCCCGATTCTTTCAAGGCCTTTCATGTCCAGTTTTTTGCCGTCACGTTACTTGCCCGAAACGCCTGACCCTCATGGCCTTGACCCCAACCCGCCGGCGCGTGCCGACGGCCCCGTCGGTGTATTGCTGGTCAATCTGGGCACGCCCGACGCGCCCACTGCGCCCGCCATTCGCCGGTATTTATCCGAATTCTTGTCCGACCCGCGCGTTATCGAGATCCCGCAATGGGCGTGGCAATTTATATTGCAGGGCATTATTTTGCGCATCCGGCCTCGCAAGCTGGTGCCGCGCTATGAAGGTATCTGGCTTGAAAACGGTTCGCCGTTAACGGTTTATAGCCAGGTGCAGGCCGACCGCGTGCAAAGCCTGTTGGGCGAGCAGGGTCACAATGTGCATGTGGTGCTGGCCATGCGCTACGGCAACCCTTCGGTGGCCCAGGGTGTCGAGGCCCTGCGTGCCAAGGGGTGCGAACGCATACTTACCGTGCCCATGTACCCGCAGTATGCCGCCAGTACCACCGCCACAGCCGTCGATGCCGTTTGCGCCTATGCCGCACGTTTGCGTAACCAGCCCGAAATGCGCTTTGTAAAGCGCTACCCCACCTTGCCTGCCTATATTCAGGCCATGACCGACAAGGTTCGTGCCGTGTGGCAGTCGCAGGGCAAACCCGAGCGTCTGTTGCTGAGTTTTCATGGTTTGCCTCAGCGCACCATTAACCAGGGCGATCCTTACCACCGCGACTGCATGGAAACCGCCGCCGCATTAAGGCAAAGCCTGGGCGAAGACGGCCACTTGGTGCATGTGTCGTTCCAAAGCCGCTTTGGCGCCGAAAAATGGTTGCAGCCTTACACCGAGCCCACGCTGAAAGCCTGGGCCGAACAGGGGGTACGTCGCGTCGACGTCATGTGCCCGGGGTTTCTGGCCGATTGCCTCGAAACACTCGAGGAAATCCAGGTGGAATGTCGCGAGGCCTTTTTGCATGGCGGGGGCGAACAGTTTCGCTATATCGAATGTCTGAATGACGACGAAACCTGGGCGCAGGGCCTGACGGGTCTGGTCAAGCAGCATTTGCAAGGCTGGCTGTAAAAGGGCGGTATTCGGCCTTGTGGCGCGCCCGACCAAGGGGCCGACAGTCGGGGCACTTCACTCATTGTTGTTCATGGTCTTGAAATGGGGGCGACTGCCCCCATTTGCACTGGATTGAATCACTTGAAGTGGAGAGCTTTAACTATGTCGACGAACCAGCAGCCCCTTGATCCCAAAGACGAAAATCAGGCAACGGACACTTCCGAGCAGCTCGAATCGAACGAGCCGCAAGGTGCCGAGGGCGCGGACCATGATCTGGCCGCTTTGCTCGAGGCCGCTCAGGCCCAGGTCGCCCAATACCACGATGAGCTTTTGCGCGCCAAAGCCGAGGTCGAAAATATTCGCCGTCGCGCACAGGATGACGTTGCCAAAGCACGCAAGTTTGGTACCGAGTCGTTTGCCGAGAGTCTGGTGCCGGTCAAAGACAGCCTTGAAGCCGCGCTAGCGTTGCCCGATCAAACGCCCGATGCCTGGCGTGCCGGTGTCGAGGCCACACTCAAGCAACTGGTGTCTGCATTCGAGCGCAATCTCATGAAAGATGTGGCGCCTGCGCCCGGCGACAAATTCGACCCCAACGTGCATCAGGCCATTTCCTCGATTCCGTCCGACTTCCCCGAAGGGAGCATTGTGCAAACCCTCCAGAAGGGGTACACCATTTCGGACCGTGTCTTGCGGCCTGCGCTGGTTACGGTGTCTTCCGGCAAGTAAAAAAATCGGGGCGCCGCCTTGAAAAGGTGTTATCAGGCCCCAATTACTCGACATCAAGCTGATTTTTACTAATTTCGAATTTTTTCAGGGCTATACATTATGGGCAAGATTATTGGCATCGACCTGGGTACCACCAACAGCTGCGTGGCAGTCATGGATGGCGGCAAGGTCAAAATCATCGAAAACGCTGAAGGCGCCCGTACCACGCCTTCTATCGTGGCCTACATGCAAGACGGCGAAATTCTGGTGGGTGCGCCCGCCAAGCGCCAGGCAGTCACGAACCCTGCCAACACGCTGTATGCGGTCAAGCGTCTTATTGGTCGCAAGTTCGAAGAAAAAGCCGTACAAAAAGACATCGATCTGATGCCTTACAAAATTGTCAAAGCCGACAACGGCGACGCATGGGTTGAGGCGCAAGGCAAAAAGCTGGCGCCTCCTCAGGTGTCGGCCGACGTGCTGCGCAAAATGAAGAAAACCGCCGAAGATTACCTTGGCGAAGAAGTGACCGAGGCTGTTATTACGGTGCCGGCTTACTTTAACGACAGCCAGCGCCAGGCGACCAAAGACGCCGGCCGTATTGCAGGTCTTGAAGTCAAGCGCATTATCAACGAGCCTACCGCCGCAGCACTGGCGTTTGGTATGGACAAAACCGAAAAGGGCGACCGCAAGATTGCGGTTTATGACCTGGGCGGCGGTACGTTCGACGTCTCCATCATCGAAATCGCCGACATCGACGGCGAGAAGCAGTTCGAAGTGCTGTCCACTAACGGTGACACTTTCCTGGGCGGTGAAGACTTCGACCAGCGCATCATCGACTACATCATCGACGAGTTCAAAAAAGAAAGCGGCGTTGATTTGTCCAAAGATGTGCTTGCGCTTCAGCGTCTTAAAGAGGCGGCCGAAAAGGCCAAAATCGAGCTCTCCTCGACCCAGCAGACCGAAATCAACCTGCCGTACATCACGGCAGATGCGTCCGGCCCCAAACACCTGGCGCTCAAAATCTCGCGTTCCAAACTCGAGGCTTTGGTCGAAGAACTGATCGAACGCACCATCGAGCCTTGCCGCATCGCCATTAAAGATGCCGGCGTCAAAGTGTCTGAAATCGATGACGTGATTTTGGTTGGCGGCATGACTCGCATGCCCAAGGTGCAGGAAAAGGTCAAAGAATTCTTCGGCCGCGATCCGCGCAAAGACGTCAACCCCGACGAAGCAGTTGCCGCCGGCGCCGCTATTCAGGGTTCGGTGTTGTCCGGTGATCGTAAAGACGTTCTGCTGCTCGACGTTACCCCGCTGTCACTGGGTATCGAAACCCTGGGCGGCGTGATGACCAAGATGATCAACAAGAACACGACGATTCCTACCCGGTTCTCGCAAGTGTTCTCGACCGCCGACGACAACCAGCCGGCTGTGACCATCAAGGTTTTCCAGGGCGAACGTGAAATTGCTGCCGGTAACAAGGCACTGGGCGAATTCAACCTCGAAGGCATTCCGCCCGCACCGCGTGGTGTGCCTCAGGTCGAGGTTACCTTCGACATCGACGCCAACGGTATTTTGCATGTGTCTGCCAAAGACAAGGGCACAGGCAAAGAGAACAAAATCACCATCAAGGCCAATTCTGGTCTGAGCGATGAAGAAGTCGAACGCATGGTGAAAGACGCCGAGGCGCATGCCGAAGAAGACCATCGTATTGCGGAGCTGGCCATTGCCCGCAACCAGGCCGAAAGCCTGATTCACTCGACACGCAAGTCGCTTGAGGAGTACGGCAGCCAGCTTGATGACGCCGAGAAGCAGGCTATTGAAACCGCCATTAAAGATCTCGAAGATGTCTTGAAAGACGGTGACAAGGAAGCCATCGACGCCAAAGTCGAGGCCTTGACGACGGCAGCTCAAAAACTGGGTGAGAAGATGTACGCCGACATGCAGGCCAAGGCCGCAGCTCAAGGTGGCGCCGAAGGGGCCACCGATAAGCCGGCTGACGACGATGTCGTCGACGCAGACTTCAAAGAAGTCAAGCGCGATCAATAAGGTCAACTCTTATTGATTAAGGCCCGGTTTCTGGTGTTTGCCGGAAATCGGGCATTCTTATTCATGTACAAGATACGCGTCGTGCGACGCACTTAGAAAATTATGGCAAAACGCGACTTTTACGAAGTTCTGGGCGTAGGCAAGAACGCGACTGATGACGAATTGAAAAAGGCTTATCGCAAACTTGCGATGAAGTACCACCCTGACCGTAACCCGGACAGCAAAGAAGCCGAGGAAAAGTTCAAAGAGGTCAAAGAAGCCTACGAAATCCTGAGTGACGAAGGGAAGCGATCCGCCTACGATCGCTTTGGCCATGCCGGTGTTGACCCGAATGCAGCCGGCGGCGGTGGCATGGGCGGCATGGGTGGCGCCGGCTTTGCCGATGCGTTCGGCGATATCTTTGGCGAAATTTTCGGTGGCGGCGGTGGTGGCCGTCGCGGCGGCCCGCAAGTATATCGGGGCGCCGACCTTAAATACACGCTCGATATCACGCTCGAACAGGCCGCCAACGGTTTTGATACTGAAATTCGGGTGCCTAGCTGGGAAAACTGCGAAACCTGCAAAGGCTCGGGTGCCAAGCCGGGTACCAAGCCGCAAACCTGCCACACCTGTGGCGGCAACGGGGCCGTGCGTATGCAGCAGGGCTTTTTCAGTGTCCAGCAAACCTGCCCTACGTGTCACGGCAGCGGCCAGGAAATCACAGACCCTTGCGTGGCTTGCGACGGCGTGGGTCGTATTCGCAAAAATAAGACCCTGCAGGTCAAGATCCCGGCGGGTATCGATGACGGCATGCGTATTCGTTCGGCCGGCAACGGTGAACCCGGCGTTAATGGCGGCCCACCCGGCGATCTTTACGTCGAAATCCACCTTAAGCCGCACGCTATATTCCAGCGCGATGGCGAAGACCTGCACTGCGAACTGACGCTGCCCTTTACCACAGCGGCATTGGGTGGCGAAATGGAAGTGCCCACGTTGTCGGGCAAAGGCTCAATTTCCATTCCCGAAGGCACGCAAACAGGTAAAACCTTCCGCTTGCGCGGCAAGGGAGTTAAAGGGGTCCGGTCCAGCTATCCGGGTGATTTGTATTGTCACATCGTGGTCGAAACGCCGGTTCGCCTGAACGAAGAGCAAAAGAAAATTTTGCGTCAGTTCGAAGCATCGTTGTCGCAGGGGGGCGAAAAACACTCGCCCAAAAGCGACTCGTGGAAAGACAGAGTGAAAAGCTTCTTTAGCTGAGGCCCCTGGAGGCCTGCTGCTTTAGCTTTAATGTGCGCATTGCATCGGGTCGTTAAAACGTTAAGGTAAACGGGCCTACAAGTCGGTAACATTACCGCGCGTATAGGCCCAAAAAATGCCCGGGAATACCGGGCATTTTTTATGCGCCAACTATGGTTTGTTCTTGTCGAAGTCGCCGGCCAGCGCCGTGCTGAACGCATCGGGCTGAAGGTATTTGCGCAGCGCCGCATTAACGTCTTCGGCCGTCATTTTTGACAGCAGTTCGTCGACCTGGGCCGACCAGGCAAAACTGCGCCCTTCTTGCATGTAATTGACCCACACCGCCGCCAGCACTTCGTCGTTGCTGCGGTTCAGGCGACGCAGGTTCATCAGGGCCTGCACGGCCTCTTTGACTTCTTCGTCAGAGAATCCCGACTTGAGTGCCTTGTTCAGTTCGTCGTTTAGCGCCGCACGGAAACGGTCGCGGTTTTCGGGGGCCAGAATGGCCGACATGGACCATTCGCCCGAAGGCTCGTAGGCCGACGCGTTGACGCCGGACCCCACACTGTAGGAGATCCCTTCAGTGACGCGAATGCGCTCCCAGAGCCGTGAGCGACTGGACCCGCCCAGTAGGTAATTGGCGACGTACAAGGCCTGAAATTCGGGGTTGTCGTCCCGCAATTCAAGCGGTAACGACGCCACGTAAACCGCATTGGCCTTGTCCGGTGTGCTGATCGTGAAAGACGCTGGTTTGACGTTACGCCACGGGTCGTCGAGGCGCGTGTACGCCGGTGCCTTTTTCCATTGCGAGAACCCTGTTTTCAGGGCTTCGCGTACAGCGTCTGCGTCGAATGAACCGACCGCCGAGAAACGCAATGTACCGGTACCGTAGAACTGCGCATGAAAACTCGCCAGTGCCTTTTGATTCAGGGCTTCGACACGTTGCAATGCCTCTTCAAAGGTTGGCGTGTAGCGCGGGTCTGTTTTGGGCCAGGGGTTGTCGTGACGCGCCAACGCGCGCGACGCCAATGCACCGGGCTCGGTCATGGCGCTGCGAATTGAGGTCAAGACCTGGGTTTTATAGGTTTCAAGTTCGTCGGCGGGGAAGACTGGCTCGCGCAGAATATGGGTGACCAATGCAATGACTTGTGGCAGGTTGTTGCCCGGCACAGAGATGTCGGCCACCACGACGCCATTGCCGCCGCCCAGGCCGACATCGGCCTGCAATTCGGTGAATTTGTCCTGGATGTCCTGGCGTGACAGGGTTTGAGTGCCATGCTCGAGCAACGACGCGGTGGCTGCGGCAATGGTGCTTTTGCCGGCCAAAGATTGCGCGTCACCAAACTGCATCAGCAGCTTGGCTTCAACCCGGTTTCCGCGTGTTGGTTTGGGCAGCAGGGCCAGGTCGATGTGTGTGCCGTCTGGTAATGCCAGGGGTTCGCGTTGGGTCTGGGCATCAATGTTTTCGGGTGTGGCATTGAAGGCGGCGGCATTGTCTTCAAGCGCGCGCCCGGTGTAGCCGGCCAGCATCTCTTCGATATTGACCGGCGTGGCGGCAGGGGCGCGTTTGGGTTGCGCGGTGGGCAGGTAAATGCCTTCGGTCCGGTTGTCTGGCAGCAGATAGGCGGTCGTAACGCGTTGTACTTGTTCAAGCGTTGTTTGTTCGACTTGGTCGCGCTGCCAGTAAAACAGGCGCCAGTCGCCCAAAGCGGCGGCTTCCGACAGCGCTGCGGTAAGGTGTGCCGGGTCGGCATAGATCTGATCCCATTGGGCGCGGGCCCGGGACTTGACGCGGTCGAGTTCTTGCTGGGTAAAGGGCGTATTGGCCACGCTGGCAATGGCGGCGTTCATGGCGCCTAGCGTTTTGTAAGGGTCGGCGCCAGATTCGAGCTGGGCGCCAAAAAGTGCGTAGCCCGGTTGCCGCATGGGGCGTGCAAAGCCAAAGCTTTGTGCCGCCAGTTTTTTATCGACCAGTGCTTTATACAAGCGCCCGGACGGTACATCGGCAATGATGGATACCCCGAGGTCGAGAGCGATGAAATCGGGGCTGGCCCCCTGAGGGATGTGATATTGGCTGACGACCAGCGGTGTACCGCCATTTCGTTTGACCACGACCTGGCGCTGGCCTTCTTGTACCGGCTCTACCGTGTATTCCGGGGGTAAGCGGCGTTCGGGCCTGGGGATGCCTTTAAAGGCCTCAGCAACCAAGGCCAGCGTCTGGGCAAGGTCGAACTTGCCGGAAATGATCAGGATGGCGTTGTCGGGCTGGTAATACTGCCGGTAAAACGCACGGAGCTGCTCGATATCGACGTTTTCGACGTCTGATCGCGCGCCAATGGTGTCATTGGCATAGCTGTGCCACTGGTAGGCGGCCGCCTGCGTTTTTTGCATCAGGGTTTCGAAAGGGTTGTTTTCCCCGGCTTCCATTTCGTTGCGCACCACGGTCATTTCGGCATCCAGGTCGCTGCGCGCAATGGTGGCATTGACCATGACGTCGGCTTGCCAGCGTACATACCAGTCAAGCAGGGCAGGGTCGGCGGCAAACGACGCGTAGTAATTGGTGCGGTCGCTTGAGGTGGTGCCGTTCGCCCTAAGCCCGCGCTTTGAAAATTCGGCCAGTGCATTGGGCATCGATGGCGTGCCGCGAAACAGCATGTGCTCAAGCAAATGCGCCATGCCGGTTTCGCCGTAGTTTTCGTGTCGCGAACCCACAAGGTATGTCATGTTGACGGTGACCGAAGCCTTGGCGTCGTCGGGTGTCAGCAGCACTTTAAGACCATTGGGCAAGGTGTATGCGTGTGTGCCTTCGATAGCGGGGCCGGCGATGACGCCACCGGGGAGTGCGACAGACGCACCGGGTTTGGTCACGGTGGCTTCGGCCGGGCTTTGCGCCGGGGTGGTTTGGGCGTGGGCCAGTTGCAGGCTTGTCAGTGCGGCTATGGCCAGCGCCAGGCCGCCAAGGCCTTGACGCAGCGTGCGCACTGTCGCGGGTATCAGTCGATCGTTAAACAGCTTTAAACCAGGCATCGGGACTCCGGGGGGCGGGGTTACTTGGAAAGGTGTCGCATGGCTTGCTCTAGCCCGCTGACCGTGACGCTGTACATGTGGTCGTGCATCAGGTTTTTGACAATGGCAATAGATTGCCGGTAGGGCCAGTACCCTTCGGGTTCGGGGTTCAGCCAGACCGATTTGGGCCAGTTGTCGAGCAAGCGTTGCAACCAGGCGGCGCCCGTTTCTTTGTTGTGATGCTCAACCGAACCACCCGGGTGCAGCAGCTCGTAAGGGCTCATGGTGGCATCGCCCACCAGAATCAGGCGCCAGTCTTCGTTGTACTTGCGTATGACATCCCAGGTATCGAAACGTTCAGCATGACGACGGCTGTTGGTCTTCCAGAGGTGCTCGTAAGGGCAGTTGTGGAAGTAGTAGACGTCGAGATGGTGGAATTCGCTGCGGGCCGCAGAAAACAATTCTTCGACCCGTTGTATATGGTCGTCCATGCTGCCGCCGACGTCGAGCAACATGAGCACCTTGACCGCATTGTGTCGCTCGGGAACCATGCGCAGGTCGAGAAAGCCGGCGTTTCTGGCGGTGTGGCTGATGGTGTCGTCCAGATCGAGCTCAAGTTCGGCGCCTTCGCGTGCAAAGCGCCGTAGTCGCCGCAGTGCCATTTTGAAATTGCGTGTGCCCAGCTCCTGGCTGTCGTCGTAATCTCGAAATTCGCGTTTTTCCCAGACTTTTACGGCAGTACGGTTGCCGGCTGAAGGACCGCCCACACGGATGCCTTCAGGGTGATAGCCGCCATGGCCAAAAGCCGACGTGCCGCCGGTGCCGATCCATTTGTTGCCGCCGGCATGACGTTCTTTTTGCTCTTCCAGTCGTTGCTTGAAAAGCGCCATGAGCTTGTCCCAGCCGTGTTTTTCAATGGCTGCCTTTTCTTCGGGCGACAGGTGTTTCTGGAATTCTTTGATGAGCCAGTCGAGGGGGATGTCTTTGTCGGCGGGCAGACGGGCCTCGATTTGCCGGTAAAACGCGCCGAACGCCTGGTCGAAACGGTCGAACAGGGTCTCGTCTTTGACCAGGGTCATGCGCGACAAATGGTAGAAGTCGTCGAGCGTGGGGGGCATGACCCCGCTTTTAAGCGCGCCCAGCAGCGTTAAGTATTCGTTGACCGACACCGGAAGACGATGACTGCGCAAATGGTAGAAGAAATCCAGCAACATGACGTGAGATTACCAAACAAGGTTGCCGGGGCTTAACGACGGGTACTGGCACGCGTGATGGCGGCCAGACGTTGCAAAAGCGTAAGGTCTTGCTCGTTTTTAAGCAGGGCGCCGGCCATGACGGGCAAGTCCTGGTCGGGGCGACGGATATCGTCGGCGCTCATGTTCTCGTTCATGAGCAGGCGCAGCCAGTCGAGGAACTCGGATGTGGACGGTTTCTTTTTAAGGCCGGGTGCGTCGCGCAGGGCAAAGAACGTGTCGAGTGCTGCCGCCAGTACGTCTTGCCTGACGTTGGGGTAGTGCACATTGACGATGTCTTGCAGGGTGTCGCGCTCGGGGAAGCTGATGTAGTGAAAGAAACAGCGGCGCAAAAAGGCGTCGGGTAGGTCTTTTTCGTTGTTGGACGTAATGATGATTAATGGACGGTGACGGGCTTTGATGGTTTCCCGGGTTTCGTACACATGGAAAGTCATTTGGTCGAGTTCACGCAGCAGGTCGTTGGGGAACTCGATGTCGGCCTTGTCGATTTCGTCAATCAGCACCACCGTGGGTACGTCGGACTCGAAAGCCTGCCAAAGCACGCCCTTGACAATGTAGTTGGCAATGTCGCGCACCTTTTCGTCGCCCAGTTGCGAGTCGCGCAGACGCGAGACTGCGTCGTACTCGTATAGGCCCTGGTGCGCCTTGGTGGTTGACTTGATGTGCCATTGCAGCAGCGGGCGACCCAGCGCTGCAGCGACTTCTTCTGCGAGCATTGTTTTTCCGGTGCCGGGTTCGCCCTTGATAAGCAGGGGGCGTTGCAGGGCAATGGCGGCATTGACGGCAAGTTTCAGGTCGTCGGTGGCCACATAGCGGTCGGTGCCGGTAAAGCGTTGTTCAGACGAAGCGGGTGCTGCAGAAGTCATGTTGTCGGTCCGTATTAAAATAGCGTCTTGCAGTGAAAATTTGGGTAAATAGCGATCTTCACGACAATTATCGTACAATCCCAACGTTTCGTCGGTCACCTGTGCGGTGAGCGGCCTTTTATTTACCGCCAAACAAGAGCTACTATGAAGTTGCGAACAAATTTCAAGCGCACGCTGTCTGCGCTAGCCGTTACGGCATCCTGTGCGTTCGTGGGTCAGGCCCATGCGGCCGATTCGGCCACCGTTGGCGATGCCAAAGCCGCCGTAAATAAAGTGTCCATGTGCATTGGCTGTCACGGTATCGAAGGCTACAAAGCCAGTTTCCCCGAGGTCTACCACGTACCCAAAATTGCAGGCCAAAATGCCGAATACATTGTGGCTGCCCTGAAAGAGTACGCCAGCGGCGCGCGCAGCTTCCCCACCATGGAAGCCATCGCCAAGAGCCTGTCTGAAAAAGACATGGCCGACCTGGCTGCTTACTACGCTAATTTGAAATAATCGGGGGCGACCATGAAGAAACTGACTCTTGCCCTGCTGGGTTCCGTTATGTTTGCGGCCGGTGCGGCCCAGGCTGCTGATCTGGCCGCCGGCCAGGCTGCGTACCAGAAATTTAACTGCGCCAGCTGCCACGGCGCCGATGCCAAAACGCCCATTATGCCGGCTTACCCCATTTTGGCCGGCCAGCATGCCGACTACCTCGAGCACGCTTTAAAAGCCTACAAGCGTGGCCAGGCCGGTGCGCCCGCAACGGCAAATATCCGTAAAAACGCCATCATGGGCGGTATGGCCATGCCTTTGTCTAACGAAGACATTAAAAACATGGCCGCCTGGATGGCCAGCCTGCCATCGCCTTTGGCCATTCGCAAGTAATCGCGTTTCCGCCGTCCTGTTCAAGGACGATGGTTCAGCATTAAAAAGATCAGGCCCGGGTTATACCCGGGCCTGATCTTTTGTGTCGGTGTCGTCTTGCGCCAGTTTTATCGGCCGTGGCGTGTGCTGCGTTGCCTGATCAGTTCCAGATAGGTGTCGTTGCTGAATGGCTTGCCCAGCCGTTGGGCTTCCCACACCACTTCGCCCAAACACTCCATAATTTCGTGAGCGGCTTCGTGCGCTCCAATGCGCTGTGCCAGGCCGTCGTGGGCCGCCCGAATGCCGGGGGGCTGGTCAACAGAGAGCTGTTCGGAAATAGCCAGATGCATCGACAGGTGCAGGTACGGGTTGGTTTGGCCGCCTTCCACCGTATATTCGGCTTCAAGCGCATCCGGGCGGTTCAGTTCGTCGTGATATTCGGGGTGCTGCACAATCCACTCAACGGCCATCGATTCAATCGGTGTCAGTACGTTGTTTTGAGTGTGTTTATGCCAGGCGCCGCAAAAAAATTGCCTGACCTGTTCGCGGGATGGGTTGAAAAGCATGGGCGTCGAGCCTTTTGGGGGCGTTGCTACGGTTGGGGTGTTGAAACGTGGGGATGACCCTTCAGATTTTACGTCAACGCCCGCGTCCGGGGGGGAGCAGGCCGTCGGCTCGATAATAGATTGAGTGCAGACGAGGTATCACCAGTCGATCGGCAAGCCGTGGCGTTAGGGACTAAGACGATGAGCCAAACGCCGAACGCATGAGTGACATCAGCGATGCTTTTGATGCCTTGGCGTTGGCGTCGGCCGACGCTGCCCCGGATTCAGGCGCAGTCGCCGCGCTTGCAGCCGCGCTGATGAACGACATTTTGACGTGAATGTTCACCAGATATTCGGTGTCGCTGATGACGTCAATCGATTCCAGGTACACAAGCGCCCATCACGTTGGGGTCCAGCAGCAGCGTCCAGACCTTGTCTCTGGGCGCCGCAATCGTCATTTTCTTTTCAATTTCCATTTGGCTTTCCGGTGGTTGATTCGTTACTTGGTTGCCAGCTTGTGTGCCGCGGCTTGCACCGATTCGACAATGCTGACGTAGCCCGTGCAGCGACACAAATTGCCGTTCAAGCCCTTGCGAATTTCGGCTTCAGACGGGTTGGGGTTTTGGTCGAGCATGGCTGTGGTTGTCATGATGAAGCCGGGGGTGCAATAGCCGCATCGCATGCCGCCACAGTTCAGGAAGGCTTCCTGCACCGGGTGTAATTCGCCTTCGCACGACAGGCCCTCAATGGTGGTGACCGACTTCCCGTTGGCCTGTACCGCCAGCGACAGGCAGGACTTGATGACTTCGCCGTTAACGACAACATCAATGGTGTGTTTGCTCATGAGCGTGTCCTTATTGCGATGTCAGGCCGAAGAGGTCGAGCAGGGCGTGGCGGATGATGACGCGCGCCATGTCTGCGCGGTATTCGGCCGACCCGCGCGAGTCCGAGATCGGGGTGATGTTTTGAACGGCAACGTCGGCCGCTTCGGCCGCCAGGGCTGGTGTTATGGTCTGGCCGCCCACGCGGAACAGATGCAATCGTACCGCGTCGGGCAGCGACACCGCACGGGATGTGTCTGTCTTGACGCGGATCATGCCGTCGTGGATTTCAAGGGTGTCCGGCGCCGATGCAAGTTTTTCGACGGCAACCTCGAAGAGTTGCTCGCGCGCCTTGATGGCCGCCAGTCGCACGGCGTTGCCGGCAATAATGGTCACGCGTGATGCCACCGTACCAATACCAAACGGTGTCGAGTCGGTGTCGGGTTGCGGCACGGTAACGTGGCTGATGGGGATGTTCAGCTCGTGGGCGCAAATTTGACTGAGCACCGTGGCAGCGCCCTGGCCCATGTCGCATTCGGGGGTTATCAGGGTCACCCGGCCGTCTTCGTTCATTTTGACGATGGCGGTCGAGCCGTCCCAGTTGCCCAGCTGGCGGTTGGCGCTGACATGAATGCCGGCGCCAACGCCTGTCCCGCGTTTAATCGGGCTCTTGTTCTTTGGTGCCTTGCGTTTTTCGGCCCAGCCTATGCCCTGGGTGGCCTGCGTCAGACAGTCGGACAGGCCACAACTGCCCATATGCCAACCATGTACGCTGGTTTCACCGGTTTTGATGGCGTTACGCAATTGCACTTCAAGAGGGTCCATCCCGACCATTTCGGCCAGCATGGCCAGGTGGCTGTTCAGCGGGAAAGCCATTTGCTGACCGCCAAAGCCCCGGAACGCACCGCTGGGAATTTTGTTGGTGTAAACCAGCTTGCCGCGTGCGCGCACGTTTTCAAGGCGGTGCATGTTGTCGCTACGCATGGAAGTGACATGAATGACGTGCCCGGCCAAGCCGGTGTATGCCCCGTTGTCGCCAATAATCATCGAGTCTTTTGCGACGATCAGCCCGTCTTTTGAAAGGCCCATGCGTAGCCAGACCGTGGCCGGGATGCTTGAGGGGGCAGCCAGGAAGTCTTCCAGGCGGTTATTGGCCAGACGCACAGGCTTGCCCGATTTGATGGCGAGTAATGCTGCGATAGGCGTATTTGCATCTTCGACGGCTTTGCCGCCAAAGGCGCCGCCTGTCATGGTTTGAATAAAACGGATCTGCGAATGGGGGACGTCGAGCGCCTCGGCCAGCCGCGACGCGGCCGGTTTCGGGGCTGCAGCGCGCCGGCGTCCGCGGGCTTTTCCGAAAAACTGGGCGGGCGGGCGATACGCGAACGGCAGCCCGCGGGCGCCCGCGGGCTTTTCAGTCGGCCGATGCGCTGCCTGGCGGAACGCGCAGCAGACCGGCGTCGGCGGCCTTTCTGAGCTTCATCAGGGCGGTGTACAAGGCAACGCGCTCGGGTTCGTCCAGCTGCGCCAGGACATTGGCCTGGTATTTTTGCGCAACAGGCATGATTTGCTCGTACAGGTCGGTACCGGCTTCAGAGGCAACACACACCAGTTTTTTGCGATTGCCACCGGGCTCGGGTTGGACGGAGCAAAACCCGCGCTGCTCAAGAATGCGCAAGGTACGGCTGACCAGTGCTTTGTCGGAGCTTGGCAGCCGAACCAGTTCACCAAAGGGCAAGGGGGAAAACCGTACAAAATCAAACAGGCCTGAAGTGTAATGGCTTGCCTATACGGCGGCAAATAATTCAACGGCGGCCAGGCGCCTGGCTGGCGTGTCGCTTAACGTACAGGCAAAAAGTTGAAGAACAACAGCCCTTGTACGTAGTTGATGCCTACCCGGCGCAGGTTTTCGTCCAGCAGGTTGGCAATCAGGTCCAGGCGGCCCACCAACTGGCCAAACTCACGCTCGAAACTCAGGTTGCTGGTTTCGGGCGTGATTTCGTTGGCCAGCAGCAGGGGTTGCCCCAGGCTGTTTCTGCGTGTCGATAGCATCCACGCGGCAATTTCAACATTGCGTGCAGCGTTGTACACCTTTTGCGCCTCGAGGGCGTCAGTCACGTAAAAGCGCGTTTTGCCGTTGTGGGCGCGCACAATGGTGTCGGCCAGCCCGAATACAAAGGCGGCGACGCGGTCGCCCGTGTAGCTCGGATCGAGCGATACCGACAAAATCTGAATATCGGCCAGGCCGCGCAAAGGCGCCGGCGCCTGCCCCGATTCGATGGCTGCCTGCCCCCGTTTAATCGCTGTTTCAATGTCGCCCGCGCCTGACTTGCGCCATTCGGCCGGATTGCGTCTGTACAGTTTCTCGAGCAGCCTGTTCAGGCTGTCAAGGTTGTCGCGCATGGCGACGGTAACGGTGCGGTTGAAATCGGTTTGCGCCATTTGATCAACCGACATGTCTTCGGTGCGTGGCGTGTTCGGGCCGGAAGGGCCGGGCAGCGTGCAGCCGGAAAGCACCAGCGCTGCTGTAAATACCAGGGTACCGGTGAAAAGTCGATTCATTCGGGGGGGCCTTTGTTTTTACCGCTTGCACTGTAGCAGAAAAAAATTGCGGCCCATTGCACTTTCGGGATAACGATAGGCACTTGCGGGATAGGCTGCGCAAGGGGTCGCTTCGCATAATGCTTCTGTCAAAAACATATAACCACGCCTTCATTAATTGACAGGAGACAAGATCATGCAGGACATGCAAGATAAAGTGGCCATCGTGACGGGTGGCTCGACATTAATTGGCGCCGCTGTGGCCAAAGCCTTCTGCGACAGAGGTGCTGCGGTAGTTATTGCCGATATCGACGAGGCAGGCGGCCAGCGGGTCGCAGACAGTCTGGGCGAACGCGCCGTATTCGTAAAAACCGACCTGTCCGACGACCAGCAAATTGATGCATGCGTGCATCAGGCCGTGGCGCGTTTCGGCGGCGTCGACTATCTGGTCAACCTGGCCTGCAGTTATGTCGACAACGGCATCGAGGCCAGCCGCGATGACTGGCACCAGAGCTACGATGTGAATGTGGTGGGCGCCGTCATGATGATGCGTGCTTGCCGCCCTTACATGATCAAGCGGGGCGGTGGCGCTATTGTCAATTTCAGCAGCATCAGCGCCAAAGTAGCCCAGACAGGTCGTTGGCTTTACCCCGTAACCAAGGCCGCCATTGCCCAGCTGACACGCAATATGGCCATGGACCTCGCCGCCGATCACATTCGGGTCAACTCGGTGTCGCCGGGCTGGACGTGGTCGCGCATCATGAATGAACTGACCGGCGGCGATCGTGCCAAAACCGATCGCGTGGCCGCACCCTACCATCTGCTGGGGCGTGTGGGTGACCCGGCCGAAGTGGCCGAGGGCGTTGTTTTCCTGTGCTCGCCGGGTGCCTCTTTTATTACCGGAACCGATCTGGCGATTGATGGCGGCTACAGCGCCATGGGACCAGAGCAGGCTGTTCCCGCCATTCCCCGTCTGTGTGAGTAACCGGAGTCAAGCCATGAAAATTGCAATCATTGGTGCCGGTTTTGCCGGCCTGTCGTCTGCCAAAGTACTGACCCAGTTTGGTCATGATGTGACCGTATTCGAGAAGGCCCCGGACGTAGGCGGCGTCTGGAGCGCGACGCGCCGGTACCCCGGCCTGCGTACCCAGAACAATAAAGACACTTACTTTTTACCTGACTTCCCGATGCCGGCCGAGTACCCCGAGTGGCCCAGCGGTGAGCAAGTGCAGCGCTACCTGGCGGCGTTTGCCAAGCATTTCGATCTGGATCGCCGCATTCAGCTGAACACCGAGGTCGTTGTTGCCGAACCCGAGAACGATAAAGGGTGGCAAGTCAAGGTGCGCAACACGCGATCCGGACAAGAGGCCGAACATCACTTCGAGCATCTGGTTGTGGCCAACGGTATTTTCTCCGAGCCATTTATTCCGCCGTATTCGGGCGTGGCCGAGTTCGAGGCCGCCGGCGGTCGCCTGTGTGCAACGTCTGAATTCAACAATCTGGAAGACGCGCGCAACAAGAATGTGCTTGTGGTGGGGTACGGCAAGTCGTCTTGCGATGTGGCGGCCGCCATTGGCGAAGTAGCCGCATCGACCAAAGTCATTGCCCGCGAGCTGCTTTGGAAAATGCCGCGCAAGGTCATGAACGTACTGAATTACAAGTACCTGATGTTGACCCGCATGGGTGAAGGCTTGTTTCCGTATATCGAGATCAAAGGCTTCGAGAAGTTCTTGCATGGCGCTGGCAGCGGGGTGCGCGACAGCATGATCTCTTCGCTACAAAAAATTTCCACGCGTCAGCTCAAGCTCGACAAACTGGGGTTGGTGCCCGAGGGGACGTTTGATCGCATTGCGCGCAGCACGGTCAGTTTGTCTACCGACGAGCTGTACGAACAGGTCGCCGCCGGCAAAACCGAGATTGCCCGTGAATGCGAAATTGCGTCGCTGGGGGCCCGCGATGGCAAGCCTGTGGCGACCTTGACTGATGGCCGTACCGTGCCCGCCGACCTGGTCGTATGCGGTACCGGGTTTAAGCAGGTCGTGCCATTTTTGCCGCAGTCGGTGCAAGATGAAATTACTGACGAGCGCGGTAACTTTGAGCTGTATCGTCAAATCTTGCCGCTAACCGTAAAGCGACTGCATTTCTGCGGCTATAACTCGTCGTTCTATAGCCCGTTAAGCGTCGAAATTGCGGCCTTATGGATTGCCACCCACTTGATGGGCGGGCTGGATTTGCCGTCGGTAGAAAAGCGTCGCGAGCATGTGCGTCGACGCCTGAAATGGATGGAAGAGCGTACCGAAGGCAAACATGCGCGGGGTACCAATATTATTCCGTTCTCGATGCACAACGTTGACGAAATGCTGGACGAAATTGGTATTAATGTAGGGCCGTTTACCCGCTTCAAACAGTGGTTGCTGCCCATTGATGCACGTGACTACCGCATGGTGACGCGCAAGCTGTTGGAACGGCAGAAGCAGGTGCAGGCTAACCCCGCAGCGTTTGTGAAGGCAGTTCATTGAACTGCTTGCGATAGGCTTGCGTAAAGTGCCCCAGGTGCCCGAAACCCCAGTCGAGGGCTACCTGGGTGACGCTGATGCTTTGCCCAGCGCGTCGCGCCTGCAACAGGGCGTCGCGCACCTTTTGCAGACGCACCTGCCTGACGTAGCCCATGGGGCTGATGCCCCGGTGTTCTTGAAACCCCTTGTACAAACTACGCGTACTGATATGAGCATGGCGCGCTAGGTCTTGCATGGTGATGGGCTCTTTGCAGTGCGCCAGAATGTATTCTTCGGCCCGGCGAATGTAGGGCAGGTCGGGTGTTGGCGCCGGGTTAAGCAGCGCAGCCGAATAGTTGTGCGGGTGTCGGGTTAACAGCGTGGTAGCCAGAAGTTGTTCTAGTTGGCTGGTAACGAGGTTGCGCTGGTCGGCTCCCGCAATGAACTGACTGGTGGTTAAAAATGCAATAAGCTGGCGCCAGGCCAGGCCGCCGTCGCGGCTTAAGTCCATGCCCAGTTTGAATTCGATGGGGCAAGGCAAGGCATGGCCCAATGCGGCTGCGCAGGCGGTTTCAAGCGCGTGGCGCTCTATTTTGACAATAAGCTGGTCGCATACCCCTTGCCATTGCATGTGTACGGGTAATGAGGGCGTCAGGACCGAGGCCATGTCGGGCGTGGAAACGATGTGCTCGGCACCGCAGCGGATATCGGCCCGCCCGGACATGGGCATTTGCACCAGCAGGAAGTCGTCAAGAGACTCGGGCTCGATGGTGACATCGGCCCCGTAGCGCAGCCGGTTGATGGACGCCTTGCCTAATGAAAGGTGGTCCATTTCGGCGTCGAGCTTTTGGCGCCGTCCACGAACGCCGAGTTCGTGGGGTTTGAAAATGCGCCCCACGGTGTCGCGGGTTTCATCCAGATCGTTGGAGTGAAACAGCCGGTGAGCGGCTAAATGGCCAACAAGCTCTGGTTCTTTCGGGAAGAGTTCCATAGGAGCCTTCGCAGAACAGGGCGCGCCGATACGACTGGTGCGTGGGGTTGATCAAGGGGTTAATCCTTGAATTCTAAAATAATTCCACGCGTTCAGATACCGAGGGGATACACCGTCTGGTAGGCGGCGGTGAAGGTGTGCAAGGCTTGTTGCGCGGCGGGGGTGTCGTGACCGGGTTTAAGCAGATAGCTGTCAAAACCGCAGCGTCGCAGGTAGAAGACCGTGTCAATCAAGACATCACCCGACGCGCGCAGTTCGCCGACCCATTGGTGGCGGGTACGCAACAGCTGGGCCAGGGTAAAGCCCCGCCCGTCGGTATAAACCGGAAACTCGATAGTGATCCAGGCGGGGGGCAAGGTGGCGCACAATCCCGCCAGCGCCGCCGGGTCGGTATCGCTGGCCAGCACCAGGCCGGGGGTGTGGGTGCGGGCGGCCCAGTGGGTCTGGTGTCTCAGCCAGTCTTGCAGGCCGACCTGCCAGTGGGGGGCATCGGGGGGCAGGGCGGGCGCCGTGTCTGGCGATAACGGGGACGTGCCATCGGCGGGCGGCACTGCGGCATGGCCTGGCGCCCACGTTGTCGGTTTGGGGATACGACGGGTGTCACCGCTTGCCGTCAAGAGCGTCTGGAAGTCTTGGGTATCAGGCATGTGCAGCCTCTTCGGTACGCGTATGCTGAATTTTGCCGGTCACAATATTGGGGTCGCTGTACACGGCGGTTTTGAAGGGCTCGGGGCCGACGCGGTCAATCACGTCGATGAAGCGCTCGGTGTCGTCGTCACGCAGGCCAAGGTAGGTTTGTATCAGTCGTTCAATAACATCCGGGATCTGTTCCCGGCTGAATGATGGTCCGATAATACGGCCGATTTCGGCACCGGTATCTCCGGTTTGTTCGGTACGTGCGGCGTTCTGGCGACCGCCCAGCGTGACCTGGTACCACTCCTGGCCGGCCTTGTCGACGCCCAAAATGCCAATATGACCGACGTGGTGGTGCCCGCAGGCATTGATGCAACCCGAAATGTTCAGGTCCAGCTCGCCAATGTCGTGCAGGTAGTCCAGGTCGTCGAATCGGGCCTGGATGGCTGCCGCTACCGGGATGGACACGGCATTGGCCAGTGCGCAAAAGTCTCCGCCCGGGCAAGAAATGATGTTGGTGAGCAGGCCGATATTGGGTGTGGCCAGACCCAGCGTGTCCAGGGCGTGCCAAAGGGCCGGCAGATCGTGGCGGGGCACGTCGGGCAGCAGCAGGTTTTGCTCGTGGGTGACCCGTAACTGGCCCTGACTGTACTGCTCGGCCAGTGTCGCCATGCGGTCCATTTGGTCGGCCGTGATGTCGCCCGGGGGCGACCCGGTGGGTTTCAGCGACACCGAAACTGCGGCGTACCCGTCGACCTTGTGGGCGTGGGTATTGGTGCGCAGCCAGCGCGCAAAGGCCAGGTTGTCGGCCTTAAGTTCGGCCACGCCGTTGTCGTGGCCGGCGTCAAAGGTTTGGTACACCGGCCAGTTGAAGCGGGCGGCGATCTGGTCGACGTGGGTTTGGGTCAGGGTGTCGGGGCCGTCTTTCAAGGCCTGCCAGTGCTCATCCACCGCTTTCGCAAAGCCTTCCGGGGTCATGTCCCGAACCAGAATCTTGATGCGTGCCTTGAATTTGTTGTCTCGGCGTCCATGCAGGTTATAGACCCGCAATATGGCGCTTAAATATGTCAGCAAATGAGGCCAGGGGACGAACGGGTTGATTTGTTTGCCCACTATGGGGGTGCGCCCCAGGCCTCCGCCTACCCAGACCTGAAACCCGGTTTCGCCGTGTTGCGTGACAGCCTGCAGCCCGATGTCGTTGACCGCAATGGCGGCGCGATCGGTTGTAGCGCCGCTGACGGCGATTTTGAACTTTCGGGGTAAAAACGCAAACTCGGGGTGAAATGTCGACCATTGCCGGATGATTTCGCACCAGACCAGCGGGTTGACGATTTCGTCGGGCGCAAGGCCGGCAAGGTGGTCGCTGGTGGTGTTGCGGATGCAGTTACCGCTGGTTTGTATGGCATGTAACTGCACAGTGGCCAGCTCGCCCAGTATGGCCGGCACATCTTCAAGGCGGGGCCAGTTGAACTGCATGTTTTGCCGGGTACTGAAGTGGCCGTAACCGCGGTCGTAGCGCCGCGCAATGTCGGCCAACTTACGTAACTGGTCGGCGCGCAGCAAACCATACGGAATGGCGACGCGCAGCATGGGCGCATGGCGCTGAATATAAAGACCATTTTGCAGACGCAGGGTACGGAACTCGTCTTCGGTAAGTTCGCCGGCCAGAAAACGTTGTGTTTGGCCGGCAAACTGGGCCACGCGTTCGTTGACCAGTTGCTGGTCTGTTTCGTTGTAGGTGTACATCGGCTCATCCTTCCAGGGTATGCGCCGAATTCTATAGAGTTGTGCGTTTTCCGTTGCTATATGCAAGGTGCTGCAAGTCATAAGCGACGCATTGAATGCTTTTGGTATGATGGCAGCGACCATACTTGGGGCGGCGTGTGCAACCTTGGTGAATGTATTTCGCCCCGTTGTGTTGCCGCAGCGCACGATATAGGTGCAATCCCTAAGTGTTTATTGTTAACAATTGGTGCACAATTCAACACATGCAGGTGAGGAGACAAAGCCCTGCATGGGCAAACCGATAAAATCGGAAATAACTATACTTGCCACTCATGGCAAGAAGCGGTACCCATAAAAATCAAAAAATGCAAAAAGGCCGGCGCTCAGCGCTGGCCTTTTTGCATTCCGTGTTCTGTTTTTAGCAAAACCTGCACCGCACCGCTGCCACCGTTGTTTTCGGGGCACTCGGTGTACGCCTGTACTGCGTCAAACTGGGTAAGCCAGCGCCGAACCACCTCTTTAAGCACCGGGGCGCCATCCCTTGACCCATACCCTTTGCCGTGCACAACCTGTACACAACGCACATTATGTGTAATACACGACTGTATGAACTGGTCGAGCCGGTCGCGGGCTTGTTCCAGCGTGGCGCCGTGCAGGTCGATGCTGGCCACAATGGCCCATTTCCCGCGTTGCAGGTTTTTCAGGACGTCGGGGCCAACGCCCTGGCGCAGGTAGTCGCTGTCCCCGCGTTCGGCATGTTGCAATACCGGGGCGAATGCGTCTGATACTTTGGCGGCGGGGCGGGTGATGTCCTGGCCTTGCGCGGCGGCTCGACGGCCTTTTAGCACGGCCTTGGCGGCTTTGGGCACAGGCGGTAAAACGGCCCGCCCGGTGTTTTTAATGGGCTGGACAAACCGCATGGTTTGCCGGAACAACGCAACATCTTGCTCTGGCACGGCTTCTGTGCCGGCCGGCCAGGGTATCGTGTCGGGTGCCCATCGACCCGGCGAGCGAGGGGCGGGGCGCCCGCCTGTGGGCGTGACGGGTTTGACGCCTGGCGCTGCGGGGGCGGGTCGAGCCGGTGTCGGAGTAAAAGGCGCCCCGGCAGACCCCGGCACTTGGCCCCGGGCTCTTTTTATAGGTGCCTTTTTGGGCGCTGCCGCAGGCTTGGGCGCGGCGGCGGCTTCGGCCTGCTGGCGCAGCTTTTTAAGGTCGGCCAGCCCGGGTTTATTCGCCACCGTTCTCGAGCCAGCGTTGCGCGTCGAGCGCGGCCATGCAGCCTGTGCCTGCGCTGGTAATAGCCTGGCGGTAAATGTGGTCTTGCACGTCGCCGGCGGCAAATACGCCCGGCACCGATGTTTGGGTAGCCATGCCGTTCAGGCCGCTTTGGGTCACGATATAGCCGTTTTCCATTTTAAGCTGGCCTTCGAAGATGCCGGTATTGGGTTTGTGGCCAATCGCAATAAAGGCGCCCGTCACGGCCAGGTCTTCGGTTTGGCCGGTTTGGTTGTTAAGAATCCGGACCCCGGTGACGCCGGAATCATCGCCCAGTACTTCTTGCAGCTCGTAGAACAGCTTCAGGCGCATATTGCCGTTGTTGACCTTGTCCATCATTTTGTCGATAAGAATGGGCTCGGCACGGAATTTGTCGCGACGGTGAATGACGGTGACGGTGCTGCAAATATTCGACAAGTACAGGGCTTCTTCGACAGCGGTATTGCCCCCGCCAACAACGACAACATCTTGTTTTTTATAGAAAAAACCGTCGCAAGTGGCGCAACCCGACACCCCGCGGCCCATAAAGGCCTGTTCAGACGGCAAGCCCAGGTATTGGGCCGATGCGCCGGTGGCAATGATCAGGGCATCGCAGGTGTAGACCTCGCCCGAGTCACCGTTAAGCGTAAATGGCCGTTTAGACAGGTCGACACTGGAAATGTGGTCGTAGACAAATTCGGTATCGAAGCGCGCAGCGTGCTCTTGAAAACGTTGCATCAGGTCGGGGCCTTGTACGCCCTGGGCATCGGCCGGCCAGTTGTCGACGTCGGTGGTGGTCATTAGCTGCCCGCCTTGTTCCAGGCCGGTAATCAGGACAGGGTTCAGGTTGGCGCGCGCGGCGTAAACCGCTGCCGTGTAGCCGGCCGGGCCGGAACCGAGAATCATTACTTTGGCGTGTTTTGCAGTCGTCATCGCATCAATATCCGAAATTAGTGTGTAGCCAATTATAATGAGTCCATGGCTCGAATACCTGCAGCATCTCCCCGCTCGTCGCGCAACGTGCGCAATGGTCCCTCGGCATTGCAAACCCGTCTTTCGGGCTTGCTGCGCGAGGCCCGCTGGATCGCGTTCGCCGCGCTGGCTGCCTGGCTGGGGCTGGTGCTGGCCACGTGGGCGCCCACCGATCCGGCCTGGTCGCACTCTGTGCAGTCAACGGTCACGCTTAACAAAGGCGGGACGGTTGGGGCGTATGTGGCCGATCTGCTGCTTTTCCTGTTTGGCTATTCGGCCTGGTTGTGGGTGGTGTTGCTGGTGCAGCGCGTGGGGGTTGGTTTTTACCGGCTTACCGGGCAGTTGCCCCCCGACGAAAAAGCCGATGTTCTCCCGCGTTTGCGTTGGGAGGCCGGCGTCGGCTATGCGCTCATGTTTGTGGGCGTCATGGGCACCGAAGCCATGCAGCTGGTCGAAACGGGCTCGCATTTACCAGCCGGTGCCGGCGGCGAGCTGGGGAAATTGCTGGCTAAAGGTCTGGGTTACACCTTGGGCACCACGGGGTGTACCCTGTTGTTGTTGGTGTTCATCGCCGTCGGGTCCAGTCTCTTTTTCCGGTTTTCGTGGTTGCAGGTGGCCGAACGCATCGGGCTCTACCTCGAGCGGTTTGCGTTGTATCTGTGGCAACTTAAAGTGGCGCGCGAAGACCGCAAAGTGGGCGAAGTCAAAAAGGCCGAGCGCAAAGAAGTTGTCGAGGCCAAGCAAGAGCAGCTCGTTCACGAGCAGCCAGTGCGCATCGAACCGGCTATTGTCAGCGTGCCTAAATCCATTCGCGCCGAAAAAGAAAAACAAAAAACCTTGTTTGCCGCGCCCACAACAACAGATGCCTCGGGCTTGCTGCCCGAAATCGGCTTGCTCGATGCCGTAACCGAGCTGCCCGAATCGGTTTCCCCTGAAACCATCGAGTTCACCTCCCGGCTGATTGAAAAGAAGCTGTCTGATTTTGGCGTGAACGTTACCGTCGTGGCGGCGCAGGCCGGCCCGGTCATTACACGCTACGAAATCGAGCCGGCCACCGGCGTCAAGGGTAGCCAGATCGTCAACCTGGCCAAAGACCTGGCCCGGGCGCTCAGCCTGGTCAGCATCCGTGTGGTCGAGACCATCCCGGGCAAAAACCTGATGGGGCTCGAGCTGCCCAACCCGCGTCGCCAAATGGTCAAACTCTCCGAGATCATCGGGTCGCAAACCTACCATGCGGCGTCTTCGGTGCTAACCATTGCGCTGGGTAAAGATATTGCCGGTAATCCCGTTGTGGCCGATCTGGCCAAAATGCCGCATCTGCTGGTAGCGGGTACCACAGGGTCGGGTAAGTCGGTTGGTATCAACGCCATGATTCTGTCGTTGCTTTACAAGGCCGATGCTACCCAAACCCGCCTGATTCTTATCGACCCGAAAATGCTCGAAATGAGCATCTACGAAGGCATTCCGCACTTGCTGGCCCCGGTGGTTACCGATATGCGGCATGCGGCCAACGCGCTTAACTGGTGCGTGGGCGAAATGGAAAAACGCTATCGTCTGATGAGCAAGCTTGGGGTGCGCAACCTGGCCGGTTACAACGCCAAAATCCGCGAGGCCGCCAAGCGCGACGAAACCATCCCCAACCCGTTTTCGTTAACGCCCGACGCGCCCGAGCCCCTGTCTACATTGCCCATGATTGTGGTGGTCATCGACGAGCTGGCCGACCTGATGATGGTGGTGGGTAAAAAAATCGAAGAACTTATTGCGCGCCTGGCGCAAAAAGCGCGTGCCGCCGGCATTCACCTGGTGCTGGCCACCCAGCGTCCCAGCGTCGACGTTATTACCGGCTTGATCAAAGCCAATATTCCAACGCGTATCGCATTCCAGGTGTCGTCAAAAATCGATTCGCGCACCATTCTTGACCAGATGGGGGCCGAAACACTGTTGGGGCAGGGCGACATGCTGTACATGCCGCCAGGTACCGGGCTGCCGGTGCGCGTGCACGGTGCCTTTGTTAGCGACGACGAAGTCCACCGCGTGGTCGACAAGCTTAAAGAGCAGGGTGAACCAAACTACATCGACGGGGTCCTAGAAGGAGCCCCTGAAGGCGAGACCGGCGACGGTGTGGGGTCGGTTACCGGCTTTGCCGATGCCGAATCCGATCCGCTTTACGATCAAGCCGTTCAGGTCATTTTAAAGAACAAACGGGCGTCAATTTCGTCGGTGCAACGCCACTTGCGTATTGGGTATAACCGCGCTGCACGCTTGCTCGAACAAATGGAGCAAGCCGGTCTGGTGTCAGCCATGCAGGCCAACGGTAACCGCGAAATTCTCGTCCCGGGGGATTCTGCCAATGCAGATTAATCAAAAAATTGCGGCTTTTTGTACCGGGGCTTTGCTGGCCTTTGCGCCGCTGGCGGGTTGGGCAGCCTCGGCCGAAGCGCAGTTGCGTCACTTCATTCAAAACGTACAGTCGGCCACCGGTCAGTTCCAGCAACAAACCACAACGCCCCAGGGGCAGGGCAAGCCCTCGCAAACGGGCGACTTCTCATTTCAGCGCCCGGGCAAGTTTCGCTGGGACGTTAAAAAGCCCTACGAGCAGCTTATTGTGTCTGACGGCCGCCACGTGTTGCAGTACGACCCAGACCTGGCGCAAGTTACCCAGCGCAGCGTCGATCAATCCATCGGCGCTTCCCCGGCCGCCATTTTGTTTGGTTCTGGTTCTCTCGATGAATCTTTCCGCCTCGAAGCCTTGCCCGACCGCGATGGTCTGGCCTGGTTAAGGGCCACGCCCAAGGGCGCCGACGCCGGTTTCAAATATGTCGATATGGCGTTTGCCGACAACCTCCCGGCGCGCCTCGAGTTGCTCGATGCTTTCGGGCAAACCACGGTTATCGATCTGGGCAAGGTATCGGTTAACCCCGACCTGTCCGCCGGCACGTTTCAGTTCAAGGCGCCTGCCGGCGTCGATGTCGTCAAGCTTCAATGACCTCTCCCGATCTTTTTTCCGGTTCGGCCGGCGCCGCGTATGTGCCTTTGGCCGAACGTTTGCGTCCGCGCCGGCTCGACGACGTTATCGGGCAAGCGCATTTGCTGGGGCCCGGCAAGCCATTGCGCGTGGCGTTTCAGTCGGGCCGACCGCACTCCATGATTTTCTGGGGCCCGCCGGGGGTGGGCAAAACCACGCTGGCCCGGTTAATGGCTGACGGCTTCGACGCCCAGTTCCTGGCCATTTCTGCCGTGCTGGGCGGCGTCAAAGACATCCGCGATGCCGTCGTTACCGCCCAGGTGGCGCAAGGCCAGGGGCGTCGCACCATTCTGTTTGTCGACGAAGTTCACCGGTTTAACAAAGCGCAGCAAGACGCTTTTTTGCCTTATGTCGAAAGCGGCTTGTTTACGTTTATTGGCGCCACCACCGAAAACCCGTCATTCGAAGTGAACTCGGCGCTGCTGTCACGGGCCCGGGTATATGTCCTCGAACCGTTGTCAGCAGCCGATTTGCAAGGCTTGATAGGCAAGGCACTGGCGGTGATCAACAGCGATCTGGTTGCCGCGTCTCCAGAATCGCCGGCATCGTCGGCATCTCCCATGCCCTTGGCATCCGAACCGGGCAACAATGATGTCGGCGATCCTGCTGGTATTGCCGACGACGGTCTCGTCGCGCAAATCTCTATGACTGAAGACGCCGCTGCGCAATTAGCGGCATGGGCCGACGGCGATGCCCGGCGACTGATCAATGCGCTTGAAGTGGTGGCCGAGTCGGCCTTGGGTGCGGGCCGCAGGCAAATCGATGCCGAATGGCTTGAAACTTCACTGTCGCAAAACCTGCGCCGTTTCGATAAAGGGGGCGATGCTTTTTACGATCAGATCAGCGCATTACACAAAGCGGTTCGAGGGTCCGACCCCGACGCCGCCTTGTATTGGTTTGCGCGCATGCTCGATGGCGGGGCCGACCCAAAATATTTGGCACGCCGCATGATCCGTATGGCGGTAGAGGACATTGGCTTAGCCGACCCGCGCGCAACCGAACTGGCCTTGAACGGCGCCGATATCTACGAGCGCCTCGGTTCGCCTGAAGGCGAGCTGGCCTTGGCGCAAGCGGTGGTCTACATGGCTTGCGCTGCCAAATCAAACGCGGTTTACAAGGCTTACAAGGCTGCGCGGCAGTACGCGCAGCAGCATGGTTCGGCGCCGGTACCCGTGCATTTGCGCAATGCGCCTACCCGTCTTATGAAACAGCTTGGGCATGGCGAAGCGTATCGGTATGCACACGACGAGCCGCATGGCTATGCCGCAGGCGAACGTTATTTCCCCGACGGCCTGGGGGCAAGCTTTTATCGGCCGACAGACCGCGGGCTAGAGGGTAAAATCACCGAAAAGCTGGCATTTTTACGCGATCTCGATCGTCAGCATCGCGGTAAAAAGTAGTCCGCACAACCGGCGGGGAGCGTCATTTTGCGCGCCTGTGCCCGGCTTTCCTTTTAATTATTTTATTTGGCTCAATATGTTAGACCCCAATCAGTTGCGTAAAGATCTGCCCAGCGTGGTCGCGGCGCTGGCCCGGCGTGGCGTGTCCTTCGATACCGAACGTTTCGCCCAGCTCGAGTCCCGTCGCAAGGCCGTCCAGGTCGAAACCGAAACCCTTCAGGCGCGTCGTAACGCTGTCTCTAAACTGATTGGTCAACTCAAGTCCAAAGGCGAAGATGCGTCTAAAGAAATGGCCGAGTCCCAGGCCATTCCCGAGCAACTGAAAGCCCTCGAACAAGACTTGTCGGCCATTCAGGCCGAACTCAACGAATGGCTCATGACGATCCCCAATTTGCCGCACGAGAGCGTGCCCGAAGGGAAGTCATCTGACGACAACGTTGAAGTGCGTCGCTGGGTGCCGGGCCCGACCGATGCCAATGGCAATCCTGCGCCCCTGCCTTTCGAGGTCAAAGATCACGTCACACTGGCCGAGCGTTTCGGTCTCGATTTCGAGTCGGCACGCAAGCTGGCGGGTTCGCGCTTCATGATGCTGCGCGGCGCCGCAGCGCGTTTGCACCGTGCCGCCGCCCAGTTCATGCTCGACCTCCAGACTGAATCGCACGGCTACACCGAGTGCTACACCCCCTACATCGTCAACAGTTCAACCCTGTACGGCACCGGTCAGTTGCCCAAGTTCAAAGACGACATGTTCTGGGTGACCAAGGGCGGACAAGACAAAGAGCCCCAGCTCGACGAACAGGGCAACCCGGTCGAACGCGAAGATCTCTACCTTATTTCCACGTCTGAAATCACGCTGGCCGGGTCGATGCGCGACACCATCACGCCGGCGGCCGATCTGCCCATCAAGCTGACGGCCCACACGCCGTGCTTCCGCTCTGAAGCGGGTAGCGGCGGGCGCGATGTGCGCGGTGTCATTCGCCAGCATCAGTTCGACAAGGTAGAGCTGGTGCAGGTGGTGCAGCCCGAAGCTTCGTATCAGGCGCTTGAAGACATGGTCACGCACGCCGAAGCCGTGTTGCAAAAACTGGGTGTCCCGTACCGCGTGATGTTGCTGTGTGGCGGCGATATGGGCTTTGGTGCGGCTAAAACCTACGACCTCGAAGTCTGGTTGCCCGCCCAAAATACCTGGCGTGAAATTTCATCGGTTTCAAATTGCGAGGCCTTCCAGGCGCGCCGTTTGCAGGCCCGTTACCGCCCCGAAAAAGGCAAGCCCGAATACCTGCATACCCTGAATGGTTCGGGGCTGGCGGTAGGCCGTGCGCTGGTGGCCATAATAGAAAACTACCAGCAAGAAGACGGTTCTGTCATTGTGCCCGAGGCGCTGCGGCCTTATATGGGTGGCATCGAGCGCCTGTAATGTAAAAAAAGCCCGGCGTGTGTTTCAACGCCGGGCCACGATGACCCGAACAGGCTTGTCGGGTTTGGTTTAGTCGCGGTACCCACGGTGTTTATGATGGCGCTTGCCCTTGTGGCCGCGCCATTTTTTATGCGGATGGTAGTCGTGCCTTTTGTAGTAGCGGGGGTATTCGTTGTAAACGACCCCGCCGGGCACAACCACAACGCGGGGCTGCCCCACTGTTACGCTCCAGCCGTTGGGTTCGTAGTGCCGTTGATAGTGCCCATAACGCGGCGGGTGCGGGGTGCTGTAGACAATGCCCGGCACGCCGACGGCAATGTCAATATCGACGTCGGCCAGTGCGGGTTGGGCGCCGGCCAAACCCAGCACCATCAGGCCCGTCATGATCAGTCGCTTCATTTTTCACCTCTTGTTAAGCTTCAATGAGCTTATTTTGGCAATAATCCCGGCCAAAAGGTGTAAGCGCAATCAACTGAAATGCTTCTAATGACAACGGCTATGGCACAGTTGTTACAGCTGGGTCGCAAGGCGGCCGCGCAACTATGGCTAATGCAGCACCGGGGGCTGATGATTTTGGTTGCTGCCTAGCCCAGGGGCTCTTGCCGGCTGCACCGCTTTGGCCGTCGACGAATTAGCCGCGCTTTTGGCGTCTTTATTTACCTCGTCGGGGTCGGCATCCGGAGACGCCCAGGCCATTAAGCCCAGTATCAGGGCGATCCAGAACAGCAACGACAGCGTTACGGCCAGTAACCCGTTCAGGCTGGCATAGCCCACGGCTTCGGAGGCGCGGATGCCTAAAACGTCGGATACGTAGGGGATATGACCCAAGCCTTCGACAAGCAAGTTGCCGGGAAGACGGTAAAGATCGCGGAGCAGTTCCCAGATTTCCCAGAAACTGTAGCGGCCATCCGCGTTGATATCAACAACGAGATCGAGCGATTTGATGTTCATGGCAGCTCCTTAAAACCGGCCATGCCAGACCCGCGTGCACAAGGCCGGAGTCGAAAAAACAGCGCGTAAATACATTGCCCTGCACGATCATCTTATGCCTCGATGCGCTGCAAATCAAACATATTTCTAAAAGCAATAAGACGATCGTTATTAGTTAGTTCTCGTGTCGAATGAAATTGGCTAGCATGGCCCAATTCTTTCAAGTTTCTGAACAAACGGAAAAATCATGAAAACTTTGATCAAGCAAGTGTCCGCCGGACTCGCATCGACCGTCGGGGCTTTGGCCCTGGGCTTGTCTGCGCCTGCGCAGGCGCAGTCCACTTTCGATGTCACGGTGCTGGCGGCGTCGTGTGCCAACTGCCACGGTACCGACGGCCGTTCGCCGGGTGGGATGCCCTCGTTGGCGGGTCGCCCCGAGGCGGTGCTTAACGCCCAACTGATGGCTTATAAATCTGACACGCCGCCGGCTGGCACCACCGTCATGAACCGTTTGGCCAAGGGCTATTCCGACGACGAGCTGGCCGCGTTGGCCAAGCACTTTTCGCAAATCAAGCCGCAGGCCACCGACAAAAACTAAAGGGTAACGATCATGATCAATTCAAAAAAAATGACGCGTCGCGAATTGCTCGCTACCGTGGGCAAGGCCGGGGCGGCGGGTGCTTTGCTGGTGGGTGCGCCCTCGTTTGCCAGCGGTTCGGCTGGTCGAGTGGTCGTTGTCGGCGGTGGGTTTGGTGGCGCTACGGCAGCCAAATACCTCAAGCGTCGCAACCCTGCCATTCAGGTTACGCTCATCGAGCCGGCGCGCGAGTTCATGACGTGCCCGTTTACCAATCTGTATTTGGGTGGCCTGCGTACGTTGCAGCAGCAGTCGCATAATTACGACGAGTTGCGTGCTTTGGGCGTAACGGTGGTGCACGATTACGCCGACGCGGTCGATGCCCAGAAGCAAACCGTCAAGGTGGCGGGTGGCCAAACGTTTGCCTACGACAAGCTGGTGCTGTCGCCCGGTATCGACTTCCGCTGGAACGCTCTGGAAGGCTATGACGAGGCTGCAGCGCAAAAGGCGCCGCACGCCTGGAAAGCGGGTGCGCAAACCGAACTACTTAAAAAGCAGCTTGATGCCATGCCGGATGGCGGCGTGTTCGTCATGGTGGCACCCGCCAACCCGTATCGTTGCCCCCCCGGGCCTTACGAGCGCATCAGCATGGTGGCGCACTACTTCAAAACGCAAAAGCCCAAGTCAAAAATCCTGGTGCTCGACCCCAAAGACGCATTTTCCAAGCAGGGTTTGTTTACTGACGGCTGGAAGCGTTTTTATGGCGACATGATCGAGTGGGTGCCGCTGTCCAAAGACGGTAAAGTCGTGCGTGTCGATGCCAATACATTAACGGTCGAGTCCGAGTTCGGCGAGAAGCACAAGGCCGACGTGCTCAACGTTATTCCACCTCAAAAGGCCGGCATCATCGCCGAGCGCGCCGGGGTAACCAACGAGAGTGGCTGGGTGCCGGTCAACCCGGATACTTTCGAGTCGGCACGCGTGCCTAATATTTATGTGGTGGGCGATGCCACCGTTGCGGCACCGATGCCCAAGTCTGGTTTTGTGGCTAATGCCCAGGCCAAGGTTGCCGCTGCGGCGATTGTCAATGCGCTGGCCGGTCGTCCTGCCGTCAAACCCTCGTTCATCAACACGTGCTACAGCCTTATCGCGCCCGACTACGGTATCTCTGTGGCCGGCGTTTACGCGGTGCAAGACGGTAAAATCGTCGAAACCAGCGGTGGCCTCAGCCCGAAAGACGCCGATGCCGACTTCCGCAAACTCGAGGCCGAATACGGCGTGGCCTGGTATAACGCCATTGCTCAAGACACTTGGGGGACGCAGGCCTAAGTCGCGCGGTTGCGCAGGCCTGGGTCCGGGTTAAACATCGCAAGGAAGCATTATGTCGAATGTCGAGCTCGTGCTCTGGTCTGCCCTGTGTATCGGGTTTGTTTTTGGGGTGGCGGGGCAGGTCAGTGGTTTTTGTCTGCATCGTGGCTTGGCCCAGCATTTCCGGGGCCTGCAGCGCCGTCGGCCGGTCGCGCCTAAGCAGGTCGCGGCGCCTGCCCGCAGCATCGCTGCGGCAAATCAGGGCCCTTCGGCTATGTCGGTTGCCGCACCCGAACGCGCGCCCGCGGTCAAGCTGCAAAGTTTTGCGTTGGCATTGTTTGTGGCAATTGTGGGCACCCAATGGGCAGCCCATGCGGGTTGGGTCGACCTGACGCAATCCATTTATCTGGCCGGTACATTTTCCTGGCTGCTGGTGCCCCTGGGCGGCGTATTGTTTGGTTACGGCATGACGCTGTCCAACGGGTGCGGCGCAAGGGCGCTGGTTTTGCTGGGGCAAGGCAACCTGCGCGCTGCGGTGGTGCTGCTGTGTCTGGGCGTGTCGGCCTACGCCACACTTACCGGCGTTCTGGCACCCATGCGGGTCAGTCTGGCCGAACTCACCGCTTGGTCTCCCGGCAGTTTCCGTGGGCCGTTCACGTCTTACTACGTGGCAGCGGCTTTGTTGTTTTTGGCGGGCTTGTTGTGGTTTGCGCTGCGCAAGGCAACTTTGTTGCGGCACAAGGCCGACTTTTTCGGCGCCGTGGTCATCGGCTTGCTGGTGGTTGCCGGGTGGCTGGTTACCGGCGTGCTGGGCGCCGACGACTTCGACCCGGTTGCGCTGGAGTCCATCACTTTTGTTGCGCCGGTGGGCGAAACACTTCAGTACCTGATGATTTCTACGGGTGTGGATGCGGGTTTTGGCGTTCTTGTGGTGACCGGTGTGGTGCTGGGCTCGTTGGTGTCTGCGCTGGTGGGTGGGCGCTTCAAGTGGCAGGGGTTCGAGTCTCCGCCTCAAATGCGTCGTTACATGGCGGGCGGTATTTTAATGGGTGTGGGTGGCGCCCTGGCCATGGGGTGCTCTATCGGGCAAGGCCTGACCGGTTTTTCTACGCTTGCGCTGGGGTCTGTCATGGCCTTGCTGGGTATACTGGCCGGGTCGCGTCTGGCGCTTAATTTGCATCGCAATTCATCATGATTTTCCCTCGTTTTTCTGTTCGTCGTGTCTTGTCGGCTGTTGTCTTCTCGTCTTGGGCGCTGGCTGCGCCTTTGACGGCGTTGGCGCAAACACCGGCTTGGCAGCGTGTCGAAGCGGTCAAGGCTCTGGTGGGCAACAACCTGCAATCGGGGCAGGCGGTCAAACTCGAATTACCGCTGGTGTCTGAAGACGGCTCGTCTGTCGCGATGTCGGTCGTTGCCGACCAGCCCCTGGGCGACGGCGTCTACATTCGTTATCTTGATATTTTCGCCCTTGGCAACCCCACGCCGCAGGTGGCCCACTTCGAGCTTGGCCCGGAAGTGGCGCCGCTTAATCTGGGTTTGCGCGTTCGCCTGGGCGAGTCGCAAACTGTGGTTGTGGTGGCCCGCAGCAGCGACGGCCGCGCGTTTGTATCCGAACGCGCAATTCGTATTACCACCAGCGGCTGTATTGCCGGGGCTGCGCGGCTCGACAAGGCACTTGAAATGAAAGAGCGGGTGCGCGTGCCCAAGCAGTTTGTCGCGGGCAAGCCGGCCGAGGTGCTGACCATGATTACGCACCCGATGGAAACCGGGTTGGTGCCCGATGCCAGCGGCAACATGCCCGATCAGCGCATTATCAATAGTTTCACGGCCAGCCTGGGCGACCGTCAGGTCATCAAGGCCCGGTTCTACCGTTCAATGGCTGCCAACCCCTACGTGCGGTTTACATTGGCACCCAATGTAAATACAGACTTGCAACTGGTTTGGCGTGAAGACACCGGGCGGCAAACCGAGCACAAAGCCGCCATACAAGTGGCCAGCAATTAAGCCTGGCCGGTTTGCAGCGTGGGTAGCTACCCGGCTGTTTACTGTTCACAGCGTACGTTGCCACCCGGCCCAAACCGCCGGTGGCGTTAAGTGATCTCGGCGCCTGCCAACAGTAGTTCTTCCAACGCCTGACCGGGTAAGGGCCGGCTGAAAAAATAACCTTGCAGGTGATCGCAGCGTTCATTGCGCAGGTAGTGAAGCTGGGCTTCGGTTTCAACGCCTTCGGCCAGTACGGTCAGTTTCATGCTGTGGGCCAGGGTAATAATGGCCTTTACGATGGCGGCGTGGCTTTCGTCCTGTGTAATGTCTTCAATAAACGACCGGTCGATCTTCAGCTCATGGATCGGAAAGTTACGCAGGTAGCTCAGGCTTGAGTAGCCCGTGCCAAAGTCGTCTATCGAAAGCCGGATACCCATGTCGTGCAGGGTGCGCAGGGTGCTGGTTACCTGATCCGGGCGCTCCATCAGCACGCTTTCGGTAATTTCCAGCTCAAGCGCGTCGGCCGGGCACTGTGCGTCTTCAAGAGTCTTTTTTATCTGCGAGACAATATCCTGATTCTTGAACTGGCGTGCCGACAAGTTTACCGATACCCGCATGTTGGGGTTGGCATGGGCGCGCCATTTCACAATATTTGTGCAGGCTTGTTTCAGTACCCACTGGCCGATAGGCAAAATCAGACCCGTGTCTTCGGCGACCGGGATGAACTCGTCGGGGGCGATGTGTACGCCGTCGGGCAATGTCCATCGCAGCAAGGCCTCGACGCCGATGATCCGCCCGCAACCAGCCCTGATTTTTGGCTGGTAGTGTAGCTGGAGCTCGTTCTGTTCTAGGGCCCGGCGCAAGCCGTCGGCAATGAACAACCGCCGAATGTGCTGAGCATTGACTTCGGGCGTATAGAACTGCACGTTATTGCGTCCGGCCTCTTTGGCCTGGTACATGGCCGAGTCCGCATGTTTTAACAGGGTGTCGCCGTCTGGGCCGTCTTTCGGGAATAGGGCAATGCCAATGCTGGCGCCGGTATAAAGATTGCGGTCTTTGTATGCAAAAGGGGTGGCCAGCGCACGCAAAATGCCTTGGGCTCTTGCGGTAGCAATGCGGCTACCCTCAATGTTCTCCAAGATCACCACAAACTCATCGCCGCCCAGTCTGGCCACCGTATCGGTCTCTCTAACGCTGGCGGTCAGCCGTCGGGCGGCCTCGGCCAGCATGGCATCGCCTGCGGCGTGCCCCTGGCTGTCATTCACATGTTTGAAACGATCCAGGTCCAGGTACATCACGGCCACTTGCTGTTGGTTGCGCTTTGCACGGGCCAGAGCCTTGCTTAGCCGGTCTTGCAGCAGCACACGGTTGGGCAGGTCGGTGAGTGCGTCATGCCCCGCCAGCTTGACCAGCGCCTCTTCCATGCGTTTGCGGTCCGAAATATCTTCAAGCACAACGATCAACCCCATGCGCGAACTGTCTTCGCGCAGGCACGATACAGTGGCGCGTGTCCAGATGACGTGCCCTGCCTTGTGCAGGTATCGCCGCTCTTTGCTGTAGTGCTCCAGCTCTCCGGCCATCACACGGCGGGTCATGGCATCGGCATCGTTGCGGTCGTCTGGGTGTGTCAGTTGCGGGAAGCGCATGCCCAGCAACTCCTGACGCTCATACCCCAGCACATCGCACAGTTTCTGGTTGATACGGGTGATACGCCCGTCGGCATCGGTTTGTGCCATGCCCACCGCGGCCAGGTTGAAGGTCAGGCGGTAGCGTTCTTCGCTTTGTGCAAGTTTGGCTTTTACGTTCAGTTTTTCGGTAATGTCTTGTGCCATTACCAGCAGTAGCGGTTTACCCCTGAACCGGATGCAGCTCAGGTTGAATTCAAGTTTCAGGCGGATGTCGGCCTGATCCAGGGTGACAAAAATACTGTTCTGGGCGTTGCCGGTTTCAAGCACGTCGGTGCCGGCCTCTAGCAGCAAACTGCTTTTTACCAGGCTGGACAAAGGCAAACCCTCGGCGGACAAGTCATCGTCAAGCCTGAAGATAACTCGCATGGCCGGGTTCATTGACAGCACCACAAGGTTTGCACTGACGACCATTAGTCCGGTGGGCATGGTCGACACAATACTTTCGGCATATTCCTTATGCTCGCGGATTTCTTCAGTATCTGCGTGAAAATAAGTGTCCAGTGCCAGGCCAATATCAAAGTTGACGACCTTCATCAGCGCATCGCAGGTCTTCATGTATTCGTCGGGTTCGTGGCCCAACGCCTGCCACAGCAGCTTTTGCATCTCGGCGACGTATTTCCGGTAGGCGCCCAGGTACCAGGTAGGTTCAAGCCCGATATGCTGGTGCACCAGGCCCACGCGCAGGCGGTCGCGCACATAGTCGGGGCCGTAATCGCCGGCCGTCAGGGTATTAAAGTACTGCCCTTGCACGTGCTTAAGCCGGTCGAGTCGACCGTCACCTTCCAGCAGGGGCTTGATCGCATCAAACCGCGACAAATGGGCGTAGAAGGCGTCTGCGAAACGTTTGGACTCTTTACCCAGCAGCTCATGGGCACGTCGCAATCGCAGCGCATCTTCATCGGTAAGCTCCAGAAACGCCTTGCGTTGATGGATCTCGTCGTCGTCAAGCCCCAGGCTATGCGTCAGGGCATCGACTTTCTCTTTCAGGTCTTTCATGCATCGGCCTTGTCGTTCTTCAGCCCAGTTTCAAGCGGGGCACGGGGGCATTGCGTTTAAGCAGGCGTAGCGGTTGCTGCTTTTTAGCCGGCCGGGTCCGGGTCAAGGCGTTGGCGGTTGTGTGGGTCTCGATCAACTTGAAAGCATTGAGCAGTGCGCTAAGGTGAGCGGCTTGCAGTTGCAGGGATTCTGCGGTTTTTGCCGTGCTTGCTACGGCGGCGGCATTGTCCTGGGTGATGGCTTCAATCTGCCCGACGGCCTGATTGATGTGTTCGATGCCTGTGCTTTGTTCTTTTCCTGCAGCCGCAATTTCGCCCATCAGCATTGTGGCCCGATGGGCCGAGTCAAGGATGTCCTGCATGATCTGCGCGGTCTGGTCGACCTGCCGGCTGCCGGCGTCAATGCGTGTCACCGATGCTTCGATCAGCGTTCTGATGTCTTTTGCGGCATCGGCGCTGCGCAGTGCCAGGCTGCGCACTTCTGCGGCTACCACGGCAAAGCCACGCCCCTGGTCGCCGGCCCGCGCGGCCTCGACAGCGGCATTCAACGCCAGAATATTGGTCTGGAACGCAATCGTGTTGATCATGCCGATGATGTCAACCACTTTGCGAGCGCTTTCCTGGATGTCGGTCATGGTGCGGGTAACCTGCGCGGCGGCTTCGGCCCCGCGCGTCGCGGCTTCGGCAGTCGAGGCCACCAGTTGATTGGCGGCCTCCGAGTTCTCGGCATGTTGTTGAACAATCGATGTCAGTTCGGTCACCGAGGCAGACGTTTCCTCGACGTTGCCGGCCTGCGAGTCGGTGCGCTGTGCCAGCAGGGTGTTGTCGCTGGCCAAATGTATGGCTTGGGCATTGACCTGTTGTGTCGACTCTTTGATTTGCCCCACCAGCAGCTTGACGTTGATCTGCAGCTTGCGCAGCGACTGCATGAGGTTGGCAATTTCGTTGTTACCCAGGGCGTCGATACGGCCGGACAGATCGCCGGCACTCATGCGGTCGATGTCTTGCTGCGCACGGGCCAGGGGGCTGATCAGCCGTCTATAGATGGCAATGCCGCCATAGGCAGACAGCGCCGCACCACAAAGCATCAGCAGTTCGGCCAGCAGCGGTAGTACCGATGTGACCGTGGTGTTGGCCAGATTCAACTGCCACACCACAAAGGCATTCACCAGAAACAGGGTCATCATGCAAAGCGTCCATAAAACAAGACGGGTTTTCAATGACAGTTCGGTGGGGGGTGTTTGCGGGTGACGTGACAGGCGAGGGCGACGTACGACCGCGCCTTCTCTGACGGTGATGCGTCGTGTCCCTTCACGAATTTCGCGGTAGGCGGCTTCGGCGGCTGCGACCTGTTCAGGTGAAGGTTTGACGCGAACCGAGGTGTAGCCCGTGATCTCGCCGTTTTCGGTGATGGGGGCGGCATGGGCCTCGACCCAGTAATGGTCGCCGTTCTTGCAGCGGTTCTTGACCAGGCCTGTCCAGGCTTTGCCACTGCGCAGTGTTTGCCACAGGTCGTAAAACGCCGCTTTGGGCATGTCGGGGTGGCGCACAATATTTTGCGGGGCGCCCAGCAGCTCCTGCTCCGAAAAGCCGCTGATGCGAACAAAGTCTTGATTGACGTAGGTGATGTTGCCCTGCAGGTCTGTTTTCGAGACGATGGTCTCGGTGTCCTGCAATATATATTCCCGATGCGTTACTGCGCGTTCCTGTCTCATGTCCTCTGGTCCTGGTGACGCCGGTGGGCGCAACGCGTAATGCGGTTGCAACGCGCTTCATGTTGCCGGCGGTTTACGGGCAATGGCGGGTGCTGGGCCAGGTTTGAGATGGGTCGCGGGTTTTGGGCGACTGTGGCAAACGCGAGAGCAGGCGGGTTTGGGGCCGGCGGGCGTTGCCAAGTACTAGTTTGTTCTTGCTTTGCGTCCTGATTATTAACGCATGCAAAATCATTGACTAGGTGAGGATAACCCTAGGCGTCGAACTGGCTGAGTGTTTCGTGAGCTGCTATCAGTGACTTGGCCAAGTCTTGAACTTGCCGGCGAGTGCGGCGCGCCTGTGCGCGCAAGGCCTGAAAAGCACGGTCATGGTCAAGCCGGGCTCTTTCCATGATGATGCCAATGGCAATACTGATTTCACGGCTGGATTCGAGCGCCTGGTTCAGGTGCGCTTCGTTTCTTTGCAGTTCAACAATGTCTGCTGCGCGAGCCAGGCCCGCTTTAATTGCCGGAATGAGTTGTGCCGTGTCGATGGGTTTGACCAGATAGCCGACGGCGCCGCTTTCGGTGGCCTCTTTTACGGTTTCCTCGTCTCCGTAGGCCGTAAGAAAAATAAACGGCACTTGCGTTTCGGCCCGTAGCTGACGAGCCACCTCAAGCCCGGACACACCCGGCATACTGATGTCCAGGATAGCGAGGTCGGGCGTGAGGTCTTGCAGCAATTGCAGGGCTTGTTCGCCTGAGTAGGCTTCGGTTACGGCAAAGCCCGCGTATTTGAGCCCTTTTGACAGCGTTGCAAGTACAAGGCGGTCATCGTCGACAACCAGAAGATGAAGTTTGACGGCGGCGGATGGCTGCGAGGGAGTCATAGTGGCTAAAGTTGGCGTGCGGGGTTGACGCTGTAAATGACCGGGGGCGAAAGCGTAAGTTGTGTTTCGACGAACCCGGGGCGATTGGCAAATGTCAGGGTGGCGCCGTGCGCCGGCAGCATCGAGCGTACCAGTTCAAGCCCAGTCCCTATGCCTTGTTCGGACGCAAAATCAAAATCATCGGGCAGTCGGCCCGGGTTGGTAATAGTGATGCGCGCACATTCAAGCTGTGACTGCCAGGCGACGCTTACGCCTAAGGTATTGTGTCGCTCGGATGCCGACAGGTGCTTGGCCGCGTTAAGTATCAATTCGTTCAATATCAGGGCAATGGGTACGCGCTCTTGCTCGCAAACCCGAATGCGTTCAGGCACATTGACGGTCACCGTAAAGTGCGGGCCGTCGGGCAACACCAGCTCTTGTACCATCCGGGCAATACTGGGGGCCATTTCGCACAACACCACCTCGTTGTATAGCGCCTTGCCTTCAAGCCCGTGTACAACCGCGATGGTGCGCACCTGCGCAATGGCCTTTTCCAGTACGTGGGCGGCCCGGGGCTCCGACTGGGCATGCTGGCGCAACATGCCGGCAACACCTTGCAGGCTGTTCTTGATACGGTGATGCACTTCCCGGATCAGCACATTGCGTTGACGCTCCATGCGCGTGACATAGGCTCGCGTTTGCTCTTCAATAAACGCCGCATACGTGTTCACCGTCCGGATCGCGACAAAGTGCTGAAACTCGTTGTGATCGTTGAAGACAGGGTTGAAGCTCAGGTGAACCCAGAACGGCGTGCGGTCTTTTTTGTAGTTCAGCATTTCGCCTGAAAAATGCTTTTTGTGGGCGACACATTCGCGCAGTTGGTCAAGTGCACCGGCATCGGTGTCGGGGCCATGCAGGAAGTCGCAAGGGTTTTTGCCCACGACCTCGTTGGCAGCATAGCCCGTCAATGTCTGCAGTTCAGGCGATGCCCAGATGATTTGCCAGTTTTCATCGCACATCAGCGTGAACGCGCAGGCACACGGCGAAGCCACAGGCAGTTGCGTCTCGGGCGGGGTCAGAACAGGCTGTTGGAGTTGTGGCATGGCTTGTACTCAAATTTGTGCCAAATTGTATTTGGATGTGCATGAAATTAAAAGGTCGGGTTAGTCCTCACTGTGCAGGGCGGTTACTGTATGCGTTTTGCTCGCGATAAAATGCCCCAAATGCCGCACGCCGGCCACGCGAATACTCACCGGAGCACTCATGTCTTACCAGCATATTCAGGTCCCCAGTCAGGGCGGCAAGGTTATCGTTAATCCCGACGGCACACTGCAGGTACCCGACCAGGTCGTCATCCCGTTTATCGAGGGCGACGGCACGGGTAAAGACATCATGCCGGTGATGCGCAATGTGGTTGATGTCGCGATACAAAAGGCCTACAACGGCGCACGCAAAATTCACTGGATGGAAATTTACGCCGGGCAAAGTGCGGCCGACCGCTATGGCCAAACCGCGTTGCCCGCCGAAACGGTGCAGGCCATCAAAGATTATGTTGTCGCCATCAAGGGCCCGCTGACGACCCCGGTCAGCGGGGGTATTCGTTCGTTCAATGTGGCCTTACGACATCAGCTCGACTTATACGTTTGCCTGCGCCCGGTGCGCTATATCAAGGGTGTGCCGTCGCCCGTTCAGCACCCCGAGCGCGTCGATATGGTGATCTTTCGTGAAAACGAAGAAGACGTCTATGCAGGCATCGAGTTTCCGGCCGAATCTGATCAGGCCAATGCGCTGATTGATTTCTTGCAGAACACGCTGGGGGCGCAAGATATCCGCTATCCCAAAACATCGGCCATCGGCATTAAAACGGCGTCTCGCGAAGGGTCGGAGCGCCTGATTCGAAAAGCCATTCAGTACGCCATCGACCACGACCGCAGTTCGGTTACGTTGGTGCACAAGGGCAACATCATGAAGTTCACCGAGGGGGCTTTCCGTGACTGGGGGTATGACCTGGCCCGACGCGAGTTTGGTGCGCAGCTCATCGATGAAGGGCCGTGGTGCCGCATTAAAAACCCGACAACCGGCCGCGACATTGTTATTAAAGATGCCATTGCCGACGCCTTCCTGCCGCAGGCTTTGTTACGCCCGAAAGAATTTGACGTCATTGCTACCACCAACCTGAACGGCGATTATTTTTCGGCCGCGGTTGCGGCTCAGGTTGGGGGCACGGGTATTGCTCCCGGCGCCAATCTGTCCGACTCGGTGGCCCTGTTCGAGGTCACGCACGGCACGGCGCCCAAGTATGCCGGTAAAGATTACGTCAACCCGGGGGCAGCCATTTTGTCGGCCGAAATGATGCTGCGCCATCTGGGCTGGCCCGAAGCCGCCGACCTGATTGTGGCCGGCATCGAGGCCGCTATTCAAGACAAGGTCGTGACCTACGATTTTGCACGACGTCTGCCGGGCGCCACGCAGGTATCTTGCTCAGGTTTTGGTCAGGAAATTATCAACCGGATGCCAACTTGACAGCGCTCTCGCTATAATAGGGGGCTGTCTTGTATCTTATATAAGACATATCACGCTAACCCGCGGTGCCAGTCCCGGATAACGGTGCCTGCTTTTTCCGCGACAGACACAGGCTCAAGAGGACACTATGACTTCCAAGATTATCTATACCCTTACCGATGAAGCGCCAGCTTTGGCGACGCATTCGTTGTTGCCAATGGTCGAAGCGTTTGCCCGTACAGCCGGTATCGCCATGGAAACGCGTGATATCTCTCTGTCGGGCCGCATTCTGGCGGTATTTTCCGACAAGCTCAAGGCTGAACAGAAAATTTCTGATGCGCTGGCCGAACTGGGCCAGCTGGCAACCCAGCCCGAAGCGAACATCATCAAGCTGCCTAACATTAGTGCATCGATGCCGCAACTGAAGGCCGCCATTAAAGAGTTGCAGGCACAAGGTTATGCCTTGCCCGACTACCCCGACGAACCTGCAACCGACGAAGAAAAAGATATCAAGGCGCGTTACGACAAGGTCAAGGGCAGTGCGGTTAACCCCGTTCTGCGCGAAGGCAACTCCGACCGTCGTGCCCCTTTGTCAGTTAAAAACTACGCACGCAAGCACCCCCACAAAATGGGTGCCTGGGCAGCCGATTCCAAAGCGCATGTGGCCAGCATGGCCGACGGCGACTTCTACGGCAGCGAAAAATCGGTAACAGTCGGCCAGGCCGGCGATGTCAAAATCGAACTGACCGCCAACGATGGCACCACCACCGTGCTTAAAGCAAAAACCACGCTTAAAGCCGGTGAAGTGATCGATGCTTCGGTCATGTCGGTAGCCAAGCTGCGCAGCTTTTTGCAAGCGCAAATCGAAGACGCCAAGCGCCAGGGTGTTTTGTTTTCAGTACACCTGAAAGCCACCATGATGAAGGTCTCCGACCCGGTACTGTTCGGCCATGTCGTGTCGGTGTTCTACAAAGACGTGCTGGCCAAGCATGCCGATGCCCTTAAGGCCATTGGTTTCAACCCCAATAACGGTATTGGCGATTTGTACGCTCGTCTGGGCGATTTGCCCGCCGAACAGCAAAGCGCCATCAAGGCCGACCTCGACGCTGTCTATAAAGCGCAACCCGGTCTGGCCATGGTCAATTCCGACAAAGGCATTACCAACCTGCATGTGCCCAGCGACGTCATCGTCGACGCCTCCATGCCTGCCATGATCCGCGATTCGGGCAAAATGTGGAACGCCGAGGGCAAGTTGCAAGATGCCAAGGCCGTGATTCCCGATCGTTGCTATGCAGGTGTTTACCAGGCTGTTATTGACGATTGCAAACGCAATGGCGCGTTCGACCCGGCCACAATGGGCAGCGTTCCCAACGTGGGCCTGATGGCGCAGGCCGCCGAAGAATACGGCTCACACGACAAGACGTTTGTTGTGCCGGCCGACGGCGTTGTACGCGTCACCGACGCTGCAGGTAACGTACTGCTCGAGCACGCTGTGCAGGCGGGCGACCTCTGGCGCATGTGCCAAACTAAAGACGCGCCGATTCAAGACTGGGTCAAACTAGCCGTTAACCGCGCACGTCTTAGCAACACCCCAGCCGTATTCTGGCTCGACCCCGCACGCGGTCACGATGCACAGCTTATTGAAAAGGTTCAGCGCTACCTTAAAGACCACGACACCAACGGCCTTGATATCCGCATCATGACCCCGGTCGAAGCCACGTTGTTCTCGCTCGAGCGTATTCGCCAGGGCAAAGACACCATTTCGGTCACCGGCAACGTCCTGCGCGACTACCTGACCGACCTGTTCCCCATCATGGAACTGGGCACCAGTGCAAAAATGTTGTCTATCGTGCCTTTGATGGCTGGTGGTGGCCTGTTCGAAACCGGTGCAGGTGGTTCGGCACCCAAGCACGTGCAGCAGTTTGTCGAAGAAGGCTTCCTGCGCTGGGATTCGCTGGGTGAATTCCTGGCCCTGGCCGCGTCGCTTGAGCACCTGGCCAACAGCTACAACAACCCCAAAGCCAAAGTGCTGGCCGACACGCTCGACCGCGCAACCGGTAAATTCCTCGACGAAAACCGTTCGCCCGATCGTAAAGTGGGCGGTCTCGACAACCGCGGCAGCCATTTCTACCTGGTTATGTTCTGGGCCCAGGCTTTGGCCGAACAAACTGCCGACGCCGACTTGCAAGCCAAGTTTGCCGAAGTGGCCAAAACACTGACCGAGAACGAAGCCAAAATCGTGGCCGAACTGGCCGCCCCGCAAGGCAAGCCTGTTGACATTGGTGGGTACTATCGTCCCGACACAGCCAAGGTCGACGCAGCGATGCGCCCCAGCGCTACGCTGAACGCGGCCATTGCCAAGCTGGGTTAATCCACGGTCTGGTAAACTGGCCCGCCGCCGGCGCAGCACGCTTGATGCAGGCTGCGCCCAGGCGTTAGCCCGGCATCACCAAACCGCGCCCGAATACTGCCTTGTCGGCAAGTGTTCGGGCGCGGTTTTTGCGTTGTGGGTCTGGTCAGCGAAGCTGAAAATACGCGAAGCAGGTAGACAAAATGCTCACGGCATATAGGGTCGTGAAGATGCTCCCGTGATACGTTCCCATCAATAAACGCTTAATGGAGCGTATGTCGATGTTTTCACCCTTGTTTTTATTTTGTTTATAAACGAAAATGGCTGGATACCTTGTCGAGCATTACGTAACGGCTGATGGGCAAAAAGATCTTTTTATAGATTGGTTAGCCCGTTTGCGCGATATTCGGGCAAAAGTGGCCATCATCAGACGCATTTCTCGCCTCGAAGGTGGGAACTTTGGTGATCACAAGTTTTGCCGCGATGGTGTTTGGGAGTTGCGTGTCGACGTTGGGGCGGGGTATCGCGTTTACTACGCTCTGTCGGGCCATCGGGTGGTGGTGTTGTTATGTGGCGGCGACAAGAATAGTCAGGATCTTGATATTGAGCGTGCTGTGGGCTGCTGGCAAGACTGGAGGCAGAGGGCCGAAACATGAAAAGTAAATCTCACACTGATGCTATGGCTGATTTGTATCGTAGCGATCCGGCGCTTGCCTTCGAGGTAATTAACGCCATCTTGGAAGATGGGGATCAGGCTGAGTTGCTGACGGTATTGCGTCAGCTGACGCAGGCGTTTGGTGGCGTGCAAGCCGTAGCCGAACAGGCCCACTTGAATCCGACGCAGCTTTACCGGACACTTTCACCGCAAGGTAATCCTGCGCTAAAAAGCCTGACTGCAATTTTAAAGGCGATGGGTATGCGGTTGGCTGTGCAGCCGGTCTCTTAACCTGGGTTTTTGCGTTGTGGGCGTTGTCTGTCACACGGTGCGCCGCCGCGCCCTTGAGGCGTGTGGCCTTAAGCTGCCAGTGACGACGCTTCGATCAATCGGCTTCCGGTTTTACGAAGATGTCGTCGTCGCTACATAATTCTTGAAATATTGCTATTGGCATAGCAGCCGCCCTACATTGCTTGTTACTGAACGCAGCCTTTGTTATTGGAAGCAGCCCCTGTTATTGGAGGCAGTCTATGGCAGCAAGGTGTCAGCTATTATGAGTGTGAACGCCAATTAACAACAGGTGGTTTTGCCATTGTGTAAAAAGTTGTTGTAAACTAGGCCGAACGGATTACGTTTTAAAATTTAACTCAGTGCGCAGGCGTGTTAATCACTCTTAAATACGGCGCGCGCTCAAGCTCAAAGGTGGCTCTATGTCCAAGTTAACCAAAGTTACTGCAGCGCTGGTTGCGCTCGCTTTTTCGGGTAGCGTCATGGCGCAAGCCGCTGGCGGCGCAGGTGCGGGTGCCTCGGGCACGGGCACGGGCACGGGCACGGGTGCTGGTGCTGCGGGGGCAGGTGCTGGCGCAGGTGCGGGTGCTGCGGGGGCAGGTGCTGGCGCAGGTGCGGCCGCCGGTGCAGCTGGCGCGGCTGGCGCAGCTGCGGCGGGCGTTGGCGTAGGCGCCATTGGCGGTATTGGCCTGGGCGCCATTGCTGCCGGTGTGGCGGTAGTCGGTGGCATTGCCGCCGCTGCTGCAGCAGCGGGCGGCAGCAGCGGTGGTTCTACGCCAACTACCAGCCACCACGGCGGCTAAAAACTATTGCTTTAGTACCGGGGCGCGCCTGCCTTGCGCGCCCCTTGTCTTGTCTACAGGTGCCGGCTTAAACAGGCGCCCACTTCGGGTTACATGCGTAGCACACTGACGGTAGGGCGCTTACCCTTTCTTGGGTTCAGTCTGCTTGCCATTTTCCTTCTTTTGGTTGCCTTGGGCGCGGCGCAACGCGCTGCAGCGTCCGAGTCGCCTACATCGCTAGGGTTAACCGGCCTTATCAACATGCCGTCGGGCCGCATGGCCGAAGACGGCATGCTGTACATGGGTTTTAGCCGGTCGGCCCCGTATGGCGCCGCCTATGGCGTTATGCAAGCGTTGCCCGGCTTGCAAGTGTCGGGGCGCTACACGCGCATCAGCGGTGTTCAAGGCTTTCAAAACAATACCGATTACGGCTCATACAAAGACAAGGCCTTTGGCTTCAAGCTGCGCTTGCTGCCCGAAAACGCCTTTGGCCTGGGCTGGATGCCCGAAGTGTCGGTAGGGGCCGAAGACATACACGGCACAGCCTTGTTTCGCAGCGAATTTATTGCCGCCACAAAGCGGGTTGACCTGGGCGTCTTAGGTAACGTTGATGCTACCGTGGGTTATGGCCGCAAGCGCATCGACGGCCCCTACGCCGGCCTGCGTTACCGCCATAAAAGCCTGCCGTCGTGGGCGCTGGTGGCCGAATACGACCGCACCGCCTACAACCGCGACCCTTTCGCCGCCAGTACCGGCTTAAGCAACCGCAAGCCGGGTCGCCTGGGCGTAGGGCTCGAATACACCTGGGGCGCGCTTACCCTGCAAGCCACCCGCAACCAGGATCAGTACGGTTTCAACCTGTCATTGGCATTGCCGCTTCAGGGTACACGCAGTTTTGTACCCAACATCAACGAAGCCGGCCCGTTTGCCGGTGGCGCCTGGGCCAGCGCCGCGCCGCGGCCTACCGCCGCCCAATGGGAAACCGACCGCCAGTTTCGCCAAAACCTGCTGGTTGCCTTGCACCAGGAAGGCCTGCGCAACGTACGGGTGGCCTGGCACAACGGCGTAATGTCGCTGTCGGTATCCAGCAACCGTTACCGCTACGCATCGCGCGGGGTAGGGCGTGCCGCCCGCATTGCCATGGCCTACGCCCCGTTTGAAACCCAAACCCTTGAAATTACCTGGGAAACCCGTGGCGTGGCCGGCATGACCTGGACGTTTTTCGACGTGCCGACATTGCAGCGCTACTTTATGGGTACCGCCACGCGCAGCGAACTGGCCCACGCCGTTACGTTAAGCTACGCCAACCCCAATGGCCGCTTCGAGGCCAGCCGCCGCAACGACCTTAACGCCATGCTCGACGAGCTGGCTTTTCAGCAATCTGCAGGCACCAATTTTGACTGGGGTCTGGCCCGAGTACAGTTCGACACCCACGACCAAACCTCGTTTACACTGGCGCCGTCATTTTCCAGCATACTTAATGACCCTAGTGGTATCTTTAAATACGACCTGGGCCTTACCGCGGCACTAGACGTCAACCTGGGGCAGGGGCTTTGGTTCGAAGGGGCTGTGCGGGCGTCGGTACTAGAAACCATTAGCGATATTTCTCAGCAATCAAACTCAACGTTGCCGCATGTACGTTCCGACGCGCCCTTGTACCGGCAGGCATCGCGCTACAAACTAGACCGCCTGTTGCTTAACCAGCTGTGGCACCCGTCGCAGCGGGTGTATACGCGGGCCTCGTTCGGGCTGTACGAAGAAATGTTTGGCGGTTTTGGGGCCCAGGCGCTGTATTTGTCGGGCGGGCGCTGGGCGGCCGACGTGTCGGTAGACATTTTGCGGCAACGCAACTACAAAGGTACGGGGTTTTTGTCGTACCGCACCCACCAAATTATGGCCTCGGGGCATTACCGGCTGCCTTGGGTCGACGGACTTACCGCTACCGTGCGGGCCGGGCGCTTCCTGGCGGGCGACCTGGGCGCACGCTTCGAGCTAACCCGTACGTTCAAGTCGGGCCTTGAGGTTGGCGTGTGGTACACCCATACCAACGGCAACGACATCACAAGCCCCGGCAGCCCCGGCAACCCCTATCAAGACAAGGGTGTTTTTGTGCGCATCCCGCTGGGCACCCTGCTAACCAACGATTCCGGCGCCTCGGCCTCGTTCAGCTTGTCACCCTGGAATCGCGACGTGGGCCGCATGGTGAATTCGCCGGCCGACCTGTACCAAATGGCCGAAAAAGGCTGGCTTGAAAACGCCCGCGACGGCGACGGTTTGCGTGGCATTTCCGACATCCCCCCCGAGGACACGCCATGACGAACACCTGGGGCCGACTAGCGGGGGTGGTTTTGGGCATGGCCGCAGCACACGCCGCCTGCGCCCAACCCAATGCACCTGTGCCCGCACAAGCGGTAGCGCCCGTAGCCGCGCAAACACCTGCGCCCGCACAAGCCGCAGCACCCGCAGCCACGCAAGCCCCAGCACCCACAGCACCCGCTTGCCGCGTTTTCGACCCCGAACTGCAAGGCGACTATGCCGGCGGCTGCGAAAACGGCCTGGCCCAGGGCCAAGGGCAGGCCAAAGGCGCGGCCGGCGCCTTGTACCAAGGCCAGTTTGTGGCCGGCAAAAAGCATGGCTATGGCGTAAAGCTGTACCCCAACGGCGACGGCTATGCCGGCCACTGGGAAAACGACATGCGCCATGGCCACGGCCGCTACGAATATGGCAAAGCCTCGCCCTGGCGCGGCGACGTTTACCAGGGCGGCTGGCAAAACGACCGCCAGCACGGCAAGGGCACCTACATATTTTCGCCCTCGGGCGACAGGTATACCGCCACTTTCGACCAAGGCGTGCCCAAAGACGTTGGTACACCCACCACCACCCGACGCAAGCGCGTGCTTGAAGTTTTGCTGCCCGTGCTGGGCAAGCCAGGCACATTGGTGTGCTCTGTAACCACGGAAGGGGCTGCCCCCACCCGCATTGCCCGCGGCGTGGTGCTAAACACCATTGACGACCGCTTGCTGGTTAACATACAAACACCGCAAACGCTGTCTAACTCGGCCGACCCTGCCCTTAACCCCCGCTGGGAAGTATTAACCAACTGGATGCTATGCCCGACACCCGCCCCTTGATTTTGGTTATGTGCACCGGCAACATATGCCGCAGCCCCATGGCCGAAGTGCTTATGCGCCACGCCCTGCAACAGCAGGGTATAAACGCGCAGGTGGTGTCGCGCGGGCTGGCTGCGCCTGCCGGGCGCAGCCCGCACCCGTTTGCCCAGGCCACGGCCAACCACTTCGGCTTGCCCCTTGACCCGCAAAAACGTAGCGCACCGGTTAATTTGGTAGACTTCCAGGCGGCAACCGTTGTGCTGGTTATGGACCAAGGTCACCGCCGCGACATTTTGCAGCGTTACCCCCAGGCCGGTGGCAAAACGTTTTTGCTGCGCCACTGGAATGGCGGGCACGACCTGGCCGACCCTTTACACGCGCCCGAAACCGTGTTTCGTGAACAATGGCCCCTAATGCAAGAAGCCTGCACAGAATGGGCCACGCGCCTGCTGCAGGCCGGTATGCTGGCCAAGGCTACCCCCAACCCTTAACAGATCTTACGTTCAACCATGCCAACCATAGCCCAAAACGTTACAGAGCCTGCCGGAGTATGTCAGGACGCGCCAACCCCGCCGTGCGCCACCGCCATGTTGCGCAGTATGGCCGCCTTGGCGTTTGTGGCCTTGTTGCTGGCCCTGGCCGGTTGTACAGGCATGTATTTGGGCGTGCAGGGCGAACGCCCCACCAGCAGCGGCAGCCTTGGCGACGACGTTACCGCGCGTGTGGATATTCACACCATTACCCCCGAAACCGTATACCAGCAACGGCAAGAGCTTGAAGCTGCCGCCCAGCTTGACCAGGCGCGCCGAAACGCGGCCGTGCCAAACAGCAACGGCAGCTACCAGTACCTGGTGGCCCCGGGCGATATCCTTAACGTAATTGTTTGGAACCACCCCGAACTGAACAACCCCGCAGGGCAAATTACCAGCGAAATTGCCGGCCGGGTGGTGGCCGACGACGGTTACTTTTTTTACCCCTACGCAGGCCGTGTGAAGGCCGCCGGCCGCCGCACCACAGACATCCGGAACGAGCTGACCCAAAAACTTACCCAGTACCTGACCGAGCCCCAGGTAGATGTGTCGGTAGTGCAGTACCGGGGTCGCAAAGTATTTGCCGTGGGGCAATTTAACAAGCCCGGGCCGGTGGCTTTAACCGACGTTCCCTTGCGCGTTACCGACGTAGTTACCCGTGCCGAAGGCCTGAACGAAAACGCCGACGAACGCGAGGCGGTGCTTACGCGCAACGGCGTACGCTACGCCATTAACCTGTATGCCCTGTACCAAAAGGGCGACATGTCGCAAAACCTGGTGTTGCAAGACGGCGATATTCTGAATGTGGCCGAAAAACGCTACAACAAGGTGTTTGTTCTGGGCGAAGTGGTCAAGCCGCAGTCGGTATTATTGCCCTATGGCGCTTACACCTTGGCCGAAGCCCTGGGCGATGCCGGCGGGCTTAACCCCACTACATCGAATGGCAGCCAGGTGTACGTGCTGCGCGCCGTACCCGGTGCGAAACCCCAAGTATGGCACCTTAACGCGAATTCGCCCGACGCCCTGGTATTGGCCGACGGCTTCCGGTTGCAAGCCCGCGATGTGGTTTTTGTTGACGCCGCCGCCGTTACACGCTGGTCGCGCGTTATCAACCAGTTGCTGCCTTCAGTTGGCGGCCTGACCAACCTGGACAACCTTGCCCGCTAATTTACTGCTTACCCTAAATAATGTCTGATTCTTTACCTACGCAAAACGCAGTACCCCCGGGCCAAGATGTGCACGACGACGAAATTAGCCTGGGCGAACTGTTTAACGTCATTGCCCAGCGCCTGTGGCTGGTGGGCGCCATTTTTGCAGCTGCGCTGGCTGCGGGCGTGGCCTATGCCTTGTTGGCAACCCCCATTTACAAGGCCGACGCCCTAATACAGGTTGAAGAGCAAACCGGCGGGGCGCTAAGCGGGCTGGCCGTGTTTTCCGACCCCATGGCGGCCATGCAGGGCAGTAAAGTAGCAGGCGAACTGGAAATTCTGCGTTCGCGCGAGGTATTGCTTAAAGCCATTAACCAAACCAAGGCCGACATTGCCATTGAAGTGGACAACCGGTTTCCGTTGCTGGGCAATTTACTGGCACGCCGCCACGACGCCAACACCCCCAACCAGCTGGCCGAACCCGTTTTGGGTCTGGATTCGTTTGCCTGGGGCGGCGAGCGCCTGGAGGTTTCGGAATTGCAATTGCCCCGCCGCTGGTGGGGCCAGCCCTTTTACCTAAGCGTTACCGACGCGGGCTTTGCCCTGTACGACAACAACGACAACCTGCTGCTGGAAGGCCCGGCCGGGCGCCGATATACCTTTAACGTGGCCGGCGAACCAGCGGTTATAGCCGTTACCCAGCTGGCCGGCCGCCCCGGCACCCGCTTCGAAGTTAAAAAAATTGCCCCCACCGAAGCCGTAGAACAATTACGAAAAGAACTGAACGTATCTGAGGCCGGCAAACAAAGCGACATTATCAATATTAGCTTTGAACACCGCGACGTGGTGTTTGCCACCGACATGGTTAACGCCATTGCCAACGCCTACCTGGCCCAAAACGTAGAGCGTCGCAGCGCCGAAGCGCGCAGCAGCCTGAAGTTTTTAGAAGCCCAGTTGCCCAATGTTAAGCGCAGCGTAGACGAAGCCGAAAACGCCCTGACCGGCTACCGCGAACGCAGCGGCACCGTAGCCGTAGACAAAGAAGCCGAAGGCCTGTTGCAACAAGCCATTGCACTGGAAAACAGCCGCCTGGAAGCCACCCTTAAGCGCGACGAAATGCTGCAGCGCTTTAAACCCGAGCACCCCGACGTTAAAGCCGCCAACCAGCAAATAGCCGCTATTGGCAAGGCCATTAACGAACTGAACAAGCAAATTAACCAGTTGCCCGAGGCCCAGCGCGGCCTGTTTACCTACGAACGCGACGCCCGCGTTAATACGGCCTTGTACATTTCGTTGCTTAACAATGCCCAGGAACTGCGGGTGGCCGAAGCCGGAACCATAGGCAATGTGCGCATTATTGACTACGCCCTGCGCAACGACCGCCCTGTGGCGCCGCGCAAGGCCCTGGTGGTGGCGGTAGCCGGCGCTGCCGGTTTAATGCTGGGCATTTTGGCGGCGTTTGTAGCCTATTTTTTACGCCCCGCCGTACAGCGCCCCGAACAAATTGAACAGGCCACCGGGCTTACAACGTATGTGTCTATTCCCTTGTCGGAAACCGGGCGGCGGTCAATATTCAAGGCCAGGCAAACCAACACCGGGGCTAACCCTTTGCTGGCCGTTAGCCACCCCGAAGACCCGGCCATAGAAAGCCTGCGCTCGTTGCGCACCGGCTTAACCTTTGCCCTAATGGGGGCGCCAGGCAAGGTAATTACCTTTACCGGCGCCACCGCCAGCGTGGGTAAAACCTTTGTGTCGGCCAACTTTGGCGCACTGCTGGCCACCGGCGGCCAGCGCGTGCTGGTTATGGGTACCGATTTGCGCCGCCCCCGCTTGCACCTGTACTTCGGGCTAGACAAAAAACAAGCCGGGTTGTCGGACGTGCTGGCGGGCAATGTTAGCCTTGAGCAGGTGCAGTACAGCACCGGCGTACCGGGGTTAACGGTACTGCCCGCCGGCACCGTACCCCCCAACCCGGGCGAGCTGCTGTTGTCGAACCAGTTTACCCGGGTGCTGGATAACCTGGCCCAAAAATACGACCTTATTGTTATAGATACCCCGCCCATTTTGCCGGTGGCCGACGCCCTGGCCGTTCTAAAGCACACCACCGTAGCCTTTATGGTGGCCCGTGCCGAACAAAGCACAGTTAGCGAACAGCGCGACGCCATGGCCAAGCTGCGCCATTCGGGCGTGGCTGCGCCCATTAAGGGCGTTATTTACAACGGTGTACAGCGCAACCGCGTGGGTTACGGGTCTTCGTACAAGTATTACTACTCGTACAAATAAAAGTGCAGATTATGGCGCCCGCCCACTGGGCGGCGCGCCAGCCACACGTCTGGGTATAGATTCCGCGTATGTCGATCGTGATACGACAGGGCGGTAGCGTGCCAAAAACCAGAGAAATCCAAACAAACCATGACTAGCCGCCATGCCAGCCTTCTGAAAGGCACTACGTTTAGCGCGTTTCGTTTTTTGGAACAATAGTTCGACATTACCCAGCCCCAGCTGGCCGAAACGTTCGGTATACCGTGGGCGGATTGAGGTACTGCCTAAAGGCAATCTAACCCCCAGAGGTGTGGCAGAAAAGGCGGCTATTACCTATTGGTTTCTGCAGCGCAAGATGGATGGGCACGAGGCGCTGAGGACAGAAATCGAACCTCTGAAGTCTGAGGTTGAAAAGTTTGCGGACAAGGAACACAAAAAGCATGATCGACGTCACCCTTGTCATTCTTTGTGGTGATTCGGGCACCCTCTTGTGGCCACTATTCCGCACCTGCTTCCCTAAGCAGTTTCTTTGCTTGACCGGCAAAAAGAGCTTGTTTCAGCAAGCGGCCTTACGTCTGGCCAACCTTGGCAATTTAGACATTAAGGCCGCATTTCCCATTGTCATCAACGGCGAATATCATCTTTTCTTGGCATTGGAACAGCTTCGCGAAAACGGTGTTGAGCTTGGCTGTGTTTTGCTGGGACCGGCAGGCAGAAATACTGCACTAGCGCTTACATTGGCAGCGCTGGCCGCCATGGACGGTAGCGCAGACCCTGGGCTGGTCGTTACGCTTGCCGATCAAACGGTGGTTAACGCGCTAGCCTTCACCATCGCTATGCGACAAGTAGCGGGAGAGGCGGCTAACGGTACCATCGTTATTTTGGGTGTGACACCAGACAAGCCAGAGACGAGTTATGGCTATATCCAAATCAATCAAGCTGAGGCGAATGCAGGCGCGTATGCAGTGCGCTGGCTTGTGGAAAAGTCTGATGCCGCTACCGCCCAAGCCTACTTGAACGAGGGACGTTACTTCTGGAACGCAGGCATGGTCGTGCTCAAAGCCTCTGCATGGATCAACGCACTTGAGCAGTTTCGGACAAGCATCGTGCAGGCTACACAGGACGCCTGGGGTAAGCGCAGTTCAGGGGCCCAATTTGTGCGCCCATGTAGGGCTGTATTTGCTGCCGTTCCCTCTAAGTCAGTTGACTACGCCGCCATAAAGCACTTCCCAAAGACGCCAACGGTAATGCTCAGGTAGGTGACATACTGACCGCAGACAGCAAAAATACCTTAGTGCGCGTCACTAGCCGGCTCGTTAGCCTAGTTGGTTTCGATAATCTCATCGTCATCGAAACCCTTGACGTGATCCTTGTGGCAGATAAATCCCGTAGTCAGGATGTCAAAAATAGTGTTACCTAGCTGCATGTTAATAAGTCTAAAGAGCATAATCGCACAGAAGGCTACACCGCCCTTATGGTTGGTACGACAGCATCGACAAGGATGGTGCTTCAAGGTTAAAGAATACCTGTGAAATCCATGGCCAGCCTGAGTTTACAAAAGCATCACCATCGAGCAGAGCACTGGGTCGTAGTCAAAGGAATTGCTGTAATCACTAACGGCGATAAAGTTATGACTTTGACAGAAACCCAGTCAACCTATATCCCTCTTGGAGCGGTCCATCGCCTTTACAACGCCGGAAAGATTTCCCTTGGAGTAGTAGAAGTGCAATCGTGAAGCTATCTTGGCGAAGACGATACAATGAGCCTCGAAGACAAATACAGACGCAACTATTAATTGGAAAAAATGAAGGTTCTTGTTACAGGAGGCGCCGGTTTTATTGGTTCCTGGCTCGATGAGTCACTAATTGAAGCAGGACACGAAGTTATAGTTATAGATAACCTAAGTCCGCAAACTCACGGAGCATTGCGGCAGTCAAATATCCCTTGGCTAAAAACTGGCGACGTTGAATTTCTTTGTGCTGATGTGCGGAACCGAAGTGTTATGGATATCGCACTGGCCCGTATGGAGGAAATCGTTCATCTGGCTGCTGAAACTTGTACGGGCCAGTCCATGTACCAAATCGCACACTACTATGCTGTCAATCAGCAAGCGACCGCGGCATTATTTGAGGCTAATGGGGCGTGCCATCGTCATATAAGTCGCATCATTCTTGCATCGAGCCGTACAATTTATGGTGAGGGAGCATACCGCCTTGGCAAACAGCTTTTTGTTCCCACGTCGCGAGACACTTCGCGAATGAAGGCCGGAGATTTCGAACCGTACGGCCCCAGCGTGGAAATGCTGAAATTAGTGGCAACGCCCGAACATGTCACACCACGCCCCGCATCTGTCTACGCGGCGACTAAGCTTGCCAATGAGACCTTCAGTCGTATCTTTGCAAAAGTTTATGGGACGACTGTGGTCGCTCTACGCTTTCAGGATATCTATGGCGAGCGACAGTCGCTGCATAATCCCTGCACAGGAATTCTGTCCATCTTGTCAAACAGGATGCGGCAAGGGCTCCCGATTAATATCATTGAGGATGGGCGCGAGGGCCGAGACTTTGTTCATGTCAGCGATGTTGTACGTGCAATTTGCCTAGGTCTGGACAAAACTTTAACTGGCTTTGACGCGCTTAATATGGGATCGGGGCTGCCGACAAATGTTAACGAAGTGGCACAATTGTTGCAGCAACCGCTTGGCAGCGAGTCTGCTCTGCATGTGACTGGGGACTTCCGTGCAGGTGACATACGTCATTGCTACGCGAACCTCTCAAGAGCGCGTGCGCTGGGTGCAGGGACAGGAGCTTAGTGAGGCCATGTCAGCTCAGGCGCAACATCAAGTAACACCATTAGAGCTCGGTCGTGCCAGCTGAATGCGTCAATTCAGTCAGCCGTTCGGCCTCCCCGAGCTCTGAAGCAGGGCGAGCGTACCTCTCAGCCAGCCATAAGCAACGTGTATTGCTCTTAAATACAAGACTATGCGCACCAGTATGCTGAGGCGAGTTTCCTCGAATTCCGCCGCAAACGTCTTCAGCGGCGCAGTCGCTGCGATCTACCAGCTGGCTCTCACAGCGATTGCAGTGTCTATTTGGAGCGGAGCGGATTTTGCAGCTTGGGGCCTGGCTATGTCTATAGCGGCCATAGCCCCCCTTCTCTCTGTGAACTTATCAAATGTTGTGACCCGGCGCTTGGTAGAAGCGCGTCACAGCCTACACGATGCGACCGCAACTGCCATAGTGCTTGCGGGGCGTCGCATTGGTTGGGGTTTGACCAGCGCAGCTTTCATAACTTTGTTCAGCGCTGGCGCATGGATTCAAGGTTGGTCAAGTTTAAATGCACTGACTGCAAATAAGTTCTTGATTCTTTTGATAATCTTGCTATTGACGAATAGTTGGTTGTTACTTTGGCAAGTACGTTTCGGTCAATTTTTTGCAGAAGAGCGTAATTGGATCCCTGCGTTAATTTTTGCGTGCGCTCGGGCGGGTGGCCTTCTGGGCATGCTCAGCGTCGTAGCTTTAGGTAACAGAAATCTTATTCAAGTAGCCCTTGGTATATTTGCTGGCACTTGGTTAACCTTGATTACCACGAGATGGGCATTAACTCGCCTAAGGCTAGTAGATAGCTGTGGCTGTATACCTACCAATCTTGAAATTCGAGTTCAGCTTTGGTGTAATCTTCGCATACTTTACGGCTTTGCCTTCGGAACCGCCTCAAGTCTCATTGTCCAATACAGCATCCCTCCGCTAATTGCAATCATCGAACCGCAACTATTTAGTTCCTTTTACCTCGCTGGCATACTTAACTCATTAGCCATAGGAGTTCTTTCCTCTGCAATGTCAGCTTTGCTGGCACCATTCGCTCGTTGGCACACAACTGGCTCCACCCAGGCATTAAACCGCATCGGCTTGTTCAGTCCGGCCGTATGCGCTGGAATGTGCCTATCTGTACTTTGTTTGTGCTGGTTTACGCTGGAATTTGCGCTCAATTTACTATCGCCTCGCTCGGTCCACATAAATGACGTCCGCCTCTTTCTAGCGCTTTTGGGGCTTCAGGCCATTGTCCGAACTGCAGCTGCGGGCTTTGCTACATACGTTTCTTCGGCTGGAACATCGCGTCAGATGGCGATCCCCTTGTTAATCGAGATAGTGCTGACCTTAACTGTGGCAGTCCCACTGGGGTGGCTCTTCGGTGTTCACTCAATGCTGCTAGGTCTGACATTTGCGGCTTTGATTGGAAGCCAGTTCAGTAGTATAGCCTTTGCAGCACTTTGTAAGCCTGCTCGTATTACCTCTCGCGTTGCTTTCGCGTCATTGCTATCGGCACAACTGGTGGGCGCGGCGCTCTGGTGGTTAATTGTTAGTACTATCGGGTAGTGCACAGCCCGTTCTAAATATTTTTGGCATCACTAAGCATGAACAAGAGATTTGTCCGCAGTTGGGATGTATTTGACACACTGATCGCCCGCAGATGCGGAACTTACGACACGATATTTGAAATAATGGGTAGAGCCCTTGGCGAAGACTTTCGAACTTCGCGGATTCGGGCTGAGGCCATCGCACGTGAATCGAAGTATGAGATTTCGATTGACGACATATACGATGTGATTCAAAAAGAGAAGGACTGGACCCAGCAAGAGCGTCAATATGCCCTGGAGCTTGAAATCAGCACTGAGTTCGCTAACGTCATCCCAATTACGGAGAATATGTCGTTAGTACAAAACGGCGACATCCTGGTCTCAGATATGTACCTTTCCCCCGACGTAATCCTAGGGCTACTCCGTAAAGCTGGCCTTGACAAGGTGATCACACTCTATGTGAGTACACGTGGCAAGCACGATGGCAGCATCTGGAAGCAAATAAAAACTCAGTGCATCATATTGAAACATACAGGTGACAATCCCAGCTTGGACTTCATGCGACCACTGCAGCATCTAATCCCTGCAGCCTTAACAAACTCTAGCGCGGAGACGCCATGGGAGCGGTTTCTAAGCGCTAACGGTGCACCCGAGCTAAGCTGCTTCATACGAGAGATGCGGCTTCGTAGTCATCGCACGCCCCCCAAATTTCGCGCCCTCCAGGCCGCCCAAATTGAAGTGAATTTTCCTTTGTTACTACTAGCCAGCGCCTCACTAATTTTGTGGTGCTGTGATCAAGGCATATCGCGGGCACTAATGTCTAGCCGGGACTGTAACCTTTGGTCATCACTGGCGGAAAAAGTTGCGAGCCATATTGGAGATAGCGTAGCTGTCGAATATTTTCTAATTTCACGCGTTGCTGCATTGAAATCTTCGAAGGAGTATCTAGCTTATGCGGGTCGTAAAATATCCGCCGACTCAGTGGTCGTAGACCTTTCAATGACCGGAATATCTCTTGCGGGCCTAGCCGATCGACTCGGTATTGCGCAGGTCAATGCATTTGTTATCGCACTGCACAAGAGCGCTGCCAAATCTTTATATGGCGACAAATTTCAACCCAAAGCCAAGATAAATTTCAGATATCTTTTTGCTGAGTTAGCCCATCAGGATCTAGAAGCTTTCAACCAGGCACTGGTGCCGTCTGTCCACGACGTTACCGAGACAGCTGAAGGACTATCTGTCGAATATGCCTTGGAAAATAGATCGCCATCTGCTCTTGAGGCTGTCAAGGTACAGAATGCAACGTTTCTGGATATGGTTGATCGTGTGCCAGAGACAGTGCTAGATGAAGCTTTCGCTCTTGCACGTAGTACTCGACTAACGTTTCTCGTCCGCGAATGCGAGCGGCATGCGGGTGACTTCAAGACGATCCTCACTCGGGCAAGCCCGGGCTCAGCCCTTCGGAATGACCCAAACGGGATTAAGTTGAACCTTCCTTATGCATCAACCAACCCTATAGCACGGCGGTTCGCCGCCGGACTAAAGCTTTTACTCAAGCCGCTGTTTCGCGTAGGATCGCCCCTGCACCCATACCGCGGGATCCCACACTTGATAGCTCGAAGACATAAGAGACACAAGGACAAGGTTGACTAATATGCAATTTAGTGGAGCATTTAAATGCAAAATTTTTTGAAATATGCTTGGAGCAAACGTAAAAAATGGTGGATCAGAAGAGACATCGTAGCCGCGACGCTAGGTCGCCAAGTAATCGGGACTCAGTATCGGCTTGCCGGCATGCTCGCTATGTTTACAAGGAAGCTAGCACCAGCGTACGTAAATAGCCACCAACTTAAAAAGACATCAAACCCGTTCATAGAGTACGAGATTGGGCGCCTGAAGTTGAAATCCGCTCCTATAGAAACAACAATCCGTGAAACTTATTCACAATGTAATGAAGACATAATTGTTGAAGCCATTCTTCGGGCCCAATTCGCGACAACTGACCGCAGCATGTCAACCGTGCGCTACCTTGAGATAGGCGGTAATCATCCCGTCCAGACATCCTCAACCTACCTACTGTATCGTGCTTGGGGCGCTCGTGGACACATCATAGAGGCCAACGCTGGTCTAGCAGAGCGACTGCGCAGCATTCGACCACATGACCAAATCGTCCAAACTGCTGTCAGCGATCGATTCGACAAAATGGTTTCTTTTCATGTGCACGAACTCGACGAACTGTCGTCACTTTCCCGAGAGAGCATATTAGATACGAACGTAACAGGTCTGCCAGGGAAGGTGGCACGGGTAGAAACCGTCCCAAACCTGCACATCAACGACTTCTTCGCGACCTATATTCACGAGCCGCTCGACTTCATGTCGATCGATATCGAAGGATTAGATCTACCTGTGCTTCAGGCTCTCTCGCCAGCTCATCGCCCGACTGTATTACAAGTTGAATGCATGAGTCTGGATTTGCTAGCTGATCTAAAAAAGACGTTAGAGCCACGCGGGTACCGGCTTGCTGCTATGACGCAAGTGAATGTAATTTTCGTTCAAGATTAATAAATTATCCGTAATTAGATATAGTGCTTATCTTGAGCCGCAATTTCTGCAGAGTCGGAGATCCATGTTGGGCAAATGAGCTAGTTCCAAAATTTCATCCCGGGGAAGGGATGGGGGTCGAAGTAAACAATTTAGTCATAAAGAGCTTTAAAGCGAGAGTTTTTATCGCAAGATCACCCGCAACGCGAGTAAAAAAATTTATTAGGACCACGTCGCACATGTTTTTAAGATATTCCTATCCGAGGGTAATCGCAAGTAAGGTCTTCCACAGCTTGCAAGGCAATGCAAAAAGCAATCCTTTTTTCAGCCTACTGAATTTTTTTAATCTAGAAAATATCGACCTGTTTTTGAGGCACTCCGGCAGACAGATATTTTGTCCCATATGCGGGGACTCGGCTCGAATGATGTATGACTTTCCTAATACCCAAAATCGAAAAGCACATCGAGTCGGGCTTCTCCGTGAAACCTTGCAGTGCCGAAAGTGCGGAGCTACCATGCGAAACCGAACGCTTGCACTGGAACTCTTGAATGTGCTCAACGGCCAAAGCAGTCACAAGAGCAGATCCATCAAAGAGCTTGTCAGTCAAAACACCCTGCCGCTTCGAGTACTAGAGACAGACTCATTTAGTTCTATCTCTAAACTACTTAAGAATGACTCAAATTTGGTGCGATCCAGCTACATACCTGGACTGCCATTTGGGACAGAAATAGAGGAGAATCGTTTCAATATCAACTTAGAAAAAATTGATTTCCCGGACAATAGTTTTGATGTGATCTTGACTTCGGACGTAGCTGAACACATTCGGAATATTGATTCGGCGCATAGTGAGATCTATCGCGTACTACGCAAAGGTGGCAAGTACATATTTACCGTCCCATTTGATCCCGACTGCATGGGGCATCATATTCTTGTAGACACCACCCAAACGGTAGATGTTTACCTCGTCCCAAAGCAGCTTCATGGGGACCCACTAACCGGTGGAATATTGGCCTATAGAGTATTCGGTCAAAAGATATTTCGCGATCTAGAGTCCTTAGGCTTCTCCGTTGAATACTTGTCAACTGAGAGACCAGAGCTTGGCATCTTTGGTGGCGATGTGTTTATTGCACAAAAATAGTCCACACTTATTTGTTTCTTATAGTTGGGCCTCTGAGGCTCCCCAGGATCGGGAGCAAGGAAAAATAACTGTTATGCAAGTTCAAACATCGGGATCCACCCCATTGCTCGGAATTGTCACTGTCCTCTACAACAGCGATGACGTTTTGCCAGGTTTCTTCGAAAGTTTGGAGGCCCAAGAAAAGCCTAATAATTTTCGCCTCTATGTGATTGACAACAGTACGCAGGATAGCGGCTGTCGCCTGTCTGAAACGCTGGCGAGTCGGCACAACATCGACACACAAGTCCACTTCAATAATGCCAACGTCGGCGTCGCCAAGGGCAACAATCAAGGCATTGAACTTGCATTGGCCGACGGCTGCAAACAAGTGTTGCTGGCTAATAACGACACCGAATTCGGGCCTGACACGCTTAGGCTACTACAGAAAGCACTCGCCGATGGCAGCGAAAGGGCTGCCACACCCAAAATCATGTACCACGATAAGCCCGTGCGGCTCTGGTATGGAGGGGGTCACATCAACCCTTGGACCATGCGCACGCCCCACTACGGCATAGGCCAGATCGACCTCGGACAATGTGACACCGTAAAGCATGTTGGTTATGCGCCAACATGCTTCATGCTGCTAGATGCTACTGTCTTACAGACAGTGGGGCGAATGGACGAGCAGTACTTTGTCTACTACGACGACACCGACTTCGTCTGGCGTATGACTTCATCCGGAATTCGTATCAGTTATGTCTCCAACGCGGTGGTGCTACATAAGGTGAGCAGCTTGACCGGAGGAGGTCATTCGCCCTTTTCCGTTTACTACACCAATCGAAATCGCATTTATTTCATCCGCAAGAATCTGCGAGGTTTTCAAAAGGCTTTCGCCCTATGTTACGTCCTACTTACCCGGTTACCGCAACTTGGCCGCATGCCTCTTGCGCTGGCAAGTCGAGGTTGGCAGGGGGTAAAGGATGGCTTCAAGATGCCCGTCCCCCGGTCTGTGCCGCCCCAATGAATGGGTACGGTAGCTATTCGAGCCCATCGGCCCGCATTTTGTTGCATGAGCCCCCTCTGCGAGTAGACGATAGTCGGTAGAATTTCGGAGCCTCCCTTATATGGAGTTTCCCTTGAAGAATAGCAGATTTACTCTTCCCCAACTACGTACGCGATTTTTATATGTCAATGAATGACAATTTTTGCTCGATAAGAATAGTATTTTCCCTACTGCTGATTTCTTTGTTGCCTCCATTTTTGATGGTTATGGGTAATCAATCATCTTTGGCGGTGGGGCTGTTACTTTGTTCTCTATTGGTGTTTTTAATAAATTTTAGGAATGTATATTTTAAATCATTAAAAATAAATTTAATTTATAAAATATTTTCTTTTGCATTTATTATTTTTTTTTATTGTGTGATTCCATATTTTTATTATGGGGATTCAAAGGCTCTAACTTTGATTCCATTTTTGCCTGTGCTTGCGGCTGCTTATTTGTTTTCAAGAACTTTGGTTTTCGCTTCGGAAATTGACCTCAATAAGTCTATTTTTTTTTGTTTTTTTATATTGATTTTTATTGGTTGGTTGGGGTTTTTTACAGGGGGGGGTGTTGGGCCCTATAGTGGTTATATCAAAGCTGTGCCGCCGTTTGCCGAGCAAAGTCATTATGCGTTGAGTGTTGGCTTTTTTGCCTTGAGCTCTCTACTTTTATCTGGTTTGTTTTTTTCTCTATTCATTATTTTTAATTTGTTTGTGTTGGCATTTTTATTTCCAAGTCTTACTCTGCTTTTATTTGCAATGATTTCTTTTTTGCTTTATTTTTTAAGGTTTGGAAAAAAGAGATTTGTTTTTTTTGTTGTTTTGTTTTGCTTATTGTTTTTTTCATTAATAAGCTGGATTTCTGCTAACATCCATTATTTTGGTGATCGCTTGAAATTTGATGCTGCAACTAATTTAACAACGCTTGTATGGTTTCAGGGGTGGGACCTGGCTTATAGCAATCTTATAAGATCCTATGGGTTAGGTGTTGGCGCTCAGAGGTTGGGATTGTCTGAAGATCAACTTGTGGGCACAACTTATGAAATTTATCGTTTGTATGGTGCGCAATATAATCTCGAGGATGGTGGCTTTCTTGCGTCTAAAATAATATCTGAATTTGGCGTCCTAGGGATTGTTTTTGTGCTTTATTGCTCGTGCAAAATATGCGGATATTTTTTAAAATTAGTTTCTTTTGGCGGACGTGATGCTAAGACCTTCGTTAATGATAAGGCTAAAATTTTTTATGGTTTATTGATTGCTTTTTTGGTGGAAATGTTTTTTCGTGGCTATGGTTATTATTCGCCAGGAGTTTTTTTGGCTCTTTCCGTTTCTATGGCTCTGTCGGAGCGCTCCAAGAAGTTGGCCGTGCGAAACTCTGCCTGTCAAGAATGATTTTTCCAGGTATTTTTCAAACCATCCACCGATTTAGAAGGATGGTTTTAGGCTTAAATGGGAGGCGCGGTGGTCGTATTTGATCGGATAATACGTTCTATCCAGAGAACAGGCGGTGCGTCTGTCTTGTTTAACGAGTTGTCATCTCGATTAAATAGGGATGGTATTGATTATCGTGAGTTCGGTTATGAACCGTCAGAGCTGTTGCGACCATTTTACGTGGAGGGACGAAAGAGATACTTGGAGCGTTACAGAAATGCGATGGTGCCGCCGAGTATTCTTTCTGAGGGTACCGGAATATTTCATTCGACTTGTTATCGCCTACCTGCAAATGGTAGTTACAGGGTGGTTACCACTGTTCATGACTTTACGTATGAGCTTCACATTAAAGGTATCAAAGCGCTCGTTCATTCATGGCAAAAATATCGTGCCGTAAGGGGTTCTGATCACATAATATGTGTTTCCGAAAACACGAAGCGAGATTTGTTAAGTTACCTTCCAGATGTCGATGAAAGTAAAATAACGGTTGTTTATAACGGAGCCTCAGATATTTTTAGACCTCTTGCTAATGCTAGTCAGAAGCCATATGTGCTCTTTGTTGGGCAACGTAAAGGCTATAAGAATTTTACATCTTTGGTTTCGGCAATGTCTAAGTTTCGAAAATTAGAGCTTGTTTGCGCCGGGGGCGGGGACTTTGCGGACCATGAGTTGGCTTTATTGCGTCATCATTTGCAAGGTAGGTTTCGTCACGCAGGTTACGTTACCGATAGTGATTTAAATAGATTGTATTGTGAGGCATTTTGTTTGGTCTACCCTTCGTTGTATGAAGGGTTTGGGATACCGATAATAGAGAGTATGCGAGCGGGGTGTCCTGTAGTCGCTGTCAATACGTCTTCCATTCCAGAGGTTGCTGGCGATGCAGCTCTTTTGGTGGAAGATGGAGAAAGCGCAACATTGGCCATGGCGCTGGATAAATTACATGATAAGAACTATCGAGAGAATTTAATTGATAAGGGTTTAGTACAAGGATCCCTATTTAGCTGGGAGAGATGCTTCCAGGAGACATTGAAAATTTATAATAGGGTTCATGCGTTGTGATTTATAAAATTTCATGGCTAATAAGAGCGTTACTCTACAAGTCATTTTTTTTTGAAATTGGTTTTTTAAGTTATTTGGGTAAGCCTAAGTATATTTACGGATTTCGTAAAATTAATATTGGAAGTAGGGTCCGTATTATGCCCGGCTTAAGATTTGAAGTCCATGGCGACGGGAAGTTGGTAATTTCGGATAATTGTTCAATTGGAAATGATCTTCATGTTGCCGCAGGTGGGCATTTAATAATATCTTCCGGCGCATTAATTTCTTCTTGTGTTCTGATTACTGACATTGATCACAATTATACCCAATTTGGTGTTCCGGTTTTTGATCAAGAAGTGAAAATTAATAAAACATTTATAGGTAGAAATGTTTTCATAGGAGCAGGTGCAAAAATTCTGGCTGGCACCTTCGTGGGAGATGGGTGCGTAATAGGCGCTAATGCAGTAGTAAGAGGCCATTTCCCTGCAGGATCAGTAATTGTTGGTGCCCCTGCTAGGGTTCATAAAAGTTATGATCTAGTCAAGAAACAATGGCATTGATTGATATTTGAGTATTCAGGATCCGCGACTTTGTGTGTTTCGTTAAAAAATATTATCAGCATATCAAACTGATATGTCTATGGTTTATGTTCATCGATATTACCCGTAAGACGCGAGATTGAGGTCGCCGTGCCAATATAGTTGAACAGTATTATGAAAATTACTCCCATCATCATTGCCGGTGGTTCAGGCACGCGCCTATGGCCACTATCCAGGCAGTTAAGGCCCAAACAGTTTCTAAGTTTGGGGCAAGAACCGTCCTCTATGCTGCAAGCCACCATAGCGCGTTTGCAAGGCATCCGCACTGGGCAACCGTGGGTCATCTGTAACGAGGCCCACCGTTTTATTGCGGCCGAGCAATTGCGGCAGTTGGGCGTGCAGGCCGGCATCTTGTTAGAGCCTGTGGGGCGTAATACAGCACCCGCCATTGCGTTAGCGGCGTTGCAGGCCTTGGCAGGCGATGACGACCCGGTATTGCTTGTATTGGCGGCCGACCACCTTATACAAGACACTGCTGCTTTTCAGCAAAGCGTTCAAGTGGCGTTGCCTTTAGCGCAGGCGGGCAAGTTAATTACCTTTGGCATCGTGCCTACCGCGCCCGAAACGGGGTACGGCTATATTCAGCAAGGGGCGGCTGTAGGGCAGGGTGGGTACGTTGTACAGGGCTTTGTAGAAAAGCCCGACACTTCAACCGCTCAGGCCTATATTGCCAGCGGTAGTTACTTATGGAACAGCGGCATGTTCATGTTCCGCGCCAGCCGTTATCTTGAAGAGCTGGAACGGTTTAGGCCAGATATCCTTTTAGCGTGCCGCCGGGCGCTGCAGGGTCGCACACAAGATGTAGACTTTACGCGTATAGATGCTGACGCCTTTGCCGCCTGCCCGGAAGACTCCATTGATTACGCCGTTATGGAAAAAACGGACGCTGCCGTGGTGGTGCCATTAGACGCTGGCTGGAGCGATGTAGGGTCTTGGTCGGCCTTGTGGCAGGTAACCCAAAAAGATACCGCTGGTAATGTTTTTAAGGGCGATGTAGTAGGCCAATGTACATGCAACACGTATGTGCATGCCAATAGCCGCTTGGTGGCTACCCTGGGTGTTGAAGATTTGGTGGTTGTTGAAACCGCAGATGCTGTTTTGGTGGCGCATAAAGACAAGGTGCAAGACATTAAGCTGGTGGTAGACGCCCTGAAGACGCAAGGGCGGCCCGAAGTGCTTAACCACAGGGAAGTGCAGCGCCCGTGGGGGCTGTACGATGCTATCGATACCGGCCACCGGTATCAGGTAAAGCGCATTACCGTAAACCCTGGCGCAAAGCTTTCGGTACAAATGCACCATCATCGGGCCGAACATTGGGTAGTGGTTAGTGGTACGGCCAAGGTCACTAATGGCGACAAAACCTATTTGGTCACCGAAAACCAGTCAACATATATTCCCATTGGGCAAGTACATGCCCTTGAAAACCCCGGTGTTATTCCGCTAGAGCTTATTGAAGTGCAATCGGGTTCGTACTTGGGCGAAGACGATATTGTGCGCTTCGAAGATAAGTACGGGCGAGCGTAATTTTTTAAAGACATGGCGATACTCATTACAGGTGGTGCCGGCTTTATAGGCAGTAATTTTGTTCTTGATTGGCTGGCAGGTTGCAACGAGCCCGTCGTTAACCTCGACAAACTCAGTTACGCAGGCAATCTCGACAACCTTTCCGGGCTGCAAGGTGATGCCCGCCATATTTTTGCGCAGGGCGATATTGGCGACAGTGTTTTGGTGGCTGGGTTGTTAGCAAGGCACCGGCCGCGCGCCGTGCTTAATTTTGCGGCCGAAAGCCATGTTGACCGGTCCATACACGGCCCCGAAGACTTTATTCAAACCAATATAGTGGGTACGTTTCGGTTGCTAGAAGCCGTGCGTGCTTACTGGGCTGCGTTGCCGCTTCAAGAACAGACACAATTTCGATTTTTGCATGTTAGTACAGACGAGGTTTACGGTACGCTGGCGAAAGACGATGCCCCCTTCGCCGAAACCCACCGTGTTGAACCCAACAGCCCGTATTCGGCCAGTAAGGCCGCGTCAGACCACCTGGTGCGGGCCTGGCACCACACTTACGGCGTGCCGGTGTTAACCACCAACTGCAGCAACAATTATGGCCCCTATCATTTCCCGGAAAAACTCATTCCGTTAATGATCGTGAATGCCCTGGCCGGCAAACCCCTGCCCGTGTACGGCGACGGCCAACAGATACGCGACTGGTTATACGTAAAAGACCATTGCAGCGCTATTAGGTGCGTGTTGGCGGGTGGTAAGGCAGGAGAAACCTACAACATTGGCGGCTGGAACGAAAAGCCTAACATTGAAATTGTTCAAACCGTTTGCGCTTTGCTAGACGAATTGCGCCCGCGTGCCGATGGCCAAAGCTACACCAGCCAAATAACCTTTGTGCAAGACCGCCCTGGTCACGACAGGCGCTATGCCATAGACGCGCGCAAGATAGAGCGCGAATTAGGTTGGCGCCCGGCAGAAACGTTTGAAACCGGCATACGCAAAACCGTGCAGTGGTACTTAAATAACCCCCAATGGGTGCAGCGTGTGCAAAGCGGCAGCTACCGTAACTGGGTGGCTAAACAGTACGGGGTGGCTTAATGCTAAAGCTGTTACTTACTGGCGCAAACGGGCAGGTTGGGTTCGAGCTGCGACGGTCTTTGGCCGTGCTGGGCGATGTGCTTGCCGTAGACCAGGCCCAATGCGACCTGTCAAACCCGGCAGCAATCCGCCAGCTGGTTCAAAACTACAGGCCCAATGTCATTGTTAACCCCGCAGCCTATACGGCAGTCGACCAGGCCGAGTCCAACCCTTTGGTTGCGTCGGCAGTTAACGCCGATGCCGTACAAGTGTTAGGGGAAGAGGCTCAAAAAATTGGCGCCCTGGTCGTACATTATTCAACCGATTATGTGTTCGATGGCCGCAAAGACGGGGCCTATACCGAGTTAGACCCTACCAACCCGCAAAGCGTATACGGAGCCACCAAACTGGCGGGCGAACTGGCCCTGCAAGCCACAGGTGCAAGACACCTTATTTTGCGCACCAGCTGGGTTGTTGGAGCGCACGGCGGTAATTTTGCCAAAACCATGATTCGTTTGGCTGCACAGCGCCACCAGTTAAGTATTGTGGCCGACCAATTTGGGGTGCCGACATCGGCAGCGTTATTGGCCGACATTACCGCCCACCTGGTTCGCGAACACCAAACAAGCGGCGGGGAGGGGTTTACTTACGGTACCTACCACGCCGTAGCCGGCGGGGTGACAAATTGGCACGAGTACGCCTGTTATGTTATTGAGCGTGCCCGTGCTGCAGGCCGACCTGTTTTGGTGGCGCCCGACGCTATCTTGCCAATTACAACAGCAGACTACCCCACGCCCGCGCAACGCCCGGCTAATTCGCGGTTGGCTACGGCCAAACTGCAGCAAACCTTTGGCTTGCATTTGCCCCATTGGCGTAGCGGGGTCGACCACATTTTGGACCAAATTCTTTAAGCAATAAACATGACGACACGTAAAGGCATTATTTTGGCGGGTGGCTCTGGCACCCGTCTGTACCCGGTAACGCAGGCGGTAAGCAAGCAGTTAATGCCGGTGTACGACAAACCCATGATTTACTACCCGCTAAGCACCTTAATGCTTAGTGGCATACGCGACATACTGGTTATTAGCACCCCGCAAGACACGCCCCGGTTTAGTAACTTGTTGGGCGACGGCAGCCAATGGGGGTTAAACCTGCAGTACGCAGTGCAACCCAGCCCCGACGGCCTGGCCCAGGCTTTTATTATTGGCAAGAACTTTATCAATAACCACCCCAGTGCGCTGGTGTTGGGCGACAACATTTTTTATGGACACGATCTGGTCAAACAGCTGCATAGTGCCAATGCCCGCGCCAGTGGCGCCAGTGTGTTTGCCTACCACGTACACGACCCAGAGCGTTATGGCGTGGTCGAATTCAACAACCAGCAGCGCGCTATTAGTATTGAAGAAAAGCCCCCGGTACCTAAAAGCAATTACGCGGTAACGGGGTTGTATTTTTACGACCAACAGGTGTGCGACATTGCCGCCGGTATCCAGCCTTCGCCGCGTGGCGAGCTTGAAATTACCGATGTAAATAAACACTATCTGCAACAGGGGCAACTTAGCGTTGAAATTATGGGGCGGGGGTTTGCCTGGTTAGATACAGGCACGCATGACAGCCTTCTAGAGGCCGCAAGCTTTATTGCCACGTTGCAAAAGCGCCAGGGCCTGCAAGTGGCCTGCCCCGAAGAAATTGCATACCGAAAAGGGTGGGTTTCTGCCGAACAGTTGGCAGAACTGGCGTCCCCCTTGTCTAAAAACGGTTACGGGCAATATTTGCTTCGGTTGCTGAAGTAGGGGAAGGGTAATGCCATACACCGTAACACCAACCGCTATACCCGACGTGCTGGTTCTGGAACCTAAAGTCTTTGGCGATGCGCGCGGGTTCTTTTTTGAAAGTTTTAACGCGCGTGACTTTGCCCAATCTACTGGGCTAGATGTTGTCTTTGTGCAAGACAACCACAGCAAGTCGGCAAAGGGTGTACTACGCGGGCTGCATTACCAAATTCAGCACCCGCAAGGTAAGCTGGTACGTGTGGTGCAGGGCGAAGTCTTTGATGTGGCGGTAGACATGCGCCAGTCGTCGCCCACCTTTGGGCAATGGGTGGGCGTTGTGTTAAACCACACTAACCATAAGCAACTATGGGTACCGCCAGGTTTTGCGCACGGGTTTGTTGTGTTAAGCGACACGGCCGAGTTTTTGTACAAAACAACCGATTACTGGTTCCCCGAGCACGAGCGCAGCTTGATGTGGAATGACCCAACGCTGGCCATTGAATGGCCGATAGATTTTGAACCCCGGCTGGCAGCGAAAGATGCCGAGGGTAAAGGGCTTACCGAGGCGGAAAGGTTCGCGTAAATACGGTAGCGTTTGTTTTTGATGTTTTTGGTCCCCAAGCGGGGATAAGGGTTTAAGCAACTAGTATGAACATTTTAATCACCGGAGGGGCAGGCTTCATTGGTTCGCGGCTTGCAGCACGGCTTCACAAGCATGGGCATCGAATCACAATTCTCGATAACCTAAGTCGACAAGTTCACGGAGATAATCCGGAGTTTTCTGCCGATTTACAGAAAATTGCCGATTGTATTGAGGGTGATGTTTGCGATCGCATCCTCTTGGCTGATTTGGTAAAGCACCAAGAAGTCATCATTCATTTTGCGGCCGAGACCGGCACAGGCCAGTCGATGTATGCCATTCAACATTACGAACATGTGAATATTGCAGGTACATCTGTTCTGCTAGATATTTTGGTCAATGAGGGGTTGGGCTCAGTTCGCAAACTGGTCGTTGCATCATCGCGGGCAGTTTATGGTGAAGGCCAATATCGCTGTTCAACGCATGGGGTTGTTTATCCACAGGCACGTAAGCCAGAGTTAATGTCTGTCGGGCAGTTCGAGCCAATTTGCCCCCTATGCAATTCAATAGTTGCGGTCGAGCCAACTAGCGAGGAAGCACCGTTTGCACCAACATCTTTTTATGGCCTAACCAAACAAGTACAAGAACAAATGGTGCTTATGTTCGCGAATGCATTGAAAATCGATGGCATCGCTCTGCGCTACCAAAATGTTTATGGACCCGGGCAGAGTTTGTCAAACCCATATACGGGTTTGTTGGCCGTGTTTTCCAATCTTGTACGTAAAAATCAGGACCTCAATGTATTTGAAGACGGGAACGAAAGCCGGGATTTTGTCTATATTGACGATGTTGTAGAGGCGACGGCTTCTTGCGTTGATGAAAAAATTAAAGGTACCTGGACTTTTAACGTTGGGTCTGGTGTACGGACATCAGTTCTAGAGGTGGCTAAGGCCGTCATCAATTATTTTGGCGCTAACGCTAAGGTTAATATCTCTGGCGATTTTCGGGTAGGCGATATTCGCCATAATATGGCAGATATTTCTTCCTTGAAGGCATTAACCGGCTTTTCGCCCAGATGGTCGTTCGACGATGGGTTGCATCAGTTTTTGGATTGGGCGAGCAAACAGGATGCTGTAGATGCGGGCTTTGAAGGTTCGATGAAAGAGCTTGCTGACCGGGGTCTTTTGGGTGTCAAAAAGCCTTAGTAGAAAGATGGCAGTTAATAGGTCCAGGAAAAGTGATCAAGAGCAATAGTCTGGCGGGGCGCCGTATCTTGTTGATTGTGGCGGGTTTCTTTGGGTACGACAAAGAAATTGTAAAGCGGCTGAAGGCAAGAGGAGCCGATGTTACCGTATACGAGGACAGGCCCTCTACCACTACGACAAGTAAAATTCTTAATAGGCTTCATCCAGCACTAGTGTCGGGTGCTGCAAGCCGGTACCTTGATTATATTCTTCTGCAGTGTCGGGGTAAAACTTTTGACGATATCGTGGTCATTAAGGGCGAGTCTTTCACGCCGCCTTTGTTAAAGCGGCTTTTCGAGGCGTTTCCTGGTGCTCGTACCACGTTTTATATGTGGGATAGCTTTCGCAACAGTAAAGGGGCCCGAGCCAAGCTTTCGTTATTCGATAGGTGCTTCAGCTTTGACCCTTATGACGTCGCCGAGACGAAAGGCCTTAAATTAAGGCCTTTGTTTTTTGTCCCAAGTTATACACGGCAAGTTGAGGTACAACAAGATATTGATATGCTGTTCGTTGGGACTGTGCATACAGACCGATATGCAGTACTTAAAAGGTTTGTGTCGAAGCTGCCCAATAGCATTAATACGTGCTTTTATTTGTATTTTCCTGCCAAGATTATCTATAACGTGCGACGCATCCTGGACCCTCAGTTCTGGGGCGCAAAAAAAGAGGAATTTAACTTTACGCCGCTTAGTCATGATGAAAATGCGCGTCTCTATGCTCGAACTCGAGCCGTCATCGACATTGAGCGTGTCATCCAAAAGGGGTTGACTATGCGGACCTTTGAGGTTTTGGCATCTGGAAAGAAGCTCATTACAACCAACAAATCTATTCTGACTTCTGGGCTTTACGACCCCTCCAATGTCTGCGTAATTGATCGCCAAAGTCCAGTGCTCCCGCCAGGTTTTATGGGTTCGCCCTTCAAGCCCTTGCCCCCCGACGTGCTGTACAGATATTCATTGGATGGCTGGATTGACGATGTGTTTCTTTAACTTCAGTTGGGGGTAGCGTTAACGTGTCGGTACACTGCGGGTCTCAAAGGAGCGCTTTGGCATCAGGGCGTAGGGCGGCTGTTTTATCTCGCACAAACGTGTATGTTTGACAGAAAGCTGAGTCGATTTTTTTTTGTGCTTATGTCGTCCAAATGGCGCCGCATACCCTTTGCCCTATGCGTTCTGGCTTTGGCCTATGGTGTTTTTCGCGCGCAGCCGCCGCCAGACTTGTTCTTGCAGTCCGACAAGGTGCTGCATGTGGTGGCGTTTTTTGGCTTGGCGTTGTGTACGCGTCTGGCGTTTTGCAATGCGCGTTGGCTTGGTGTGCTGGCCGGCTTGTTGCTGGCTGCGGCAGGTACCGAATACCTTCAGCAGTGGGTGCAGCCGCTACGTATGTTTAGCGTGTACGATGCGGCCGCCAATGGGGTGGGGGTAATGCTGGGCGTAGTGGCCTGGGTGGCCTTGTTGCGTGTTTGCCGTGCGCGGGCCTAGTAAGCGCCGCTGCGGCCCAGCACCACACCCACGGTTTTAAACAAAATGGCAATGTCGTGCCATAACGACCAGTTTTTAACGTACCAGGCGTCAAAGTAAACGCGGGTGTCGTAGTCAACGTCGTTGCGCCCGCTAACTTGCCACAGGCCTGTCATGCCGGGCTTGGCCATAAGGTAGTAGTCGGCGTATTCGCCGTAGCGGGCCAGTTCGGCGTAAACAATGGGGCGTGGGCCCACCAGGCTCATGTCGCCGCGCAGTACGTTCCAAAGCTGGGTGTTCAACGTCAACTATCTTGGCCGGTCGGCGTCAATTAACTTGGCCGGTTGACGCTCATTGATGCTGGTCTTGTTGTTTACGCTTTAATGATGTTTTCCTGCGGTAACTTTCCCCCTCCA
>NZ_JACJUU010000014.1 GCF_014237865.1 Pusillimonas minor
TGACTTATTTCTGTGTAAGCACTTATGTAGTATTACTTTAGCCCCTTCGTGAGAAGGGTGTTGGCCAAAGCGGCTACCTTCAAAGTGCCCACACTTATCGGTTGTTTAATTGTTAAAGAGCAGTGTCGCTGCAACACGTTTGCCACATCGGCGCGCTAGAATCTAAACCCTATCGCCCCGCAAGCGCTTCGTCTTGCTGCGCTTCGTTGACCTGTTCGATCAGCGAAGAAACGAGATTATGAACCCTTTTTTTATCGCTGTCAAATCGTTTTGCAGTTTATTTTAAAAAGTTTTTAAACCACTTCTTAAAACCACCACCACGACTTGAACAACCCGCCTTATTCAGGCCAACCCCACAGCCAAAACCCTAAACTTGGGCCCCAACTGCGTGGCTAAAAAAAGTTCTTGCCTCGCCCCTTGCCTCACCACCTATTCGGGTAAACCCGAACCGGCTGTGCTGCAAAGGAGGCGAACTATAGCACGGTTATTTTAAAGCGTGCAAGTCAAAGCCAGAAAATAATCAAAAACACGTCAAAAAGAGCTGCTTTGATGAAAACGTGCGGCTTAACTGGCGGCCTGCAGGTTGTTTTGCTGCTGCGCTATCTAATTCGCGCCGATGGATCAGCACCAACGCCTGGCAAATACCACTTGGAACGAAGCAGTGCATAAACTTGGAACGAAGCAGTGCATGAATTACTGCCGCGCCGTTTAGTTTGCGATAACGCCATACAGTTGGGCCGATGTATTCGGCCCCTGACTTAGCGCCACATCATGAAACGCCGCATAAATTAATTTGCAACAGTGCCTGCACCGCAGTGCCATTTAAATTACTGCAACTTCATTAGCGACAACTCATTGTATTAAGCCTGCCCCTACCTGAGGGCAACTGCTTGAAAGGAATTGTGACCCGACTTACCCAAACAAGCCGAACAACCCCAACAACCTAAGCAACTACATTGCCGCATAGCCACATAGCCACATAGCTATACAACAATCATACAAATTGGCACTTTGCTCAATGTCTTATGGCGTAGCAAGCAGATCGGCGTAGTAGTGGCGCAGCTTGGCAAGCTTAGGCGCGATTACGAACTGGCAATACCCCTGATACGGGTTACGTGTGTAGTAATTATGGTGATAGGTCTCGGCTTCCCAAAAGTGGGCCGCTGGCAATAGATGTGTAACGACCGGCTGGCCCAATAGCGACTGCACTTCTTCAATAACCTGAGCTGCTGCCTCTTTTTGATCATTGGACTGATAAAAAATGGCGGACGCATACTGAGGACCGATGTCGGCACCCTGTTGGTCGGGAGCTGTTGGGTCGTGCGTTGCAAAAAATACGCGTAATAAAGTCGCAAAAGAAATTTGCATGGGGTCGAACACAACCCGGACAACTTCGATATGACCCGTCGTTTTGCCGCACACTTGCTCGTATGTGGGGTGACTGACATGCCCACCCGCATAGCCCGGCTTGACCTCGAGAACCCCACGAAGCGATTGGAAAACGGACTCGGTGCACCAGAAGCAGCCGCCGCCCAATACGGCCTCTTCGAGGCCGGCCGTAGCGCCGGCACTTGCAGCGGCGGTTGCATTAGATGATGTCATGGATGCGATCTCGTGTAATGAAATGGATGTAGCCAACGTGGGATGGGCGTGACCGGCGTTGCCCGCCGACCTTGCGGCTTAATGATAATAAGTTGACTTAAGGACTACTGTAGCAAGGGTGCTGACGCGTGACTAGTTAGCGCCCCGGTTCATTATTTAATAGCGCCACGGCTTATGACTAACGCCACGGTTTATTGATTGTTGCTACCTTGGGGCTGAAGCGCCGGTGAAGATGAGTCATCGAGATTTGGGCCGGAACCGACACTGGCATCGCCCGCCAAAGACAACACCCAGGCGGCGAGCAGTTCGGCGCCTTCCTGGCTGACGTGAGACTGCGCCGGCATAGGCACCGCCCCCCACGCCCCGCGCGAACCATTTCGAATTTTGGTGGCCAGATGCGAGATGGCCGCCGCATTGCCCTGATAGCGCTTGGCGACCACTTCGAAGTCTGGCCCCAGACGCTTGCGACCTTCGGTGTCGTCGACACGATGACACGCGACGCAATTATTGGCTTGGGCAAGGCCAATGCCCACCGTTTGGGCAGCACCCGCCGGCGCATATACCGCCAAACTTAACCCCATGCCTAATACTGCGATACGAAAATACATAATCTACCTGCCGTAAACAGTTTCGGGGCCGCCAAAACAGCCCGCGATATCGCGTTATCATCCAACAAATTATCAGCGCCGGACGCTAAGATTAAAGGCCCTTTTCCATGCTTGTTCACCCTCAATTCGACCCTGTCGCCCTGCAACTCGGCCCCATCGCCATTCACTGGTACGGCTTGATGTACCTTATTGGCTTTGGTCTGGTGTGGCTGGCCGGCCGCTGGAGAATCAACCACGGGAAAACAGACCTGAGCCTGCGGGACCTGGAAGACATCATTTTCTACGGGGTTCTTGGCGTCATTGCCGGCGGTCGACTGGGCTATGTGCTGTTTTACAAACCCGCCGAATACCTGCAAAACCCCATTGAAATTTTCTACCTCTGGCAAGGTGGCATGTCTTTTCATGGGGGGCTGATCGGGGTACTGGTTGTATTGTTTGTACTGGCACGCCAAAAAGGGCGCACCTTTTTGCAATTGGGCGACTTCATTGCACCTTTAATACCCTTAGGCCTGGCCACAGGGCGCCTGGGCAATTTTATTAACGGCGAACTTTGGGGCCGTCCCACCGATGTTCCGTGGGGCATGGTGTTCCCGCAGCTGGGCGACAACATCGTCAGGCATCCCTCGCAACTTTACGAGATGGCGCTGGAGGGCATACTGCTGTTTGCTGTGCTTTGGTGGTTTGCCCGCAAGCCCCGGGCAACCGGGCAAGTTAGCGCCTTGTTCTTGATGGGCTACGGTGTATTCAGGTTCTTGGCCGAATACACTCGGGAACCCGACGCGTTTTTAGGCCCGGTACTGGGGTCGCTAACCATGGGGCAGTTACTTTGCCTGCCAATGATCGCCCTGGGCCTGTTTATTTATTTTCGAGCAAGTAAACCTCGCCCCGAACAGACACCGTAACGGTCTCGACACCGGCCTCGAGAGGCACGGCCATTTTATCGGCGCTTGCGGCCATCATCATGCGCGGCATGGGCGCGTATTCGGCGCCCCCGCCATCGAGCGACAAGGTTTTAATACGAAAACCTTGATAACCAAAGGCTTGCGCCACAGACTGGGCGCGCCCCTTGAACGCCTGCGCGGCATCGTTGAGCAAATCGGCTTCAGCTTTAGCACGCACTTGCGGCGAGACCGAGAACTGCAGATTGGCAATGGACATGCGGTCGGAAAGCTGGCCTGCCAAACCCGAAGCGGCTTCGAAGTCGGTCGACTCGAGGATGACTTCGGCGCGCCCTTGCCAACCGGTGATTTTCCCTTCGTCGTTAGTGAGCGGCCAAACGCGATAATTGCCCGAATAGGTTTTAACCGAGCTGACCGCTTTAGCTTGCTTGACGACGCTGTCGAGCGCCTGGGTTAGGCCGGCGCTGACCTTTTGGTGGCTGGCGTTTGCCACTTGCGCAGCAAGCGTAATTTTTATGGTGTCTTGGCTGACTTGCGACGAGGCCGATGCATTAAGGGCTGCCAATGGCAACTGCCCTTTACGCATCAGCGCAGGTGCGTCGGGCACTATATTTTGGGCAACCGCAGCGGGTACGCCCACAACCGCAAACGCGGCGCTTAAGACTAAAGGGGCAACTGAAAAAGACTTTAACAACGTAAACGACTGAGACATGCGTTAGCTCCAAAATAAACAGGCCCGCATTAATGCGGGCCTGCCTTCAAAAATGCCCCGCCTGTGCCGTCAAGACCGGCATCCTGGAACCGAGGGTTCAAGGTGGTCGCCTTCAGTCAAGTTTCGGGATCGTCAGTTAAGACGTTCACTCCTGCTTGTCAATCTGGCAACCTAATGCCATAAGCATTGGTTCAAGAAATGTAAGGTCAAGTCACGAACACTGCAGGGACTAACTTGTACAGGCTACAGCTTAGTAGATAAAACAGCTGCTTACCGCAACCGTATGTAAATACCGGGCCTGGCCTGAAATTTGGTGCTAACTGTTACTGGGCGCAACCTGTTGGGGCAATACCAGGTCGAGCTGGCGATGCATGTCTTCGAGGCGGCGTTTGAAGTCGCCAACGGCGACTTCGCCCAATGGCCCGTCGGGGGCCCGCATGGCTAAAAGTTCGGCAGCAATTTGAATGGCCGCCATAACGGCAATGCGTTCGTTGCTTGAGATTTTACCAGAGCCTTTGATAGCCAGCATGCGCTGGTCGACAAACCGGACCGCCGAGAGCAGATCGTCTTTTTCGGAAGGCGAGCACGCCAGGGAATAATCGCGGCCCAAAATTGAAACATCGACGCGTTCCATGCGGGGTTACTCCTGAGGAGCGCCGGGGAGGCGCATAAGTACAGCGTCGATGCGTTGCCGAGCGGACTCGACGGCTTGACGCAGGCTGGAGGTTTCGGATTGGCTGGCTTGCAGATTTTGCCGGACGGCGGCCTGCTCGGCCTGCTGGCGCTCGAGTTGCTCTTTGAGCTGCGCCACCGCACTGTCGGCCTGTGCACGCAGACTGGACTCGGTTTGAGCCGCCTGCTGGCGCAGGCCTTGCAACTCGGCGTCGGCTTGCGCGCGCAGAGCGTCCATTTCGGCCTGATGACGCGCCGCCTGAGCGGCAACGTCTTTGTATTCGATGGCTTGCTGATTGAGCTGGTCGCGCAGCGCATCGCGCTCTTGTTCGGCCCGCGTAGCACGCTGAACAAGGGTTTCGTTTTGCGACTGAAGCCGACGGGAGAGCTCAACCAATTGGCCAACACGGGCGGCCAGAGATTCTAGATCTTGCAACATGGCGATATGGTAAACCACAGGCGCTTTCGAAGAAAAGCCCCGCGATCAAGTCTATGGAGCCGTTAGAATAACCGAAATTGCCCAACTTTCTACGACATCACGGAGCCTTGTCATGTCCGCATCAATCGCCCCCCGCAGCTACGAAAATACTCCGCCTCTGAAAGTGGCGTTTATCGGGCTGGGCGCGATGGGCTACCCCATGGCCGGCCACCTGGTCGCAGCGGGTCATCAGGTTTGCGTTTACAACCGCTCACCCGAGAAAGCGAGCCGCTGGGCAGCGGAGTTTAACGGCGCCACTGCCCCCACTCCCGCCCTGGCCGCCGCAGCGGCGGACATCGTTTTCTGCTGCGTGGGCAACGATGACGACCTGCGTGGCGTACTAACCGGCAAAGACGGGGCATTTTCCGGCATGAAACCAGGCGCTCTGTGCGTTGACCACACCACGGCATCCGCCGATGTGGCCCGTGAGCTTTACGACACCGCGCGAAGCGCCGGGCTGCGCTTTTTAGACGCACCGGTATCGGGTGGCCAGAACGGCGCCGTACAAGGCGTGCTGACCATCATGTGTGGCGGAGACGTGGACGACTTTACCCAGGCCGAGCCCATCATGCAGGCCTACGCCCGGGCCACCACCTACATGGGCGCTTCGGGCTCGGGCCAGTTGTGCAAAATGGTGAACCAGATTTGCGTGGCCGGCGTATTGCAAGGGCTCTCTGAGGCGATTGCTTTTGGCAAAACCGCCGGGCTGAATATGGAAAAAGTCTTGTCGGTGATAAGTAAAGGGGCGGCGCAAAGCTGGCAAATGGAAAACCGCGGCCAGACCATGGTGACCAACCAGTTTGATTTTGGCTTTGCAGTTGACTGGATGCGCAAAGACCTGGGACTGGTTCTGGACGAAGCCCGACGCAATGGAGCCAGCGTACCAGGCACAGCCCTGATAGACCAGTTTTATGCCGAGGTACAGAAAATGGGCGGTGGCCGCTGGGATACGTCGAGCCTGATTACCCGCCTACCCCAGCCCACGCAACCTGGTTAAGGCGACCCTTCTGGGGCAGCCACAAACTTGGCGGCAACAGATTTTGTGGCGTCGCCCTTGGCAGCCTGCGGCCGCTGACGCAAATAACGACGCTCGCTGACACGGCGAAACAAAATACCGGCCAGTTCGTTCAGGGCTTGCGTGTAGACATCGCGCTTGAACTCGATGACAGCATCGAGCGGCACCCAGTAATGACTCCAACGCCAGGCGTCGAATTCGGGGTGCTTGGTGGCACGTAAACTGACGTCGGAATCGCGCCCTACCAGCCGCAACAGAAACCAGATTTGCTTTTGCCCTTTATAAATACCCCGCGAATCGCGACGGATAAAATCATTGGGCACGTTGTAACGTAGCCAATTGCGTGTACGCCCTAAAATTCGGACATGTTCTGGTAACAAACCCACCTCTTCGCGAAGCTCGCGGTACATGGCCTGCACCGGGCTTTCGCCGTATTTGATACCACCCTGCGGAAACTGCCAGGAATGCTCCCGAATGCGTTTACCCCAAAACACCTCGTTTTTATGATTAACGAGGATAATGCCGACATTAGGACGGTAGCCTTCACGGTCTAACATAGGCCACCTCTATAACGAATTTAATACAATTACACCCGATTATACGTATCTGTAGAGATCCTCACCATGCGCGCATCCAAGTATCACATCAACACCCTGAAAGAAGCCCCCGCCGAAGCCGAAGTCACCAGCCACCAGCTGATGACCCGGGCCGGCATGATCCGCAAAATTGCGGGCGGCATTTACACCTACATGCCGCTGGGCTTGCGGGTGCTTAAAAAAATTGAAGCCATTGTGCGCGAAGAAATGGACCGGGCCGGCGCCGTTGAGTTGCTCATGCCACTGGTGCAACCCGCAGAACTGTGGGAAGAGTCTGGGCGCTGGACGGCCTATGGCCCCGAATTGCTGCGCATCAAAGACCGTCATCAACGCGACTTCGTCCTCCAGCCCACCTCTGAAGAAGTCATTACCGACATTGCGCGCAACGAAATTCAAAGCTGGCGTCAGCTTCCTGTAAATTTCTACCATATCCAAACCAAGTTTCGCGACGAACGGCGCCCCCGTTTCGGGCTGATGCGCGGCCGCGAATTCACCATGAAAGACGCGTATTCGTTTGACCGCAGCGAAGAGGCCGCGCAGGCCAGCTACGACAACATGTACGACGCCTACATGAAAATTTTCACTCGCCTGGGCCTTGAGTTCAGGGCCGTTGCTGCCGACACCGGATCAATTGGCGGTTCGCGCAGCCACGAGTTTCAGGTCATTGCCAATACGGGCGAAGACCTAATTGTTTACAACCCCCAGTCGCAGTACGCCGCCAACATCGAACTGGCCGACGCGCCTTGCCTGATTGCGACCCGGTCCCCGGCCGGCAAGGCAATGGCAAAAGTAGCCACACCGAACATGACCAAATGTGAAGAGGTGGCTGCGTTACTGAAGCGCCCGCTTTCAGACACAGTCAAAGCCGTGGTTTTAGCCGTCGAGCCCACAGAAGAGATCAAGACGGTACAAATTTTTGTATTGCTGGTGCGCGGTGACCACGAATTGAATGAAGTCAAGGCAGGCAAGCTCCCAGGGCTGAACCAAGGGTTCCGCTTTGCCACCGACGACGAAATCAAGCGCACCTTCGGCTGCAGCCCCGGCTCATTAGGGCCCGTGGCCCCTGTCGGACCAGTTACGATCATTGCCGACAAAACCGTCGCCAACATGCACGATTTCATCTGCGGGGCCAACGAAGACGGCTTCCACCTTGACGGCGTGAACTGGGGTCGCGACCTGCCCGAGCCCGACCTTGTCACCGACTTGCGCAACGTTGTGGCCGGCGACCTCGACCCGAATGGCGGCACGCTGAATATCCAGCGCGGCATTGAAGTCGGGCATATCTTCTTCCTGGGCGACAAATACTCGAAAGCCCTGAACGCGACCTTCCTGGATACCGATGGCAAGCCGGCAATCATGCAAATGGGCTGCTACGGGATTGGCATCAGCCGTATCGCCGCAGCCGCCATCGAACAAAACCACGACGATCGCGGCATGATCTGGCCCGAAGCCATCGCCCCTTTCCAGGTCGTTATCTGCCCGCTAAACGCCCACAAAAGTGAAACCGTTCGAAACACTGCTGAGCAACTGTATCAAGACTTGATTTCATACGGTGCAGACGTCATCATCGACGATCGCGATATTCGCCCCGGCGTCATGTTTGCCGAATGGGAGCTTATCGGTGTTCCCGTACGTGTCACGGTTGGCGACCGCGGCCTGAAAGAAGGGGTTGTCGAGATCCAGCATCGCCGACAACCTGAAGCCGAAAAAATAACTGTTGCACAAGCCACTGATTTCGTTCTGGAACAGTTAAAATTGCGCGCCCATGCCACCTGATTCAAACAACGTGCATTCAACGTTAGCTGTTCGCGTTTACTACGAAGATACCGATGCCGGCGGCGTCGTGTTCTACGCCAATTACCTCAAGTTCTTCGAACGGGGTCGCACCGAATGGTTGCGCAGACTGGGCGTCAACCAGTCTGAACTGGCCGTTACCGAACAGCGAGTCTTCGTGGTCAAGCAACTCGACACCCGGTATATCAAGCCGGCAAAGCTTGATGATCTGCTGACGATTAACAGCCAGATCACCCGGGTGGGTCGGGCGTCCATCGATTTTTTCCAGTGCGCAGAACTCGATGGCCAGCGCTTGTGCGAGGGAAACATACAAATTTGCTGCGTTGACGCAAAAACCTTGCGCCCCGCGGCTCTGCCCGACGAACTCAAAACATTATTGGAAAAGGTTCAGGTATAAACATGCAGCCCACCAGCGACTTGTCTATCGTCTCGCTCATTCTTGACGCCAGTATCCCGGTACAGCTTGTGATGCTGATTCTGGTCGGCATTTCGGTGTTGTCCTGGACGTATATCTTCAGCAAACGTACGGCCCTGAAACGCGCCCACGAACAAACCAAACTCTTTGAAGACGACTTCTGGGCAGGTGGCGACCTGACGGCCCTGCAGCAATCGGTATCGACCAGCCCGGCCGACTACGGCGCATTGGCGCGCATTTTCGACGCCGGCATGACCGAGTTCATCAAAGCACGACGGGCCAACGGCAACACCGACGCCCTGCTCGACGGCCCCCGTCGTGCCATGCGCGCGTCGTACCAGCGCGAAATGGACAGCCTGGAATCACACCTGAATTTTTTGGCATCGGCCGGATCTGTCAGCCCATACATCGGGCTGCTGGGTACGGTGTGGGGCATCATGCACGCCTTCCTGGGGTTGTCCAGCATGCAGCAAGCCACGCTGGCTGCGGTGGCGCCCGGCATTGCCGAAGCCCTGATTGCAACCGCCATAGGTCTGTTTGCCGCAATCCCTGCGGTGGTTGCCTATAACCGTTACACCAACGAAATCGACCGTCTGTCGATCCGCTTTGACAGCTTCATCGACGAATTCCTCAATATTCTGCAACGTCAGGTGCGCTAATGCCCTCTAACCGCAGTAGCATGGGGCGCGCTGGCCGCCGGCTTAAAAACGAGATCAACGTCGTCCCCTATATCGACGTGATGCTGGTGTTGCTGGTCATTTTTATGGTGACCGCACCCATGATCACCCCCGGCCTTATCGAGCTGCCCTCGGTCGGTCGGGCTGCTGAAGTCCCCACCGAGCCTTTGGAAGTGCAAATCGAAGAGAACGGCACGGTATCGTTACGCAAGCGCGTGGCCGGCGCCGAGTTCGAATCCATTGCCAACGAAGCCCTGGTTGACGAAGTGCGGGCCCGTATAACTGCCGAAACACCCGTAGTCATCGCCGCTGACGGTAAAGTGCCGTACGAAAAAGTCATGGAAGTGATGGACAAGCTGCGCAGCAATGGTGTGTCGCGACTGGGCTTGCTGGTTGATCAAAGCGCCGGCAACCCCGACCAGCAATAACATAAGGCTGATGCATGAAGTGGCTTTGGTCTGAACCTTCTGGTCAATCTCCCGAACAGCTCGACGACCGTCGGGGCTTTGTGTATGCCATTTCGGCGCACGTAGCGCTGGCTCTGGTGTTGCTGCTGGGGGTACTGACATCGGCGCCTCAAACACCCGCACCGGTACAGGTCGAGCTATGGGCCGACGGTGTGTCGCCCAACGCGGTTCAAGAGCCGCAGGAAGAAACAGCTACCGAAGACACGCCAGAGCCCGAACCCCAACCCGAGCCAGAGCCCGAGCCTACGCCAGAACCGGAGCCCACGCCAGAGCCGCCCGCGCCCGAACCGGAGCCCTCGCCGCAAGTGCGCCCTGATCCAATCCCCGAGCCGCCGCAAGTCGATCCTGAAATCGCGCTTGAAAAGGCACGCCAGGAAAAAGCCGAGCAAGAACGCAAAGAACGCCTTGCCCAGCAAGAAGCTGAGCGCAAAGCACGCGAAGAGGCCGAGCGCACGGCCGCTGAATTGAAAGCCAAGCAAGCGGCTGAGCAAAAAGCGAAGGAAGAAGCGGAACGTAAAGCCAAGGCGGAAGCCGAGCGCAAGGCGAAAGAAGAGGCCGACCGCAAAGCAAAGGCCGAAGCCGAGCGTAAGGCTAAAGAAGCCGCCGAACAAAAAGCAAAGGCCGAGGCTGAACAGAAAGCGAAGGCTGAGGCTGAGCGCAAGGCTAAAGAAGAAGCTGCCAAAAAAGCGGCTGCCGAGAAGAAAGCCAAAGAAGAAGCTGCCCGCAAGGCCGCGGCCGAGAAAAAGGCCAAAGAGGAAGCAGCAAAGCGCGAAGCAATTAAACAAGCCATGCGCGGTGATGCGCTGGGCGCTGCCGGTATTCCGGGCGGCACGGCCGACCGCAACCAGGCCGGTGGCGGCGGCAACGATAACGGCTACGCGGCGCAAGTCAGGGCCTGCATCAAGCCACGCGTAACCTACCCCATCCCGCCGCGCGCCGGTGCAAACCCAACCGTACAGTTCCGCGTTATGCTCAATGCTCAAGGGCGTGTTCAAGACGTCGAGATCCGCCGCTCGTCGGGTATTGCCGGTTTCGACCGTGCCGTAGAAAACGGCGTGCGCGGCTGCAACCCCTTCCCGGCACCGCCATCCGGCAAGTACCCGCCGTATATCGATGGGTACTACTATATGTACGATCAATAGCACGACCAACAGGAGATTGTCGAAATGACCCGTGTCACCTTCGCAAAAACCGTCGCCCGAACACTCGGGCGACTGCAGGCCTGGGGCCTTGCGGTACTCGCCAGTGTGGCGCTCACCACGCCGGCTTCGGCACAGTTGCGCGTCGATATTTCGGGCGTGGGCGCAACGCAATACCCTATTGCCATCGCCGACTTCCAGGGTAACGCTCAGGGCGCCAGCCTGGCCGAAGTCATCCGTGCCGACCTGACCCGTTCCGGGCAGTTCCGTCTTGTCAACGCCACTGGCGCCGCCTTAAGCGCCGAGACCCCGGTCGCCCACGACGACTGGCGTGGTCGAGGCGCCGACTATATTGCGTATGGGTCAATTACCGAGGCCGGCGGCCAGTACACCATTACATATCGCCTGTCTGACACCGTACGCAAAACCGAACTTGACGGCATTGCATTTGCCGGTAACGAGCGTGAACTTCGCCGCATTGCACACCGGATTGCCGACCGCATCTACGAAAAAATCACGGGTGTGCGTGGCGTTTTTTCAACACGCCTGGCCTATGTCGTGCAAAAAGGCGACATCTATGAGTTACAAATTGCAGACGCCGACGGCCAGAACCCGCAGGTGATGTTGCGCTCGAAACACTCGATTATTTCGCCAGCCTGGTCACCCGACGGCAAGCAACTTGCTTATGTCAGCTTCGAGCTGGGCAAGCCCGTAGTGTATGTACAAACGCTGGCCACCGGCCAACGTCTGCCCCTGGCCAACTTCAAGGGTAACAACAGTGCGCCGGCATGGTCGCCCGACGGCAGCCAGCTTGCCGTGGTGCTTTCACGCGATGGCATTTCGCAAATTTATACGATCCGCAACGATGGCTCTGACCTGCGTCGCATCATGCGTTCGCCGCTCATCGATACCGAGCCGCAATTCGCACCCGACGGTGCTTCGATTGTGTTTACCAGCGACCGTAGCGGCAGCCCGCAAATTTACCGTGTGCCAGTGGCCGGCGGCGAAGCACGGCGCATAACTTTTAACGGAAGTTACAACATCTCACCAGCGCTCTCGCCCGACGGTAACAGTTTGGTGTACGTTACACGTAGAGACGGTGCTTTCCGCATTGCATTGCAAAATATGAACACGGGTTCGGAACAACTGTTAACCACAGGCCCCGACGACCAGTCGCCAAGTTTTGCACCCAACGGCATGCAAGTGCTTCACAGTGCCGTCCAAAACGGCCGCAGTGTGCTGGCCGTGGTTTCGGTCGATGGCCGGGTCCGGCAAACGCTGTCGACACTCGATGGCAAGGTCCGTGAACCGACCTGGGGCCCTTTTACCAACTAATTTTTAGTGTGACTCTTTTTCTAAAGGAACTTAAATGAGCTCGCGCATTACAAAAACGCTAAGTGTTGCTGCTTTGACTGCCGCCCTGGCAGCTTGCAGCTCTGTACCGCTTGACCAGGCCGGATCCGGCTCGGGCACGGGTGCAGGGGCCTCGACCGGTATGGTCATGGACCCCTTCAACCCGCAAAGCCCGCTGGCGCAACAGCGTTCGGTTTACTTCGAGTTTGACAGCTATGTCGTACCCGAACAGTACCGCAACGTTGTCGAAATGCACTCGTCGTACCTCACCGCAAACGGCCAGCAACGCATCCGCGTCGAAGGCCACGCCGACGCGCGCGGTGGCTCGGAATACAACCTGGCACTGGGCCAGCGCCGTTCTGAAGCCGTTGCCCGTATGATGACCCTGATGGGTGTGCGTGCCGACCAGATCGAAACCATCAGTTTCGGTAAAGAGCGCCCGAAGGCCATGGGTAACACCGAAGCCGATTACGCAGAGAACCGTCGCGCAGACATCAACTACCAGCGTTGATTTTTTGGCATAATCTGCATCAACAAAGCGCCGTGGCGGCTTCCCGCCGCGGCGTTTTCACTTGAATGAGACCCCTTATGACGAACTCTTTGTTTACGCTTCGCCGCTTCGCCCTGACCGCATCTTTTAGCGCCCTGGCGCTGCCATCCGGTGTTGCACATGCCTTTGCCGACGACGATGCACGCCGTGCCATTCTGGAACTGCGCGAACAAATACGTGTTCTGACCGAGCAGAACCGCCAGGCCCGCCTGTTGCTGGCTGATCAGCTCGAAACGCTTCGACAGGAAGTCACCAGCCTGCGCGGCCAGATCGAACGCATCCGGTTCGAGCTGGATATTAAGAATGGCAATGGTTTGGGCAACGGCCCAGCGGCACAGGTTAGCAATCCACAAGAGCAAGCCGCTTTCAATACCCCCATGGCACAGTTCCGCGAAGGGAAATACAAAGACGCTGCAGACGGCTTCAAGACTTTCCTGACGCAGTATCCCAACAGCCAGTTAGTGGTTGATGCGCAGTTTTATCAAGGCAGCAGCTTATATGCCGCCAAAGATTTCAAAGGCGCGGTCCAGGCGCTAGGAGCGCTGGTTCAAGCACACCCAGACAGCAATCGGGCCGCAGATGCCTTGCTGATTGTGGCTGCCGCGCAAATCGAACTGAACGACCTGGGCGGCGCCACCGCCAGCCTGCAGCGCATTGTGGCCGATTACCCCGGCAGCAATGCGGCACGCACTGCCCAAGATCGTCTCAAGCTTTTGCAATAACGTCACCGGCCGTATGCCAGCACTCGAGCTACCCGAGAAAGTTTTCACCCTTGCCGACCAGACCCCGTTGACGTTTGTTGAACTGGGTTATGGGCGAACGACGCTGCTGATTCACGGCTCGTTGTGCGACTACCGGTACTGGCGCTGGCAAATGGCGCCATTTGCAGAGTACGGACGTGTTATTGCGCCCAGCTTGCGGGGGTTTTGGCCCCATACCTGCACCGCCCCCGACCCCCAGTTTTCTGTGCAACAGCATGCGGCCGATCTGATCGCGCTCATACGCGCGACCAGCCCGGACGAGCCCGTCGATATCGTCGGCCACTCGCGAGGCGCCCACGTCGCCCTTGAAATGGCTGTTCAAGCACCGGCGCATGTGCGCAGCATGGTTTTAGCCGACCCTGGCATGAACGTCCCCGGGGTCTCGCGCAACAGCGGTTTTATCGGTAACGCAGCGCAATCGGTTGCGCAAGGGTTGACCGAAGCCGGCCTGGAAACTTTTATTGACACCGTGAGCGGCCCCGACACCTGGCGCCGAATGACGGGTTGGTTTAAAACCATGGTGCGCGACAACGCAGGTACGCTGCTTTCGCAGGCGCTAGAGGCCGATACCTTATATAACCCCGACGCCGCACGCCAGATAAGCTGCCCGGTTTTATTGCTTGGCGGAAGCAACAGCCCGCAACGCTATCGCCAGATTATTGATGTACTGGCGCCCCGGCTGGCCGATGCAAGACGCGACACCGTGCCCCTGGCCTCGCATGGCATGAACCTGGCCAACCCCAAAAGCTTTAACCGCAAAGTGCTGGCCTTTTTTGCCGGCGAGCAAACTGCCCTGCCGGCATAAGCCCGGTTTAGTGCGACATCATTCGGGGCATGGTGCCGGCGGGTTTGACCTCGCAGCTAGCCACAACTTTTTCGCCCGACTTCAGCACCAGGTCAACCTGAATGGTGTCGCCCACTGCAACGTCGCGACGCGGCTGTTCGAGCATGATGTGATAACCACCCGGCTTGAATTCGAGCTGCCCCCCAACCGGGACCGCAACCTCGTCAACCATGCCCATACGGCTCATGCCGTTTTCGTGACGCGTTTGATGCACCATTAACAGGCCATAATCTTTGGGGGCTGCCGCACCCACCAGGCTAACGGGCGCATTGGTGTTGTTCTTGAGTACAAAATAACCTGCCGATGGCGCAGGCGCAGGCAACAACCGAATCCAGCATGCATCGGCGACAACACCTTGGGCCACGGGCAAACGGGCAGTGTCGGTTTGGGGCGCCGCATGCGCCATGGCATGGGGTTGCCCGCCGTGGGCAGGCGGCTGCCCGTGGGCCCCATGATGGGCAGCCACAGCAACGCCCGAAGACATAAGTATGACAACAGAAGTATTTAAAAGCGTACGCAACATGACAACCTCGCAAATGAACTGCGCGAAGTGTAGCGCCGAATGCGTCGATGCGCCTTGATATGCGTCAGACCTTGACGGCGTCGGCGCACCCCCGCTTACGCCAGCCTTAAGGTTCAATCAAGCTGTTTTCTTCAGCCTTTTTCTGCTTACTACAGGGTAAACACCCACGGTAGCATCGGTAAAGTTTCACCAAATATTGCCGTTACGTTAATTTGGTAACATTTGCGCTTTCCCGGAGACACCATGAGCAGAATAAAAACCCTGAGGGTCCGAACCAAACTGATTGGCGGCTTCCTGATTGTTGCGGCAATCGCCGCCATTATCGGGTTTGTGGGCATCCAGTCGATGCAGCGCATCAGCCAGATGACCGACCGCTTGTACGAAAACGAGTTTGTCGGTATGCGCCATGCCACCGAAGCCGACCGTCAACTGGTTGCCGCCGGTCGGGCCCTGAGCAATACGCTGCTCACCTCCACCGAGGACGAATACCGGTCCGAATACTTTTCTATCGACAATCACTTCATCTCGGCCAAAATGGCACTTGATGATCTGGCCCGCACAGCGCAAAGCGAGGAAGGCAAACGCGCCGTCGAGAAAGCGCGTGAAGCCATCAACGCATTCGAGAAAACAGCAAAAGACATTGTTCGCGAACAACCTGCCGAAACGCTGGGGCGACTGGATACGACCGAGCGCGTGTTCAAAGAAATGCGCCCATTGGGCGACGAGGCCGAAAGCCTGATCAAGCGCATTGTCTATGGCCAGCAAGACGATGCCCTGACCGCCACCGAAGAAATCAAGGCCATTTACACGCAAGCTTTCACGTTAATGATCGGCCTGACAGCCGGCGGCGCGCTGATTGCGATTATTCTGGGCTTGTTAATCACCCGGGGCTTTACGCGGCAGTTAGGCGGCGAACCCCACGAGGTGGCACAAATTGCAGCCGCCATTGCCAAGGGCAACCTGAACAACAAAATCGTCGTGCCCCGCAATGCGAAGCAAAGCATCATGAACGCCATGAACCAGATGCAAGACTCGTTGCGCAAGGTCGTGCTGGCAGTGCGCAACAGCAGCGATCATATTGCGACCGGGTCAGCCGAAATTGCAACGGGCAACGTAGACCTGGCGCGCCGCACCGAAGACCAGGCCGCCAACCTGACCGAAACAGCGGCGGCCATGGAACAACTGGCCAGCACCGTGAAAAGCAATGCCGATGTCGCCAAGCAAGCGGCCCACATGGCATCTGCGGCCAGTAGTGCGGCCGTTCAAGGCGGCGAGGTCGTCAACAATGTGGTCGACACCATGCAAGAAATCAATGCGTCTTCGCGCAAGATTGTTGACATTATTTCGGTCATCGACAGCATCGCCTTCCAAACCAATATTTTGGCGCTGAACGCCGCCGTCGAAGCTGCCCGCGCCGGCGAACAAGGCCGTGGTTTTGCAGTCGTGGCCAGCGAAGTGCGCAGCCTGGCGCAAAAAAGCGCCTCGGCCGCCAAAGACATCAAAAACCTTATCGACAACAGCGTACAAAAAGTAGACGCCGGTTCCCGGCTGGTGGACGAGGCCGGAGAATCCATGCAAGGCATTGTGACCCACGTCAAGCGGGTTACCGACCTTATCAATGAGATCAGCGCGGCCACCGACGAGCAAACGTCGGGCATCGGGCAAGTCAATGACGCCGTGCTGCAACTTAGCGATGTAACCCAGCAAAACGCCGCCCTGGTGCAAGAGTCGGCTGCAGCTTCCGACAGCCTGAAAGCACAAGCCGCCAAACTGGTAGAAGTCGTCAACCTGTTTGATATTGGCCGCGACTACATCGACGTCACCGCGCGCGAAGTCAAAGAAGCCGCGTCCGACGCCAACGCTCCGGCCATTCCGGCAACCGCAGCCGCCCAACTGCCCGCAGGCAAGTCTTCAAAGAAGGCCCGTTCCCAGGCATCGCTCGAAGACGACGTGCACACAACACAAAACCACCACGACAGCACGACGCCAACACCAAACGAAGGGGCGCCGGGGTCGGCACAACGTACACATGCAATATCGAACGGTGCAACACGCCCGGCCCGTCGCGCGGGTGCATCGGCACCTGCAACCGACGCTGCGACGGCCAACGCAGCGCGTAGCGATGCCCAACTAAAACGACCCGACCTGAGCAATCAACAGTCACCTGCAACCAAAGCCGATAAAGAAGACGACTGGGAAGAGTTCTGAACAACCGGCCGCCTGAACCGCGGCCCGGTATTTTGATAACTCCCCTGCGTTCGCAGCGGGGTTTATTTTTTTGAGCGCTTTTTTGTGATGCGATAGCACGCCCCTATCGCAGAGATTAAAACAATCAAATATCTTGATTTGTTGAGATTGATTATCATTAACTCAACTTACAAGATGGAGCAGCATCATGATTGTCCTTGAAAAAACCAGCCAGGTTCTCTTGCACATGGGTGTTGCCTTTGGCGTTACTTATGCGATGACCGGGTCAGTCATGACAGGGGGCCTGGCTGCGTTGGTTGAGCCGATTTGCAATGTAGCCTTGCTGCCTTTGCACGAACGTGTCTGGCGCCGCATCAAGACCAAATGGCGCGTACCCTTCCCCCAGTGGTCACGCGCGTGCTGACCTGACAACCTCAGATGGTCGCCGCCCGGGCCTGCGCCAGGTGGTAAGATTTTGTCTTTCAATCTTGACGTAATTGCTGACATGGCGTCTTTCAATATCGACTCAATCGTTCAATCACTGGCCGATATCCGTAGTGCGTGGCGCACGGCCCAAGGGCGGTCTCGCGAGCCCGGCAGTCGGGAGTTCCCGTCACGTCAGGCGCTTTCCGACGTTATGGACGCCCTGAAAGGCGCACTGTTCCCCATGCGCCTTGGGCCCACCGACTTGCGACACGACAGCGAAAACCATTATGTGGGGCACACCATCGACACTGCCCTGCACACGTTGCTGGGGCAAGCTCGCCTTGAAATTCGCTATCAGAACAGACACGCACCGCTAGACGACAACGAGCTCGAGGCGCGCGCCGTAAAAGCTGTATCGAATCTGGCCAACAAACTGCCGCACATCCGCAGCATGCTCGACAGCGACGTTTTGGCCGCCTACCAGGGCGACCCCGCAGCGCAAAGCGTCGACGAGGTCTTGCTGTGCTACCCCGGCGTACAGGCCATGATTTACCATCGCATCGCGCACGAGCTGTACACCAGCAAGTTGCCGTTGCTGGCGCGTATTGCGGCCGAAATGGCGCATGCCGAGACGGGTATCGACATCCATCCCGGCGCACAAATCGGCCGAAGTTTCTTCATTGATCACGGCACCGGCGTCGTTATTGGCGAAACGACCGTTATTGGCGAGCGCGTACGTATTTACCAAGCCGTCACGCTCGGCGCAAAAAGCTTTCCCACCGATGAAGACGGTTCACTTCAAAAAGGGTTACCCCGTCACCCGGTGGTCGAAGACGATGTTGTTATTTATGCCGGCGCCACGATTTTGGGGCGCGTGACTTTGGGCAAAGGTTGTGTGATTGGCGGCAACGTGTGGCTGACCCAAGACGTGCCCGCGGGCTGCGTCGTCACCCAGGCGCGTTCCCAAGACACCCCGCGCTCCAAGTGCCCCGACTCGATCATTTAACCCAAAGACATTCAAACCGTACCCTGTAAAAAACGGGTGTCTTCAAGCTGAAGGCACCCTTTTTTACATCTGACTCGAATAGAACCGATCAGAACGCCGCGGTCAATGAAAATACAGCGGCGGCTTTCCCCTGATACCGACCCGTGGCCGCACTGGTATATACGCCCTTGTCGGCGTTGGTATCGACATACGCCAGCGAGGCCGTGACATTACCCCAGGTTTTGCTTAACCCCAGCGACCAATCGGTGTAGTTGCCATCGGCCACGTTGCGCACCCGCTGGTAGCCCACATGACCGTCCAGATTCAAGCCCCAGAACCCCGTGGGCACACTGGCAGACAGATCGTAGTATTGGCTGTTTTTACTGTCGGCCCAACCAAACAAGTTGGTTACCGCATGCGAGTACTTGAACGACACCGGGCCATAACCCAGCCCCAGGTAAAGCTCGGTGGTATCGGGGCTGACAAAGCCTTGCGGATAACTACCGGGGTAGTAATACTGCAAGACTCCCACGTCGACAGTTAAATCGCCCCAAATCGGTGCAGTGTAGCCAGCGTAAAAATCCATCTCGAGGGGTGCAGAAACATTGTCGTCAGAATCGCCCAGCCAACTGATGCTCGAGTTCCAGTTGCCGATGTAAAGACCACTACTATGACTCAAGTCGAAGCCACCCTGAATGGCCGGCTTGTTATTGGTCTGCATCAGCCCTCGGTAGCGATACTGGCTGGCCAGCGTCATATTGGCACTGAACGAAAAGTCAGAAGCCGGTGAGACCGGCTCGGTGGATTGCGCAGCAACCGGCGTGGCAACGACAGCGGCCAAGACGGCGCCGCACATGGCTTTTGCTACAGAAATTGAGGGCATGACGAGCTCCTTTTGAAGTTTGACAGCAAACAAGATGTGCCAAACTTACTTAAGCAATTTGCATGCCAAGATAACTGCACCGCGTGGCGTACCGCTTTACAGCGATGGGGCAAACGTCCTGCACCAAAACGAAACACATTTGAACGTATGCGCTGATCAGCGCAGCACGCGCCGGAACGTCAGATTAAGCCGTTGCTCGCCCAATAAGGCGTGACTTGCTTGCCGAACCGGCATGACCCCATGAAACCGCAAACGGTCAACGCCGCCCCATACCAGCACATCGCCGTGCTCAAGCAAATACTTTTCGACTGGGTCTGTTCTTTTTAGCCCGCCAAAAAGGAAGACCGCCGGCAGCCCAAAAGACATCGACACAATTGGCGCCGCAACATCTTCTTCGTCCCGGTCTTGGTGCAAACCCATTTTGCTTTTGGGACCATAGCGATTCAACAGGCAGGCCTGCGGGCTAAAGCGCGCAAACCCTGCAGACTCGGCGGCCTCGACAGCGCGCTGTCGCCACAGTGCGGGCATGTCGGGCCAGGGCTCACCTGTTAGCGGGTCGAACAGCGAATAACGGTAGCCCTTCTTGTCGGAGACCCAGCCATGACTGCCACAATTGGATTGTTCAACCGACATCCAGCCTCGTGCCGTAGGCATACGGCGCCAGGGGGACGCCCGCAAAACAGCGGCCAGGTCAGCAAGAAAGCCCGCAGCGTCCTCACGCAAGAAGCCCCTGAAAATACACGCCTGCGGCCCGATCTGCTGGGCCGAAAGCCCCTGGGCGCGCACATCCCCAATTAAATCCAGCTGTTGCATTGGCATCGGTTTACAGGCGCTCAAAGAAACGAAAAAGGCATGACCGAAAGTATAGGTCATGCCTTGCAGTCGCCCGAGGCGGTTTGCGTGCCAACACCCCAGAAACGGGACATTGAGCACGCAACTGACGCGTCTTAGCGCAGGTGATCGAGCAGATCGGGGCCAAAAACCTCTTGGTGGATTTTGGTGGGTGGCACGCCTTGTGCAACCAGGTCACGCCATTGCTGCTGCATGAATTTAAGCGGGCCACACATATACACCGGCACATCGGCGTAGGCCCAGGCCGGCAGCTGATCGACCCGCATCAAGCCCGCGCGGTAGCCCGGTTTGCCTTCGTGCTCGGCATCCATCGCTTCGTAGAACGTGACAACCTGCAGATTGGGCATGACAGCCTGAGCGTGAGCAATATCATCTTGATGGGCGTGGTGCGCTGTATCGCGTGCGGCATGTGCAAAAACAACATGGCGCTCTGGGTGACGGGTTGCAATGGCATTCAATGCCGAAATCATGGGCGTAATACCAATACCGGCAGATAGCAACACGATGGGCGCTTCGGACGTGACGTCGGGTGTGAAGTCGCCAAACGGCGGGCTGATGCGCAGCGTACTGCCCTGCTTCAGGTTGTCGTGCAACCAGTTCGACACCGTGCCTGCCGGCGTTTCGGCGCCAGCGGCTTCGCGCTTGACCGAAATACGGTAGTACGGTGCACCGGGCGCATCGGACATGCTGTATTGGCGCAACTGGCGGCGACCGTTAGGCAAGTTGGCCTCGACACTGATGTACTGGCCGGGCTTGAAGTCGGCCAGTGGCTGACCGTCGGCGGGCATCAGAACAAACGAACGCACATTGGCGCTTTGCTCGACCACTTGGGCCACCGTCATGTCGCGCAGTTGGCCCGGCTCAACCCCGGCGGCTTCGTACAATTTTCGCTCTTCGTCAATGAATGCCTGAGCCAGCAAACCATAAGCTTCGCCCCAGGCGGACAGCAGATCCGGTGTTGCCGCGTCGCCCAATGTTTCCTGAATAGCCCCCAGCAAATGACGGCCCACAATGGGGTAGTGCTCGGCGGTAATACCCACCGACGCATGCTTGTGAACAATACGACTGACGACAGGCCCCAGGGCATCCGGGTTGTCGATGTTGGCCGCATAGGCAAAAACCGCCGCTGCAAGCGACTGCTGTTGCGCGCCGCTGGCCTGATTTCCCATATTGAAAATATTGGTCAGCTCGGGGTGTTCGGCAAACATGTTCTTGTAGAACGTACGTGTGATGGTCACACCATGCTCGCGCAGAACAGGAACACTGGCATCAATATACGGACGGGCTTCTTGGGACAACATACGACTCACTCCAATTGTTGCTTTTAATATGCAACATTTAAGTTAAAAAAACGCAAGCCATTTAACCCGCGCTTTGCTTTAAAAAATTGCGATGCATTTGCACAATTTTTTCACCGGTTTCGGTGCCAGCCACATCGGCCAGGGTGTAGCGATCCATCGCACTGTAAAACGCATTCAGACCTTCTTGCAACGCGCCGCGCAAAAAACACTGCGCGGCAAGACGGCACGCCAGCCCCTCGCAGTCGATCGCTTCGCGATCGCCTTCAAGGATACGAAGGACACTGCCTATAGGCAGTTGCCCGGGCGATACCGCCAGACGCACGCCGCCGTGACGGCCACGCATCGCGTGAATCCAGCCTTGTTTGGCCATGGCCCCCACCACCTTGACCAGATGATTGTGCGGCACCCCGAACTGGCTGGAAATTTCGGCCACGGTGACGGGTTGCTCGCGAACCTGCTGCGCCAAGTACATAAGCACACGCAGGCCAATATCTGAAAATCGTGTCAGACGCATTGCCAACTCCACTGGGCAAGAATATTATCAAAGATATATTTAATATGCAACTTATTAAACTACGATTCAATACGAAGCTTGCAAGAAAGAAACAGGACGTTATTGTAGGGGTGAACGCGTCTTGCAACCTGCTACTGTCTGACAAACATAACCGCTAAAATGGCTGTTTTTGATGTTGCACAGGACCACCATGACAACGCTCGGCACCCCGCTTTCACCTTCTGCTACCAAAGTTTTACTGCTGGGTTCGGGCGAACTTGGCAAAGAGGTCATTATTGCATTGCAGCGTCTGGGCGTTGAAACCATAGCGGTTGACCGCTATCCCGACGCCCCGGGCCACCAGGTGGCGCATCATGCGCGCACACTGGTCATGACCGACCCGGAACAGCTTCGCGCACTGATCGAGTCTGAACAGCCTGACCTGGTCGTGCCCGAAATTGAAGCCATTGCCACCCCGGCCCTTGAAACCCTGGAAGCCGAAGGCAAGGTTAAAGTCATTCCTACGGCGCGCGCGGCACGCCTGACCATGGATCGCGAAGGCATCCGGCGACTGGCGGCCGAAACACTGGGCCTGCCCACCAGCCCTTACCGTTTTTGCGACTCGCTGCGCGAACTGCAAGAAGCCATAGACAACGGCATCGGCTACCCCTGCGTTGTCAAACCCGTCATGAGCAGTTCGGGTAAGGGCCAAAGCAAAATCGACGGCCCGCAAGACGTCGCGAAAGCCTGGGACTACGCCATGGCGGGCGGCCGTGTGAGCCATGGGCGCATCATTGTTGAAGGCTTTATCGACTTCGACTACGAAATTACCCTGCTGACGGTACGCGCCAAAGATGCCGAGGGCCACACACAAACCTATTTCTGCGACCCGATCGGCCACCTGCAAGACAAAGGCGACTATATCGAAAGCTGGCAGCCCCACCCCATGAGCCCGGCCGCGCTGCAAAAAGCCAAAGAAATTGGCGATGCCATTACCAAAAACCTGGGTGGCCAAGGGTTGTTCGGCGTTGAACTTTTTGTTAAGGGCGACCAGGTCTGGTTTAGCGAAGTCAGCCCCCGGCCGCACGACACCGGCATGGTGACCATGATTACCCAGTGGCAGAACGAGTTTGAACTGCATGCGCGCGCCATTTTGGGCTTGCCTGTAGACACCCGCCTGCGTAACCCCGGCGCAAGTGCAGTCATTTACGGCGGCGTCGACGCCACCGGTATTGTCTTCGATGACGTCGATACCGCCTTGCGTGTGCCACAAACCGAAATCCGCCTGTTTGGCAAACCCGAAAGCTTTACGCGCCGTCGCATGGGCGTGGCACTGGCCTACGATACTGATGCCCAAAGCGCACGCGCACGCGCGCGCGACGCTGCAGGCAAGGTCAAGCCACGACCCGCAAAATAAAGGGCAAATTGGCCGGGCTTTCCCTGTCTTGTTACACTAGGTCGCTTTGCAAACAGGGAAAGCGATTACATGGAAGAACCGATTTTTTCCGATCTTGCTGACAAGATCACAGAATATACCGGCGGAAACCACATGGTCGGCCTGACGATCCAGGTCTTTCTGATTGTATTTGCCGTTGTTGTCTTCAACTTTTTCTTGCGCCGTTTTCTGGCCAAACTAGAAGAAAAAACACACCACACAACCAGCTTCTGGGATAACGCCCTGATTGAAGCCGTTCGCAAGCCGGCAACCATTCTTGCCTGGATTATCGGCCTGTCGTTTGCCGTCGAGATTTTGCAGGTTGAAACTGAAGTTACGCTGCTCGACCTCATCGAACCCATCCGCGTTATTGGCGTGATTGGGTGTATTACCTGGTTCGTGATCCGATTTATTGGCAATGTCCAAAAAGGCATTATTGCCAAACGACAGGCCAACAACGAACCGGTCGACATCACTACCGTCGATGCCGTCGGCAAGCTGCTACGCATTTCGGTGCTTATTACAGCCACACTGGTTACGCTGCAAAGCTTGGGCTTCTCGATTTCTGGGGTGCTGGCGTTTGGCGGTATTGGTGGCCTGGCAGTCAGTTTCGCTGCCAAGGACTTACTAGCCAACTTTTTCGGCGGGCTCATGATCTACATGGATCGTCCCTTTGCCGTGGGCGACTGGATCCGCTCGAACGATCGCAACATTGAAGGTACGGTAGAAGACATTGGCTGGCGTCTTACGCGTATCCGCACGTTCGACAAGCGGCCACTGTACGTGCCCAACGCCATTTTCACGCAAATCTCGGTTGAAAACCCGTCGCGCATGACGAACCGCCGTATTTCGGAAACGATTGGCGTACGGTATGACGATTTTGCCAATGTTGCTGCCATCGTCAGCGACATCAAAACCATGCTGCGCAACCACACCGAAATTGATCAAGACCAGACCCTGATTGTCAATTTCAACCAATACAGTGCCTCGTCGCTCGACATCATGGTCTATACGTTTACCAAAACCAAAGAGTGGGTCAAGTACCACGAAATCAAGCAAGAAGTCTTGTTGAAGATCGGCGACATTATTTCGTCGCACGGTGGCGAGATTGCCTTCCCGACACAAACATTGCATGTCTTCAATAACGAGACAGCGCTTGCAATGGAACCCGTCGGGGGGCAACCCTCAGGTCAAGCGTAATAAATAATCGGTCTGGCGGCTTTTTGCCGCCGACACCGCACACCGCACGAGCAAGGGTCGGCGTTAACCGAGATCAAAGATGATACGGTTTCGGCCGGCACTTTTGGCTTGGTACAAGTTGTTGTCGGCGCCCGAAATTTGCTGGTCGATCGAGCCGCACCCGACCGAGTCCCTGATGCCACCGCTGACAGTTTGCACCAGGCCATCGTAAAGGGTCGCCCCGGCCAGGGCGGCCCTAACCTTGTCGGCCACAATAAACGCATCTTTGGCGACCGTATCGGGGCATATCAGCATGAACTCTTCGCCCCCCCAACGCCCGAAGGTATCGCTTTGGCGTATATTTTTAAGCACAATTTCGCAAAACCGGCGCAAGACCTCGTCGCCGGCCTGATGGCCGAACTGGTCGTTAACCTGTTTGAAGTGGTCAAGGTCGAACATGACGATTGAAAATGGCCGGTGATAACGCTGGTAACGCTCGAACTCTTTAAACAATACGGCATCGAGGTGATAACGGTTGAACACACCTGTTAATTTGTCTCGGACCGAGGCTTCTTGCAGCTGCCGGTTCTTTTCACGCAACGCCTGTTCGGCCTCGAGCAAACTGGCGTTGGTTAGCTGAACACGCCGGCTAAGCGCACGCATACGCATTGAATACACCAGCATGACAAGTACCGCCAACGCCAACGCCCCCACCCAGGGCAAAATGCGGCCCCAGGGAAACGGGCTGGCGACAGACAGCTTGACCCAGCGGTCATAAATGGCGGTATGTTCTTGCGGCGTCATGCCGGCAAGGGCTTTGTCGATAGCGTTACGCAGCAGCGGCCAGTCTGACCTTACCCCCATGGCCAAGTCGAACGTGTAAGGGGTTGGGCCCGATATTTTAAGATTGGCCAGGCCCTGCATTTTGATGATGTGAATGGATGCGGCCAAATTATCGACAAAGGCGTCGACTTCACCGGCCGCCAAGCGGCGCAAGCCATCAAGCGAGCTGGGGTAGCGGGTTAAGGTCAGGCCGGGGTAATAACGCGACAGGGTTTCGTCGGAGGCGTACCCACCCACCACGCCCACACGCTGCCCCTCGAGCTGCGACAGGCTAGAGATGTAATCGACGTTGTCGCGCGTAACGATGACCATGGGCGAGGTCAGGTAAGTATCGGTAAAGCCCATGTAATTCCGGCGATCGGGTGTCGAGGCGGCCGACGGCAACATGTCGATGGTGCGAGCCTTTACCCCTTCAAGCACTTCATTCCAGCTAGACGTACTGATGCGCTCGAACCTGACGCCCAGGCGCTTGGAGAGCACCTCGAGATAGTCTGAAACAATACCCTGCAGTTGCCCTTGCGAACCATAAAACTCGAAAGGCGGCCAACCCGCTTCGTCGACGGCAAACCGGACGGTTGAAAGGCTCGCGACAAACTGACGCTCTTCTGTGGTCAGGTCGAGGGCATCGACCCCCGACCCGGCCTTGAACACCAACCCCAGCGGGGCGTTACCCTGCGCGCTGACCAGGTCAAGCGAACGCAGCTTGTCGTATAAGAAAGCCACACGCTTTGGGTTGATTTGGCCCAACGGGGTTGTGTAGCGGTCGATCAGGGTTTCGATGCCGCGCGCTTCGTTCATGAGCGCTTCGCGAGATTTATTTTGCGTGTTGTAGCGACGGTAAATCAGCTCGACCATTTCTTCTTTGTGATCAAGCGCGTAATGCCAACCCCGAATAACGGCTCGACGGACGGCTTCGACCCGCTCCGGGTTGCCCTCGGCCTCGGCCCGCGAGGTGAACAGCATATCGCCGTATAAATCGATACCAAAATGCCGGGGGCTGATCAGGTTGACCTGGTGGCCCCGCTCGTTCATGACGTAAGGTTCGTTGGTCAGGTAAACAGCAACAGCGTCGATTTCGCCGGCCGCCAAACGACGCAGGCGCTCGTCCCAGGCCACACGAATCAGGCCTTTGTTCAGCACGCGCTGTTCGGCAAGCAAGGCAAGCACGTCGATGCCATCAGAATCGTTATCGTAAAAAGCCACCCGCTTGCCAATGAGGTCGGTCGGCGCTGTCAGCCCTGAACTGGTCATGGTCATCAGGGCGCCGGCCGAGTGCTGCAAGACTGCCGCCACCAGAACGACCGGGTCGCCGGCGGCATGATGCATGAGCAGGATGGAATCGGCTACGCCATAGTCGGCGGGGCCGTCGAGGACTTCGCTGACGATATTTTTGGCCGGGTCGCGTTCGCTCAAGACAACGTCAAGGCCCTCTTCGGCAAAATAGCCCTGTTCTAGGGCGGCGTAAAAGCCAGCCGACTGAAACTGATGCAGCCACTTAAGCTGAATGACGATGGGCTGCGCATTGGCCTGAGCGATGGACGCCGACGCCAATACAAAAAACAGAAAGGCTGCCAGCCACCTTGCCACCCCAAGCATCTGAAACTCTTTTGCCTTTATTTTTAAGTTGGCGTCAAGATTAGCAGAACCACGACACAATTCGTATAGATAAATACACGAACGCCCCAACATCTTTGAAGATGCGGGGCGTTTAAGACAAACCCGAAAGGGTTAACCCGGATTAGAACGTCATGTTCGCCGACACCCAAAGGCGACGGCCTTCGAGGTTTTTGTAATAGGCGTTGCCCCAACCCGGGTTGCCGGTGGTCGAATAGCGGCCATAGTCAACAAACTTTTTATTGAGCAAGTTTTCAACAGACGCATTGATGGAAATGGTCTTGGTCAACTGATAAGAGCCACCCACCCCAAAAAGCCAATAAGGGTTGTAGAAGTCTTGCTTGCCCTCGGCGTTAATACGGGCATACTGCTTGGCACGATACTCGGCCCTAAGCCACGCCGAGGCTTGCGTATTAATGCGCCAGTCAAGACGCATGTTTAAACGGTGACGTGCTTCGCTATTCAAAGGTGCACCCATATTCGCGCCGCTATCACGTTTAGCATCGGTAAACGTGTAATTGCCACTAAAGGTCAGCGCTTCTGTTAACGGCAATGCTCCGCCCAGTTCAACACCTCGTATCGTCGCCTCGTCTACGTTTTCCCAAACAACAAAGTTGTCTACTGGCGCTCCGTTACGGCGCCAATCACCCAGGTCAAGGCAACCCGGTACATTGTTGGCGCGACAATTTGGCACATTGTTTGTATTGAGCTTGTCTTTGAAGGCTGTGTGGAAAAGTGTAATGTTGGCTTTTGAACCTTGCAGATCATCAAAATAGACGCCAATTTCTGATGACACGCTCTTTTCAGGCACCAAACTTGCACTACCCACTTCAGGGATCGTCCCCTGCCCACGCAAACCAATAATGCCGTCGGTCATGACGTTCAGGTCGGGCGTTTTATAACCACGCGAAACCCCGCCTTTGACGGTCCAGTTTGGGCTGGCGTTCCATACGGCGTAAGCCCGTGGACTCCAGTTGCCGCCAAACTGTTCATTCCGATCGTAACGAGCACCCAATGTAATGGCGAAGTCATCGACAACGCGCCACTCGTTCTCAAGATACAAGGCCCATTGCCACTGCTTCAAGTCGAGTGGGGCCTCGGCAAGGCTGTTAACAAACTTTTGCTCGCGCCATTGACCACCGAAGGTCAAGTTGTGTGTGTCATCCAGCAATGACAGGTTCCATTTACTGTCCAATACCAGGTTATCGTATTCCAGCGTACGTGGCGTGCCATCGATAGGTTTACGCGGGCGACTCATAGGATTGGTTCGACCAATCGTCTCAGTGGTCTCGTAAAGAATGCTGGAATCAGAACTCAAGTTGCCGTAGCGCCCAAGGTGAGTCAACGCGTATCGACTACGATCGTAACGTTGCTCGGGATCGTAGCCACCTCCGGCGGCATTTGGTGCGACTTCACTATTCAACGTACCTAACTGGCCCGTACTGTTGTCGTAGCGCTGCCGTCCTTGCTCAAGGTCCAGCAAGAGATCGTGATTCTGGTTAGGCGTTAGCGCAAAACGCACACCCAGGTTCTGCATCTTCGAACCGGTATAACCGTCGCCGGAAACGTTGCCGGTGTAATTACCGCTTGCCGCTTCAGCAGCGCTGGCCGGATACATTTCGTGTGCGGCCATTTTTCGGTCGTAGCGACCATAAATTGAGACGCCTAGCATGTCTTCTTTGATGGGGCCACTTAAGTAGAACGACGAACCGTAGCCGTTGCCAAAGGTGTCATTAAGCTGAACCGTGCCGTCGGCCGTGATGCTGCCGCCCCACTCTTTAGCCACTTTTCGGGTAATGATGTTGATCACACCGCCCATGGCATCGGAGCCGTAGAGGGTCGACATGGGGCCGCGCACAACCTCAATGCGCTCGATGGCCGACACTGGGGGAATGAAGCTGGTGTCCACATCACCAAAACCATTGGGACGTGCTCCCGAGCCGTTGCGGTTAACCCGCTTGCCGTCAACCAGAATCAGCGTGTAGTCGGACCCCATCCCCCGGATGCTGATGTTCATGCCGCCTGTTTTACCGCCGCGCTCTACCGACACCCCTTCAATGTCGGCAACCGCATCGGCCACATTGTTAAATGGCTTTTTCTCAAGTTCCTCGCGGGTAATCACCGAAATCGACGCAGGCGCGTCTTTAATCATTTGCTCGAACCCGCTGGCCGTCACCACGACCGAATCCAGCTGTTTGACACTGTCGGCCTGCTGGGCAAAAACGGCTTGCGCCGAAGCCACCAAAATAGCCGCATAGGCCAGTCGGCCAGGCACACGTTTCTTGTGTTGCATGATACTTCCCTTCTGAATAGAAACCTAAATGAGAACGGTTATTAAATTTATTTTCAGGATTCTATCAGAATTTTGTAAGAAATCGGCTCAGCCGGAAACACTTTTAGCCGCGTGACTGGCGTCGACGCGGCTTACAGTAATTTAGGGAAAACGTCGGTGATAGCCTGACGTAATGCCGCGGGCCATTGCGCTAAGAGCGCAGCCCGGGCGGCTATTTAATTTACGCGGTACCTGAGATGAAACGCACTAACGGCAACCAGAAAAATTTGCCGATAGTGCGAAGACGGGCAACAGCTTTACGCAGTACTACCCTGTGCAGCCGGGGGCACGACCCGGGCCTCTTTAATGGGTAAATTTACCAACGCGGCAAGCAAAGCCAGCACCATGTCGGCGTACCACATCCAGGTAAAGTCGCCGAACTCGGTAATGGCCAACCCGCCCAGCCATGCCCCAAGAAAGCCACCCACCTGGTGAGACAACAGCGTCAAGCCAAACAACGTGGCCAAATAACGCGTACCAAACAATTTACCCACAATGGCTGCCGTTGGCGGTACGGTGGCCAGCCAGGTAAAGCCCAGGCCGGCCGCAAACACATAAAACACCCAGGGGTCGCGCGGCATGACCAAATACCAGGCAATAAGCACTGCCCGCGAACCGTACATTGTCGCCAAAATATATTTGCTGCGATAGCGCGCCACACAAGAGCCCGCGTAGATGCTGCCGAAAATATTCGACAAACCGATAATGGCCAACGACCAACTGGCGACAGACGGCGGCAAGCCGCACAAGTCGACTTCGCCGGGCAAGTGGGTGACCAAAAATGCAATATGAAACCCACAGGTGAAAAACCCGAGGTTGAGCAAAATGTAATTCCGGTCTTTAACAGCTTGCGCTACAGCCGAACCCAGCTTCTGCTCGCCATCAACATGCGGGCGCGGTTTGTAGTCGGCGCCCACCAGCTTGCCAATAAGCGGCAGCGCGGCAAGCGCGGTAAGTGCCATGGCCCACATGGCGCCCATCCAGCCAAACGACTGAATCAATTTTTGGAGGACAGGTGCAAAAACAAATTGCCCGAACGAGCCGCCGGCATTGATGATGCCCGACGCCGTGCCCCGCGACTCGAGCGGCAGGCGCTGCGCGGCAGCGCCGATAAGCACCGAAAAACTGCCCGCGCCAGAGCCAATAGAGGCCAGCAACCCCAGCGAGACGATCAAACCAAACCCGTTGCCCATAAACGGTGTCATGGCACAACCCGCCGCGACAATCACCAGCGCCGCAATAAGTACGACCCTGGGCCCGTGTCTGTCGGCCACCGCCCCCGCAATCGGTTGGATCAACCCCCACGTGAACTGGCCAATGGCCAGCGCAAAACTAATGGTGGCAATGCTCATGCCGGTGGTGGTATTGATTGGGCTGATGAACAGGCCAAACGTTTGCCGTATGCCCATGGTAACCATCAGGATGCCGGCTGCAGCCAGCGTAACTGCCATCGCACCCGGATGACGCAGGGAATAGAACATAATGACCTCGTTGCCAATACACAGACCACAGACGCACGCGGGCGCGGGCGCGGGGCCATTTTGACATATTAATCCTGTGACCGCTGAAGGCACCAACAGCGCAGACGTCGCCTTCGCAACTCGGCGCAATCGCTAAGCGATCCCTCACAGACTTATGATAGATGTGGTGTGCCTTGAAAAACGGCGCAATAATGTATATCGACGCCGAGCAAAAACGCCTGTGCCCCGAGGGGCGCAGCAAGTACGCAGAAACAATGGAAAAGATCAGAATAGACAAATGGCTATGGGCTGCGCGGTTTTACAAAACCCGTAGCCTGGCATCGCAAGAAATCACCAAAGGACGCGTCTTAGTGAACGGCCAACCCGCCAAACCGGCGCGCGAAGTTGCTGTTGGCGATAGCGTGAACGTGCGCAAAGACCACCCCGCCATAACCGTAATAGTCAAACAAGTAAGCGCGGTGCGCGGGCCCGCGCCTGTAGCCCAATTGCTATACGAAGAAACTGCCGAGAGCCGCGAAAAGCGCGAAAAAGCCGCCGAACTGCGCCGCCTGGCGCCAGAGCCGGCACAGACCATAAGCATCGGGCGCCCGACCAAGCGCGACAGACGTCAAATTGATTTGATCAGGGGCAAGGGCTGACCGCGCTGGAAGTGAACAGACTTTTGCGGCCACGGATTACCCCACACTTTGGCCAGGCCTTACTGTCAGATCAAGTCGGAGCTAATACACTTATCGATCAGTTATCGGGGTCGGCGTCGGGTACCGCCACATAAATCAGCACCAGAATAATAGTGACTAAAAACCGGAAAGCCGACGGGACTCCGTTCCATTGGGGCGACATCCACATCCCGAACCACTCGCCGCCAATAGACATAAACCCCACCTGCCACACCAGAAACCCCAACGAGAGCCCCCAAACAGCCGTACCTTTGGCGCGGTTGAAGTCGCGCGCAGAGGCCTTGACCTGCCGCAACAAGCGCCAGGCCCCCAGCCAGCAAAGCACAGCGGTCAACGCTTCGAGCGCAATAATGACGATGTAAGCCAGATGATGAAACCACGGGGCGTCAATGGCACGATACCCGATGGCCGAGTCGGGAAAAATTGTGTCCATAAGCAGCACATGCCGTACAAAAGCAAAATTACTGCCGTAATCGGTAATATTGCCGAACGCCACCAGCGTTGCGAACAAGGCTATAGCAGCCACAAACAAAATTTTTGAGTAACGAATCGCCATAGTGTTTTTGTGTTGGTTTCTGGACTTGCGCCCCGGGCAACGAGCGGGGCGGCGTCACGTGGGGCAAGACGCTCAATTCTAAGCTGAAGCGGGTGTCGATTGTCAGTGAGTTTGGAAATGCTGCTTATTGAATATCAATGACTTACCGGACTCTTACTTATTTAGTTTGGTATCCGTTCGTCGTTCAGTTTGGAATTTTCCGTACTCTGCGTCACTGAGTTTGGAATTTTCCGAACCCATTGATGGCAGCTCTGTGAAGCGCCCCGGGATTTGTGGAGGCTCCAACATCTGAGAAAATGGAGCCATGAAGAAGCAAAACAAATTTTCCCCCGAAGTGCGTGAACGCGCTGTACGTATGGTGCTCGAGCATCGTGGAGAGTACCCATCGTTGTGGGCCACCATCGAGTCCATAGCACCCAAGATTGGCTGCGTGCCCCAAACGCTGAACGATTGGGTTCGCAAGCACGAGGTCGATACCGGCACACGCGATGGCGTCACCAGCGCCGAACGTGAACGCGTCAAGGAGCTCGAACGTGAGGTCAAGGAGTTACGTCGAGCCAACGAGATTCTCAAGCTGGCGAGCGCTTTTTTCGCCCAGGCGGAGCTCGACCGCCGATTGAAATAATCCGGCGATTTATTGATGAGCACCGTGATGCTTACGGGGTCGAGCCACTTTGCAAGGTCTTGCAGATTGCCCCGTCAGGCTACCGGCGCTATGCCGCACAACAAAGGAACCCAGAACTGCTGTGTGCCCGTGCCAAGCGAGATGCAGTTCTGATGCCCGAGATTCACCGGGTTTGGGTGAAGAATATGAGGGTTTACGGCGCTGACAAGGTTTGGCGTCAGCTTCACCGCGAAGAACAAGCCGTAGCACGTTGCACGGTTGAGCGGCTGATGCGACGACTTGGTATTCAAGGCGCAAGGCGCGGCAAGTCGATGCGTACCACGGTGCCCGATACGTCTGCACCATGTCCACTGGACCACGTGAATCGGCAATTCAAGGCCGACCGTCCCAATCAGCTGTGGGTGTCGGATTTCACCTACGGTACGCCCAGCCAGCGTAGCCCGCCTGCATGGGGGTGAAGCTGCTTGAGCATGTTTGGAATGCAGGACCCGGAGACGATAAACGTTGCGGTACCGGGGCATGCCCTTTCTCTGCTGCGAGAGAAAGTGAGCCGAAGCGGCGGTGACTTGCCGACACTGGCAAGATGACGAAGTCCGTGGGAAACGGGGCTTGCGGCGAAGCGGTTACGCCAAGATGAGTCTCTAGGCTGAGCATGGGACGGTTGAGGAACACGAACCTGTTAAATCGCATCTGAGGGTTGAAATGTCACCCCTGCCCACACCGCTTTACGGGCAGGACGCGAACTGGAGCTGGTCACACGTAGGGCCCGGCGCCACAAATGCTGATTGGATATGTACGCTGATCAGCAGGGAACGACGGGGAGCGCGCAGCTAGACCGTGGTGTTTGCGACGACTTGCGACAAGCAAGGATAAAGACTGCGACAGGCAGCCTCGCCCGTGTGTTGAGTCCAGCATGTGAACTGGGGAAGGCCTGCACAAATGCCAAGGGAGTGTGCCCCCGATGATGTGCAGGCTGGCGGAGCCCGCGTAGTAGTCCGAGGCTGGGAAAACCAGCCACATGGCGAAGGCGGGCAGTTTAAGTGGTTTGTTTGGTCGATTAATTGACCACAATGAGGTGAAGACCTTTGATAATCAGTGAAATGCAAAACAAACTGGCGACATGGTCAACCGAGGACAAAGAACGCAAGTTCGATCGACTCCTACGACTGATTGCCGACAAAGATTGGCTGAGCGAAGCGGCTCGCATTACGTTGGCCTCCAGCGGAGCACGCACGCCGGGCGTTGATGGCGTTGACAAACGTATGCTGGAAATGAATCTTCAGCATGAACTGGCGACGATGCGCGAAGAACTGCTGGCGGGCTCGTACAGTCCGTTGCCCGCACGACGCGTGTATATACCGAAAGCGAACGGCACGCTCAGGCCTCTTGGCATTCCGAGCCTGCGGGATCGGATCGTGCAACGGGCCATGCTAATGGCCATGGAGCCGATATGGGAAAGCGATTTCCACCCGGCTTCCTATGGCTTCAGACCGGCCCGTAGCGTACATCATGCGATTCGCACGGTGAAGCTTCAGTTGCAAGACGGTGGTGAACAAAGTGTCGCCGGTCGCTGGGTCATCGAGGGCGACCTCGCCAGTTACTTCGACACGGTGCATCATCGCCTGCTGATGAAGGGAATCCGTAAGCGCATCGCCGACCAGCGCTTTCTTGTCCTGCTTTGGAAGTTCATCAAGGCGGGCTGCGTTGATCGCGATCTGTTCCGTGCTTCAAGCGAAGGCGTTCCTCAGGGCGGTGTTATCTCACCCCTGTTATCCAACATCATGTTGCATGAGTTCGATGCGTGGATGGAACGGAACTACCTGAACAAGAAGGTGCGCAAGGATCGGTGGGCGTGGAACTTCGGCATTCTCAAGCAGCGGCCCATTGCCGTGCGAGAAAACCGGCAATGGAAACCTGCTGTAGCGTACTGCCGGTACGCCGATGACCTTGTGATCGTAGTCAAGGGAACTCGTGAGCATGCTGAGACCGTACGTGAAGCATGTCGCGGATTCCTTGAAGGCGAACTGAAGCTCACGCTAAATATGGAGAAAACCCATATTACGCATGTGAATGACGGCTTCGTCTTCCTGGGTCACAGAATCATCCGGAAACGTGGACCACGTGGTCGCATGCGACCTGTGACGACGATTCCGTGGGAGAAGTGCCGGGGCTTTGCCCTGCGGCTAGTCAAACAACTGTCGGGTAACTACGACAACAACCGGATGGACCTGATGGAAAGCCTGAATCGGCAACTTGCTGGCTGGGCCGCTTTCTATCAATACACCGACTACACGGCCATCATGTTTCGGAAAGTTGACCGGATAGTGTTCTGGAAGTTCGGGTACTGGCTCGCGCGCAAATACCGACGTGGATTCACGCCGTTGATGCGCAAGTATGTCCGCGAGCCCGAACCGGGAAGAGCCAAAACATGGGTTCTTGAAGGCCAGAATAGTCGGGGTTGGTATGGGGCGGTGGCGCTTCGGCGTCTTGTTACCAGCCGCAAGGGCCGCTTCACATGGCGTACGCCGATGGAAAATCCGTATATTCTGCGCGACGAGGTACGAAATACTATCGAGTCGCGCTACGTCGATGTCGCCTTTGCTATGAGCAACGCTTAGATGGAGAGCTGGATGCGCTGAAAGGTGCACGTCCGGTTCGGAGAGGAGAGGCAGGGAAATAGTTCGACTACGCCCTGCCTCTTACTCTACTGTCGACCTGGCAAGGGTGGTTGTATGTGGCGTTTGTGATTGACGTGTTTGCCCGGCGCATTGTCGGTTGGCGCGTCAGCAGCTCAATGCATACCGACTTCGTGCTTGAAGCGTTGGAACAGGCGCTATATGACCGCCAGCCGCAGCAAACCGATGGCTTGGTTCATCACAGCGACCGCGGTTCTCAATACGTCTCCATTCGGTACACAGAGCGCCTCGCCGAAGCAGGAATTGAGCCCTCAGTGGGCAGTCGTGGAGACAGTTACGACAACGCTTTGGCCGAGACCATCAATGGGTTGTACAAGGCCGAGGTGATTCACCGTCGCGGCCCCTGGAAAACCAAGGCATCTGTGGAATTGGCTACGCTTGAATGGGTCTCGTGGTTCAACTGCACTAATTTGGTCTCTGGATGCTCGATTAAGTAGCGGATCCCCTGCGAATTGGCACGCGGGATTTCAGAATATGGCAGACTTCTTGATCATGAAAGACTAATGTTCATTATACTAAAAGCCAATGCGGGCCGGAAGGTCGACAGAATAAATATAGATAGAAGCCAAGAGCCCAAGAGCGGAGTTCACATGCCGACTAACGCCATAGCCACTCGGTATTATCAAGGCTATCTGGAGACCTTCAATATGACTAGAGGTTTCACTCGCGATGAATATTGTTTTGTCGAAATCGCCGAAAAATGTATTGTTGTCCGCATGGTTGGTGGCTGGCAGTGGGATATTTTGCACGGCGACGAAGTGGGTCAAGGACATTTTGTTATGCGGTCGCTTGTGAGTCACTTATCTGCGACAGGTACGTTACATCGGGCACCGGGTTATGGCGAAATCGAAGGTTATATCGAATTCGATGATATCCCATGTTTGATAAAAATTGAGCTCATAAAATCAATTAAGAAATTTTGGGACTAATTTTTCGAGGGAAATGAAAGAGATGCGCTGGAAAAACAGCAAGATGACTCTTGTTTACTACTCGCAAGAGAATAGCAACGTACTGCCATGTGACGTTAGGATTGATGGTGAAGAAATAGTGGTCCAATATGATTCCGATGGCCCCGTTTTATATATTGGCAAAGACTTAGGTTACGGGCATTATCTGGTGGAGTCATTTGAGGAGAAAGGTAAGGCCAGCCTTCACCGTGCCCCCAACAGTCAATTTATGGAGGGTTTCTGGATCGAAGACGGTATAAGAGGCATGTGGCGCATCGAACTTTTGGAATAGTCGATCGGTTAGAAATCGCCTATCACTCGCTCAACAGTAAATCTCGATGAAAATATAGGGCCTTGTGCTTTTGGTAATGCGTCGGCGGTGACTCTTAAGGTTAGCGCTGGGATCCATCAGCGACGCTTCACCATCAGGCTCGCGGTGGTGGACAATCCAATGCCAACGTTTGTCGGTCTCATTATGTACGCGGCAGTTGACACCGACGATCGCCAGATCAGGTACTGAGCTCCAGTGGACCACGTACTGAGCCTTTTTGGTCTGCATGCCAAAATTTGCCAATAATGTACGTAAGCCTTGCGACTTCATATAAAAAACATTCTTTCGGCAGGTTGTGAAAATCTCCTGCGTTTCAGCCAACTTCTGTGCTGTGTCCATCACTTTGCTATAACTATTTCCGGTGACACTAGCTACGCAAGCGATACCACAGCCCGTGGGGTGCTCTTGCGCTACTTCTTTGGGAGGTCGGTATTTCGTGCGTTCCAATTTTTCACTCCAATTCGAACCACCATCGACTGTTGGCGCCTATCGGGTATATTCCACCGGCAGAAGCGGAAGAAAATTATTATCGACAACTGACTGAAAAGGGCGCTGTCGAGGTCTAACTTAAACCAACTGGCCTCCACGAAAGCCGGGGCGCTTCTAACCAAGAAAACGCACGCAAGCTTCACCCAGCTTAGATCTACACGTTTCTATGAGTTCCAAACTCAATGACGTAAATTCCAAACTCAGTGGCAATCGACAACCGACAACAGTTGGCGAAAATGTAACAAAACACACCCCGCCTCTTGAAGTCTGAAGGTTCGTCCTTATAATTAGCACTCGACGGGGTAGAGTGCTAACAACACCCCCGATTATTGATTACATTCATTATTTTCTGAGGAGTACCTTCATGGCACTGCGTCCTTTGCACGATCGCGTGATCGTCAAACGCCTGGACAACGAGCGTAAAACCGCCTCCGGCATCGTTATCCCCGAAAGCGCCGCTGAAAAGCCTGATCAAGGCGAAGTTATTGCAGTCGGCCCCGGCAAGAAAACAGAAGACGGCAAGATCCTTCCCGTTGACGTCAAGGCTGGCGACAAGGTCCTTTTCGGCAAATATGCCGGCCAAACCGTCAAGGTCGATGGCGAAGAACTGCTCGTCATCCGCGAGGACGAAATCCTCGCCGTGATCCAGTAATCAGCAACGAACAGAACAAGCAAGGAATCAAACCATGGCAGCTAAACAAGTTCAATTCGGCGACGACGCCCGTTCGCGCATTGTGCGCGGCGTAAACGTTCTGGCCAACGCCGTTAAAACCACATTGGGCCCCAAAGGCCGCAACGTTGTACTCGAGCGCTCTTTCGGCGCCCCCACCGTCACCAAAGACGGTGTATCGGTTGCTAAAGAAATCGAACTGAAAGACAAGTTCGAAAACATTGGTGCGCAGCTGGTTAAAGAAGTTGCTTCCAAAACTTCTGACAACGCCGGTGACGGTACCACTACTGCAACAGTTCTGGCTCAGTCTATTGTTGAAGAAGGTATCAAGTACGTTACCGCCGGCATCAACCCCATGGACCTGAAGCGCGGTATCGACAAAGCCGTCACCGCCGCTATCGCCGAGCTGCAGAAGCTGTCCAAGCCCTGCACCACCAGCAAAGAAATCGCCCAGGTTGGCTCGATTTCGGCTAACAGCGACGCCTCCATCGGCCAAATCATTGCCGACGCAATGGACAAAGTAGGCAAAGAAGGCGTGATTACCGTCGAAGACGGCAAATCGCTTGACAACGAGCTGGACGTCGTCGAAGGTATGCAATTTGACCGCGGCTACCTGTCGCCCTACTTCATCAACACCCAAGAAAAGCAAGCTGCTGTTCTTGACGATCCGTATGTCCTGATTTACGACAAGAAAATCAGCAACATCCGTGATCTGCTGCCCGTTCTCGAACAGGTTGCCAAGTCCAGCCGTCCGCTGCTGATCATCGCCGAAGACGTCGAAGGCGAAGCTCTGGCAACACTGGTGGTCAACAACATCCGCGGCATCCTCAAGACAACAGCCGTCAAGGCCCCTGGCTTCGGCGACCGTCGTAAAGCCATGCTCGAAGACATCGCCATTCTTACTGGCGGTACTGTTATCTCCGAAGAAACCGGCGGTTCGCTCGAAAACGCTACCCTCGACGACCTGGGTCAAGCCAAGCGCATCGAAGTGGCCAAAGAAAACACCACCATCATCGACGGTGCTGGCGACAGCAAATCGATCGAAGCACGCGTCAAGCAAATCCGCGTTCAAATCGAAGAAGCTACTTCCGACTACGACCGTGAAAAACTGCAAGAGCGCGTTGCCAAGCTGGCTGGCGGTGTTGCCGTTATTCGCGTAGGCGCTGCCACCGAAGTCGAAATGAAAGAGAAGAAAGCACGCGTTGAAGACGCGCTGCACGCCACTCGCGCTGCTGTCGAAGAAGGTATCGTTCCTGGCGGCGGTGTTGCCCTGATCCGTGCCAAAGCTGCTGTTGCTGCTGTTAAAGGCGACAACATCGACCAGGAAGCCGGCATCAAGCTGATCCTGCGTGCCATCGAAGCGCCGCTGCGCACAATCGTTGCCAACGCCGGCGACGAGCCCAGTGTTGTTGTTAACAACGTTGCTGCCGGTTCGGGCAACTACGGTTACAACGCTGCCACTGGCGAGTACGGCGACCTGGTAGAGCAAGGCGTTCTTGACCCCACCAAGGTCACCCGCACTGCCCTGCAAAACGCTGCTTCGGTCGCATCGCTGTTGCTGACCACAGAAGCTGCTGTTGCAGAACTGCCTGAAGACAAACCCGCACCTGCAATGCCCGACATGGGTGGCATGGGCGGCATGGGTGGTATGGGCGGCTTCTAATCAAGCCCCTGTAGTACCTGGTCTTTCCAGCAAAGCCCCCGCAGTAATGCGGGGGCTTTTTCGTGGGCAGACTTGACTACAATACGGTATGAATCACGCAAACTCACCCTATAAAAGCAAAGGCGGCATGCGGCGCCTGGGTAACGCCCTGCGTTACTCCGCACAAGGCTTTCGGGCCGCCCTGGTGCACGAGGCCGCCTTCCGCCAAGAGTTGTTTGCGTTTATTTTGCTGGTACCCGCCGCCATCTGGCTGGGCGACACCCTGGCCGAACGTGCACTGCTTATCGGCGCCCTGTTTTTTGTACTGATTATCGAGCTTCTAAACTCGGCAATCGAGGCGCTTGCCGACACCATCACGCTCGACCACCACCCGCTTATCGGCCGAGCCAAAGACCTGGCCAGCGCAGCTGTCTTGCTGTCTATTGCGTTGGCCGTATTAATCTGGTTCATGGTTATCGTCAGCCACCTGCTACCGTAAACACCCCTTTTGTATTGTCGTCATGAAATTCACTGAAAAACTGGAACACGCCTGGACACACGCCGACTCGATGCTGATGGTGGGGCTTGACCCCGACCCCCAGCGCTTTCCGGCCGAACTCAAAGGCAAGCCCGATGCCATCTATGAATTTTGCAAAGGGGTGATCGATGCCACGGCACCTTATGTCTGCGGCATCAAGCCTCAAATTGCCTACTTTGCCGCTCAACGGGCCGAAGACCAGCTTGAAGCGCTGTGTGACTACTTGCGCACGGCGTACCCGCATTTGCCGCTGGTACTCGACGCTAAACGCGGCGATATCGGCTCAACGGCCGAACAGTACGCCGCTGAAGCCTTCGAGCGCTACCGGGCCGATGCAGTAACCGTCAACCCCTATATGGGCTTTGACTCGGTCGAGCCCTATCTGGCCTGGGAAGAAAAAGGCGTAATTATTTTGTGCCGAACCTCGAACAAGGGCGGTTCTGACCTGCAGTTTCTTGACGTCGGCAACGGCGAACCGCTGTATCTTCATGTGGCCAGCCTGGTCGCCAACCGATGGAACAAAAATGGTCAGTGCGCTTTGGTGGTAGGGGCCACGTTCCCGAACGAAATTGCCAAAGTACGCGAACGTGTGGGCGATATGCCCTTGCTGATTCCAGGCATTGGCGCGCAGGGTGGTGACATTGGCGGTACAGTAGCCGCAGGCAAAAACAGCGCAGGGCTGGGCATGATGATTAATTCGTCGCGGGCCATTTTGTATGCCAGCAACGGCGATGACTGGCGTGAAGCCGCCGCCAAGGCCGCGCTTGACACCCGCAACGCAATTAACGCGGCGAAATAAGCTGGATACTGGTTGCCAGGGCAAACTGAACCGCCGCCTGCCTGACCTGGCGACGATCACCTTCGAACACCCGGGTAACGGACTGAGTTGAAACGCCGTCTTTAACACGGTGTGCAAAACCAAAACACACCATGCCAACCGGCTTGCCGGCAGTGCCGCCCCCCGGGCCCGCAATACCCGTTGTGGACACTGCAAAATGCGCAGCCGGCACCGAGGCCAGCACGCCTGCGGCCATTTCCATGGCGGTCTCTTCGCTGACGGCGCCAAAGCGATCGAGGGTGTCGGGCGCCACGCCCAGGTGAGCCACTTTGGCATCGTTGCTGTAGGTGACAAACCCACGCTCGAACCACTGGCTGGAACCGGCAATATCAGTGATGGTTGCCGCCAGCAGGCCGCCCGTGCACGATTCGGCACAAGCCAGCATCCAGCCTTGTGCCTGCAAGCATTCGCCCAGCAAACGTGCATTATTTTGGGCGCCATCACCCAACCCGATAATGGTCTCGTGTATTTCTGTGTACCGAATGCTCATAAAACCCCCAACAAACCCACGCGTTGCAAAACGGCTAGCACTAATAGCGCATACAGCGCGGCAACGATATCGTCCCACATTACGCCGAAGCCGTTCTTGAGTCGAGCGTCAAAATAGCGGATGGGCGGCGGCTTGACGATGTCGAACAACCGGAACAAGCCAAATGCAAGGGCTTGGGCCCAAAGCGTGTCGGGCGTAAACCAAAGCACCAGCCAGAACGCGACCATTTCGTCCCAGACCATCCCCCCGTGATCGGGGCGCCCAAGGTCTTTGCCGACCCGATGGCAAACCAGGCAACCATAGGCAAATGACACCGCCAGCGCAACAGCCACCCCGGTATCGGACAACCGGGACAACACCACAACCCAGACCAGCCAGCCCGCCAGCGTGCCCCATGTGCCCGGCGCCGGCCGTATCAATCCGCTGCCCAGGCCAAATGCCACTACCCGTGCCGGCGAGCGCAGCATCCAGCCCACAGAAGGCTGGATGGGTGCACTACCGGAAACGCCGGAAACATCGGATGCTTGAGCCGCAGAAACGGGGGGTTCGTTGTTATTTTGAATTGACATGACAACCTTGAAAGCTGCGACAGCCGTTGGCGCCGGTGTTAAAAATGCTGAAAGCCCTGCTGCGCCACCGACACAACCTGGCCATTGTTGCGCGTGACGCTTAATTGGCCTGCCTGCGGCACGATGGAACCGACACGTGTGGCCAGAACACTATGTTGATGAGCAAGTGCCTGAATGGCGTTACGCGAGGATACGGGGGCCGTAAAGCATAACTGGTAGACATCGCCACCGCCCAGCACGGCCTCTTCTTGCCACGCCTGCGATACCCCGGCCAGGGCCGGGTCGACGGGCAGACTGTCGTAAAACAACTGCGCGCCGCAGCGGCTGGCCTTAAGAATATGCCCCAGGTCTTGAAGGAGGCCGTCGGAGATGTCGAGCGCGGCATGCGCAAGACCGGGCAGCCCCTGCGAAAACGCGATGGGCGGTAACGGCTGCTCGAGTGCAGGGCGCACTTGGGCCAGCAAGGCCGCCGTATTGTTGCAACCAGGCGGCACACGACCTTGCAACAGCTGCAACGCCACATGCGGGCCACCCAATACCCCTGTAACCCAGATATCGTCACCTGCTTGCGCCGCACTGCGGCGCAGCGCCAGGGCCGGGTCAACTTGGCCAAATACAGTCACACACAGCGTTATTGTGTCGGCCGCCGTGGTGTCGCCCCCAACCAAGGGGCAGGCCGCGGCATCGGCCAGGGCGTAAAAGCCATTGGCAAACTCCGCCAGCCAGGCTTCGTTAATTGACGGCATGGCGATGCCCAGCACACAGCCCAAGGGCTTGGCCCCCATGGCGGCCAGATCGGACAAATTAACCGCCAGCGCCTTGTGGCCTAAAGTAAAAGGAGATACGTCGGGAAAGAAGTGCCGGCCTTCGATGAGCAGGTCGGTGCTGACCGCCATCTGCATGCCTGGGGCGACAGGCACCAACGCGCAGTCGTCGCCGCCGCCCAGGTAGCCGGCCGGCACTTTACGGGAAAAGTAGCGGTCGATTAAATCGAATTCGCGGCCCATGATGCCGGGTTGACGAAGGCTGACGCGTCAGGCGCGCTGCGCCGCGGCCTGAACCTCGGTGGCGCGCACTTGCGCCGCGAGTTTGTCGAGTACGCCATTGACGAACTTGAAGCCATCGGTACCACCAAACGATTTTGCCAGTTCGACGGCTTCGTTGATGGCTACTTTGTAGGGAACTTCGACGTGATGAACGAGCTCGTAGCTGCCAATTAGCAAAATACCGTGTTCAATAGGTGAAAGCTCTTCGAGGGGGCGGTCGATGAAGGGCGTAAAGCCCTCGCGCAAAGCGGGGGCCTCGCGCAGCACACCGTGCAGCAAGGTTTTGAACCACGCGGCATCGGCCTCGGGGAACTCGTCGTTGTCGCGGATGTGGGCGTCGATGGCGCCTGCATCTTGCAAACCTTCGTCGCCACGCAGCAGCCAGGCATAAACGCCCTGCAGCGCGAACTCGCGCGCACGGCGGCGCGCGCTACGCGCATTGGCGCGGGCTGCGCCCGCGTTGTTGGACGCTTTACTCTTCGTCAAGATCTTCATCCTCGTAGTCGTCATCGTCGGCTTCGGGCTCGAGGGCGGCAACCAGGTTGGCCATTTCGACCGCAGCACGGGCGCAATCGCGGCCCTTGTCGGCGGCACGAACTTCGGCCTGCTCGTCGGTTTCGGTGGTCAGCACGCCGTTGATCACGGGAATACCGGTTTCGAGAGCCACACGTGTGATGGCGGTGCCGCTTTCGTTACTGACCAGTTCGAAGTGGTAGGTTTCACCGCGAATCACGGCACCCAGAGCGATCAGGGCGTCGAATTCGTAGGTTTCGGCCATTTTGGCCAGCGTGATGCCCAGTTCGAGGGCGCCGGGCACGGTAACGACCATAACGTCGCGCTCGTCGACGCCCAGTTCGGCCAGTTCGGCCAGGCAAGCCTCGAGCTCGGCCATGCCGATGTTTTCGTTAAAGCGGGCTCGGACCACGCCAATGTGTAAACCTTCCCCGTTCATATCGGGAAACAGTGTGTAGGGAGTCATGTGCAGGATCCTTTCAGGCGTTGGAATCGGGTTCGGTATGGTAACCGGTAATGGTTAAGGAAAAGCCCGCCATGCTGGGCATTTTTCGGGGCCGGGCCAACAATTTGGCTTTACCCACGCTGAGGTCGCGCAGAATTTGCGCACCAATGCCGTACGTTAGCAGATCGAAGCGACTGCCCTCGGCACTTTTACGGGGCGCCGGCGGCTTGCCCCAGGCCTGTGCCTGTTCGAATAGATGACTGACCGAACCCTCGCAATTTAGAAACACCATGACCCCGCTGGGTGCAGCCTGAATGGTGCGCAGCGCACGGGCGACCGTCCAGCTGTGGGCGGAGGCGTCTTCGGACAGGACATCGATAAGCGTGGTGGGTTCGTGGACGCGCACCAGGGTTTCGATGTCGTGGGAAATAGTGCCGTGGGTTAGCGCCAGATGCGCCGCCCCCGAGGCCTTGTCGCGATACGCGACGGCGCGGAATTCGCCCCAGGGCGTGCTCATGTTGCGCTCGCCCACCCGCTCGATCATGGATTCGTGCTCGGAGCGATACTGGATGAGGTCTTCGATGGTGCCGATTTTAAGATTGTGTTGCGCGGCAAAAATTTGCAGGTCGGGCAAACGCGCCATGGTGCCATCGGGTTTGAGGATTTCGCAGATGACTGCAGCCGGGGTTAAACCCGCCAATGCGGTCAGGTCGCAACCTGCTTCGGTGTGCCCGGCACGTACCAGCACGCCCCCACGCACTGCCTGCACCGGGAAGATATGGCCGGGCTGCACGACGTCGGACGGGCGGGCATCTTTGGCGACAGCGACCTGAATGGTGCGTGCCCGGTCGGCTGCCGAGATACCCGTTTCGACGCCCTCTGCGGCTTCGATGGACATGGTGAAATTGGTGCCAAACCGCGCCCCGTTCCGGGAGGCCATAAGCGGCAGATCGAGTTGCCGGCAACGCTCTTCGGTGAGCGTCAGGCATACCAGCCCGCGCGCGTGCGTAACCATAAAATTGATGGCCTCGGGGGTAACGAAGTCGGCCGCAAGAACGAGGTCGCCTTCGTTTTCGCGATCTTCTTCGTCGACCAGAATGACCATACGGCCTTCGCGCAATTCGGCGATGATTTCTGTAACAGGGGAAATACCGGCCGGCTGGAGGGTTTGGCCGGCTGAAATCGTTTCGGTCATGACATCATGCTCAGTTGTAGTTGACGCCCATTTTAGCGCGTACGCGCGCGCGATTCGATCGTGCAGTGCAGCAGAACGGTAGCATTGTTGATTCTTGTCATACAAACAACCGTGTACGGCAGGTATGATCAGCGTTTGACTGAGATAACGGCTGCCCGCACCCCATCATGACAGAACGCGAAATCAAACTGCATGTTCCTGATTCGGCCAAGACAGGCATTAGCCGACATTTACGCGCGGCAAAAGCGAAACGGGTCACGCTGCAGGCCCGGTATTTCGACACGCCATCGCGTGAACTGGCCCGCGCCGGTATCGCCCTTAGGCTGCGCAAAGAAGGCCGTCGCTGGGTACAGACCATAAAAGCGCCGGGTGCCGACCCGTTGTCCCGCATCGAACTGAACCACCTGCGCAGTGCCCCCGAGCTAGACCTTTCACTGTACACCGGCACGGCGCTTGAACCGCTGTTCGCCAATTTGCAAAGCCCGCTGTGCCTGCGCTACGAGACGCGCGTTACGCGACTGGTTTTAATGCAAGAAGGGCCAGCCGGCAGCATCGAAATCGCCTACGACCAGGGCGCGCTTTTTGCCGGCGAGCTCGAACTGCCCATCAGTGAAGTCGAGTTCGAACACGTATCGGGCGACATCCAGTACATGTTTGCACTGGCGCGCGAATGGGCCGAAAAGCACAGCCTGATTCTTGACATCAGGTCGAAGGCCGAACGGGGCGATGCCCTGGCCGGCCTGGCCCTGACAACAACCACCGACGCCGCCGGGCAAACCGTGGTGGCCACGGTCGCCAACCCCAACGCCGGGCAACTGTTTCGCGCCCGCAAGGCTGGCGCGGTAGCCCTCAAACCCAAAGTCGACGCCACCCAGGCTTATCTGGCGTGTCTTAACGAATGCCTGGCGCAAATCATCCAGAACACCGCGTTTGCCGCGGGCGTTGATACCCACCATGCCAATCAGGGCCTGCACATTGAATACACCCACCAGCTTCGGGTAGGTATTCGCCGGCTAAGGTCGTGCCTGAAGCTGTTTAACGGGTGGCTGCCCCCATTGCCCGACACCAGCCTTAAAGTGCTGCGCGCTGCGTTCGACCAGTTAGGCATGGCACGCGACGGTGATGTTGTAGCCCTTGTTGTTCACCCCCAATTAAAGCTGGCTGGCCTGCCCGACTTGCGCATGCCGCGGCAATCGGCACGCGGGCCCAAGCCATCGGTTGTTGCCGCCAACCCCGAACTTCAAGCTGCCCTCATCGACCTGATGAGCCACGTGGTGCAACTGGGCGACCAATGGCAAAAAACCAGTGCGGCGTCCTCGACCGAGCCGGTCAAGCCGCAGTTGATCAAACGGCTGAACGACTGGCTGAAAAAAATCGGGAAGAAAGGCAGCAAATTTAACGAGCTGTCCATCGAGGCCCAGCACGACCTGCGCAAAGAAGTTAAAAGCCTGCGCTACTGCCTGGATTTTTCGAATGACCTGCTGGTAAAAAGCAATGTGGGCGGCTTGCGCAAGGTGTTGGAATTGGTACAAGAAGAGCTGGGCGACCTGAACGACCTGTACACCGCCGAAATGTTCTACGAGCCAATGACAGAAAAGCAGCCCCAGGCGTGGTTTGCCATTGGGTGGCTGCGAGGCGCGCAAGCGCAAAAACGTTTGCAAGCCCAGACGCTGTTCAAGCAGTTGGCCAAGGCCGGCGCCATTAAAACCCGTTAAAACTTAGACTGCAGCGTTTAGCTAACACCTGCTGGTCGGGCCGGCCAAGGTACCCTTGGCCAGCTGACATATTAGCTGCTGCTAGTCGAGCAGTGCTGCGGCAAACTCTGCGGCCACGAAGGGCTGCAAATCTTCGATCCCCTCGCCAACCCCGATCCAGTACACCGGCACAGGCCGCACGCCCTGACTACCTGCAGCCACAGCAGCCAGGGTGCCGCCCTTGGCTGTGCCATCGAGCTTGGTCACGACCAGGCCGGTAAGGTTAATGGCCGCATCGAAGGCGCGAATTTGCGCAATGGCATTTTGGCCAGTGTTGCCGTCGACCACCAACAACACCTCGTGCGGCGCGTTGCCATCGGCCTTGCCAATGACCCGACGTATTTTCTTGAGCTCTTCCATCAGGTGCAACTGGGTAGGCAAACGGCCCGCCGTATCCACCATCACCACGTCTGCGCCCCGTGCGCGCCCTGCATTAACGGCGTCAAATGCCACGGCAGCCGGGTCGCCCCCTTCTTGCGAAATGACGGTCACATTATTGCGTGCGCCCCAGGCAATCAGTTGTTCGCGCGCAGCTGCACGGAAAGTATCGCCGGCTGCCAGCAACACGCTTTTACCCTGTTGCTGAAAAGTATTCGCCAACTTGCCAATCGACGTCGTTTTGCCGGCGCCGTTAACCCCGGCAATCATGACGATCAAAGGTTTGGCGGCATCGATCGGGAAGTTCTTTTCGAGCGGGCGCAAATGCTCGGCCAATATATCGCGCAGCGCGGCTTTAACCTGCTCGGCATCGGTCAGGCGGTCTTTTCGCACTTTGGTGCGCAATGCAGTCAACAAATGATTGGTGGCCTCGACGCCCGCGTCGGCCATAATAAGCGCGGTTTCCAGTTCTTCGAATAGGTTCTCGTCGACTTTGACCCCGACAAACAACCCGCCCAACGATTGCCCTGTTTTCGACAACCCTTGCTTGAGACGGGCCATCCAGGACATTTTGGCGGGCGCAGCGGGTTCGGCCGGCGGCGCTGCAGGGATTGGGGCATCTGCCGGCTTAAGTGCGGCCGGCTGAGTCTCGAAGGTTTCTGCGCGGGCCTGGGGTAATTCTGCGCGAGTCTCGGGGACCGGGTGCTCACCCAACGGCTCAGGACGGACATCGGGATTTTTGGTTATGGCATGCGTCGTCGGTTGCGACAATGGCGATGACGACGGCGATGGCGATGGCGCATCGGCCGCAGCTTCGGTGGGCGTCGTATCGGACATTGGCGTGCCGGCGTCTTGTATCGCCCCAGGGGCTGCTACGGCATGGCCATCGGCTAGCACCGGCTCGTCGCGCACAACGTCTGCCTTTTGCGACGTTTGCCCGACCTCGGGCGTACCCGCTTGTCCGACCTCGTCTTTCGCCTCGGGTGCCGTCACCTGATCTGGGGCGTCGGACGATTTTTTTCGTTTAAAGAAACTGAACATACGCTTTACACTAACCTATATCAATTGCCAGACAGCCTCTGGCCACGAGCAAACTGCACAGTATGAAAAAACACAATGTCCGTATTGTAGGCGGTGAATACCGGCGGACTCCAATCCCCGTGATCGACGCGCCCGGCCTTCGCCCCACCCCCGACCGCGTTCGCGAAACCCTTTTTAACTGGCTCACGCACTTGTGGGGCGGTCAGTTCACCGACAAAAACGTGCTTGACCTTTTTGCCGGCACCGGCGCGCTGGGCTTCGAGGCCGCATCGCGGGGCGCGGCCCATGTGCAAATGGTCGAACAGAACCCGAAAGCAGTTGCCGCCCTTCGGGCCTTGCGCACCAAGCTTAAGGCCGACCGGGTCCGGATGTTTCCGGGCGATGCCATGCATGTGCTGGAGCGCACCGCCAACCCATTCGATCTGGTTTTACTCGACCCCCCGTTTAACCAGGGCTGGCTTGAAAAAATATGGCCACTGCTACCCTTGGTGCTGACGCCCGACGGATACGTTTATGTCGAAGCCGAGGCGCCCATTACCCCGCCGCCCGCCTTTGAAGTGTTGCGCGAAGGAAAGGCCGGCCTTGTACACTACCTGCTGCTTAAAATTGCTGCGGCGCAAGAAAAACCGTAACCACTGAGTTAAACTAATCCGGAAACGGGGCTTTACAACTGCCCGCCATACACAAAAGAACCGTCGCAGTCATTTAAAAACCTATACTTCTGACTCTCTCGGGAACCCTATGATTACTGCCGTCTACCCCGGAACATTCGACCCACTGACCCGCGGTCACGAGGATCTGGTCCGGCGTGCTGCCAGCCTGTTCGACCACCTGGTTGTTGGCGTTGCCCACAGCCAGGCTAAAAAGCCATTTTTTACCATCGACGAGCGGCTTGAAATTGCCCAGGAAGTGCTTGGACACTACCCCAACGTCGAAGTCAAAAGCTTTGCCGGGCTGCTGAAAGATTTTGTCCGCGAACAAAACGCACGCGTCATTGTGCGTGGTTTGCGCGCCGTTTCAGACTTCGAATACGAGTTTCAGATGGCCGGAATGAATCGCCATTTGCTGCCCGAAGTCGAGACCCTGTTCATGACACCGTCCGATCAGTACCAGTTTATTTCGGGCACGATCGTGCGCGAAATTGCCATTTTGGGCGGCGACGTCAGCAAATTTGTGTTCCCGTCTGTCGAGCGCTGGCTGCACACCAAAGCCGCAGCCCATCGCGAAGCGGCACAAGCTGCAGCGCAGCTCGAACAGCAAAAGCAGGCTTAAGCCCTGCAACCGGGCCCGCAGCTATGGCACTGCATATTACCGACGAATGCATCAATTGCGATGTGTGCGAGCCCCAGTGCCCTAACCAGGCCATATACATGGGCGAGCACATCTACGAAATCGACCCATCGAAGTGTACCGAGTGTGTCGGTCATTTCGATGAGCCGCAATGCGTCGTGGTGTGCCCGGTTGAATGTATAGAAATCCACCCCGAAAAACATGAAACGCACGACGAGCTGATGGCCCGTTACCGCTTACTGACAGGCAGCGCCGACCCAGCCTGACAACCGTTTACCCGTTTAAAGCGTGATGTAGCAGACAAGCTTATTCGGGCCAGCGCAAGGCCGGCGCATCGGGATGGATTTTCACCAGACGCGACTTTTGCCCTAAAAAATTAGACACCCAAGCCGCGGCCAGATCACCTTCGTCGACGACCCTGACCGGCTGCTGCCCCAAATGCGCCTGACGCACAACGCTCTCGTCGTCCTCAATGACATCAAGCGGGATATCCATACGCAGCATACCCGGCGCGCGCATTACCAAGTACCCGAAACTAAGCGTGACCGAAATTTCGGTCAGCATCTTGCAGTGGTCTGCCAGCAAAATTTGACCGGCATCGTCAGTAATTGCCCACCGTAAATGGTACGGGGCGGCATCGACATCGTTGAGTGGCGCACACCCGGCCACCGGATAATATTCATTGATGGTGCTCATCGGCCCAACAACCCCTTCAGTGTGTTACCCAGATCTTTGACCGGGTCGGCCGGCCGTGGCGCCGGTGACGCCTGGGCGCCCCCTGAAGGCGCCGGTGCTTGTTTGTCGAGCAGATTCATCAGCCCGCGTTCGAGCAGTTGCTTGGCAACACGGCCACCGATTTCTTTCCATTCGACAGCGTATTTCATGTCGGCGAAAGGACCATGTACACGCACCGGCACGGTGACCCCCTGCAGTTGACTGAGGTCGGGCCCGCCCTGCCCCCGCGTGGTGTTGACCACCCGTACGTTCGAGACCACGTCTAGCGTTTTATTGACCAGGTTTATGGTTGCCGGCGACCCTTGCGAAACACGCAGCAACGGGGCTTCGACAGCGAGCTTACGCAATGTACCCACGCCCTTCTCGAAGTTAAGATTGGCGTCGAGCGACGTAAACTGGGTTTCGCGGGAAAGGTCGTACTGAGCACCCAGATCGGGGATTTGACCGCTGCCAATACGGCTTAATGCTTCGGAAATTTGCACCAGTGTTTGCTGGACGTTGAAGCCTTTGACAACGCCATCACGCAGCGCCAACTGCACCGAGCCCCCCAGACCGGCCGGCAAGGCATCGACGGTATCGCCACGCGTTGTCAGGTTAAGTTTAAGGGTGCCTTTGCCCGTCAGGCGATCTTGGCCTGTGGCCGCGGCTACCAAAGGCCCTACCGACACCCCGGCCAGGTTCAGCTGCGCACCGAATACATTTTTTGATGTGACACTGAACTTGCCAGAAGCGGTGCCGCCGTAAAGATTGGCCGACACCTGGCTGATGTCGAGGCGGCCTTTTTGGGCCTTGGCATCGAATACGACATTGTCGGCTTCGATGCCGCGCCCGACCAACTTGCCCACTTTGGCATTGGCGACAAGATCGATGGTGTCGAGAACGGTTAAATCTAGCTTGGCGGGGGCAGCCGGTGTGGCTGCATTGCCGGTGGGCGAAGATGCGGGCTCGGTAGCAGCCTTGTCCTCGAGCGTAGGCTCAGCCGCGTCGGGCGCGGCTTTGGGGGCTGCCTGCACCACCGGGAAAAGCTTGTCGAAATCGAGCTCGTCGGCCTGCAAGTTGAGCCGTACCGAAGGCGCATCGAAACCTGCCACACGCGTCGAAAAACTTAACGGGTTGCCGTTCAGGACGGCATTCAGGTCGCTGTTGATTTCTTGCTTTTGAAGGTTGGCCTGAAGGCTGCCAATAAGCGGGAATTCGAAACCGGCTGCACCTAATGCCTCGGCATTGATTTTTACATCGCCCTTGATGGCCGTAAGCCCAAGCAGTTGCTCGGCTGCGCGCCACCGCACAGGCGACGACAAATTGACGCGAATCAGACGGTCGGCCTTTTTGACGGTACCGTCGACTTTAAGCTCTTTTAGATTAAGGTCTTGCGAGTTGCCGCCCAAACCCGACATTTCGAAGGCCAACCCTGCGACCGATTCGCCCGACACCTTTAACGTGCCTGCCACAGTTTCGCCAGTGGCGGCTTCGGGCGATACCGACAAATCGGGCGCGTCGAAGGCAACCTCGAAAGATTCGGCGGGCATTTTGCCAGAGGCCCTGACAGCAAGGCGCTGAACCTGCAGCAACGAACGACTGGGATCCACCCTGAGCTGCGGTGCAGTCAAGGACACCTGCAGGCCGTCAATAGCGGGTTGCTCGGGCGTAAGGCCTTGTACCTTGCCCTGCAGCGCCACCGACAGCCCCGTAGCGTCGAAATGCTTGTTAACCGCGCTGTAAGCCACGTTGCCTTGCAAGGTCATTGACTGCGCCTGCAGCGTGGCCAACAAACCGGTGACCTGAACATTGAGCTTTTGGGCCGAATATTGTTTTTTAAGTGGGTCGAGTCGCAACAAGGCCTGGCCCTGAATATTGGCGTCGGCGACGGGGTTGTCACCCACAAGCTTGCCACGCAAGGTAACGTCGAAGGGTTGGTCGAACGTAACCCTGCCCGTACTCAGCTGAACCCCGAGCAACCGACCCATATATCCTTTTTGGGCATCATTGAAATGCACTTCGCCGTCTTTCAGGTCGAGACCGGCAATATCAATTTGCAACTGCGCGCTTTCGGGCGTAAGGCGAGGGTCGAGTGCGACTTTGCGCTCTTCGGCGCCAGCAGGCGCCATTACGCCCACCGTTGCCACCGCGGGAACCGCCAGGGCTGAACCGGCATTGTCGACGCCGTCGATAAGGTCTTGAAAATTGAATACACCTTGCGGTGAGCGCGTGACCCAGGCACGAAAGCCCTCGACACTGATGTGGTCGACCACCAGATTGTTGGACAACAACGGCCAAATGGCCACGGCGACACGGGCCTGCTGAACCGAAGCAAAGACAGTGGTGCTGTTGCGATCGGACACCGAGACGTCTTGTACGCTGAGGCCTATGCGCGGAAACAATGACAAAGAGATGTCGCCGTTAATGACCAGCGTGCGCTGATAGCGCTCGGCGACCAGTTCCTGGACTTTACTTTTATAAGCGTTGGGGTCGAACGTGAGCAGGAAAATAGCCAGCCCCAGCAGTGCCAGAATAAACACCGCAACAGCGCCAACCACAATACGTTTGAACCAGACTTTCATTTAAGGCCTTTGGAACCCGGGCCAGGCCCGGCACTGCAAATAGACAAATACGCTCAATGCTAACCCAAGTGCAACCGTATTTCACGCTTGCCCCGCCCAATGGCGGAATTTTGTATTGCAGGCCCAAGCATGACCAATGTTTTGATATGCTTGGCCGTCTAAAAGAACTATTTTCAATATCCAACCACGAGACAAGCGCACATGAAACTTGAAACTCTGGCCGTACACGCCGGCTACAGCCCCGACCCAACCACAAAATCGGTTGCCGTACCTATTTATCAGACCACGTCTTACGCCTTCGACAGCACCCAACACGGCGCCGACCTGTTCGACCTGAAGGTGCCCGGCAATATTTACACCCGCATCATGAACCCCACCAACGCGGTGCTGGAAGAACGTGTTGCGGCCATGGAGGGCGGCGTCGCGGGCCTGGGATGCCCCGACCAGCGCGCAGCAAAACCCACCAGTTCGGCCAGGGAGTAGGCCTGCGGCCCACCCAGCTCGTAGGTATTATTGCGACACTTTGGGTTAGACAAACATGCTGTGACGGCTTTGACGACATCGCCGACATACACCGGCTGAAGCCGGGCGTGTGCGCCGGCCAGCGCAAGTACCGGCATACAGCGCGCCAACTTGGCAAACAAATTCATGAATTGGTCTTCGGGGCCAAACACCACCGATGGCTGCAAGATACTGAAGTAAAGGTCGGCCTGCCCCGCGTAAACGTCGCGGATGGCCTTTTCGCCATCGGCTTTTGAGCGGGCGTAGCCACTGGTGCCCGAAGGGCTGGCCCCCAGTGCACTGACGTGCACAAAATGGCGCACTTGAGCCGCCACACAAGCCTTGGCAATTTTTTTGGGCAAATCGACATGCGCTCGGCGAAAATCGGGGCCATAAGGCTGGCCGCGCCGGCTGTGCAAAATACCCACTAAATTAACCACGGCATCGCAACCAGACACCAGGCGCCCCAGAGCGGCATCGTCGTGAATGTCGGCCTGCAACACATTGACGGTTGGCATGGGCAGTAAATCGCGGCCATGCGCATAACGACGCGTGGGGACAACGACCTCGTGCCCCTCGGCAACCAGCCGCGCCACCAGATGCTGCCCAATGAAACCTGTACCGCCAGTTACCAAGACACGCATACAAAAGGCCCCCGCCGTTAAAAATTACGATGCAACCGAAAACTGACGCCGATACTCGGACGGCGTCATACCAAATGCCGCTTTAAAACTGCTGGCGAAATGCGCCTGGGTGCTGAACCCACAGCCCAGAGCAACCTGACCAATGCTGATGGCCGGGTCCGCTTCTAATTGCGTACAGGCCAGTTGCAACCGTTGCGACCACACCCGCTGCGCAACGGTGGTGTTGTGTGCCGAAAACACCCGGTTCAGTGTACGCACGGACATGTGCAAGTGCGCCGCCACCGCGGCAGCATCAAGGAGAGGATCGCACAAATGCCTTGCAATAAAGGCGTCGGCTTTGTGAAAACGCGCGTCAAAGACATTGGCCTGGAAGGAGGCGGTGTCGGGCACCCCCATTAATTGGGCCAGCAAAAACTGGATACGTTGGGCCACATGCAGCGCCTGCCCCGCCAGGGGCTGCTGCACAAAGCCCGCCAGGGTGGTGCGCAATGACTGACTGACCCCCGACAACCGTGAACTGCGCGCATCGATTTTGAGCGGTTCGGCAGGACGTTGAAAAACACCGGCTGCGCCCCCTTCGGTGACGCTGATATCGACCAGAATTTGTCGTGTACCGGGCTGCGAGAACCCGAACAGATAAGGGCTGACGGTAGGATAGACCACGATGTCGCCGGGCTTTAGCGTAATACAGGCGCCCGACTGATAAAAGAATGCCGCGCCATCGAGCAAAACACTGGCAAACAAGGCATCTTTGGGATGCGTTTTAATCATTTGGCGCGGGCGCTCGATGACGTGCTCGGCGCCGCGAATATCGCTTAAACGCAAGGCACCCAGGTCGAAATTGCGCTCGCCCACAAACAGCCCGGCCGGGCTGTAGTCGGAGCAACGCAGCCCCACCAGTTCGGCGGCATTGTGGGCTTCCCAGTATTCGATGCGTTGATCGGGCGGGACAGCCTCGGTACTGGCATGAGAAACAGGAACAAAAGCGGTATCCATGGCGTCTGCCTGAAAAAATATCGCGAACCGGACATCAGCATACCTTGTTGTCCGGCACAAGAAAACACCTCGTCGCAATGACGAAAGCCAAAGCGGGACAGCCGTGGCTAGAATGACTTCAAACGCTCACCCACAACTTACAACACAGGAGACTTTTATGAGCAAACTTGGCGGCAACGAATTCTGGCGTTCCATCGCCCCCATCAAAGATGTATTCAAGCCCGACGCCAAACCCGAAGCCTACATCCAGAATGCGCCGACAGACGACATGCGTTATTACGTCCCGTTCAGCGAAACCGTATCGTCGCGGCCGCTCTGGATTTCTCCCTCGGAAAACAAATGGGCAGATGTATTGCGGGCCGATGCCCCTGGGTTGGTCAACCGCCATTACCACCCGCACGAAGTATTTGCCTACACCATTTCGGGGCAATGGAGCTACCTGGAACACGACTGGGTGGCCCGAGCCGGCGACTTTGTGTACGAAACCCCCGGCGAGAGCCACACCCTGGTTGCGCACGAGCACGAAGACCCCATGCGCGTGTTTTTTATTGTGAAAGGCCCGCTAATTTGGCTGGACGAAGAAGGCAATTCGACCGGCCACTTTGATGTGCACGACTACATTGCCCTGTGCAAAGCGCACTACGAGAAAGTCGGCATTGGTGCCGACTATGTCGAGAGCCTGTACCGTTAAAACCCGCCCTGGTTGCCTAGCCTTTTTGTATCAGGCTGGGCAACCACAGGCCGATTTCGGGGAAAAACAAGACCGCCAGCAACACGCCCATTTCGATGATGATAAAAGGCATGGCGGCCTTGTACACCGTTGTAATACCGATTTCGGGCGGCGCAATGCCCTTCATCACGAACAGCAGCAGGCCGAATGGCGGCGTTAAAAAGCCCATCTCCATGGTGATGAGATAAATAACACCAAGCCAGACCAGGTCGATGCTCAGCGCATTGGCTACCGGGATAAACAGCGGCACGGTAATCATGACCATGCTGACCTGGTCGATGAAGCAGCCCAACACCAGCAAAATCAGCATCATCATGAGCACGACCATGAACGGGTCGGCGCCGGCGCTGGTGATCAGGCTGACCATCCCGCTGGTGGCCCCCGAAAACGCCAGGATCTGGCTGAACGTGGTTGACGCCATGATGATGAACAGAATCATGGTGCTGGTTTTGGCCGTTTCGGACAGAGTGTCTTTGATGACCTTAAGGTTAAGGCAGCGATAGCAGGCTGCGGCCACAAACGAGGCAATGACGCCCAGCGCGGCTGACTCGGTGGGCGTGGCAATACCGGCCAGCAGTGAACCCACCACAACCACCAAAATACCCGACAGCGGCACTACGTAAATAAGAAACGGCATCCAGCGCTCGGACATGGTGCGCTGCACCGGGTCGTCGGCGGGAGCATCTTGCGGCCGCATTTTGGCGCGCAAGACGATATAGCCAAAGAACAGGACGGCCATGATCAGGGCCGGGATGATACCCGCCATGAGCAGCCGCGAAATAGAGATACCGGCCAGGCTACCGACCAGTACGGCCAAGGCCGACGGCGGAATAAGCATGGCAATGGCGCCCGTGGCCATAATGGGCCCCATAGACAGCGTGGGGTGATAGCCGCGCCGCAGCATTTCGGGCATGAGCGAGCGACCCAGCATGGCGGTATTGGCAATGGTAGAACCCGACAGCGTGGAAAACACCGTACCCGCCACAACGGACACTACGGCCATGCGGCCAGGCACCCGCGTGATCAGGCGCTCGATGGCGTCGATGGCCTTGAAAGCCATACCCGAATGCAGGAGGATTTCGCCCATTAAAATGAACAGCGGAATGGGCGCGAGGTTGTAATTGGTAATGGCTGTGACGACATTTCGCGTCATTTGCACCAGGCCAATTTCACCATTTAAAAACACAATGGCGCCAATAACATTGACACCAAAAAAGGTGACGGCTACCGGCAAGCCCAACAACAGAAAAAACGCCAGCGCACCGACAAGCAAAGCTAAAGCAGAGGTCCAATCCATAGTGCAGTCCGGTTAGCGGGAATCGATGACAGCATTCCGGCCAAGCCGGGCTTTGACCAACAATAAAAACTCGATGACCATGAAGAACATGCCAAACGGCACGAAAAAGGTCACGAGCCACTCGGGTACCGTGAACGATTTGTACACCAGGCTGCCTCGCTCGAAGGCACGCCAGGTCGCCAGTGCACTGTAGTAAAAAACAATAAAACAAATGGCGCTACCCAGTAGAGCCGCAACCACCCCCACCCAACGCGCCGCGCTTCTGGGCAAGGTCGAAGTGATAATGTCGACACTGACGTGCGCCCCTTCGCGCAACACCCAGGGCGCAGCAAACACCGTAGCCACATAGATGGCATATTCCATGAGTTCGATGACCCAGGCCAGGCCGGCACCGGTGACGTTGCGCATGAAGACATCGGCGCCAATAAACACCGCCATCAAACCAAAAATGGCACCCGAAATAATGGCCAGACCTGTAACCACTGCGTTATAGGCCTGGCCAACAATGTGCGGAGACGACATATATTTTTTGTTTTTTACGTTGAAACGCGATTAGTTTTTACTGAGCTTTTCGCGCAGGCGCGGTGCTGAGTCGGGGGCAACCTTCATGACCTGGGCCCAGCCGGCTTCGCGGGCCGTGTTAAGCCACTTTTCACGTTCGGCGCCTTCAAGGGTGTAAACCGTCATGCCTGCGGCGGCCTGCTTCTTGACCTCTTCGGCATTGATGGCGGCGTTTTCGGCGTTGATTGACTCGAGCCATTCGGCCATTTTGTTCAGGAAGGCGCGCTGGTCGTCGTTTAAGCCCTTCCATTTGTCGAGATTGAGCAGAACGTTGACATCGACGTTATAAAAGCCCGGGTCGACGCGTGCTTTGGTGACTTCGTGCCAACCCAGATCGAGAATGCCCTGGATGGGCCAGCCGTAGCCGTCGGCCACACCGCGTTCAAGTGTGGTGTAGACCTCGGAGGGCGGCGTTTGAATACTGTAGCCGTTGAGGGCCTCGAAGAAGGCGCGGTAAACCGGCGTAACGCGCAGCGTTAAACCAGACAAGTCGGCCTTGGTGACGGGCTTGTTGACATACAAATGGAACGGAACACCGTCGCCGGTACGCGCCAGGTACCATGTATTCATTTTTTTATTGTGCAGCTCGTTGATCAGTTCCCAGCCGCCGTTTTTACGCAGCTCTTGCATGGTGTAGTCTGACAACTTGAGGGCATCGCCTTCGGGCAGAAGGTTGGAATAAAACGCCGTGGTCACGAACGCCATATCGACCACTCCGGCAGAAACCGCGTTGCCGATTTCAAAGGGTGGAATAGCCGACGGGCCACCAATAAGGTTGATTTTTACCAGGCCTTTACCCTCGGCATTGACTTTCTCAACGAAGCGTTCGAAGGGCCGCGCCACGGTGGACCCGGGCTGGAATGCAGTAACCGCGCGTAGCGTGACTTCTTGGGCGGCGACAGGTGCCGCACTGAACAGCATACCTACAGCCAATGCGGCCGCAAGCTTGTTGAGTAGTTTCATGTTTGTCTCCTGTGTCTTTACGACTTTGAGTGTTTTCTCGAGTCTTGCACACTGCATGACAAATGAACACTAGGGGTAGCCCCATGAAGTGAAAAGTAAGGCCGGCTGTCTTGTTGCAAAACATTGTCACGTTAAATTCGGGCAAAAATACAGTTTCTGAAGACATCTGCCACTATCATGTGCGCACACCGCCTGCGACTGATATGCCCGCCCTTACCCGCCCCCTTGCTTTTGTCGACATAGAAACAACCGGTGCAACTGCGACCCGAGATCGGGTGACCGAGGTTGCCGTGATTACCTGGGACGGTGTTGACGCCACTACCTGGTCGCAACTGGTCAACCCCGAAACCCGTATTCCAGAATTAATCACATCGATAACGGGCATCGATAACGCCATGGTTGCGAGCGCCCCGCGTTTTGCAGACATCGCCCACGATTTGGCCGCCCGGCTGCAAGGACATGTTTTCATTGCTCACAACGCGCGCTTTGACTACGCGTTCTTAAAAAACGAGTTTCGCCGTGTCGGTATTGATTTTCGGGCACAGGTGCTTTGCACCGTAAAGTATTCGCGCCGCCTCTTCCCACAGCATCACAAACACAACCTCGACGCCCTGATTGAGCGCCACGGCCTTGAGGTTAGCCAACGCCACCGCGCGCTGGGCGATGCGCAAGCCATTTTTGATTTCTGGCGCCTGACCGAAGCGCAATTTACGGCGGAGCATCTGGATGCGGTACGCAAAGCTTTGCTGGCTCGCCCGGCACTGCCCAGCCATATCGACCCCAACCTGGTCGACAGCATCCCCGATCGCCATGGCGTGTACTTGTTTTACGGTGAAAACGACTTGCCCATTTACGTGGGCAAGGCCAACCGGCTACGTCAGCGTGTGTTGTCGCACTTCTCGGCCGACCATGCTATAGCCAAAGAACTGACCTTGTCGCAACAAGCGCGACGTATTGAGTGGCAAGAATGTGCCGGCGAAATTGATGCACTGATTACCGAAGCGCGACTGGTCAAGACACTGCAACCCACCCTTAACCGGCAATTGCGTCGCAACCGGGAACTATGCTCGTGGCTGGTACCTGTCGAAAGCGGCGACCAACATGCCCCCCGTCTGGTGTATGGCCGAGACCTTGACCCAGGGCGCCAGCCCAACTTGTTTGGACTGTTCAACTCGGGCGCCGAAGCCAAAAAAACACTGAACGCTATTGTGAAAGAGGCCGGCCTTTGCCCGGTGGTGCTGGGCCTTGAAAAAGGCGCTGAAGGCAAACCCTGCTTTGCCCGACAGCTAAAGCGCTGCCGCGGCGCGTGTTGCGTAATTGATCCATTTCCCCCATTATTCCAAGGCGGCCAGATTCATGGCTAAATCTTGGTCATGGGTATTCCACGGCAACAATGCTTCAATTTCATCGACGGTCGTCGCCAACGGCAGGC
>NZ_JACJUU010000015.1 GCF_014237865.1 Pusillimonas minor
CGAGGAACCAGCGATTCCAGCGTCACCATCTCAAGCTCATGCTGATAGGCAGTAGGTTCTTTTAGCATGCCCCATTATGAACAAACCCTCGGTTTTACGCGAGGGTTTGTCAGCAATCTGAGCCAACCCTAAAACGGTTGGCTTTTTTGTTGCGTAGCCGGCAGGGCGCTGCAATAAACGGCTTTTTCCGGCTTCGCTCTTTGGCTTGCTGTGCGTTAACGCCTTACAGCCCACCCATAGCCATGTATTTAAGCTCCAGGTACTCGTCTATCCCGTGACGTGAGCCCTCGCGGCCCAAACCCGAGTGCTTGATACCGCCAAACGGGGCGACTTCAGATGAGATGGCGCCGGTGTTGATGCCCACCATACCGTATTCAAGTGCTTCGCCCACCCGCCAGGCCCGGCCGATGTCGCGCGTGTAAAAATACGCGGCCAGGCCGTATTCGGTATCGTTGGCCATGGCAATGGCCTGTTCTTCGGTATCGAAGCGGAATACGGCCGAGACCGGGCCAAAAATTTCCTGACGGGCAATATCCATGTCCTGGGTCAGGTTGGCAAGTACGGTCGGCTCGAACCACAGGGTGTCTGGGCTGCGACGTTTGCCGCCGGTGTGCAGCTGCGCCCCTTTCTGGGTGGCGTCCGAAATCAGTCGTTCGACTTTCTGCACGGCAGCGTCGTTGATCAGCGGGCCTTGCACAACACCGTCTTCCAGGCCGCTGCCCACCTTCAGGGTTTGGGTGGCCGCCGTCAGTTTTTCGACGAAGCGGTCATAAACGCCCGACTGCACCAGAAACCGATTGACGCAGATGCAGGTTTGGCCAGTGTTGCGGTATTTGGCGGCCATGGCGCCCTTGACGGCAGCGTCGATGTCGGCGTCGTCGAAGACAATGAATGGTGCATTGCCGCCCAACTCAAGCGACAATTTTTTAAGCGTTGGGGCGCATTGCTCCATAAGCAGCTTGCCTACCGGGGTAGAGCCGGTAAAAGACAGTTTTCGCACAATGGGGTTGCTGCAGAGCTCGGCGCCAATGGTTTTGGCATCGCCGGTCACAATATTGAACACCCCGGCGGGGATACCTGCACGTTCGGCCAGCTCGGCCAGTGCCAGGGCCGATAAAGGCGTAAGTTCGGCCGGCTTCAGTACCAGCGTGCAGCCTGCGGCCAAGGCGGGTGCCGCCTTGCGGGTAATCATGGCCGACGGAAAGTTCCAGGGGGTAATGGCGGCGCAAACGCCGACCGGCTGCTTGACCACCACGTAGCGCGTGTTGGGCGCCGGGGAGGGGATGACTTCGCCGTAGGCGCGCTTGCCTTCTTCGGCAAACCATTCAATAAACGAGGCTGCGTACCCGATTTCGCCGATGGCTTCGGCCAGGGGTTTGCCTTGCTCCAGCGTCATGATGCGTGCCAGATCGGCCTTGTGTTCCAGCATCAGTTCGTACCAGCGACGCAAATAGCGTGCGCGCTCGGCGGCAGTGAGCGCACGCCACGCCGGCAAGGCCCGATGGGCGGCATCTATCGCCTGGCGTGTTTCGTCGGTGCCGGCATCGGGAACGTGGGCCAGAACCTGGCCACTGGCCGGGTCGAGTACGGCCAGCGTCTTGCCGGCGTTGGCGTCGCGCCACTGGCCATCGACATAACATTGGGTGCGCAACAGGGTAGGGTCTTGCAACTGGAATGTGGTGGCAGTGGTCATGCTCAGCTCCGTTCAGGAAGGTGGGTTGGGGGCGGCCTGGGCGCGAGTGGTGATGTCGACCGGGTCGAAGTGGGTCATGACATCGAGTACGGGCTCGTTCTCGATGACACGGCGACGCGCCTCGACGGCGATGTCGTGGCCCTGGGCGATGGTAAGTGTGGCATCCATTTCAAGATCGACCTCGACCCAGATCATGTCGCCCAGCTTGCGGGTTTTCAGATCGTGAACACCCTGGACACCGGGGGTAGACAGCAGGTGCGTGCGGATGCGGTTTTCGGTGTCGTCGTCGACGGCGCGGTCCATCAGGTCGCTGAAGGCATTGTAAAAAAACTTCCAGCCCATGCGCCCGATCATGAGCCCGACGATAAGCGCCGCAAGCGGGTCGGCCATGGGAAAGCCCATCATGTTGGCGCCAATACCCACGACCACCACCAGCGACGACGCCGCGTCGGAGCGTGCGTGCCAGGCGTTGGCAATCAGCATGCTGGAACGGACCCGTTCGCCCACCCTGAGCAAATAGCGGAACAGCCATTCTTTGCAGGCCAACGTCAAAATGCCTGCGACCAGCGCGGCCCAATGCACCTGCGGGATGAGTGCCGGGTCTTGCAGCTTGCTGAAGGCCGCCCAAAGCATGCCAATGCCCACGACCAGCAGCAGTACGCCCAGTACCAGAGAAGCGGCTGTTTCGAACCGCAGGTGGCCGTAGTGATGGTCGGCGTCGGGGGCTTTTTGCCCCTGCTTGTTGGCCACCAGCACCACAAAGTCAGACAGCAGATCGGACAGTGAGTGCACCGCGTCGGCCACCAGGGCCTGCGACTGTGCAAAAACGCCAATGATGGCTTGAGCAATGGTTAAAACAACATTGACCACCACACTGACCCAGGTGCTGAACTGCCCCTGGGCATACCGTGACGTGTGTGGAGGCTCGGCCGTGTGTTTGTTCATTAACTGATGCGCATGCCGGGTTCGGCCCCGGAGACAGGCTCAAGAATATAAATACCGGGGTTGGTGTTTTCGTCGGCGTGACTGGCTGCCAGCACCATGCCTTCAGACACCCCAAACCGCATTTTGCGCGGGGCCAGGTTGGCCACGACAACGGTTAGCTTGCCGACCAGGTCCTCGGGCTTGTAGGCAGCCTTGATGCCCGAAAAAATCTGGCGGTTCCGGCCTTCGCCAACGTCGAGCATGAGCCGCAGTAGTTTGTCAGACCCGTCGACTTCGGTGCATTCAACAATGCGCGCAATGCGCAGGTCGATTTTTGCGAAATCTTTGAAGTCAATGGTGTCGGCAATGGCCTCGCCGCCGGGTTTGGGGGCTTCTACCACTGGGGGCTCGAACAGGTCTTCTAGCATCTGTGGCTCGACGCGCTGCATGAGGTGTTTGAATGCATTGATTTTGGAAGGCAGCTGGGTGGCGTCGGCCCACTGATAGTGGTCGGCATCGGCGAACAGTTCTTGGGCGACGCGGGCGGTAAGTACCGGCAAAATGGGGCTTAGCATGACCGACAAGGCCTTGAAGCCGGCTAAAGCGCGCGAGCAAATGTCTTGCAGCTGTGCTTTTTGCTCGGGGGTGGCCTGGGCAATGCCTTTGGCCAATACCCACGGCTGAGCCGTATCGAAGGCCTGGTTCAGACGGTCGGCGTAAGCCATGGCCGTACGCACGGCACGGCCGTATTCGCGGGCTTCAAGGTCGGCCTGAACAGACGCGACGACCTCGGCAATGTCGTTGGTCAAGCCAACGGTGTCGCCGACATAGCCCAGTTGCCCCTCGAAGTACTTGCTGATGAAGTTGGCCGCCCGGCTGGCAATATTGACGTATTTGCCGACCAGGTCGCTGTTGACCCGTGCGATGAAGTCATCGGGGTTGAAATCTAGGTCTTCGACGCGGGCATTTAGTTTGGCGGCGATGTAATAGCGCATCCATTCGGCGTTCATGCCCAGTTCGAGGTAACGCAGCGGCGAAATCCCGGTGCCACGGCTCTTTGACATTTTCTCGCCGCTGACGGTAATGAAGCCGTGTACGTGTAATTGGTCGGGCACCTTGCGGCCCGAAAACTTCAGGGTGGCGGGCCAGAACAGGGCATGGAAATAAACGATGTCTTTGCCAATAAAGTGAACCTGTTCGGTGGTGCTGTCGGGCGCGACAAGCGCATCGTAATCAAGGCCTTGCTTGGCACAGTAGGCCTTAAGTGAAGCCAGGTAGCCAATAGGCGCGTCTAGCCACACATAGAAGTACTTGCCCGGGGCGTCGGGGATTTCAATACCAAAGTAGGGCGCATCGCGCGAGATATCCCAGTCGGCCAGGTTGGCTTCGCTGTCGGCCTCGCCCGAGCCCAGCCATTCGCGGGTTTTGGCCAAAATTTCGTTTTGCAGGCGCTTTTGGCCACGGGTGTTCGTACCGGTTGTCCATTCTTGCAAAAACGCCACGCAGCGCGGGTCGGACAAATTAAAGAAGTAATGCTCGGAGCTTTTTAGGACGGGCGTGGCTTTGGTAAGCGTTGAATACGGCTTGATCAGGTCGGTGGGTGCATATACCGCGCCGCACGACTCGCACGAATCGCCGTATTGGTCGGGCGCATGGCATTTGGGGCATTCGCCCTTGATGTAGCGGTCGGGCAGGAACATGCCCTTGACCGGATCGTAAAACTGTTCGATTTGGCGGGTGCTGATCAGCCCCTGGGCTTTAAGCGCCTTGTAAATACTTTGCGACAGTTCGACGTTTTCGGGCGAATCGGTGGAGTGCCAGTGGTCGAACTGGATGTGAAAGCCATTCAGGTATTGGGGACGTTCGTTGGCGTAGCGTTGCACCAGCGCCTGGGGCGTAATGCCCTCGGCCTCGGCCTTGAGCATGATGGGGGCGCCGTGAGCGTCGTCGGCCCCGACAAAGTGTACGGTATGACCCGCCATTCGCATGGTGCGCACCCAAATGTCGGCCTGGATATACTCCATGATGTGGCCGATATGGAACGAGCCGTTGGCGTAGGGAAGTGCTGTGGTAACGAATAGGGTGCGCGACATGGGCAGGCGTATTTATCAACAATAGAAACGAAGCCTCTATTGTAATGAATCGCCTGCCAAGGTGTTCGGGGGTAAACGCCCCGGCAGGGCCGGCGCCAACCCGGCGCGATTAGGCCCTTTAGCGGATTTCGCGCATTTCGACGTCGACGACGTCGGCTTTGTTAAAGCGCGAAGCTTGTTTGGCCGCACCTGGGCGATACCGGCCTGCACTGGCGGCGGCCGCACGCTGGCGTGCCTCCCAGTAGGCGCGGGCGCCAAACGGCCTGCCTTTAATTTTTGCCACAATGTACAAAATACCAATGGCAATGGCGGTAGACACCATAAAAATAAACGCCATGGCCATGCCGAAAATGGCAAGTACAAAAAACAGCAGACCGCGAAGAATTTGAGTGAATGTATTCATAAGATTAAGTATGACATTTTTGCGGGGAAAAGTTCCAGTCCCCAAGAATCACGGCAATCCGCTATGCTTTGACTTTAGCTGAAAACAATACCTGCAAGGCCACACCATGAGCTTTACCGTAGAGCAAATCCAGACACTATTGTCCGACGTTGTCGACCCGAACACGCAAAAAAAACTGGGCCCAATCGTAAAAAAAAGTGAGATCGTCATCGACGGCTCGGTTCTTAAGCTTAATCTGGCGTTAGGCTACCCGGTTTTCAATGGGGTCGACGCACTTCGGCAATCGATTGAAACCGTTTTGGCCGGAGCCGGGTTGTCGCTCGAGCGCCTCGATTGCACGCTTGCGGTCGAAACCCACGCTGTGCAGCGCGGCCTTAAGCCGCTGCCTAATGTGCGCAATATTATTGCCGTGGCTTCGGGTAAAGGGGGCGTGGGCAAAAGCACGACGTCGGTCAACCTGGCGCTGGCGCTGCGTGCACAGGGGGCCAAAGTGGGGTTGCTCGACGCCGATATTTACGGCCCCAGCGTACCCATTATGCTGGGCCTGTCGGGCAAACCCGAAAGTCGCGACAACAAAACCATGGAGCCGCTGGTAGGGCACGGCATCGAAGCCAACTCCATCGGTTTCCTTATCGACCCTGACGCGGCGGCTATTTGGCGTGGCCCGATGGTTAGTCAGGCCCTCGAACAGTTGCTGCGCCAAACCAATTGGGGCGACCTCGATTACCTGATCATCGACATGCCCCCCGGCACGGGCGATATCGCGCTGACGTTATCTCAAAAAGTGCCGCTCACCGCGGCGGTTATCGTCACCACCCCGCAAGACCTCGCCCTGGCCGACGCTCGCAAAGGGTTACAAATGTTTCGTAAAGTCGATGTTCCGGTGCTGGGCATCGTCGAAAATATGGCCATGCATATTTGTTCCAACTGCGGTCACGCCGAACCGATTTTTGGCGAGCATGGCGGTCAGCATCTGGCGGCCGAATTTAATTTGCCCTGGTTGGGGTCTTTGCCTTTGGCCATGAGTATCCGGTCTCAAACCGATGCCGGTACACCTACAGTCGTGTCCGACCCGCAAAGCGACGCCGCGGCCGAATATCAGCGCATTGCGCACAAGGTGGCGGTACTGGTGGCGGCGTTGCCTAAAGATATGGCGGCCAAGATGCCGTCTGTCGTTGTTCAACACTAAAGTTATCCATGCCGTTGGGGGTATTCTGCGCACGTGATCGGGGTTCAGGCAGGCGTGGGCTTGGCCGGGCAAGGCCCAGCCGGTTGGCCGTGTTGGCCCGGCGCCTGTTGCTTGCTTTGGGGCTGGCAGGCACGCAGCTGGCGTGGGCCGCCAAGCCCGAAGTCATTATCGACCCCGGCGGGGTGCCGCCCGAAGCCTTGCAGTCCATCATGGGCGCCATTGATGCCATTACGCGTCTGGCCGAAGACCAGGATGGCGGCGAGGTTTCGCGGCTGCGTCGTCGCGCGCGTGACGCCACGTTGTCGGCGCTCGAAACCCAGGGTTATTTTGCGTCCAGGGTCGATCTGGTCGTCGGCCAAGACTATGCCGGTGAAACCTGGGAGATCACAATCGACCCGGGGCCGCGCGCCCAGGTTGGGCAGGTCGACATTCGTTTCTTGGGCAAAATCGCCGAGCCCGAGTTCGCCGATCGTGTGCGTTTGCTTGAAGAAGACTGGCCGCTTGACGAAGGGATGCCGTTTATCAACGAGTCCTGGAGCAAGGCCAAGTCTGACCTCATTACCGAGGTAAGCCGCAAAGACTTTTTGCTGGCCCGCATGGTGCAGTCGCAAGCCACCGTTCAGGCAGAAGACGCCCGGGCCGATCTTGACGTCCAGGTTGATAGCGGCCCGCGTGTACGCATGGGCGAACTAACCCTTATAGGCTTGAAGCGCGTACCACCCAAGCTGATTGAGCGCTACGTGCGTTATACCCCGGGCGATGCCTACGATCAGGACAAGCTCGACGACTGGCAACAGGCGCTGCAGTCAACGGCGTTTTTTCGTGGCGCTTTCGTCGTCATGGACAGTCGGGCCGATCAGCGCGTGCAACGCCCGGACGGCGATGTCGAAATGCCGGTGGTCGTCCGGGTAACCGAGGCCCCTGCCCGCGTATACACGGCGTCGCTGGGTTTTGATACCGACAACGGGGCGCGTGTCGAAGGCCTGTATCGCCAGAATGTGGTGTTTGGCCAGCCTGTTTGGACTGAAACGGGGCTGGGCGTCGATAAAAACCGTCAGCGTTTCTTTTTTGATGTACACCTGCCCCCCGATACGCGTGGCTACACCGACAGTTTTGGTGTCCTGGCCAGCCATTCCGACATCGAAGGCCTGGATACAACCCGTTATGGTCTGGGGTGGCGACGCAATCAGACACGCAAAGCCGCCGGTAATAGTCGGGTCGAGTACGAAACCCAGTGGAGTCTGGTGGCTGCACAAGACGAAACCAAAATCGCGGGCGCCGAATCGTACCGCGTCCCGACCATGGTGGCAGGCTGGCAGTGGTTGCGTCGCGACGTTAACGACAAGTACGACCCGCGCGAAGGCAATTTAGTTGATTTTGGCGTAGGGGCCGGCGTAACGCTCGACCGCGGCGAGCCGTTTTACAAAACCAGTTTGCGCGGGCAGCAATGGTGGCCGGTCGGGCGCCGCGACGTGTTTACCGTGCGTGCCGAAGTGGGTAAGGTCTGGTCGCAAACCGAACGTCTGCCCGAAGATTTCGGGTTTCGTACCGGCGGGGCACGAACCATTCGCGGTTATGGTTACAACAGCATTGGTATTCCCAGGGGCGATGCCATTATTGGTGCGCCCACGCTAGCCTGGGCCAGTATCGAATACATGCATTTTTTTACCGAGCAGTTGGGCATGCGGGCATTTTTTGACGCGGGCGATGCGGCGCCATCGTTTCGCGACATGGAAATGCACTATGGCTATGGTTTGGGCGCCGTATTGCGCACGCCGGCCGGGCCATTTGCGGTCGACCTGGCTTATGGCCAGCGCGATCGCCGCCTGAAACTGCATTTTTCCCTGAGTGTGGCATTTTGAGCGGGCCGATGCGTCGACTTCGTCGTTTTCTGTTCTGGCTGGGGCCGGTTCTGGTGATGCTCATCGCCATTTTGGCCGGGTTCGTGTATTGGGTTGTGGCCTCGCAGCCCGGCTCACGCTGGGCGCTTGAAACCGGCGTTGGTCTGGCCGGCGGTCGGGTGGCCCAGGTCGATGGCACCATCTGGGACGGCCTGCGCGTTGGTGAACTCCAGGTCGATACGCCTGCCGTAAAAATTGGTTTGGCCGATGTCGATCTGGTGGTTGACTGGCCGGCATTGCGCGACCGCCGTTTGCATGCGCAAAATATTTCTGCAGGACGCTTGTCGCTTGATGTGCTTGAAAGCGACGAGCCGCAAGAAGATCAGCCGTTTTCGTTGCCGGTGCTTCCGGTGACGCTGGCCCTTGATCGTATTTCGTTGGGCGAGCTGAATGTATCGCTTAATGGTGAACCGGTGCTGGCCCGCGTTAAAAACCTCGAGGCCTCGCTGGCGCTGAACGAGCAAGATGCACAGCTGGTGTTTCGTCGGGTGTTGTTGGGCCAGCAAGATATCGATGCCGATGTCACCGGCGAGTTCCGTTTGTTGGCGCTGGCCGACCCGTGGCCTTTTTCATTGGTCATAGAAACCAATGCCAAAAGCAGCGTGCCCGATTCCCTGCTGTGCGCGCGCCGTTTTTTGCCTGGGTTGCCGCAGTCAACAGAAACGGCAACGGAAACGGCAACGGTGGCGGTAGTGCAGGCCGACGACGAAGCGGCTACCGAACTCGACGCCATCAGTACTTTTTGTGCAGTAGACCTGAAAGCCACCGCAGAGGGTTCCCTCGACGCGGCGTCTGTCAAGCTGGCAGGCAGTGGCCAGGACATGACACTCGAGGCGGCCGCGCAGCTGGCGCCACGCGAGCCCTTTCCGCTGCGTACCGCCCAACTGCAGTTGGGTTTGAGCGACGGCGCTTCAATAAACGCCGACCTGGGTTGGGAAAGCGGGGTCGATGTTGACCGGGTAAAAGGGCAATTGAATGTTCATCGTCTTGATCTGACGGGTTTGGCCGACGCCGGCTTGCCCGAAGCGTTGCTGTCATCCAGCCTGGTGTTCGACGCGGCGCTCAAAGATAAATCGAAAGTGCAGGCGGCCGACCTGACATGGGTGGTCAGCGAAGGCTCGCGTTGGAACGGTCAACCTTTGCAGGCTGATGTGGCGTTGGCAATAAGGCATACCGAGCCCGTGGCCCCCGACGACCCCGGGTTTCGGGCCGATAATCTGCAACTCGACGTTCGGCTCGGGCCGCATCAACTCAAAGGTAGCGGGCGTCTGGGGTGGTCCGACACCCAAATGCAGTTGGCGCTCGGCGCATCCCGGTTGGCCGATTTCTGGCCCGGGTTGCCTGGGGGGCTTTCTGTCGAGGCCCGGCTTTCGGGCGCGATGGCGGCCCATAATCTCACCCTTAAAGGGCAGTACGATTTAAATCAACCAGGCGGCAATACCTTGGGCGAGGCCCCTGTGGTGCTCGACGCCCAAATAGAAGGTGGCTACACCGCCAGACCCGACTCGCCGCCAGCCTGGTCGGGTCGTTTTACCCGGCTCGACATCGGGCATGCCGGCGTCAAGGTCGATGCGCGTTCGCCGGTGCCCCTGCAAGTGGTGCCGGCGGCTCAGGCGCCCGCCTGGCTGCTCGAGGTTGGTGCAACGCAAATCGAACTGGCCTTGCCGTCGCGTAACAGCGTGGTGATCGACCATGCCCGCACCCAGTTTTCGCCCGGGCGCTGGACTACCCGGGGCGATATCGACCGTCTGACGCTTTCCAAGCGGATTATCGACGAGGCGACGGCGATGCTTGACGCGGCGAATCCGGAAGGCACGGCCGATCGCGGGCGCGTGATTCTTGATGTCGACGACCGTAATGATCTGGTCGAGATTACTTATGGGCTGAACTGGGGCTTGTCCTTCGAAGGGGCGCTTTCGGGCGCCGCGCAGGTGCGTCGTCTGGGCGGCGACATGATCGTGCCGGGCGACCCGCCGTTTCCGCTGGGTTTGCGCACCTTGCAGGCCGATTTGCGAGCACGGCCCACCGGCAACGGGGCCAGTCGCATCGATATCGACATCGACGTCGACACGGTCAAAATGGGCCGTGCCGAAATCCAGGCCAACAGTTTGCTGCGAACCACCCCGGAGGGCGGTTTTTATGTCAGCCCCAACGACGCCACAACGGTTAACGTAAAAGCCGACGTGGCCGACTTAAGCTGGCTCAGCCTTTTCGTTGGCGACGCTACCGATATTGGCGGTCGTCTGACGGCCGATGTGCAAGCCCGCAGCCGCCCCGACGGCAGCTGGCAAACCAGTGGTACGGTAAACGGCAGCGACATCCGCTTTGTGCGCATCGACGACGGCGTCAGGCTTGTCGAAGGCACATTGCAAGCGCATATGGAAGGCGACCGCTTTGTGCTCGACAGCCTTGAGTTTCCTGCGCGGCGCCGCGCTATTCCTAAAGAGTGGCGCACCGAAGAGTGGACCCGTGCGAACCCGGATGCCCAGGGGGGCAAGCTGACGTTGACCGGATACTGGGACTTGAGCGACCAGGGCGGTAAGGTCGAGGTCGATCTGTATCGTTATCCCATTTTGCAGCGTTCAGATCGCTTTGCCATGGTGACCGGCAAGATCGGTGTCGATGCCCCCTCCGAGCGGCTCGATATCAACGGCGAGGTCACGGTTGACGCGGGCTGGGTCGATCTGGACATGTTAAGCAGCGTACCCACCGTCGACAGCGATGTCGTGGTTGTGCGGGCCGGGCAGCCGCCGCCCAAGGCCGCACCCATGAATATCGGCATGAATATTTCGGTAGACCTGGGGCCGCGCTTTTACATTACCGGGTACGGTGTCGATTCCGGCCTGGTGGGGCAAATGCGCATCATCATGAACGAAGGCAAGCTCTCGGCCTACGGTGCTTTGCGTACGCGGGGTGGGGCCATCGAAGCCTACGGTCAGCGGCTTCAGTTGCGCCGCGGTACCATCACGTTCCAGGGAGATATCGCCAGCCCCGTCCTTAACATCGAGGCCTTGCGTACCGGTGTGGCCGTCGAGGCCGGCGTACGGGTCAGCGGGACGGCGCGCCGTCCGCGCATCGACCTTATTTCCTATCCCGAAGTCGCCGATGTGCAGAAGCTGTCGTGGCTGTTGCTGGGGCGTGGCCCCGATGACTCGGGTGGCGATGCTGCCTTGCTGTTCTCGGTCGGGACATCGTTTTTGGGCGATGGCGAGCCCTTTTACAGAAAATTCGGTCTCGACGAGGTCAGTATGCGTTCCGGCGAATTGGGCAGCGTGGGCAGTATCTTGCCTGCCGAGTCCGTTGTACGGGGGCTCGATAGTGGCACCAGCGATATCGAACGCCAGTTCATGGTGGCGGCCAAGCATTTGGCAAGTGGCTTCACGGTCAGTCTCGAGCAGGCCTTGTCCGATACCGGTACGGTGGGCCGGGTCAGTTATCGGCTTGCGCGGGGGCTTTCTGCCCAACTCAGTGCGGGTACGGTCAATGGTTTGGCGCTTATTTACCGTTATGTGGCCCGCGAATGACTCATTTGTCTGTTTGCCCGCGCATTTGTCATGGGCTGGCTATAAAATAGACGCCCATTAAACAAGGGATCCCTATGTCGATTAAAAGTGACCGCTGGATTCGTCGTGTTGCCCAAGAGCACAGCATGATCGAACCCTTTGAGCCCGGCCAGGTACGTAGTGTGAATGGCGGGAAAATCGTCAGCTACGGCACCAGCAGCTACGGCTACGATGTGCGCTGCGCCGACGAATTCAAGATATTTACCAATATCAACTCAACCATTGTCGACCCGAAAGCGTTCGACGAAAAGTCGTTCGTCGACTTCAAGGGCGACGTCTGCATTATTCCGCCCAATTCGTTCGCGTTGGCGCGTACGGTCGAATACTTTCGTATTCCCCGCAGCGTGCTTACCGTTTGCCTGGGCAAAAGCACGTATGCGCGTTGCGGCATTATCGTCAACGTGACCCCGCTCGAACCCGAGTGGGAGGGGCACGTTACACTCGAATTTTCCAACACAACGCCTTTGCCGGCCAAAATTTACGCGGGCGAGGGTTGTGCACAAATGTTGTTTTTTGAAAGCGACGAGGTTTGCGAAACCTCGTACCGTGACCGTGGTGGCAAGTACCAGGGTCAGCAGGGCGTGACATTGCCACGCACATAGGAGCAGGCGCATGAAATTCCGTTTTCCCATCGTCATCATCGACGAGGATTACCGTTCCGAAAATGCTTCGGGTCTGGGTATTCGCGCGCTAGCCGCTGCCATCGAGGCTGAAGGGGTCGAAGTGCTTGGGGTGACCAGCTACGGCGACCTCAGCTCGTTCGCCCAGCAGCAAAGCCGGGCCAGCGCATTTATTTTGTCGATCGACGATGAGGAATTCGACGTTGACTCTCCCGAAGACGTCGCCAACGCCATCAAGAACTTGCGTTCTTTTATTGGCGAGCTGCGGTTTCGCAACGAAGATATCCCTATTTATTTGTACGGTGAAACCCGCACGTCGCAGCACATTCCCAACGATATCCTGCGCGAACTGCATGGCTTCATTCACATGTTCGAAGATACGCCCGAATTCGTGGCGCGTCACATCATCCGCGAAGCGCGTGCCTACCTCGACGGCCTGGCGCCGCCGTTTTTCCGCGAGCTGGTCAAGTATGCGTCTGACGGGTCGTATTCGTGGCACTGCCCTGGGCACTCGGGCGGGGTGGCGTTCCTGAAAAGCCCTGTCGGGCAAATGTTTCACCAGTTTTTTGGCGAGAACATGTTGCGTGCCGACGTGTGCAATGCGGTCGACGAACTGGGGCAACTGCTTGACCATACCGGGCCGGTCGCCGAGTCCGAACGCAACGCGGCGCGTATTTTTAACGCCGATCACTGTTTCTTCGTGACCAACGGTACATCGACGTCGAACAAAATTGTGTGGCATGCCAACGTCGCGAATGACGACATTGTTGTGGTCGACCGCAATTGCCATAAATCAATTTTGCACGCCATTACCATGACGGGCGCCATCCCGGTGTTTTTGCGCCCAACGCGTAATCACCTGGGCATTATTGGCCCTATTCCCCTCGAAGAGTTCGAGCCCGAGTCCATCCGGGCCAAAATCGAAGCCAACCCCTTTGCGCGCGACGTTAAAAACCAGCGTCCGCGCATCATGACCATTACGCAAAGCACGTACGACGGCGTCAGCTACAACGTCGAGATGATCAAAGAAAAGTTGGGTTCCGAAGTCGATACCTTGCACTTTGACGAGGCCTGGATCCCGCACGCGGCGTTCCACGAGTACTACAAAGACATGCACGCTATTGGCAAAGACCGGCCGCGCAGTAAAGATGCCATGGTGTTTGCCACGCACTCTATTCACAAGCTGCTGGCGGGTTTGTCGCAGGCTTCGCAAATTACAGTGCAAGAGCCCGAGAACCGCAAGCTCGACCGCAACGTGTTCAACGAGGCGTACCTCATGCACACGTCTACTTCACCGCAGTACGCCATTATTGCGTCGTGCGACGTCGCCGCCGCCATGATGGAGCCCCCGGGGGGCACCGCCATGGTCGAAGAAAGCATCAAAGAGGCGCTCGACTTTCGTCGGGCCATGCGCAAGGTCGAATCCGAATTCGGCAAAAACGATTGGTGGTTCAAGGTGTGGGGCCCCAAGCGCCTTGTGCCCGATGGCATTGGCAGCCGCGAAGACTGGATGCTTGAAGCTGACGACGAGTGGCATGGCTTTGGCCCGCTGGCCAAGGGCTTCAATATGCTCGACCCTATCAAGGCCACTATTGTCACGCCCGGCCTCGACATTTCGGGTACGTTTGCGCCAACCGGTATTCCGGCTGCGCTGGTGTCCAAGTACCTGGCCGAGCACGGCGTGGTCATCGAAAAGACCGGGCTTTATTCGTTCTTCATCATGTTTACCATCGGCATTACCAAAGGCCGCTGGAACACGATGTTGACCGCGCTGCAGCAGTTTAAAGACGACTACGATCGCAACCATCCGTTGTGGCGCATCTTGCCCGATTTCTGCAAAGAAAATCGCCGCTACGAGCGCATGGGCTTGCGTGATTTGTGTCAGCAAATTCACGAAGCCTATCGAGACCACGATGTCGCGCGCCTGACGACCGAAATGTATCTCAGCGACATGGTCCCGGCCATGAAGCCGTCCGATGCCTACGCCAAAATGGCCCACCGCGAGGTCGAGCGCGTATCTATCGACGAGCTCGAAGGTCGGGTAACCGGCGTGTTGCTGACGCCTTACCCGCCCGGCATTCCGTTGCTCATTCCGGGCGAACGGTTCAATTCGCGCATTGTTCATTATTTGCAGTTTGTACGCGAGTTCAACGCCCGTTTCCCGGGGTTCGAAACTTATGTGCATGGTTTGGCCGAAGATATCGGCCCCGACGGCCAGCCTCGCTACTACGTTGACTGCCTGCGCGAAGACTAAGCGTGTCGCGCGCTGACTTCGATGTCGCCATCGTGGGGGCCGGTGCGGCCGGCATGATGGCGGCGTCTGTTGCCGGCCAGGGCGGTTTGCGCGTGGTGCTCATCGATCACGCGACTCGCCTGGCCGAGAAAATCCGTATTTCGGGCGGGGGGCGGTGCAATTTCACCAATATTGGCACCACGCCCGCCAATTTCATTTCGCAAAACCCGCATTTTTGCCGTTCGGCCCTGGCGGGTTACACCCCAGAAGACTTTCTTAAACTGGTACGCAGCTACCGTATTGCCTGGCACGAAAAGCACCGGGGGCAGCTGTTTTGCGATGATTCCAGCGAGTCCATTATCGACATGCTGCGTGCTGAATGTGACGCGGGCGGTGTGGCCTGGCGCATGCCTTGCACCGTGCACGACATCGGCCACGATACCTCCCGCTTTGTGCTGTCTACCGACAGCGGCACGATCCGGGCCGGCCAGTTGGTGATGGCCACCGGCGGGATGGCGATCCCGCAGCTGGGCGCAACCGATTTTTCGTTAAAAATTGCGCGCCAGTTTGGGCTGAAAGTCGTCGAGCCACGGCCTGCATTGGTGCCCTTGCTGTTTGACCCCGACCACTGGAAACCTTTTGCCGACTTAAGCGGTGTGGCGCTCGAGGTCAACGTCAGCTGCGGGCAAACAGGCCGCAAAGGCGAGGGTGGCCAGTTCCTCGAAGACCTGCTGTTCACCCATCGCGGTTTGTCGGGCCCGGCTATTTTGCAGATCTCCAGCTATTGGCAACCCGGCCAAGCCATTCATATCGACCTGGCTCCCGGTCAGCCAATCGAGCAGCTTTTGCTCGACGCGAGGCCGGGCAACAAACAACAATTGTCAACGGTGTTGGCCGGGCTATGGCCGCGTCGTTTGGCCGAGCAGTGGCTGGCGCATATGCCCGGGTACGACGGGCAGGCGGGTGCCGTCCGTTTGGCCGATGCGTCAAACCGTTTTTTGCGCGACCTTTCTCAACGTGTGCACCAATGGGCGCTTGCCCCCACCGGCACGGCTGGTTATAAAAAGGCAGAGGTCATGAAGGGCGGCGTCGATACGCAGGGCTTGAATCAGAAGTCCATGCAGGCCAAAGCGGTGCCCGGGCTTTATTTTGTGGGCGAGGCGGTTGACGTGACTGGCTGGCTTGGCGGCTATAACTTTCAATGGGCGTGGTCTTCGGCGGTGGCCTGCGCCAGGGCGCTTATCGCAACGGCGCGCCCGGTATAAGCATTGGCGGGGTGGTATGGCAAACGTTTTAAAACACACGGCATTACACGACGCGCACCTTAGCGCGGGGGCCCGCATGGTCGACTTTGCCGGGTGGTCGATGCCGTTGGCCTATGGGTCTCAGCTCGAAGAGCATCACGCGGTACGTCGCGATTGCGGCATGTTCGATGTCTCGCACATGCGGGCGGTCGATATCCAGGGCGATGGCAGTTTGCCGTTTTTGCGTCGGCTGTTGGCCAACGATGCCGCGCGGGTCCAGCGCCCCGGTCAGGCCATGTACAGCTGCATGCTCAACCCCGAAGGCGGTGTTATCGATGACCTGATCGTTTATCGTCACGCCGAAGACTCGTGGCGCACCGTACTGAACGCGGCCACGGCCGACGCAGACCTTGACTGGATGCATCGCGTCGCTCACGAAGAGTACTTCAACGTTCAGGTTATCCCCCGCTCCGACTTATCCATGCTGGCCTTGCAGGGCCCAAGCGCCCGCTCGATGCTGCATCAGGTATGGCCGCAATGGGCCGACGTCGTGTCGGCTGTGCAGCCCTTTGGATCAACTATTTTGCCCGACGACATCCTGGTCGCCCGAACCGGCTACACCGGTGAGGACGGCTACGAAATTACCGCGCCGTCGCCCGTCATCGTGACGTTGTGGGCCACCTTGCTGGGCGCCGGGGTAAAGCCTTGTGGCCTGGGTGCACGCGATACCCTGCGCCTCGAGGCCGCGCTTAATTTGTACGGTCAAGACATGGACGAAAGCGTCAATCCCTACGAGTGCGGCCTGGGCTGGACGGTGTCCTTGCACGATCCGGACCGCGAGTTCGTAGGTCGCGATGCGCTCGAAATCGCGCCAAAAGGCCGCGTTCGTGTTGGTGTCGAACTGCTCGATCGTGGCGTAATGCGGGCCGGCATGGTGGTCAACACGCCGCTCGGCGAGGGTGAAATCACCAGCGGCACGGTGTCGCCTACGCTGGGGCATTCGATTGCGTTGGCCCGGGTGCCGGCGGGGCTGGCGGTCGGTCAGGCGGTCAAAGTACGTATTCGCGACAACTGGTTGTCGGCGCGGGTCGTCCAGCTTCCGTTTGTTCGCTCCCAGACGTAAGCTACGCAGCCGGCCCGGCTTACGCTATGCTTGTCATTATTTTTCAGAACACAGTTTTCCAGAACAAAGAGGTTTGAATGAATTTGCCAAACGATCGTAAATACACCGCGTCGCACGAATGGGTAAAAGCCGATGGCGATGTTCTGGTGGTCGGCATCACCGACAACGCCCAAGACCAGTTGGGCGACCTGGTGTTCGTCGGTGACTTCAAGGTAGGCAATACGCTGAAGGCCGGCGACACTGCCGGCGTCGTCGAGTCGGTCAAGGCCGCGTCCGACATTTACGCGCCGGTGGCCGGCGAGATCGTCGAATTCAATACCGCCCTCGAAGGTCAGCCCGAGCTGATCAACGCGTCGGCCTACGAGGCGTGGATATTCAAGATTCGCCCCGCCAATGCGGCCGACCTCGACGGCCTGCTCGACGCCGAAGGCTATCGGCAGGCCCAAGGGTAAGCGGTCTATGCAGCACGGCGCCCAAAACCTCAACCCTTTTGCGGCCCGTCATATTGGGCCTTCGGCGCCAGAACAGGCGCACCTGCTTTCGGTGGTTGGGGCACACAGCCTTGCCGACCTCATCGAAAAAGTTGTCCCCCAGGGCATTCGTGACAACCGTTTGTCGTTGCCCGAGCCGCTGTCTGAAGCGGCTGCGCTGCGCCAGGTAGCTGCACTGGCCAGTCAAAACGCATTGTTTCGCAGCTATATCGGGCAGGGGTACTACGGCACGCATACGCCACCTGTCATTCAGCGCAACATCCTCGAGAACCCGGCGTGGTACACAGCGTACACGCCTTACCAGCCCGAAATTTCCCAGGGGCGCCTCGAAGCACTGCTTAACTTTCAAACCATGGTGGCCGACCTGACCGCCATGGATATCGCCAATGCCTCGTTGCTCGACGAGGCAACAGCCGCGGCCGAAGCCATGGGTATGGCCCTGCGCAATGCCACCGGGCCAAGCCGCTGTTTCTTCGCGTCTGTGCATTGTCATCCGCAAACGCTGGCGGTGCTGCATACCCGCGCGCAGGCCATGGGCATCGAGCTCAAGGTGGGTGACGAGGCCGACGGGTTGCCCGACTGCTTTGGCGTTTTATTGCAGTATCCGCACTCGTTGGGCGGGGTCGTCGATTACGCCGGGTTGGTTAGCCAGGCGCATCAGGCGGGAGCTACGGTGGCGGTGGCTACCGATTTATTGGCGCTGGTGCTGCTGACGCCGCCAGGGCAGTGGGGTGCCGACATCGTTGTAGGTTCGGCGCAGCGTTTCGGTGTGCCCATGGCGTATGGCGGGCCGCATGCCGCATTCATGGCCTGTCGCGAGGCCTTGCGCCGGCATTTGCCCGGTCGCCTGGTGGGGGTGTCTGTCGATTCGCAAGGCAACCCGGCCTTGCGCCTGGCCCTCCAAACGCGCGAGCAGCACATCCGTCGCGAGAAGGCGACTTCAAATATCTGTACCGCCCAGGTGCTGTTGGCCGTGATGGCCGGCATGTATGCGTTGTGGCATGGTCCCGACGGTCTTCGGTCAATTGCCGCCCAGGTGGCCGACAGTACCGCATTATTGCGTCGTACGCTCGAAGCCCTGGGCTGGCGGGTGGTTAATGCCGCCCAGTTCGACACCCTGCACATCGCCACAGGTCGCCAAACTCAAGCCTTGCTGCAGGCGGCGCAAGCCCGGCATATCAATTTCAGGCAAGCGGGTCCCGACAGTCTTGCCATTTCGCTCGACGAAACTGTCGAATTGACCGATGTGCAAGATATTTTGGCGGTTTTTGCCGACGTCTCGGCCGAACCCGCGCAGGCACACGAAACAATCGCTGGCTTACTGGGTTCGTTCAAGCCGCAGCCCGTCGGTGCGCTGTTAGCGCAGCTCTTCCCGGCGGCCCTGCAGCGTACCGCCCCGGTGCTTGCCCACCCGGTGTTTTCGTCCATCAAGTCCGAAACCGACATGTTGCGCTACCTGCGCACCTTGGCCGACAAAGACCTGGCGCTTGACCGCACCATGATCCCGCTGGGGTCGTGCACCATGAAGCTTAACGCGACAGCCGAAATGCTCCCCATTACCTGGGCGGCTTTTTCGCAGCTGCACCCGTTTGTGCCGCTCGAGCAGGCGCAGGGTTACCATCAATTAATTGAGCAGCTGTCGGCCTGGCTATGCGAAATCACCGGTTACGACGCCATTAGTCTGCAGCCCAATTCGGGCGCCCAGGGCGAGTACGCCGGCTTGCTGGCCATTCGCGCCTGGCACCGTGCACGCGGGCAGGGCCACCGGAATATTTGCCTTATTCCCTCGTCCGCCCACGGCACTAATCCGGCTTCGGCGCAAATGGCGGGCTTCGAGGTACGGGTGGTGCAGGCCGACGAGCACGGCAATATCGACATGCACGACCTTGAGCACAAGGTGGCGCAGGCCGCCGACGCTCTTGCGGCGGTCATGATCACGTATCCGTCAACGCATGGTGTTTTCGAAGAGGCCGTTGTACAGCTGTGCGATATCGTGCACCGTGCGGGGGGCCAGGTTTACCTTGATGGCGCCAACATGAACGCCATGGTGGGTGTGGCCAAGCCGGGCCTGTTCGGCGCCGATGTGTCGCACCTTAACCTGCATAAAACGTTTTGTATTCCGCATGGCGGCGGTGGGCCGGGTGTTGGGCCTGTCGCGGTCAAAGCGCATCTGGCCCCTTACTTGCCGGGTGTTTCCGGCGCGCGGGGTATTGTGCCCAACGACCCTTGCGGGCCAGTGTCGGCTGCGCCGTACGGGTCGGCCGGTATTTTGCCCATACCGTATTTGTACATTGCCATGATGGGTGCGCAGGGTCTGCATAACGCCACGGCCGTGGCCATATTAAATGCCAACTATATTGCGGCGCGCTTGCGCGGCCATTACCCGGTTCTGTATTCGGGGCGTGGCGGCTGGGTGGCCCACGAATGCATTATCGATTTGCGTCCCTTCAAAGACAGCGCCGGTATCCAGGTCGAAGACGTTGCCAAACGCCTTGTCGATTACGGTTTTCATGCGCCGACCATGAGCTTCCCGGTGCCCGGCACGCTAATGATCGAACCGACCGAATCCGAAGGGTTGGCCGAGCTCGACCGCTTTATCGATGCCATGATCTCGATTCGCGCAGAAATTGCCTGCATCGAATCGGGCGGGTGCGATGCCGAAAACAATGTGCTTAAAAATGCGCCTCACACCGCGCAAATGCTGCTGTCCGACAGCTGGCGCGCACCGTACTCTCGCGAGCAGGCCGCGTATCCGCTGGCAAGGCTAAGGCAGTCGAAGTATTGGTCGCCTGTGGCGCGTGTCGATAACGTTTACGGCGACCGCAACCTGTTTTGTGCCTGCCCGCCTTGGCAAGCCGGGCAATAGCACTTGGGCAGTAACGCGCTTTGGCGGTTTAATGACTTCCGGCCCCGGCAGCCTTGGTGTCTTGGCGCACCAAGACGGCCCGCCGGCAAGCACTACGGGGCCAGGTCTACCCGTTTATAGGTCACAAAATCGTACGTGTAGCCGTTCTCGGGGGGCTGGGGTAACCGCTCGGTTTCTTGCCATTGCCCCGCAGGCAGTTCCGGAAAGAAAACATCGCCCGCGATCTCGGCATGTACTTCTGTGGCAATAATTTCGTCGATGTAGGGCAGGGCGTCGGTAAATATTTGTGCGCCGCCAATAATGCAAATTTCGGTTTCGTGGCTGCAGGCGGCCAACGCCAAATCCAGCCCGGTGAATACTTCGGCGCCTGGTGCCGCAAAGGCGGGGTCGCGGCTGATGACAATATTACGTCGCTTGGGCAGCGGCCTTCCTAACGATTGCCAGGTTTTGCGTCCCATAATAATGGGCTGGCCCAGCGTATTCTTTTTAAAGTGTTGCAGGTCGGCCGGCAAGTGCCAGGGCAGGGCGTTGTCTTTGCCAATAACGCGGTTGCGCGAATACGCAACAACGCACTTGATACGAGGCGATTGGGGTATGTGGGCCAGTGTCATAAGGGGTGTGCAAGCTTGCCGTTACACGGCAACCGGCGCCTTGATATGCGGGTGGCTCTGGTAGTCCAGTACTTCGAAGTCTTCGTAGGCATAGTCAAACAAGGTGGCCGGGTGGCGCTTGATGTTTAGCTTGGGGTACGGATACGGGTCGCGCGCAAGCTGTGTCTCGACTTGCTCGAAGTGGTTGCTGTACAGGTGGCAGTCGCCGCCTGTCCAGACAAAATCGCCGACATCAAGGTTGCATTGCTGTGCCACCATATGGGTTAGCAGGGCGTAGCTGGCAATATTAAAGGGCACACCTAAAAAAATATCGGCGCTGCGCTGGTACAGCTGGCATGACAGCTTGCCATCGGCCACGTAAAACTGGAAGAAGGCGTGACACGGCGGCAGCGCCATGTTGGGGATGTCGCTGACGTTCCAGGCCGACACAATCAGCCGGCGAGAATCGGGGTTGCTTTTTATTTGATCAACCACCTGGCTGATCTGGTCAATATGGCCGCCATCGGGGGTAGGCCAAGACCGCCATTGCACGCCGTATACCGGGCCAAGGTCGCCGTCTTCGCGCGCCCATTCGTCCCAAATACTAACGCCGTGCTCTTTCAGCCAGTTTACGTTGCGCCCGCCCTGCAAAAACCACAGCAGTTCGATAAAAATGCTTTTGGTGTGCAGTTTTTTGGTGGTGACCAACGGGAAACCTTCGGCCAGGTTGAAACGCATCTGGTAGCCGAATACCGATCGGGTGCCGGTGCCGGTGCGGTCGGTTTTTTGTACCCCGTGGGTGTACACGTGGCGCATGAAGGTTTCGTACTGGTTCATTGGGGGCTCAGGTATTGACGACGGTAATGGTGTGCGTAATTTCGGCCGTTTTGGCCAGCATGGCCGTGGCCGAACAGTACTTTTCGTGTGAAAGCTTTACGGCGCGCTCGACGGCGGCGTCGGGCAGGTTGGCGCCCGTGACCGTAAAGGCAAAATTGATGCGTGTGAATACTTTCGGGTCGGTGTCGGCGCGCTCGGCCGTAAGTTTGACCTGACAGCCGCTTACGGCGTGCCGGCCGCGCTTTAATATAAGCACTACGTCGTACGCGGCGCAGCCGCCGGCGCCGGTCAGCATCATTTCCATAGGGCGCGGGGCCAGGTTGTTGCCGCCGCCTTCGGGGGCACCGTCCATGGCGGTTACGTGTCCGCTACCCGTACGGGCAACAAAAAGCATGCCTTCGGGGCCACCCCAGTCAATTGTGCATTCCATGGCAAAAATCCAGCATCGAAGAAAAGCTTCAATATTAATCCATATCATCGTCACTACGCCGGTACGCGCGTAGGCCGACGCACAGAGATACTGGCTGGCTGGCGCGTCAATATGTTGCGGCCGCCTACGGGGCAGGGCAATAGCCTGCCGGATTGACCCGTGTCCCGTTTACAACGCCGGCTAACGTGGCCCCGCACAGGTCGGGTATTTTGTAGAATTCAGGGATACCAGCCGGCAGGGTGTTCACATCGCCCCAGGCCGCCATGCTGTATTTAAAGGATGCTCGTATGACTGCTGTTAAACCCATGCAACGCCAGTTCAGCCCGGTTGACCAATGTCTGGCCGAAGCCGGGCGGGCGCTTGAGGTGTTGGCGGGCGCCGCCCATGCCTCGCGGCCCAATCCCGCCGGGCGGCCCACCGCCGCAGATCGTGCGCTATCCGAAACCGAACAACACCATGCGGCGGGCCTGATGCGAGTCAATCATGTGGGTGAGGTGTGCGCGCAGGCGTTGTACCGCGGGCAGGCGCTTTTTTGTCCCGATGCAGCAACGCGCAAGATGCTTTACGACGCGGCCGGCGAAGAGGTTGATCACCTGGCCTGGTGCGCGGATCGTCTTAAAGAGCTTCATAGCCGGCCCAGCTACCTGAACCCGCTATGGTACGCCGGTTCTTTTGCATTGGGGGTGGTGGCCGGGCGTGCCGGCATTGGCCGCAATCTGGGTTTCATGGCCGAAACCGAAACCCAGGTCGAGCACCACCTTGAAAGCCATTTGTCGATGTTGCCCGACAACGATGTGCGTTCGCGCAAAATTGTCGAGCAGATGCGTGACGACGAAATCAGCCATCGTCAAACGGCCGAAAAACACGGCGCGCTGCCGTTGCCGGCCCCCCTTAAAGCGGGCATGAAACTCATGGCCAAAATCATGACCACCACGGCTTATCGGGTGTAGTGTGTGGCGCGCGCATGCCTTTTTTGTAACAAAACAAAAAGCTGCAAAAAAGCTATTGACCTAGGGTTTGCCCTAGTCTACAATTTGCCTAATGTTTGAAGCTTAAACGTATTTGAACAGGCCGTTGCAAGTTAACGCGGTTGTTGTAAAAAAGCAGGGAAATAAAATTTTTCTTGCAACGCAACAAAAGTTTAAATACAATGCTTCTATCGGATGTCGAAACGCAGCGCAAGGGGGTTAACCCTAGTTTTAGCGCAGTGTGGCTCAGGTAACTACCTTCGTAGCCCGACATGCCCAGGTTGTCTCCTCCACCCTCCTCCTTTGGTGGATTTAGCCCGAGATCTCTCGATCTCGGGCTTTTTTTTGCCCAGGTGTTCCATATTTAAATACAGTAACAATTTTCAGTAGCATCTTATTGCATGCAAGTGGCACCATTGTTACAGATCCACTGCATAATTAGCGTTTATCTGTATTGCGTTGTAGGTAATTTGTGAACACACCTCAAACTTGGGACACCCTGACGTGGCTCTACATTTGTATCGTCGCCTTTATGGTGGGCGGTCTTATCGTGGCGTCCGAGCGCTGGCACGGCAAGCTTACGGGGGATTCCGACCTGAACAAGCCCCAGGCTTCGCATTCGCGCGCCACGCCGCGTGTGGGTGGGCTTGCCGTTGTTGCAGGTAGTTTGGCGGGGTTGCTGGTATTGGGCCCCAGCAACATGACGCTTACCTGGCTGTGGCCGGTACTGTTTATTGCGGCCATGCCCGTTTTCGTCGCGGGCCTCCTCGAAGACATCACCAAAGACATCGGCGCCAGCAAGCGTTTGCTGGCGGCCTTTCTTTCCGCTGCTATTGCCTGGTGGCTCATCGGCGGAGTTTCTCGCGTGGGCTTTTCCAGCGTCGACTGGTTGCTGGCGTACTGGCCCGTTTCGCTGTTGTTCACCATGGTTGCGGTGGGCGGCTGTACGCACGCGCTTAATATTGTCGACGGCATGAACGGTCTGGCCGGTATGGTGGCAACGCTCATGGCCATATCCATCGGTCTGGTGGCGCTGCAAGTCCAAGATATTCCCATCTTTCTTATTGCTGCAGCGCTGGCGTCTGCCACGCTGGGTTTCCTCGTCTGGAACTTCCCCTTCGGACGGGTGTTTCTGGGCGACGGCGGGGCGTATTTTCTGGGGTTCATGCTGGCCGAACTCGCGGTTCAGTTAGTGGTTCGCAACCCCGGGGTTTCGCCGTTTTATGCCCTGGCCGTTTTGTTTTACCCGGTATTCGAAACCCTCTTCTCAATCTGGCGTCGTCGCTTCAAGCGCGGCACACCTATCGACCAACCCGATGCCTTGCATTTGCACCAGCTGGTGTTCCGCCGGCTGGTACGCGTTACGTTCAGCCGCGACGGCCGTCATGCGGTACCGGCATTGTGCAATGCCATGACATCGCCTTACTTGTGGGTGCTCACCCTTATCGGTCTGGTGCCGGCCACTATCTGGTGGGACAACACCTTGATCCTGTGCATCAGCCTTGTTGTGTTTGCGTCGGTGTACATCTGGATTTACTCGCGCCTGGTGTCTTGGCGTCGCCCCTCTTGGTTACTGTTGCCGTCTATCGGTCGTCACACTAAATAATTTTCTGGAGATCAATTTTGCAACTTCAAGACGTAAAACTTGCTGTGGTTGGCCTGGGCTATGTGGGCCTGCCTCTGGCCGTCGAATTCGGTAAAAAACGTTCTGTTATTGGCTTTGATATCAATGCGCGGCGTATTGCCGAACTGAAAACGGGTAAAGATCACACGCTCGAAGTTGAAGAGTCCGAACTTGCCGAAGCCAGTGGATTGGTATTCAGTCACGAAGCATCCCAGCTGGGTCAGGCCAATGTCTTTATTGTGACGGTGCCCACGCCCATCGACGACTACAAGCAACCCGACCTGACACCGCTGATTCGTGCCAGCGAAACCATTGGTAAAGTGCTCAAGCGCGGCGATATTGTTATTTACGAGTCTACGGTTTACCCGGGGGCCACCGAAGAAGACTGCGTGCCTGTGCTCGAGCGGGTTTCGGGTTTGAAATTCAACGTCGATTTTTACGCGGGTTACAGTCCCGAGCGTATCAATCCGGGCGACAAGCAGCACCGCGTGTCCACCATCAAAAAGGTGACATCCGGCTCGACCCCCGAAGTGGCTGACCTGGTCGATGCCCTCTATGGTGAAATCATCGTGGCCGGTACGCACAAAGCGCCGTCCATCCGCGTCGCCGAGGCCGCCAAAGTTATCGAGAACACCCAGCGCGACGTCAATATCGCGCTTATCAACGAACTGGCCCTGATTTTCAACAAAATGGGTATTGACACCCAGGCCGTGCTCGAGGCGGCCGGCACCAAGTGGAACTTTCTGCCGTTCCGCCCCGGTTTGGTGGGCGGGCACTGCATTGGCGTTGACCCTTACTACCTTACGCACAAAGCCCAGGCTATTGGCTATCACCCCGAAATCATTTTGGCAGGCCGGCGTCTCAACGACGCCATGGGCAGCTACGTTGTGTCGCAGCTGGTCAAGGCCATGACCAAAAAACGTATTCAGGTGCAAGGTTCGCGCGTGCTGGTCATGGGGCTTACGTTTAAAGAGAACTGCCCCGACCTGCGCAATACCCGCGTGGTCGATATTGTTCGCGAACTGGGCGAATACAACATCGAAGTCGATGTTTACGACCCCTGGGTGTCGGCCGAAGAGGCCGTGCACGAGTACGGCATTACACCGGTGCCCTCGGCCGTCAATGGCAAGTACGACGCCGTCATCCTGGCGGTTGCCCACCATCAGTTTGTCGACATGGGTGCTCAGGCAATTCGTGCCTTGGGTAAGCCCGATCATGTGCTGTACGACCTGAAGTATGTGTTGTCGGCCGACGAAGCCGATTTGCGTCTGTAAGGGGCAGGCATGACGACACGTTATTCAGAAGTTCTTGAAAACCTGCGCGCCCAGCCTAAACGCTGGCTGGTCACCGGGTGCGCCGGCTTTATCGGCTCCAACCTTGTCGAAACCTTGCTTGAACACGGCCAAACCGTTGTCGGGCTCGACAATTTTGCTACGGGCCATCAGCGCAACCTCGACGAGGTCAAACAAAATGTGGGGCCCGAGGCCTGGGTGCGATTTAGTTTCATCGAAGGCGATATCCGTAATCTTGATGCCTGCCATCAGGCCGTGCAGGGCGCAGACTACGTTTTGCATCAGGCGGCACTGGGGTCGGTACCCCGTTCGCTTAATGACCCCATCACCAGCAACGAAGTGAATGTTTCCGGCTTTTTGAACATGCTTGTTGCGGCGCGCGATGCGCAGGTCAAGTCGTTTGTTTATGCGGCATCCAGCTCTACCTATGGCGATCACGAAGCGCTTCCCAAGGTCGAAGACCGTATCGGTCGCCCGTTGTCGCCGTATGCCGTCACCAAGTACGTCAACGAACTTTACGCCGACGTATTCGCGCGTTCGTACGGGTTCAATACCATTGGCCTGCGGTACTTCAACGTATTTGGCCGTCGGCAAGACCCCAATGGCGCCTATGCTGCAGTCATCCCCAAATGGGTGGCCGCCATGATCAAAAACCAAGATGTCACCATCAATGGCGACGGCGAAACCAGCCGCGACTTCTGCTTCATCGAGAACGTCATCCAGGCCAATATTTTGTCAGCCACGGCTACCGGCGACGCCGTCAACCAGGTTTATAACGTGGCCTTCAATGCGCGCACCAGCCTGAATCAATTGTTTGGCTATTTGGCCAATACCTTGTCCGAGAATGGCATTCAGTACGCCAAGTCGCCGGTATATGGCAATTTTCGCGCCGGCGACGTCCGTCATTCGCAAGCCGACATTGGCAAGGCCCAACGGCTACTGGGTTACGCCCCGGCCTACGATATCGTCAACGGCCTGAAAAAGGCGATGCCCTGGTACGTTCAGTTTCTGGGTTGACTTGAGCTTCCTGTCCCGAAAACTTGCCCGGCTGGGTGACGATCACCAGCGCATCGCCAAAGCAGCACTGCGGGTCGCCCTGTTCTTGTTGCTGGGCAAGTTTGCAGGGGCGGCCAAAGAAATGGCCGTGGCGTACCGCTACGGTGTGTCCGATGCCGTCGACGCCTATCAGTTCACGCTGACACTGGCCAGTTGGCTGCCGGTTACGCTGGTGGGGGTGCTGTCGGTTGTACTGATACCCGTGTTGGTGCGTACCCGACGCGAGCCCGACCAGGCCCGCAACCAGTTTTTGTCCGAGCTTCAAGCCTGGTCGATTGCGCTGGGTACAGTGCTGGCCGTGTTGATATACACCGCATGGCCGTGGGTGCTTGATTTTGCCGGGCAGGGGTTAAGCCCGCAAACCCGTGCCATGAGCCTGCAACTGACCTGGGCATTTGCGCCGGCAGCGCTGCTGACCTTGGTTGCAGGGATTAGTGCGGCGCGTTTGCGTGCCCACGAGCGGCACCTGAACACCTTGCTTGATAGCGTGCCGGCGGTTGTTATCCTGATCTGGGTCTTGCTGGCCGGGGTCGTTGACAATGTCGGGCCGCTGCTGTGGGGTACGTTGGTTGGTTATTTTTTGCAGTCGGTGCTGTTGCTGTGGCTGGCGGGGCGGGCCGATAAAACATTGGCATTGCCGCAGTTCGGGTTCGGGTCGTCTCATTGGCCCGAACTGGTCAAGGCTGCAGGGGTCATGCTTGTTGGTCAAGTGGCCATGAGTTTTGTCGGCCCCATCGACCAATACACGGCTGCTTCGTTGGGCGACAACACCAACGCTACATTAGGTTATGCGACACGGCTGTTGGCGCTGGTGCTGGGTGTGGGGGCAGCGTCGGTCGGTCGGGCTGCGTTGCCGGTGCTGGCCGATATTCATAGTCGGGGTGATGCGGTCTACGGCAGGCGCGTTGCCCTGAAGTGGTCAGTCGCCATGCTGGCTGCTGGGGCGGCTGCCACGTTGGCCGGGTGGTGGCTGTCGCCATACGGGGTTGCGTTGTTGTTTGAGCGTGGTGCGTTTACCGCCGACGATACGCAGCGTGTTACCGAAGTATTGCGATGGGGGCTGTTGCAGTTGCCCTTCTATTTCGGGGTGCTCATTTTGGTGCAGTTGCTGGCCAGTCAGAACCGCTATCGGCTTATGGCCGCCATTGCCGTGGCAAATTTTGCCGTAAAAGCAGCCATGAACGCTGTGCTGGCGCCCGTGTACGGCGCCCAGGGCATCATGCTGGCAACCGCCTTCATGTATGCCTCGTCGTATGTGTGCTATGCGGTTGCCGCCTTGCGGTATCGGCCTGCAACCGTATAGTTTTCAATATGTTTTTGGGTTGTGTTGTGTCTAAAAAGAAGTCTGCGCCGCATTTGATGATTGTGATCCACTCCCTGAGCGGGGGTGGGGCCGAGCGCGTCACCGCCGACCTGGGCGCCTACTGGTACAGGCAGGGCTACCAGGTTACTGTGGTCACTCAGGCCGATGCTTCGTCCGACGCCTATCCGTTGCAAGCGGGCATAGCCCGCATTGTGCTGGGTACAGCCGGGGCCAGCCGTGGGCAGGTCAGTGCCTTGTTGGCCAACATCCGTCGCGTGTTCAAGTTGCGCCGCGTCATCCGGCGTGTGCGGCCCACGCTCGTCCTGGGCATGATGACCACTTCATCGGTTCTGGCCGTGGCCGCCGCGCGCGGGTTGCCGTGTCGCGTCATTGCTACCGAGCACACGCACCCGCCATCGCAAGAGCTTTCGACATTCTGGCTGCGCATGCGTCGTTGGGCTTATCCGCGCGCGGCAAGGGTGGTGGCGCTTACGTCGGGTACGGCGCAATGGTTGTCACAACATGTGCCGGGCTCGAAGGTTTGCGTCATCCCCAATGCAGTACGCTGGCCACTTGACGCGACTGACCCGTGCGTCGAGCCGCCCGAGCGGCATGGTCGCAAGCGTTTGCTGGCGGTTGGCCGCCTGCATCCGCATAAAGGATTCGATCTTCTATTAACTGCGTTCGCCGCCATCGCAAAGTATTTGCCCGATTGGGACTTGACCCTGTTGGGCGAGGGGCCTGAACGCGAAACCCTGCAAGCGCAAATCGAGGCGCTTGGCCTGGCCGATCGGGTCACGATGCCGGGTCGTGTCGGTAATGTCGGTCAATGGTACGAGCAGTCTGATCTTTACGTGCTTAGTTCGAGGGTCGAAGGGCTGTCGAATACCTTGCTTGAGGCCATGGCCAGCGGGCTGGCGGCAGTGGCCTTCGATTGCGAAACAGGCCCGCGTGAAATCGTCCGTCATGGCATCGACGGCGTCTTGGTCAGCCCGTCTGAAGACGTCGACGCCTTGGCGGCCCATTTGTCCGACCTCATGGCCCGCCCGCAAAAGCGCGAGGCCATGGCCAGGCGCGCCATCGATGTGCGCGACCGCTTTTCGTCGGCCCGGGTCATGGCGCTGTGGCGGCAGGTATTCGTCGACGCCGCCGATCCGGGTAAAACAGCCTGAATAAAGGGTAGCTATGTGTGGAATTGTTGGGGCCTGGGGCCCACTGAACGACCGGCAGAATGTTCTGGCTAACAGCCGCAAAGTCATGAAGCATCGCGGGCCGGACAGCCAGGGCTATTGGGAAGACGCCGACGCCAATATTGGCCTGGGCCATGTGCGGCTGGCCATTATCGACTTGTCCGAAGCCGGTCACCAGCCCATGGTGTCGGCATGCGGTCGTTATGTGGTTGTGCTTAATGGCGAAATCTATAACCATTTGGCCTTGCGCGAGCTGCTGCAGGTGCAAAGCCGTGCACCCGACTGGCGTGGCCACTCCGACACCGAAACCTTGCTGGCGGCCATTGCCGCCTGGGGCCTCGAAACCACGTTGCAGTCGCTGGTGGGTATGTTTGCCTTTGCGGTCTGGGATCGCGACGCCCGTACGCTGTCTTTGGCGCGCGACCGGATGGGCGAAAAGCCGCTGTATTGGGGCCATGCCGGCGAAGCGCTGGTTTTCGCGTCAGAGCTCAAAGCGCTGCGTGGCATGCCGGGTTTCAATACCGCGCCCGACAAAACCGCACTGACGCTGATGATGCGTCACAACTATATTCCGGCGCCGTTTAGCGTTTACGAAGACATCAAAAAGCTGCCGCCTGGCCACTACATTACCCTTACCGCCGAAGATTGCCGTCAGCGTAGTCTGCCGCCTTCCTCGGCCTATTGGTCTGCGCGCCAGGTGGCCGAAGAGGGCAAAGCGCAGGCCTTGAGCTTTTCCCGCGAAGAAGATGCCGTCGACGCGCTTGAAGAGGTATTGACGACGGCGATTCGTGGCCAAATGATGGCCGACGTGCCTTTGGGGGCGTTCTTGTCCGGCGGAGTCGATTCGTCGCTGGTTGTGGCCTTGATGCAGGCGCTGAGCGCCAACGCCGTCAATACCTATGCCATTGGTTTCGAAGAGCCCGCCTTTAACGAAGCCGAATACGCGCGTGAAGTGGCCGCGCATCTGGGAACACGGCACACCGAACTGTACGTTTCGGCGCAAGATGCTCTTGATGTCGTGCCGCGTTTGCCCGACATTTACGACGAGCCTTTTGCCGACTCTTCCCAGATCCCCACAGTGTTGCTGATGCAAATGGCCAGCCAGCACGTCACTGTGGCCTTGTCGGGCGACGGTGGCGACGAGCTGTTTGGCGGTTATTCGCGTTATCAGCGCGCGCAGCGCTGGTGGGACAAGCGCAGCAGTATGCCGGGTCTGATGCGCAAGCCTTTTGGGTCGCTGGCGCAAACGCTGGGCCGGGCGCTGCCCGGAAACAGCGCCGGGCAGCTCGATAAATTCGGTCGTCTGATGCACGCCGAGGGCTCGGGGCCGTTTTACCGCCAGTTTGTGTCGTATTGGGAAGACCCTTCCGCGGTGATCAACGGCGGTCGTCTGGCGCCCACAGTGTTTGACCAGCCCAGTGGCTTGCCGTTCGCAGACCACATGATGCTGCTCGATACCCAGACCTATCTGCCTGACGACATTCTCGTCAAGGTCGACCGGGCGGCAATGGCCGCCAGCCTGGAAACGCGCGTCCCTTTACTGGACCACCGCGTGTATGCGTTTTCGCAGCGTCTGACGCCGCAATACAAGTTTCGCGATGGGCAGGGCAAATGGTTGTTGCGGCAAGTGCTTTATCGCCATGTGCCCGAAGTGCTCATTGACCGGCCCAAGAAGGGGTTTGGCGTACCTGTCGGGCAGTGGCTGCGCGGTCCATTAAAAGACTGGGCGCAAAGTTTGCTCGACCCAGCGCACCTGGCGCGCCATGGTGTTTTCAATGCCGAGCCTGTCACGAAAAAATGGCAGTCGCATTTAGCGGGGCATCATGATTGGAGCGCCCATTTATGGGGGGTGTTAATGACGCAGGCCTGGCTTGACGCGCAATCGAACGAAGGCCTCTCGGCATGAAAATCGCGCTCCTGGTCAGCTCGATGAATGCAGGCGGTGCCGAACGTGTTGCGGCAACGCTGTGCAACGCCTGGGCGTCGCAGGGTCATCACGTGCTGCTCATGCCGACCTACCCCGTCAAGGGACATAGTTTTTATCCGCTGGCATCAAATGTGCGGGTTGAATGGTTGGCTGATCGATTAGGTGCCGGCGCTCGTTCGTGGCGTTCGCCGTTTTTAAAGTTATGCCAGATGCGCCGGTTTGTGTCCGACGAGCAGCCTGATGTTGTTGTTTCCTTCCTGACCAATGTCAACGTCATGACGTTATTGGCCACTTGGGGGCTGACTGTGCCTGTCGTGGTATGCGAGCGTACCAATCCGGCATTCAGCGACAGTAGCGGGCCTGTATTGTCGATGTTGCGCCGATGGCTGTACCGACGCGCAGCGGCGGTTTGCGTTCAAACCCAGGCAACGGCCAGCGCTTTTGCGCAGATGGTGCCGCACATGCCCAGTCTCGACGTACTGCCCAATCCGATGCCGCCGGAACTCGACGGCATGGCGCTTTCGTCGCTTATGCCCGATGACAGCGGTCGTTTCCGTCTTGTCGCCATGGGTCGGTTTATGCCCAACAAGCAATTCGACCGTTTGATTGATATGTTTTCGCGCATTCACACCGATTTCCCGCAGTGGGATCTTTATATTTTTGGCGACGGCCCCATGCGTGAAGGGCTCGAATTAAAGGTTCAGCAAATGGAGCTATCGGGTAGGGTGCATATGCCGGGGCGCACGACGTCGCCGTGGATTGAGCTGCAAAAGGCCAGTGCGTTTGTCATGACGTCCTCTGTAGAGGGGTTTCCCAATGTATTGCTCGAGGCGATGGCCCTTGGGCTGCCCGCTGTTGTGTACGACTGCCCCAGTGGTCCACGTGAACTGACCGAAGACGGTCAACATGCTGTGTTGGTGGCGTTAGGCGACGAAGACAAGTTTGTCGCGGGTTTGCGCACCTTGTTGGGCGATGCCGCCCAACGGCAAAAGCTGGGTAAAGTGGCGGCGCAGTCGGTGCGGGCCCGATTCAGCCTGCCTGCTGTGGTCAAGCAATGGGGCGGGGTTCTTTCCAGGGTTACAAAGCACAATGACTGATACGACCGTTTTGCATATCGTTCATATCATCTCCGGGCTTGGGCATGGCGGCGCCGAAACCGTATTGCACCGCTTGCTGACGGCGTCCGACCAAAAAGACCGCCACACCGTCATTTCCATGACGGACGACGGCGTGTTCGGCCCGCGATTGCGCGAGGCCGGTGTCAATGTGTTGACGCTAGGCATGCCCTCGGGCCGGCTGACTTTTGCCGGCCTGCGCGAGATGTATCGCCTGTTGCGCCAGCTGTCACCCGATGTCGTACAAACCTGGATGTACCATGCGGATCTGGTCGGTGGCGTGGTTGCCCGCCTTGCCGGTATTCGGGCTGTTTCCTGGGGCATTCGTAATTCGGGGGCCAACCTGCACAAGGCCAGTCGTGTCAGTCGTGCCATTGCATGGCTGTGCGCCCGCACTTCGGGGATGATTCCAGCAGCTATTGTGGCCTGCGCCGACAACGCCGCCCACCGGCATAAGTCGTGGGGGTATCGGGCCAATCTTTTTCGCGTCATCCCCAATGGTTACGACTTGTCGCGCTGGAAGCCCGATCCTGAGGTGCGTTTGCGCATGCGGTCGCAGCTTCATGTGTCGCTCGATACACCTTTGGTGGGGTGTGTAGCGCGCTGGAACCCGCTGAAAGATCATGCCAATTTGTTGGCTGCCGTGGCGCGCAGCGCACAAGCCCACCCCAAACTGAAACTGGTCTTGGTCGGCCACCAGGTCGACGAAAACAATGCGCAGCTCATGTCGCTTGTCGAGCAGCACGGCCTGCGCGACCGGGTACTGCTGCTGGGCCGTCGCGACGACGTGCCCGACATCATGAAGGCGCTGGATATTCATGTGTTGTCCAGTTGTGCCGAAGGGTTTCCCAACGTGGTGGCCGAGGCGATGGCCGTAGGGGTTGCCAATGTAGTGACCGATGTCGGCGATGCATCGCGTATTGTCAGTACCTTGGGTTGGGTCGCGCCGCCCCAAGACAGCCAGGCCTTGTCCGATGCGCTTAGCCAGGCATTGGCGCAATTGGGCACGCCCGATATGGCGACCCGGCTTCAAAAAGGGCGCGAGCGCGTGGCCCGATTCTTCAGTTTGTCGGCGATGGTGGAAGCGTACCGTGCGCACTGGCACGAACTGGCCGGGCGTCGCCGCCTGATGTTTGCGATCAATAACCCCGCGTTTTTCCTGTCGCATCGTCTGCCGCTGGCTTTGGCGGCACGTGAGGCCGGCTTTGACGTGCATGTCGCCACAATGGATGGCCCGACCGTGCCGCAAATTCAGGCGCTGGGTTTTCGCCATCATGTCATTCCCATGTCGCGTAGCGGCCGTAACCCGTTTCGCGAGTTTCTGACCATGCTGGCCTTTCGTCGCCTGTTTGTTCAGCAGCGCCCCGCCATCGTGCACGCGGTCACCATCAAGCCTTTGCTGTATGGCGGCATAGCAGCGCGCCTGGCTAAAGTACCGGCGTTTATCGGTGCGGTATCGGGGCTGGGCTTTGTGTTTACCGGGGGCGACCCTAAACGCAATCTTATTCGTTGGGCGGCAACACGGTTGTACCGTCTGGCGCTGGGCCATCCGCACAGCCGGGTCATTTTCCAGAACAGCGGCGACCGCGATATGTTGCAGTCGGCCGGGGCCTTGCGGCCCGGGCAGGTGGTCATGATCCGAGGGTCGGGTGTTGACCTGGACGAGTTTCCGGCACTGCCGGAACCCGGGGGTGCGCCCGTGGCGATTATGGTGTCGCGTTTGCTGCACGACAAAGGCGTCAACGAATTCGTCGAAGCAGCGCGTCTGACGCGAGGGCATCCGTCGGGCCTGCGCTGGGTATTGGTGGGCAGCCCCGACGTCATCAACCCGGCCAGCGTCACAGAAGACACGCTGAAAGCCTGGCAGCAAGAGGGTGTGGTGGAGTGTCTGGGCGAGCGCACCGATATTGCCGAGCTGTATCAGTCGGCGCATATCGCCGTATTGCCCTCGTACCGCGAAGGCTTGCCCAAGTCGCTGATTGAAGCGGCGGCCAGCGGCCGTGCGGTGGTGACTACCGATGTGCCGGGTTGCCGCGATGCCATCGAGCCTGGCGAAACCGGTGTGCTGGTGCCTGCGCGCGATGCGCGGGCGCTGGCCGATGCGGTGGTACGCCTGGCCGAAAACCCCGAGCTACGTCAACAAATGGGCCGGGCCGGCCGACAACTGGCCGAACGTGTGTTCGACATCAGACTCGTCCAGCAGGCCCACTTGCAACTGTATGAATCGTTGTTAAAACGGTAAGCGGGCGTGTGGTGCCAGAGCCAGCAGCGCATCACGGAACTCAGTCTGGATGCGTTTGAGGGCTTGTTCGTTGTCGCCCTCGAAGCGCAGCACCACAACGGGTGTAGTGTTCGAGGCGCGGGCTAACCCGAAGCCATCGTTATATTCGGCGCGAACGCCATCAATCGTGTTGATTTCGGTAGCTGTGGCAAAACGGCCTTCGGTTTGAAGCCGTGCAATCAACGCGTGCGGTTCGCCCTCATTCATTTCAATCTTCAGCTCGGGCGTTGACACGCCTTGGGGCAACGCTTCCAGCAGGGCGGACGCGTTCGCCTGGCGAGACACAATTTCCAGCAACCGGGCGCCGGTGTACAGCCCGTCGTCGAAGCCGAACCAGCGTTCTTTGAAGAAGGTATGGCCGCTCATTTCGCCGGCTAGTGGCGCGCCGGTTTCCGCCAGCTTGGCCTTGATCATCGAGTGACCGGTTTGCCACATAAGGGGCTGGCCGCCAGCGGCCCGAATGGCCTGAGCAACGTGACGGCTGCACTTCACGTCGAAAATAATCGTGGCGCCCGGCTCACGCTGCAGCACGTCTTGCGCATACAAAATGAGCTGGCGGTCGGGCCAGATGATTTCCCCTGACTTGGTGACTACGCCTAGTCGGTCGGCGTCGCCGTCAAAGGCCAGGCCCAGTTCGCAGTCGGTGGTTTTTACGGTGTGGATCAGGTCTTGCAGATTGTGCGGGTCGGCCGGGTCGGGGTGGTGATTAGGGAAGTTGCCGTCGACCTCACAAAAGAGTTCGATAACGTTGCAACCCAACGCCCGGAACAGCTCGGGCGCTACGGCGCCGCCGACACCGTTGCCGCAATCGATGGCGATCTTCATGGGCCGTGTCAGTTTGACGTCGCCGACAATGCGCTGGATGTAGTCGGTAATGGGTGCATAGTGTGCGCCCTTGCCGGGTGTTGCAGCGACCGGCAGGTCACCGTGGTTCATGGCGGCTTTCAGGGCTTGCACGCCCGCGCCATACAACGTTTTGCCGGCCATCATCATCTTGAAGCCGTTGTAGTTGGGCGGATTGTGGCTGCCGGTAATTGCAACGCCCGAACCTGTTTTCTTGGTGTGCGCGGCAAAGTACACCAGCGGCGTAGGTACGCAGCCCAAGTCCAGCGTATTGACGCCGCCGGCCTGAATGCCGCCTTGTAATGCTTGCGACAGCGCCGGGCTGCTCAAGCGGCCGTCGTATCCCACAACCAGCGTATCAACGCCTTCTTTAATGGCTTGTTGGGCTAGCGCCAGGCCCAGGTGGTGGGCAAAGTCGGGGTTGATCTGTTCGGGTACCGTGCCACGAATATCGTAGGCTTTGAAAACAGCGTCGGGAAAAGAAGGGGTCGTCACAATAGATCCTGATGAACCGTGGGGTTAAAAGCGGTCCAATTATGGCATAGGCTTAAAATGGAAAATGACTGTCTACGAGGTATGCCATGACCCTGCTCGATGAACTTGTGCGCCTGCTCGGTGCACCCAATGTCCTGACCGGCGCCGATGCCGAAAGCTATTTAACCGACTGGCGTGGCCGCTATACGGGGGCCGCGCTGGCCGTTGTTCGGCCCGGCTCAACGCAAGAAGTCGCAGCCGTCATGCAATGGTCCAATCAACATAACGTGCCGGTAGTGCCGCAAGGGGGTAACACCGGCTTGTGCGGCGGGGCCACCCCCGACCACTCCGGCCGGGCACTGGTGTTGTCGCTGGGTCGGCTCAATCGTATTCGCAGTATCGATATCGACAACGACACTATGGTCGTCGAGGCCGGGTGTATTTTGCAGACGGTGCAGCAGGCCGCCCGCGACGCCGATCGCCTGTTCCCGTTGTCGCTGGCCGCCGAAGGCAGCTGCACCATTGGCGGTAATCTGGCCACCAACGCCGGCGGTACGCAGGTGTTGCGTTACGGCAATGCGCGCGACCTGGTGCTGGGGCTCGAGGTCGTTACGGCCGACGGCCAGGTGTGGCAGGGTTTGCGTGGCCTGCGCAAAGACAACACCGGTTACGATCTTCGCGATCTGTTCATCGGCAGCGAAGGCACTTTGGGTGTCATTACAGCGGCAACGCTCAAGCTTTACCCGTTACCTGTTGCACAGTGCACGGCACTGGTGGGCATCAATAGCGTGCAAGATGCGGTGGCTTTGCTGTCGGTAGCCCGCAAGGGTTTTGGGCCCGCCCTTACTGGTTTCGAGCTCATCGCCGGTAATTGCCTGAAAGCCGTCAACGATTGCTTCCCGCAGCAGCGGTTGCCATTCGAGGGCTCATCGGCCCAGCTACCCTGGTATGCCTTGCTCGAGCTGTCCGATGCCGAAAGCGCCGATCACGCCCGCGAACGCTTTGAAACTATCATTGGTGAGGTCATCGAGTCCGGCCTGGTCATTGACGCCGTCATTGCCGAAAACATCGCCCAAAGCAAAGCGCTGTGGCATCTGCGCGAAAGCATTCCGCTGGCCGAGAAAATGCAAGGTAAAAGCATCAAGCACGACGTGTCGGTCCCGGTGTCGCTCATGGCCGAGTTCATTAAAACCACCAACCAGGCCGTGCAAGACCAGTTTCCCGGGTTGGGGCACGTTATTTTTGGCCATTTGGGTGACGGCAACCTGCACTACAACATTACGCGCGGTAGCCAGCTGTCAGAAGACGCCTTGCTTGCGCTGCAAGACCAGGTTTACGAACTGGTCCACAACAGCGTGTATCGGTTGGGTGGGTCGATCAGTGCCGAGCATGGCGTGGGTCAGCTCAAGCGCGACGTTCTGCCCCAGTACAAAGACCCGGTCGAAATGGCGCTGATGCATCGCATTAAGGCCGTGTTCGACCCCAAAGGCCTCATGAACCCGGGTAAGGTGCTGGTGCAAGGCACCCACCCTTAGCCGGGCTTGCTTTGGCTGCCGGTGCGCGGTTAACGGCGCTGGCAGCTTGGGCAGTAGTAGGTCGCGCGCTGACCTTGCACAATGCGTTTAATGGGCGTTTGGCACATACGGCAAGGTTGGCCGGCGCGGTCGTACACGGCAGCATGAATTTCAAAATAGCTGCCTGGTGTGCCCGTGGCATTCACGTAATCGCGAAGCGTGCTTCCGCCCGAGGTCAGCGCGTCTGACAGCGTCGACTTTATGCTCGTCCACAGGCGTTCGGCGCGCGCCAACGAAAGGCTGCCGGCCTTGATGCGCGGGTTTATGCGAGCCCTGAACAAGGCTTCAGAGGCGTAAATATTGCCCACGCCCACCACAATGTCGCCGCCCAGCAAGGCCTGTTTAATGTTTTGTGTGCGGCCGCGCAGCCCGTTAAATAAATATTGTGCGGTAAAGGCGTCGTCAAAGGGCTCAATGCCCAGTTTGGCCAACAGGGGGTGCGCCAGCACCGGCCCATCGGCCAGGTCGTGCCATAGCACCGCGCCAAAACGGCGCGGGTCGTGCAATAAAAACCGGGCGTCGTCAAACCGCCATTCGACATGGTCGTGCTTTTTTGCCGGTTCGTCGGGCAAGGCCCGGCGCAACGACCCCGACATGCCTAAATGGACGATCATCACGCCATGATCAAACGTAATCAGCAGGTATTTTCCGCGCCTTTCGCAGGCCCGTACGACCTGGTTTTTGACCCGGTCTGGTAAGTCGGCGGGAACCGGCCAGCGTAAACGCGGCTCAAAGACATTAAGGGCTCTGAGCGCCTGGCCGGGCATGACCGTCGCAATTCCGCGACGGGTGGTTTCAACTTCAGGTAATTCGGGCATATTGGGGGGCTACGGTCTATGCGGCTTTATGTTATTTTGCCATCAGGCGCAGTATTATCGGCGCAATTGTGACGGTTCTTGTTAATGAAACTTTCGATTTCCCTGCTGCCCTCTGTTGTGGCGGCTGCATTGTTGCAGTTTTCTGTTGTGGCGCATGCGGCGCCGGGCGATGCGCCGCCCACACCTGTCGAGCAAATCCACTTGCGGCCCAATGCGTTGCCCACGGTTACGCTGACGCCCGAACTTTTATACCGCCTGATGGTGGCCGAGTTTGCGGTTCAGCGCGGTGACCTTACGCTGGGTAGCGAATTACTGTTAGGTGCGGCACGCGACACATCCGACCCACGGTTGGCCAAGCGGGCATTCCAGTTTGCCATGGTCAGCCGCAATTTCGGCTTGGCCGATCAGGCCGCCCAACTGTGGTCGTTAATGGCGCCCAACGATCCTGAAGCCGTTGCCAGCGCATTGGCTTTGTCGGCATCGAACGGGAAAACCGAAGGGCTTGCCGCTGCGCTCTGGACGCGAATTGAAAAGGCCGACGACAAAGACGCCGCGGTGGGTCAGGCGGCGGCCATTGTCAGCAAGCTGGCCGACAAGCGTGCGGCTTACCAAGTGCTCGACGCCGCCTTGCGCGAACCGGTTCGCAAGTTGCCTATCACCTACCTGGCGCTGGCCGATGCCGCGTGGGCGGGTGGCGATACCCAGCGTGCGCTTGGCAATGCCCGTCGCGCACTCGAGCTCGACCCCGCCTCCGAACAGGCGGCCCAACGTATGCTCGAGTACGGCCTTAAGGTTGACCCGCAGGCGGCAATCGCTGCTACCCAGGCTTTTATTGCCCGCAACCCGCAAAGCGGGCGGCTGGGCCTGATGCTGGTGTCGCGGCTGGCCGGGCGTGGCGACTATGCCGCCGCGTTGCAGCAAGTCCAGCAAATGCGCCGCAGCAGCCCCGAAAACTTCGACCTGCTCTACACCGAGGCCGAAGTGAATTTCAGGGCCGGTAATAACAGCGCGGCCAAAGCGCTGCTTAACGAATACATCAACGTGCAAACCCAGCGGCGCCAGTCGCTCGACGACAAGGCCAGCAATGCAATTGCCGACTCGTCCGACGCCCGCCTGATGCTGGTGCGCATTGCCGAGCAAGAAAACGACTTGCCCGAGGCCATTGCGCAGTTGCGCAAAATCGACGAGCCCGCGCTGGAGTTTCAGGTGAGGGTGCACGAGGCTGTGCTGTATGGCCGTATGGGCGACTTGGCCGCAGCCCGTAAAACCATCGATGCCATTGCGCCGCAAAGCGAAAACGAGCGTGCTGTACTGGCCATGACGTTGGCCTCGATCTATCGCGATGGTGGCCGTACCGATCTGGCCATCGACACTTTAGCCAAGGCCGATGCAGCGGTGCCCAACAGCGCCGAAATAAAGTACGACCTGGCGATGCTGTACGAGCGTCAGGGTAACTTCGAGGCCTTCGAGCGGCTCATGCGCGAAGTTATGGTGCTCGAGCCCGACGATGCCAATGCCTTTAATTCGCTGGGCTACACCTTTGCCGAGCAAAACATCCGTCTGGACGAAGCCCAGGCTTTGCTCGAAAGGGCGCTTCAGCTAGAGCCCAACAACCCCTACATTCTGGACAGCGTTGGTTGGTATTTGTATCGCACAGGCGATTACAGCGCGGCGGTGCAGTACCTCGAGCGCTCGTTCCGCGCCTTGCCGGCCGCCGACGTCGCGGCCCATCTGGGCGAGGTGTACTGGGTAATGGGGCGCAAAGACGATGCCCTGAAAATCTGGGAGCAAGGTCGCGAAAAAGACCCGAACAACGAAACCTTGCTGAAAACGCTCAGCCGTTTTGGGGTGAAGTAAGTGGCGGTTTACTCAGGTCTGTTCATGCCGCTCATAAACTTTCGCCTTTGGTTTCGCAGCCTGTTGGTGGTATGTATTGCCGCCGTGTTGGCAGCATGTGCCACGCCCGCAGCCATTCAGGTGCAGTCCGCCGACCCGGCTTTTCAGCGGAGCGGCCGGTTTGCCGTGTCGGTAGAAGAGGTCGGGGCCAATCCGCAGGCGGTACAAGGCGGTTTTGCCTGGTACGACGCAGGCTACCGGTTGTTGCTCGATCTGGCCAACCCTTTGGGCAGCACACTGGCGCGGGTCGAGGTGTTGCCCGGGCAGGCCGTGCTTACACGCAGCAACGGCACAACACAAACCGCACCTAATGCCGATGCCCTGGTGCAAGAAGTCGTCGGCGTGGCGATTCCGGTTGCGGGTTTGCGCGATTGGCTTAGGGGGCGTACGGGGCAGGGTCTGGTGCAGTCGCGCGAAACCGATGCCGAGGGCCGCCTGACGCGTTTTGTGCAAGACGGTTGGTCTGTGACGTTGTCGCGCTACGATAACCAGGGGCCCGGCTTGTTGCAGCTTAAGCGTACCGAAGGCCAAAGGGCAATCAGCGTGCGCCTGGTCGTTGACGCGTCTTAAGGTTGTTTATGGCGTTGCAAGCACCCGCACCCGGCGTTAAAGCGCTGTACGACGTACCTGCGCCGGCCAAGCTGAACCTGTTTCTTCATGTGGTTGGGCGTCGACCCGACGGCTACCATCTGTTGCAAACCGCGTTTCGTTTCATTGGTCTGTACGATTACCTTAATTTCGACCGGCGCACCGATGGCCGTATTGTGTGCGAAACCACGTTTCCCGGCATTGCGCCCGAAGATGATTTGGTCGTGAAGGCCGCGATGGCGCTGCAAAAAGCCACCGGCACGTCGTTTGGCGCGCAAATCAGTTATCAAAAAAATATCCCGTCGGGCGGCGGCTTGGGCGGTGGCTCCAGCGATGCGGCCAGCACGCTCATTGCGCTTAACCGGTTGTGGGGTACCGGCTTAACCCGTCAACAACTCATGCAGCTTGCGTTGCCGCTGGGCGCCGACGTACCTGTTTTTGTTTTCGGGCAGCCGGCGTTTGCCGAGGGCATAGGCGAAATTCTCAGCCCTGTGCCCATGCCCGACCGTGCCTATGTTGTTGTACAGCCGACGCAGTCTGTACCCACGGCAGGAATTTTTTCATCACCCGATTTGACAAGAGATACAGGTTACGTCAAAATAACGGTCTTTACTGATTGGCAAGAATCGGTTGAACAAAAAAAGCAGGTTGGCAGTAATGCAGGCTGTGCTTTATTTGGTAAAAACGATTTGCAGCCCGTTGTTTTTGGTAAGTACCCGGCGGTACAAAATGCCAGCCGCTTTATGCAAAGCCTTGGGGTAACACCACGAATGACAGGATCAGGTGCTTGTCTTTTTGTCGAGTTTGTAACATTAAGCCAGGCCCAGGCCTTTCAGGAAAAAATTGTCGGTAAAATAGCGTGCTATGAAAACGGCAATACAGCGGTAGTCAGCAACGCGTGGGCATGCCCCGGGTTGGTAAATCATCCGTTGTACAACTGGTAAAACAGTCAGGTGGGGAATCGCCAAGCTGGTTAAGGCACTGGATTTTGATTCCAGCATGCGAAGGTTCGAATCCTTCTTCCCCAGCCAAAAATTTGGTGTAAAGCCTTCCAAAGGCTTGCAGTTAATACAAGCTGTTGAGTCGGCCCCATAAAAAGGGTGTGCGGGTCAACAGCTTTTGTTATTTAACGCTTCGAAACTACCCCCCATCCATCATGGCACAAGACAGATTCATGATTTTTACCGGCACGGCTAATCCTCGCCTTGCCGTCGACGTCGTCAACCACCTCGACATGTCCCTCGGGAAAATGACAGTAGGCCGGTTCTCCGACGGCGAAGTCATGGTCGAGATCAATGAAAATGTCCGGGGTAAAGATGTTTTCGTGTTGCAGCCTACGTGCGCACCCACAAACGACAACCTCATGGAAATCATGGTCATGGTCGACGCTCTGCGTCGCGCTTCGGCCGGCCGCATTACTGCTGCATTGCCATATTTTGGTTATGCGCGCCAAGACCGCCGCCCGCGCTCTGCGCGGGTGTCCATTTCGGCCAAGGTCGTGGCCAACATGCTTCAGGTCGTAGGCGTCGATCGCGTCATGACCATGGACCTTCACGCCGACCAGATTCAGGGCTTCTTCGATATCCCCGTCGACAACGTCTATGCCGGCCCCATCTTGCTGGGCGATATCTGGCGTCGTAATTACAAAGATGTCGTTGTTGTATCGCCTGACATCGGCGGCGTTGTGCGTGCCCGTGCGCTGGCCAAGCAACTCGAGGCCGACCTTGCCATTATCGACAAGCGTCGCCCGCGTGCCAACGTGTCCGAAGTCATGAACATCATCGGCGAAATCGAAGGCCGTACCTGCATCATCATGGATGACATGGTCGACACCGCAGGCACGTTGTGCAAAGCGGCTCAGGCGCTTAAAGAGCGCGGTGCGTTGGGTGTTTACGCCTACTGTACCCACCCGGTTTTGTCCGGCCAGGCCGTCGAGCGCATCACGTCGTCCGATCTCGACGAACTCGTCGTGACCGACACTATCCCGCTGTCCGAGGCCGCCCGTAATTGCGGCAAAATCCGTCAGCTGTCGTGCGCGTCGTTGCTGGGCGAAACCATTCTGCGTATTTCAAACGCCGAATCGGTCAGCTCGTTGTTTGTCGACTAAATTTTTTTACTGCGGGTTCGCTGGTCGCGGCAGCCCGCAGGTATCTGCAGCCATCATGGCTGTTTTTTAACGGGGCATCTTGCCCCTTATTCCGGAGCTTTATCCATGAAATTTAATGCCACATTGCGTAGCGTCCAAGGTACGAGTGCGAGCCGCCGCCTGCGCAACGCCGGTCGTGTTCCAGCCATTGTTTACGGCGGCCCCGAGGCCCCCATCAACATAGAGCTCGATCACAACGAAATCTACCACGCGCTTCGCAAAGAAGAATTCCACGCGTCGATTCTCGACATGGACCTCGAAGGCAAGTCGCAAAAAGTTTTGTTGCGTGCTGTGCAATGGCACCCCTTCAAACAACTGGTTCTGCACGTCGACTTCCAGCGCGTCGATGCCAGCCACATCATCCACACCAAAGTGCCTTTGCACTTCATCAACGGCGATGCATCGCCTGCGGTCAAACTGGGTGGTGCGCTCATCAGCCAAGTCATGAACGAGCTCGAAATCAGCTGCTTGCCAGGCAACCTGCCCCAGTTCATCGAAGTCGATCTGGGCAAAATGATCGCCGGTGAAATCGTTCACCTGGCCGACATTACGCTGCCTAAAGGCGTAACGTTTGTGGCTCACGGTGGCGATACCAACCCCGCTTTGGCTGTTGCCATGGTCAAGGGTGGCGCTTCTGCCGAAGGCGAAGCTGCAGCCGAGTAATCGTTTGCACTGTTGTATCGTGCCCGTGTGCGTAGTCACCGGGTGCAAAAAACCCCTGACGGTCGCCCGCCAGGGGTTTTGTTTTACGATAGCCCCTTTACACTTTTTGTTGGCAGTCATGAAGCCCCCGATTCGCCTGATCATCGGCCTGGGTAACCCCGGAGCCGAATACGAGAAAACACGCCACAACGCCGGCTTTTGGCTGGCCGACCAGTTGGCCGACGACTTTCGCGCCAGTTTTACGCTCGAGAAGGCCTTCTTTGCCTGGGTGGCCAAGGCGCGTGTGGCGGGCGAACAGATTATCGTGGCCAAGCCAACCACCTTCATGAACCGCTCGGGGCAGGCGGCCGGGGCGCTGATGCGGTTTTATAAACTTACTCCCCCCGAGGTGCTGGTCTTGCACGACGAGCTCGACCTGATGCCGGGTCATGTCAAACTGAAGCAGGGTGGAGGCCACGCCGGCCACAATGGCCTGCGCGATATCCAGTTGGTGTTTGGTAGTGCCGATTTCTGGCGCTTGCGCATTGGCATTGGTCACCCGCGTACGTTGGGCTTGGCGCAACAAGTCGCTGCATTTGTGCTTAATCCGCCGCGCCGCGAAGAGCTCGATCAAATCGAACACTCACTTGAACGCTGTCGCGCCGTCATGCCGGCGCTCCTCGAAGGTCGTTACCCCCAAGCCATGAATCAACTGCACGAGGCCAACAGTGGCTAGACCGACTGCCACAGGCGGCTGGCCCGGGTTCGGTACCGAATTCCGGGACTTTGTGCGCTTTGTGCGCCACCCCGATTTTGGCCGGTTGCCCGGGCGACACGCCCGTGACGGCTGGGTCGAAGACTGGTTTCCGCGCCTACGTATCGGGCGTCTGTTTCAGTGGGCCGGTTTGTTGTGGTTGCTGAACATGCTGGTGTTGGGGCCCATTGCCGTGGCTGCGGCAGGGCTAGGTGGCGCCGAGCATCGCCTGCGGCTCGACAGCATCCCGTGGCTGCAAGCCGTGTTGTGGGCGCCGCTGGTCGAAGAGCTGGTGTTTCGTTACGGGCTGCGCCGCCTGGGCCAGTTGTGGTGGCTATTGCCCGCAGCGCTGTGTGCATTGTTTGTCGGGCCGCAAGCGTTAACCATAGCTCTGGTCGCCCTGGTGTTACTGGCGGCCTGGTGGCCTGTTAGTGCGCGCGCCTCGGCGCGGTTTTCTGCCGGGGCGTGGCGTCGTCGCAAAAAGTATCGGGCTGTATTTTTCTGGGTTATTCACTTGTCCTGCCTGGCGTTTGCCGCCATTCATCTGGGTAATTTTTCGTACAACTCAACGCCCTTATGGGTCATGCCCATGCTGGTTTTGCCGCAGTGGCTTACCGGCCTGGTATTGGCCTGGATCCGCGTACGGCGCGGGTTCGGGGCAGCGGTTGCGCTGCACGCCATATTCAATGCCGGCCCGTTGCTGGTGATATGGCTCATCTTGTCGTCGCTCTCGGGGCAGCCAAGTTAAAATAGCCCTTTTATTGTTCAAATTTCAGGATACTCATGGCTTTGCAATGTGGCATCGTTGGTTTGCCCAACGTTGGTAAATCTACTCTTTTCAATGCGCTCACCAAAGCAGGCATTGCCGCCGAAAACTACCCGTTCTGCACCATCGAGCCTAACGTCGGCGTGGTCGAAGTCCCCGATCCGCGTCTCGACGCCCTGGCCGAAATCGTCAAGCCCGAACGCGTCATGCCGGCAGTGGTCGAGTTCGTAGACATTGCGGGGCTGGTTGCCGGGGCATCCAAGGGCGAAGGCCTGGGTAATCAGTTCCTGGCCAATATCCGCGAGACCGATGCCATTGTGCACGTCGTACGCTGCTTCGAAGACGAAAACGTCATTCACGTCGCAGGCCGCGTCAATCCAATTTCCGACATCGAAGTCATCAATACCGAACTGGCGCTGGCCGACCTGACGGCTGCCGAAAAGGCCTTGTTGCGTCACCAGAAAACAGCGCGTGCCGGCGACAAAGAGGCCATCAAAATGGTGGCCTTGCTAGAAAAGGTTATTCCCGCGCTTAACGAAGCCCGCCCCATCCGGTCGTTGGGTCTCGATGCCGACGACCTCGCCTTGCTCAAGCCCCTGTGCTTCATCACGGCCAAGCCCAGCATGTACGTGGCTAACGTTACCGAAAGCGGTTTCGAAAACAACCCGCACCTGGCTGCCGTGCAAGAATACGCCAAGGCCGAAAACGCGCCCGTGGTGGCTGTATGTGCTGCCGTCGAAGCCGAAATCGCCGACCTCGACGACGAAGACCGCAACGTATTTTTGGCCGACATGGGTATGGACGAGCCCGGCCTGAACCGCGTCATTCGCGCCGGTTTCCGTTTGCTGGGTTTGCAAACGTACTTTACCGCCGGCGTCAAAGAAGTCCGCGCCTGGACGATCCATATTGGCAATACCGCGCCGCAAGCCGCCGGTGTCATTCACACCGACTTCGAACGTGGCTTTATTCGTGCCCAAACCATTGCCTTTGAAGACTTCATCGCCCACAAGGGCGAGCAAGGCGCCAAAGAAGCCGGCAAAATGCGGGCCGAAGGCAAAGAGTACGTGGTCAAAGACGGCGACGTGTTGAACTTTTTGTTCAACGTCTGACGGTTTTTCGCTGGGTCTCGGTGGGTCTCTGTAGCGCTTGGTGGATAGGTTGACCCATTTCAAATTAATGGGCTGTAGGAGTAATGCGGTCTGCTGAGCGTTGCTGCGCGTGCCGATCAGCTAGAGCAAATCCAGAAGTTTTATCAGGATTTGCGCGGCTACTGGGGCTATCCGGATACCTCGTTGTGCCTTGGTTCCATTCCCTTGCCATTTGTCTCTGCCGGGTGCGGAAGGCTGGAAATGGGGTAATCAATTGAGGATATTGGGGTAATTTTTATTGAAATTACCCCATTTTTTGTGGGGTCGTGGCGAGCTTTCCCTGTGCGTCCAGCAATGTTTATCAGAGATTGATATCATTGTAAGCTAACGTGTCTCTGGGGCCACCGTATCGACACGTTGGCGCCACCGCAATGGCGCAATGAATCCACAGTGCCCGCTCAATGTCGACAGCATTCAGGGGTCGACGCGACTATGGATGCTGATGTCCCCACGGCAGCGGCCACGTGCCGCGCATGGTGCTGCCAGGCAAAAGATGTCCAACAGCGTGTTGGACAATTTGCATTCATGGCTACTATGTATTTAGACACAAAATATCCATTGATGGGGGGCCATTCATGCGTTCTGCAGCCCAGATAGAAGCCTTGCTGCCTGATTTGGAGCTGTGCGTTGCGGATGACTTGGAGGATCAGGATCTCGACTTCAAACAATGGGATACGCAAAGCCGAGACAAGGCTGTGAAGACTTTGGTGCAAATGGCCGTGTGCATGGCTAATGGTGGCGGCGGCACAGTTGTTTTTGGTGTGGCTGATCGAGTGAAGGGGCGCGGTAGGGCGATTCTGGGTGTTCCACCGGAAATTGACACCAATATGCTCAAGGCGGCGGTCTACGATCAGACTGACCCGAAAATCATGCCTGTGTTTGAAGAGCTGCTGGTGTCGGAAGGCACCGGGCGCCTGTTGCTGATGCAGATTCATCCGGGCATGCCACCCTACACCGATAGCGCTGGTAAAGGTACCATCCGAATCGGTAAGGATTGCCAGCCTCTGACCGGCACACTGCGCCGCAAGATTGGCGTGGAAACGGGCGAGACAGACTATACCGGCCAGTTTGTTGCTGAAGCCAATCCTCGGTTTCTGTCGGCGACCGCGCTGGAGACCTTGCGCAACCAGGCGCGTCGGGAACGCGCACCCGATGAGCTGCTACGGTTAGGTGATATAGAGCTTTTGCGTACCCTGGGTCTGATCAAGAACGGCAGCTTGACCCGGGCAGCGCTGCTCTTGGCGGGAACGGAGGAAGCGATTCGCGGGTATGTGCCTGGCCACGGATGGACCTTTCTGCACATGGCCTCCGACACTGATTACGCCAATCGTGAAGACCGTGTCAGTGCGTTGCCCCTGGCGGTGCAGCGGCTGGAAGAACTACTGTTGCCGTTCAACCCGATCACGACTTACAAGCAGGGCCTGTTCCACTACGAATATCGCACCTGGCCGGAAATTGCCTTGCGCGAGGCGCTGATGAACGCATTTTGTCACGCGGATCTGCGGATTGCGGGGCCGGTGATGGTAAAGCTGTACCGTGACCGGCTGGAGATCAGCAACAACGGCGGGTTTATCGCAGGTATTACGCCCGAGAATATCCTGCACCATCAGCCTGCGGCCCGGAACCCGCTGTTGGTAGAAGCGCTCACTCGTTTGCGTTTGGTCAATCGCAGCAATCTCGGCATCAACCGAATGTTTTCATCGTTGCTAGTGGAAGGCAAGGAGCCACCGGTGATTCGTGAGATCGGTGACTCTGTACTGGTCAGTTTTGCCAAGCGGGAGTTCGATGCTGCCATGCGCCTTTTTGTCGCCGAAGAAGCTGAGAAAGGCCATATTCTGGGCGTGGATGAACTGCTGTTGTTGGGCCACTTGCGCCAGCATCCCGAGGTAGATACCGCAGCGGCTGCAGTTTTGTGCCAGCGTAGTGAAGCCGAAATCCGGGAACGTTTGTCCGGCATGGAGTCCAATGGCTATGTCGAGCATGGGGGCACGGGCAGGGGGACTTATTGGTGTCTGTCACCGGCGCTGTATCGCCGATTGACGGGCGATGGGCAGGGCGAAAAACGTCGTCGTATCGATTGGGACGCGGCAAAGGTTCGTGTACTTAGCATCCTGATGGAGCGTGCCAAGCGGGGCGAGCCCGGTTTGAGCAACCAGCACATCCGGCAGATCACTCACTATGATCGTAGTCAGGTGAGGCGGCTGATGCAGGAACTCCAGGCGGAGCATCCGGAGCTGCAGCAAATCGGTGAGCGCCGCTGGACCCGCTATGAATATATCAATGCGCGTGAGCATTGATTCGCGCATAGAATTGGTTCTATGCGATTTCTATGCAATTTTGCATACGGTTGATCATAGACGATCGCATGATTAGTGCATGGCTTTATCTGCGTAAGGTTAGTGGCACTTAATCTGGCTACGTAAGCGAGTACAAATCGATAGTGCTTGAGATAGACCATTTTTTATCAATTAGTTGTCAAGCAATTTTCCATTTAACATCTAAACCGGAGTTTGGATTTTCACGGATTCGCTTGGATAAGCATAGTCCCGTAAGCGCAAGATCTTACGGGATTTTTTTCTTTCTGATATTACGCATTCGGGGAGCCTACGCTTGGCAGCGACGACACATTCATCCTGTATGCTGTCAGGTCATACTTCACCCGGGATAAACCACCCGGTACACCTTCCAGAGCCCCCATTTTGAATGAAAAAATCCAGCACGTACTTATTTCCGGCCTGTTGCGCCTGCTAGCCAGCCTACCCTACCGGTGGGTCGCAAGAGCGGGGCATGCTCTGGGCTCTCTGCTTTATCGTATCCCCGGAAAACGCAAACGCATCCTGCAAACCAATCTTCGGCTGTGCTTTCCGGAAAAAGGCGAACAGGAACTGGATATTCTGGGGAGGGCTACCTTCCAGCACGTGATTCGCAGCTACCTCGAGCGCGGCGTGCAATGGTATGGCAGTGCCCAGACGCTGCTTGACCTGAGCACACTGGAAAGCGCCATTGAACTGGCGGACAGCTACGAACAACCCACGATTTTTCTGGGCTTTCATTTTGCCGCGATTGAAGCCGGCTGTATGTATTATTCCATCTTGCACGACGTGGCTTCGCTGTACACGCCCATGTCAAACAAGGCGATGGAAACAATTGCCTATACGCAACGATCGCGGTTCGGCACGGTGATGCTTCCCCGCAGCGCCAGTGCCCGCCAGACCCTGAGCGTTCTAAAAACAGGCAAGCCTATTATGCTTGCCGCCGATATGGATTTCGGCCTGCGAGACTCGGTATTTGTTCCCTTCTTTGGCATTCAAACCTGCACCCTGACGGCGGTTTCCCGTTTGGCCAAGATCAGCGGTGCCCGCGTGGTCCCGTTTGTGACCGAGGTACGGCCCGATTACCAGGGCTATGCACTGAAAATCTTTGAACCCTTGCAAAATTACCCCAGCGGGGACGACAAAGCCGACGCAATAACCACCAATCAGTTCCTTGAAGAACAAATCAGACAGATACCGGAACAATACTATTGGGTACATCGCAGGTTCAAGCGACGCCCTGATGCTGAGCCTTCCGTTTACCTTTAAGCACCGAATCAAGCACAGGGTTGGGCGGTGAAAAGCCGCTAGACCGACGCGCTGGAAGGTAAAGCGCAATGCAGTTGGCCCTGACTTATCCGGGAGTTTCCTGCCGGCAAGCCCTGCATTTTCGCCTGGTGCTTAATCAAAATCCGGTAAGTGTCGCGGTCAAAGCCGGGTCGTCCGTTGCTCAGGCAGGCCCATAGCTCTTCGTCAGAGCGGGCTGTGCCCAAATGACACCAGCCGTCAATCACATGAACCGCATCGCCTTCCCGCAACACGGCCGGGCCGTCAAAAGGCCAGGCTTTAAGCCGCAAGCCTGCCAAGGCATCTAATAGCCGCACATAATGCTGCGCGGCCGGCTCTTCGCCGCAACACGGTACGCGCTCCATTTCCCCCATCCTTGTTGACATTGCTGGCCTGGGGCATCGTATCGGCTTCGCTTGTTTTTCGTGGAGTCACCGATGTCAACAACCAGAGGGCCGGGTCAGGCCTGGTGG
>NZ_JACJUU010000005.1 GCF_014237865.1 Pusillimonas minor
AATAACTAAACCCGGAATCCCTAGGATAGAATCGATTGGAGACATCGACATTACCTCCATTAAACGTGTTTCTTCGCAAAAACAAGTCTAATGAATGTCGCTGTCCCCCTTTAATGATGAAGAGCCGAATTTTGTAATCGGCATAGGGGTCATCCTCGTCGATTCTGGTCTCTGGCTTTTTCACGCGAACGACAACAGACGGGTCGCGCTCGGCAATTTTATCGGCCACAACCTTGGGCACCAGTTCAGTGGCATCGCCCAGCCGAATAATCACCAGTTGGCCTGCTGCCAACTGCGACCGCACCGTAGCGGACACATGGATACGCTCGATCTTTGTTCCGAACGTAAAGTTGTAGGCGATGTCACCGCCACCCCTACCCTGGCGGCTTTGTTGCACCATCTGCACAATCTGCGCCTGAATGGCCCTTGCCCTGGCTTCTGCATCGCGTTTTGCATTGAGCTCACGCACGGCGTCGCGCTGTTTTTGCTGCTCGTCAAGCGCCGCCTGCCGGGCTTCGTCGACAAGCGGCTCGCCGGTACGACGCGCGACCTTCTTCTGCTGGCTTTTGTCCTGGTGGACTTTCTTAACCTTTTTCTGGTCAACCAGGCCGGCCTTCAAAAACTGTTCTTGCAATGAAACCATCTTCACACCCTGTAATTGCAGTACTTTCCCGCCAAACCCTTTGAGTTGCAGGTCTAGGCCACCATTGTATGCCCTGGCTGCGCGGCACAAAGACCCAACACACCTGCCCCTACCCCAACACTTCTTTAAGCGTGTCTATAAAGGCAAGGGTTCGCTGGGGCAGCAGTTTACGGCCGGGGGTTACGCACCAGACATTCATTTGCGGCAAATGCCATTGCGGCAGTACCCGCAACAATTCGCCGCGCTCGACGTGCGGACGGGCGAAGCTTTCGGACAAGCCCACGATACCCAGACCCTGAACAGCCAATGCCTGCTGCAGGCCCACCGAGTTGGCTGACAACATGTGCAAAGGCAAGCCTTCCCAGTGTTCGGTGTTGCTGCGGCTTAAACGCCATATTTGCTGGTCTCCGGCGCTGGTAACCAGAACAAGCCCCGTATGCGACTGCAGTTGCGGCGGATTTTGGGGTGTGCCGTGCCGGGCCAGATACGCCGGCGAGGCGTACAAGCCGTTATGCAACGTAATAATGCGCCGCGCGACTAGCGCGTTGTCGTCGGGTAACTGGGCAGCGACACGCACCGCGACGTCGAAGCGCTCGGCGACCAAATCAACACGGCGTGACGACAAGTCGATATCCAACCGGACATCGGGATGACGGCGCGAAAACGTTGACAGTATTTGCACTAGCGACAGCTCGTGATATTCGGGAGGAAAAGAGACACGCAAAATGCCCTGTGGTGTCACCTGCCGATGCAAGGCAAGCGCGGTTGCCGCTTCGGTATCATCGACCAGTCGACGCGCATATTCAAGCATGCGTTCGCCAAACTCGGTCAATACCAGACGCCGGGTACTACGTTGCATCAGACGCTCACCAAACACGTTTTCCAGTTCGGCCAGCCGTCGCGACAAGGTTGATTTTGGCAAGCCCGTCAGGTCGGACGCGCGCGTAAAACTGCCGGCATCGACGATATGTGCGAACAAGATCAGGTCGTTTGCGTACAGGTTCATGGTCATCGGCTCAATCTATTGTCCCGTTTTTGGGAATATTAAAACCATTTACCCCTATTTTTGTCCATTTTTGTTTCCAATAAAATAAAGATCCTGAAACCTGAGGGAACCTTTCTGCCCCGGCATCAGACCAACTCACTTTCTGGAACCGAGATGACGCAACGCTACTCCCGCACCGCAATTTTCTTGCACTGGCTTGTCGCCCTGGGCCTGGTGGGTACGTTTGCGCTAGGCTTTTATATGGAAGGCCTGCCGCTGTCACCTAACAAGCTCAAACTGTATTCGTGGCATAAATGGGCAGGTATCACCCTGTTCGCTGTCATCATTGTTCGGGTAGCGTGGCGCCTGTCGCACCAACCTCCCGAACTCCCGGCCTCGACCGGCCCATTGGCCAAACTGGCCGCCCACGCCGGGCACCTTCTGTTGTACGTGCTTATGCTGCTCATCCCGCTTAGCGGCTGGTTAATGAGCTCTGCGCAAGGGTTCCCGGTGGTGTGGTTTGGCATGGTAGCGCTGCCTGATCTGGTGCCTAAAGACAAAGCATTGGGCGATGTGCTTCAAACTGTTCATGTCGTGCTGAACTACACCTTGCTGGCTGCGGTCGTTGGCCACGTTGTTGCCGCGCTGTACCACCAGTACGTTAAAAAAGACGGGCTGCTGCAGCGCATGTTGCCAAGGCTTCGCGTCAACGCCTGAAACGTATTCGGGCCATAAACAGCCAAGGCCACCAGGCGAAAATTTCTTTGCCTGAAACGAACACGAAAACAAACCTGTACCAGAGGAACCAAGATGAAACTGACGACCCTACCCGCCCTTGCGCTGGCATTTGCACTGAGCTTTGGCGCAGTCGCCCCCGCGGCGGCCGCCACCTACACAACCCTTGATCCGGCGGCCAGCCACATCACGTTTGGCTACAGCCAGATGAACGTCAAGATGGATGGCAGCTTTGGCGAAATTTCGGCCAAAGAGCTGCAGTTCGACCCTGCCAAACCCGAGTCGGCCAAAGTCACTCTTGACATCAAGCTGGCCAGTGTTGATGCCGGCTATGCCGAAGCCAACACAGAACTGAAAAAGGCCGAATGGCTGAACTTGGCGACCCACCCGTTGGCGACCTTTACATCAAGTTCGGTCAAGGCCCTGGGCAATAACCAGTTTGAAGTGGCCGGTACCTTATCAATTAAAGGTCACACCCAGGACATCGTCGTACCTGTCACCTTTACCGAAAAAGACGGCAAAGGCGAGTTTGAAGGCCAATTTACGTTCAAGCGGGGCGACTTCAAAATCGGCGAAGGCGAGTGGGCTGATTTCAGCATTGTTGCCAACGACATCCAGGTCAAATTCCATATCGTGACCACCCCATAGCCGCTTTGCCGATTGTCACCGCCTCGCAACCTTTTTATAAGTTAATACGCACAGCGTCTCCAACGTTATCCATCAACCTGCACCTACCCAAGGAATCTCCATGAAAAAAACTCTGATTGCCGCCGCGTTTGCCACCTTCTTTGCCGGTCAGGCCCTGGCCGCACCGCAAACTTACGTCATTGACTCCAGCCATACATTCCCGCGGTTTTCTTACAACCACATGGGTATGTCAAAGCAAATTTTGCGCTTTAACAAAACAACCGGCACGGTTGTGCTCGACAAGGCAGCCAAAGACGCCAAGGTCGACGTCACCATTGACACCACCACCATCGATACCGGTTTCGAAGCATTCGACGGCCACATCCAGGGTGCAGACTTTCTTGACACCGCGAAGTTTCCAACGGCTACGTTCAAGTCAACCAAAGTGGTCTTCGAAGGCGACAAGCCCGCCAGCATCGAAGGCGACCTGACCATCAAGGGCATCACCAAGCCTGTCACATTAACGGTCACGTCGTTCTTTAATGGCCCACACCCCATGCTGAAGAAAGAAGCCGTTGGTGCAAACGCAACGACAGTCATCAAACGCAGCGACTTTGGTGCAGGCAAGTATGCACCTGCCGTGGGTGACGAAGTCACGCTCGACATCGCGCTTGAAGCCGTCGTCAAATAAGACAGTTTTGCCTTAATAGTTATCACAAAAAGTCACGGTGCCCTGAGCGGCATCAGACAACTCAAAAGTCCCTCTCATGCGGCGGCGCGGACACTGTTCTTAACCTTGTCACGCCGCCGTCATATGCCGCGTCTATCATTCACGCAGTAGCGTCGAGTCAACACAAATTCGACGCTACGTTGTTTACGTAATGCATGCGTACAGAGACGGCGACAGTGACATCCAAATTCAGCACCCCCTCGGCGGTACCTCTAGCGAACCATCGCGCGACCGCCCGGCGGCTTGCCATCGACGTCCCAACCATCACCTCTGACATGACCAACGCCGATGTCCTGCACATCCTGGGCGAACATCGCGACCTGGTCAGCTTGCCTGTGCTTGAACATGACCAGCCGATTGGCCTGATCAGCCGCAACATCTTCATGTCGCAGATGTCCAAGCCCTACTACCGCGAGCTATACGAAAAGAAAAGCTGCATTGCGTTCATGGACAAGTCACCCCTAATCGTGGACATTGACACGCCCATAGAAACGCTTGCGGCTAAAGCGGTCGCCTCCGGCGACAAGACGCTGGCCGACGGGTTCATGTTTATAGAAGGCAACAGGTTTGCTGGTATAGGCATTGGCCTTGACCTGATGCATGCACTGGTCGAGCTTCAAATCGAAAAAAACCGGCAAGTCATGCAAAGCATTGACTACGCCAGCACCATTCAGCGCGCCATGTTGGGCGAATCGCTAAATGCCATGCAAGCCACGCTGCAAGATGTCGCGATTGTCTGGGAGCCTCGCGACATTGTGGGCGGCGATTTTTACCACTTTGAAACTTTTGCCGGCGGCTGGTTCGCCGCGCTGGCCGACTGCACCGGCCACGGCGTTCCGGGTGCATTCCTGACGTTAATTGCGTCCTCGTCGCTGCGACACGCACTGGACCAGCACGGCCCGCAAGACCCCGCATTCTTGATGTCGGAAGTGAGCCGGGGCATGAAACAAGCGCTGGGCCAACATGCGCCAGGCGCCACCGAGACGGCGTCGAATGACGGTATGGACGCTGTCTTTATGTGGTTTGACGCCGGACTTAAGTCCCTGACCAGTGCGCACGCCAAAATGCCGTTGTTTGTATTGGCTGCCGACCAGAGCGACGTTGTTACGGTTGACGGCGAACGTCGCGGCCTGGGCTACCCCGACACACCGGCCGACGCCCGCTGGACAAACCACACCACGCTGCTGCAGCCGGGCACCCTTTTATTTGCCTGCACCGACGGCCTGATTGACCAGATTGGCGGACCAAAACACATTGCCTTTGGCAAGCGGCGCCTGCGACACGCCCTGCAAAAACACCGCACGCAAGACCTGATGACACTTTCGGACACGCTGATGCATGAGCTGCGCACGTATCAGGGCACCCAGCTTCGCCGCGACGACCTCACCTTTTTCGGCTTTCGATTTCCAGAAGATTAACCATGACGAGTGCCCAGGTTTTACCCACCACAAAAAATCACAGCCTGCACTGGCGCCTGTTTTGTCAGTGCGCCGAAGCACGCGAGATCATCTTCTACTACGAAGGCTACTTTTCGCAGACCATTATTGCAGCGGTAGCCGACGCGGTAAAACTGCGCACCGAACATGTTGGCGCCGCCAACACCACACGACGCAAGTTGTTCTCGTCGTTCATCGAGATGACGCAAAACATCATCCATTATTCGGTAGATGCCTACAACACGCACAACGGCGACAACTTCAACAATGAGATCAGACACGGATCGATCTGTATTTCGACTGAAGCGGGGCGCTACTACCTGCATTGCGCAAACCCGGTCAACGTCGACGTGGCCGAGCAACTGCAAAGCAAATTGGCCCACCTGCGCAGCCTGACCATTGACGATATTAAACGCGCGTACAAAGAAAGCCTGCGCGCCGAGACGTCTGAAGACAGCAAAGGCGCCGGTCTTGGGCTGCTGACCGTCGCCCGCGACGCAAGCGAGCCTCTTGAGTTTGATTTCGTCCCCATTGCGGGCAGCCAGAACAAGTTTTTCTGCCTGAAAGCAACGATCTGACGCGTGCAAGCCCTGCCCCTTTTACCTTGCTGCCTTTATCTGTAAAGACCATGAACAATATTTTCATTGCCGCCACGGCCAGTACGCCGGAGATTGACTTTCGGTTTGACGAGCGCATTTTGTACATCAAAGGCGAGGCGTACCCCGAGAACGCCGCCCTGTTCTGGGGCGAACTGATTGCCGCCATCAAGACCTTCATCGACGAGGACGACAGCCACGACCCGGTCATCGTTGACGTGGCACTGACCTATTTCAATAGCTCGAGCACCAAAATGCTGTTTTCGCTGTTTGACGCGCTAAATGAAATGGCGGCGGGCGGCACACCCGTGCTGCTGAACTGGTACCACGATGAAGACGACGACACTATTTATGAGTTTGGCCAGGAGTTATGCGAAGACTTTGACAGCCTGACCTTTCGAGACCACGCATTGCAAGGCTGACTGTGGACAAGGCATTGTTTGAGGCCGAAATGGCCGCACTGGCAAGGGCCAACGCGGCACTGGCTGCCGAATCGGGCAGCTTGCAATTACGCGAGGCACTGGAAGATCTGGCGACGCACTATCGCAGGCTGATGCGAGAAACCCATCGGTTGATCCGGCATGGTGACCGTACCGAAGCCGAACTTAACACCGCCAACACAAAGCTGCAGCAGCTAAGCGCCGAACTGGACTACAAGGCCCGCCACGACACCTTGACGGGCAGCCTGAACCGTGGCGCCGTTTTTGAGCTGGCCCGGCGTTACCTGACCCAGGCGCCGCTGTCGCTGATTATGCTGGATATTGATTTCTTCAAGCGCATCAACGATACCTACGGTCACCCCGCAGGGGATGCCGTCATTCGGGAGCTGGTCGAACGGCTGAGCGCTGTGCTGGGCGACACAGGGCATATTGGCCGTGTGGGCGGCGAAGAATTTACCATCCTGTTGCCAGACACCGCCTTGCAAGCCGCAGCGCACATTGCAGAACGCATACGGGCCAATGTGGCCAACCACGCATTTGACTGTTTGCCGCAGCACCCGGTCACGGCAAGCTTTGGCATCAGCTGGAGCACGCCCGGCACACCGTTTGAACACGCGTATTCGCGCGCAGACGCCGCGTTGTATCAGGCCAAGAAGCAAGGGCGGAATCAGGTGGTGTGCTGATCGGCCGCCAAAATAGCGCGCTCCAGCCAGATACGCAGCCGGTCTGCTGCGGGCGTAAACGGTACACCCCGCACGCTGAACAACCCCAATGTGGCATCTGGGGGATGCGGCTGCACGCCGAACGGCACAACGCCGCAACTGGATAACGGGTCGACCATGAGCCGATCTGGCCCGATGCCCACCAGATCCGTTCTGCGCAGCATTTCCATCATCAGCGTCGGTGACGTGCAGTGCACGACATGGATTGGCCGCGGCAAACCGGCCTCGGCCAGCCAATGCAATAAATGATGCCCGGTGCTGCCATTGGTCATATTCAGAATCCAGCGCGCCTTCGACAACGCCTGCCAATCAGTCGCGTTGGCCAGCGGGTGGCCGGCACGCCCTGAAATCAGCAAACGGGTTTGGGTCAGCGGTTTGAATGAAAGCTCGGTGGGTAAGGTATCGCGCGTTGAAATGGCCACGCCGAAATCCAGCTGGCCTTCCAGTAAGCCGGGCACAATTTCGGTCATAAACCCTTCTTTAAGCGTCAGCTGGGCATCGGGAAACGCGTGGGCGAAACGCCGGTAAATATCGGGAAACACCGTCGTGGCTACCACGGGCGTAATCCCAATGGCGATCTTTGCACCTGCCCCGCCGCTAATTTGCCTGACCTCATCGCGTGCGCGGTCCATTGTGGCCAGAATATGGCGCGCCCGGGCCAGCAGCGCCTTGCCGGCATCGGTAAATGTCACGCCGCGATAGCTACGGTTCAGCAACTCGGCGCCCACGTCTTCTTCAAGCTCTTTCATCGAACGCGTCAGCGCGCTCTGGCTGATGTGTAAGGCGCGGGCTGCCGCACGAATCGAGCCGCTATCGGCAACCTGCACAAACGCTTTGATATGTTGATGTTTCATGGGGTGACATCAAAAAGTGGTCATGTATACGAAATTAACGTCTTTAAATTATCACCAAAACACTCAAGAATAGAAAAAAGTGAAATAAAAATTACCCGGAGGAGACAAATGGCATCGACGATGCTGGACCTGCACGCCATGAAGACCTGGCGTCACGCCATACACCAACACCCGGAGCTTGGCTTTGAAGAACAGCGCACCAGCGCCCTGGTGGCACAGTGCCTGACCGATTGGGGTTACGACGTACACACGGGGTTGGCCGACACCGGCGTCGTCGGGACGCTGGTGATCGGCAACGGCCGGGGGCCGCGACTGGGTTTACGCGCCGAAATGGACGCCCTGCCTATTCACGAAGCCACCGGCCTGCCCTGGCAAAGCACCATTAACGGGAAAATGCACGCCTGCGGCCACGACGGCCATACAGCCATTATGCTGGGCGCTGCCCAGGCGCTAGCCAAAATAAACGCGGCCGGCACCGAACTGGGCAACGGCACGCTGCACATTATTTTCCAACCCGCCGAAGAAGTGGGGGGCGGGGGCGGCGCACAACGCATGATAGAAGACGGTTTGTTCAAACGGTTTCCATGCGACGCCATATTTGCCCTGCACAATTTACCCGGTACCCCGGTCGGCCAGTGCTTTTTCCGGCCCGGCGCCTTTATGTGTTCGTCAGACAAAGTCACCATCAAGTTTCATGGCAAAAGCGGGCACGGGGCGATGCCCGACTTGGCGCTGGACCCAACCGTGCCCATGGCCGCGACATTGCTGGGCTTGCAAAGCATTGTGGGGCGCAACCTTAGCCCCTTCGACTCGGGCGTGATCAGTGTCGGGCGCGTGACGGCCGGCACAAGTTACAACATTATTCCGAACGAAGCCGAGCTCGAGTTGAGCGTACGTGCACTACACCCCGAAACTCGCGAAACACTGTGTTCGCGCATTTCTGAACTGGCCAAACACCAGGCGCAAGCGTATGGTTGCACGGCCACGCTTGACTACGTTTTTGGCTACCCCGTATTGGTCAACGACGACGCGCAGTCGCGCCTTGTGGAACAAGCGGCACGCGAAACCTTTGGCGCCGATAACGTCAACGCCGAGGCCCTGCCCCTGGCCAACAGCGAAGACTTTGCCTACATGCTGCAAGAAGTCCCGGGGTGCTATCTGATTATCGGTAACGGCGATAACGGTCACGCCGAGGGCCAACGCTTGGGCCCCTGCAGCGTGCACAACCCGCACTACGACTTCAACGACGAATGCCTACCCTACGGCGGTGCCTTCTGGCTGAACCTGACCCGCATGTTCTTTACCCAACCCCCGGCCACCCGGGGCTGACCCACCCAAAGGAAAACCAAAAAATGAAAATGAGACAAACCTTTAACGCGCTTAAATTGCTGGCCGCCACGGCCTTAGCCACCTGCGCCGTCGGCGTCAATGCCACAACGCTTACCTTGTCCAACTGGGTACCGCCCACCCACTTCCTGACCACCGATGTCCTTCAGGTCTGGGCAGCCAACGTCGAGAAAGCCACTGAAGGGCGAGTAAAAGTTCGCATGCTGCCCAAGCCTGTCGGCAGCCCCCCGCAACACTGGGAGCTGGCACGCAAAGGAGTGGCCGACGTCACCTGGGGTAACTTCACCTACGAGCCCGACCGTTTCAAAGCCCTGTGGTTTGCCGAATTTCCCCTGAACGGCGACAACGGTGAGGCGCAGTCCGTTGCGCTGTGGGACACCTACGAGAAATTCCTGAGCGACAAGCCTACGTTCCAGGGCGTCAAGTTGCTGGGGGTCGGCTTGTTTGGCGGCGGCGCCATCCATCACGGTAAAAAAGATATCGTTTCGCCCGAAGACCTGAACAACCAGAAAATCCGTATGGGTGGGCCCATCCAGAAACGTCTGCTGGAAGAAATGGGCGCAATCCCCATTGCTGCCCCTGGGCCGCAGGTATACGACCTGCTGCAAAGCGGTGTGGTCGACGGTTCGTTAAACCCGATTGAGTCGGTCATCAACTTCCGCGCGGCCGATTTGCTCAAGCACCACACGCTGGTGCCCGAAGGGTTCTACGATGCAACGTTCTTCCTGGCCATCAATGAAAGCAAATGGAATAAGCTGTCAGAAGCCGACCGCAAGGCGATCATGACGGTTTCGGGCGAACACTTTTCGCGGCTATGGGGCAAGGTCTACGACGATCAAACCCGGGCAGCGCTGGTTACCCTGAAAGAGAACGGTCATAAATTCAACACGCCGTCACCCGAGCTCATGGCCAAGATCAAACAAGTCAGCGATGGCATTTATGCCGACTGGGTCGCCGACAAGGCGGAGTACGGTGTTGAAAACCCGGAAGAGATGGTCAAGTTCTACCGCGAGCGGTATAAAGCGCTGAAGGCAAACTGAGCCGGCTCGCGCGTGTACTCATGCACACGCGCTTCAATCGCCCTGCGCGCATCTGCCCCTGGGGTAGGTGCGCCGTACAGGGCTCCCCCCTTTGAAGAGACGCTTCATGCCCATGCTTTTTCAAAAACTGCGCAAAGCTATCGAGACGCTACTGATCACTGCGCTACTGGCCATGGTAGGGCTGACTTTTGCCGACGTCATTGGCCGGCGCTTTTTCAGCGCGCCCATTTACGGCGCCCACGACCTGACCGAGCACCTGATGGCGCTGATTGTCTTTACCGGCCTGCCGCTGTTAACCGTGGCTCGTGGCCATCTGGTTGTCGACTTGTTCGACCGTTACCTGATGACCGACGCCATGCGCTGGTGGCGCGGCGTCATTGCCGTGCTGGTCTCGGCCGTATTGCTGCTTATTGGCTACCAGTTTGTGCTGGCTGCACTAGATGCCCACCTGATTCGCGAAATCAGCCAGGAACTGCTTATCCCGCGCAGTTACTTTTACGGCCTTATCAGCGCGAGCTGCTTTATTAGCGCCATTGCTGCGCTGTTGCCTCCACCCCACTCAAATAACATCGTCACGAAGGAAAACACATAATGATTGTGGGATTCTCTGCGCTGGTCGCAGTGTTGCTGCTGACATTTTTGCGGGTACCCCTGGCGTTTTCATTGCTGACGGTATCCATTGTGGCCATTGGTATCGACATGGGTTTTGATACCGCCTTGACCATGACATCGATGACCATATCAGAAGCCGTATTTTCGTACGAGCTGGCAGTGGTGCCGCTGTTTATCCTCATGGGCAATATTCTGTCCCGCTCGGGTATATCGGCCGACCTGTTTCGGGCCGCCAACGCCTGGTTTGGCCATGTTAAAGGCGGGCTGGCCTTGTCAACCATGGTGACATGCGCGGGGTTTAGCGCCGTGTGCGGGTCCAGTCTGGCCACTGCAGCCACCATGGCCAAAGTGGCCTACCCCAGCATGAAAAAATACGGATACTCCGACGGCTTGGCCGCCGCGTCGATTGCGGCCGGCGGCACGCTGGGCATTCTTATTCCGCCCTCAATCATTTTGATGATTTACGGCATTCTGACGCAAACCAATATCGGCCATCTGTTTATTGCTGGTGTCATACCTGGCTTGCTGGGGCTGGCGCTTTATATGGCGGCCATCTATGTTGTCGCCCTGCTTAAACCACACAGTGCGCCACGCGGCTCAAAAACCGACATCCACGAAAAGCTGGCGTCACTCAAAGGCGTATGGCCGTTCTGTTTATTGTTTTTGCTGATTATCGGCGGCATTTACGCAAAGATATTTACAGCAACCGAAGCGGCCGGCATGGGCGCCGGCTTTGCGCTGCTTATTGCACTTTTTCAAAAGCGCATCAGCAAAGACGGGTTTCGGGAAATTTTTCTCGAATCGGCGTTTATTTCGGTCATGCTGTATTGCGTGCTGTTCGGCGCCATGCTGTTTGCCAAACTCATTTCTTTCTCGGGCCTGGGCGAAGGGCTGCTGGGCTGGGTGCAATCGGCCGGGCTGTCGTCTTACGGGCTAATTTTTGCAATTTTGCTGGTGTTCTTGCTGTTGGGCTGCGTGCTCGACTCTTTGGCCATCATTCTTATCTGCGTGCCGCTGTTTGTACCCATTGTGCTGGCCAACGGGTTCGACCTGGTCTGGTTTGGCATTTTGGTTGTTGTGGCCACCGAAATCGCCCTGATCACGCCGCCCATCGGCATGAACGTCTTCGTCATCAAGGCCACCTTGCCCAATGTGTCCTTTCCCGCTATTTTCAAAGGCCTGATTCCGTTCATCGGCGTCGACATCCTGCGCCTGGTCATCCTGGTGCTATTCCCCTCTATAACCATGGGGTTGGTGTACTTGATGCAATAGGCCGAAGCCCCGACCATTGGCGGATCACGTCAACCGCTGTCGTAAGCAGTCAATTACCGCAGTAAAAAACGGCCCCTTTCGGGGCCGTATAAACTGCTTGAACGCGCTAAGAGATCAAGCTGAACGCAAAGGTTGATTAGATAGTTTTGGGAAACGGCAGTTCGCGAACGCGTTTGCCGGTTAGCTTGAACACCGCTGCGGCCACCGCAGGGGCCACGGGGGGCAAGCCCACTTCACCCATACCACCCGGCGGGTTGTCGGTGGGCATGACCTTGACCTCGATGGGTGGCACCTGGTTGGCGCGCAACAGCGGGTACTTGTCAAAGTTGGTTTCTTGTACCTGCCCCCCCTTGTACACCAGACGCTCGTCCATCATGGCCGAAATACCGAAAACAGCGGCGCCTTCGACCTGGCTACGGATATTGCGTGGCGAGATGGCATGCCCGCAATCGACAGCCGCCCAAAGCTGGTGAATATGAGGACGACCATCTTTCATGGACACTTCGGCGATCATGGCAACGTTGGTTGTCCAGGCATCGGAAAACGCCAGACCCAACGCACGCCCTTCGGCACGGGGCTTGCCCCAGCCAGCCATGGCGGCCACTTCTTTTAAAACGGCCTGAGCACGAGGCTTGTTCTGCAGAAGTTCAAGACGCAGTTCGAGCGGATCTCTTTTGGTGCCCTCGGCGATTTCATCGATTAAGGACTCGATAGCGAACTTGGTGTAGCCAGCACCCACAGCACGCCAGAACGAAACATCGATGCCGCGCTTTTCGAGGCTATGCTCGACCAGCTGACCCGGGATCTCGTAGATGGTGTCGGCCGCCTCCATGACTGGCGCGTCTTTGTTGCCTGCCGATTGATACCCCTTTGGATTGAAACGTGCGTAAATGCCTTCGGACACCACGCGATGATGCCAGCCCACAATTTTGCCTTGGGCGTCGAGCCCGGCAACCAGGTGCTGTGCCGTCAGCGGGCGGCCGCGTGAACGCTGGAAATCGTCTTCACGTGTCCAGATGACATGCACCGGCACACCCGGCATGGCCTTGGCCACCAGCAAAGCATCGACAGCGTAGTCGGCTTCGACACGACGACCATACCCGCCACCCAACAGGGTGACATTGACGGTGATGTTTTCGGGTTTGAATTTGCCGACTGCAGCCGCTGTACCCGTAACGATACTAGCAGCTTGCGCGGGCACCCAGAACTCGATTTTTTCGCCGTCGACACGCGCCGTACAGTTCATGGGTTCCATGGTGCACTGGGCCACGTGATCGGTCGTGTAAGTAGCGGTAAAAGTACGTACTGCGCCTTTCAGCATCGCCGCTGCGTCACCCTCTTTGTGCCATACATCGCCGGCCTCGCCAACCTTTTCGGCGCGGGCGACGAACTCTTTAAGGGCTGTTGCGCTGTCGTACTTGCGGGCAGGCGATGTATTGGACCAGGTCACCTTGAGCAGATCGCGCGCTTTACGGGCGGTAGCAAACGAGTCGGCCACTACGGCAACGCCGTAAGGCAGCTTGACCACTTGCTTGACACCTTTAACCGCCAACGCGGCCTTGTCGTCGACGGTTTCGGGCTTCTCGCCCTGAACCGGCGTGTACAACACCGACGCCCAAACCATATCGGGCAAACGGAAGTCGATACCGTATTGCGCGGTACCGTTGGATTTGGCCGGCAGATCGACACGGGGCACATCGGTACCGATGATTTTGAATTGGGACATCGGCTTAAGCATGGCCTTGTCGACCTTCGGCGCTTCGACGTCTCCTTTGACCTGAGCAGCGGCTTCGCCGTATGTCATTTGGCGGTTGCTGGCCGCATGCTTAAGCACGCTTTTCTCGGCGACGATTTGATCGGCCGGTACACCCCATGCCTGCGCGGCGACGTTAACCAGCGCCAGCTTGGCTTGCAGACCGGCCAAACGCATGACGTCGTAGTAGCCCACCACGGTACGCGACGAGCCGGTGAGCATGGCGCCCCCGAACTTGGGGTTACCGAACAGTTTGGCGACGCTGGGCGACTTTTCGACGCGTACAGTTGACCAGTCAAGCTCCATGTCTTCGGCCAGAATGGCCGGGATGGATGTCATGGTGCCCTGCCCCATTTCGGAGGCGGGCGAATAAATAAGGGTGCTGTTGTCGGGGGCAATACTGACCCAGACGACCGGGCTGAACCCGCCAGACTTGCTGGCGTCTTGGGCCGCCTGCGCAAGCGCGCCAAGGCTACCACCCCCAAGCATAATACCTACAGCGGCCGAACCGCTGCCCACCAGGAATGAACGACGCGAGATAGATTGAATAGTCATGTCGCTCCCCCTTATGACAAAGCTTTCTGGGCGTTGATGACTGCGGCCGCCACCTGGTTATAAGTGCCGCAACGGCAAAGGTTGCCCGACATTTCGGTCAGGACCTCTTCGCGAGACAACGGCCCTTTGGCCTTTTTCAGCACGCCGGCGGCCGACATGATCTGGCCCGACTGACAATAGCCGCACTGGGCGACCTGCTCGTCGACCCAGGCTTTTTCAAGCGCCTTGCCGGCGTCGGTTTGCATGAAGCCTTCGATGGTTGTGATGTTTTTGCCCTTGACCGCCGCGACCGGCATGACACAGGACCGGGTAGGTTCGCCATCGATGTGTACTGTACAGGCGCCGCATTGCGCCATACCACAGCCAAACTTTGTGCCAGTGAGCTCAAATTGCTCGCGCAGAACCCATAAAAGGGGCGTGTCGTCTGCTACATCTGCCGACACGGGCGCGCCGTTCAGGTTGAAATTAACCATACGAGTAGTCTCCGTCGTGTTCGATTCGTTATAAACCGCGATTCAGTGCACTGAAATACGGGTTCCTTACAATACCGGCATAAGCGCCGGTTTGCAATTCTTACAACTCCCTATATGGCGTGCAATTCTCGGCACGGCTTAGGCATTCTGCTTATGACCCGGTTTTATCACCGCAGAAACAGGGAGATCAGCAACCTGTCAGGTGTCCATGGTTCTAATCAAAATTCTGGATAAACACAGATGACTTGAATCTGCGCCACGCAGGCTCATTGCACTGAATACCATCACAAAGCGAACCTCTCTTTCTCACTATGAACTCTCATATTAAAGGCGCGCTGGCCGTCGGTTTGATCACCGCCGGACTAGCATTGGCCTTTGCCTGGGCCGGCGGTATTTTCGGACGTGAAGCGCTAAGCGCACCAGACTTCGTCAACTTGCAGCAAGGCGCACAGCCGCACGCGGGCTTTCGTCGCGCTCATGCCAAGGGCCTGTGCATTTCGGGCGAATTCGTCTCGAATGGGAACTTGGCCGCATATTCGGCAGCCCAGCTGTTTGAACCAGGCAGTACGCCATTTACCGGACGCTACTCGATTGGCGGCAGCAACCCCACGGCCCCCGACCTGGCCTCGCCCGTGCGCAGCCTGGCACTAAGTCTTGAACAGGCTAACGGCGAACAATGGCGTACCGCAATGAACACCCCGCCAGTGCTTGCGGTAGGTAACCCCGAAGACTTTTTTGAGCAGTTGCAGTCTTTACAGCCTGACCCGGCCACCGGCCGACCCGATCGCAACAAGATCATGGCTTTCTTTCAGGCGCACCCCGAAAGCGCTGCGTTCCTGGCCTGGCCTGGCCTGGCAAAAAACGTACACACCTACTGCCAGCTTTACATCAGAGCAATTTCACGGCATTAACGCCTTTTACCTGGTCGACCGCAACGGTAAACGGCAAGCAGTGCGCTGGGCCGCGGTGCCGCGCCAGACCGTTACAGAAGCAACGCTTGACCGTGACAACCCGAATGCACTGCAAGAAGAGCTGATACAAAGGCTGCAAAACGGCCCGGTGCAATATGACCTGGTATTTACATTTGCCGGCGATACCGACGTGATTGATAACGGAGCCATTCCGTGGCCCGGTGAGCGGCAACAAATAACAGCCGGCACCATCAACATCACCGGTGCCGAAAGCCAGTCTGCGGGCGCCTGCAATGCCATCAACTTCGACCCGCTGGTATTGCCCCATGGCATTGCGCCTTCCGGCGACCCGATCTTGCGCGCCCGTAGCGCAGCTTATGCCGAATCGTACCGGCGCCGCGCTCGCGAAACCTTGCTGGAATCGAATTAAATGAATACGCCTCTTGTTTACCCGTTGGCCATGCGCCTGATGCATTGGGCCATGGCCGTCATTATTTTGTCGCTGCTGTTTTTAGGCGTGTCGATGGTCGACAGCCTGGCCCCGTGACAAAACACGGCGCTGCAGATACATAAAATGCTTGGGTTAACCGCCCTGGTGCTGGTCGTGCTTCGTTTGGTTTTGCGTTTACGCCTGCCGACACCAGCATTGCCGGAAGATTTGTCTGCCCTGCAAAAGGCCGGTGCCAAAGGCGCCCATGTTTTGTTGTACGGCGCCATGCTGGCCATGCCGCTGTCGGGCTGGGCCATGCAAAGCGCTGCAGGTAACCCCGTGGTGTTGCCCTGGGGCACCGTCTTACCGGCCTTGGCGCCCCAAAGCCTGAAAACATATGGGCTGCTGCGAGAAATTCATGGCATCGTCGCCTGGCTGTTTATTGCCCTGGTCGTTGCGCACATTGCCGCCGCCCTGCACCACAAACTGGTACGACGCGACGGCGTATTCAGCAGCATGGCGGGGCGTACAAGCCGCCACCAGTAATTAAGCAGGCTGCCAATCGAGCGTCCAGGCCCCGTTACGCACGTTTTGCAGCCACAACATGCACGTAAGCGTTTTTGCGTCGGTGATGCCGCCGGCGCCACACGCGGCAATCACATCATCGACCCGCGCGGTTATAACGTCGAGGAATTCGTCGTGATCTAGCTGCGCCTGCCCGGGGCGTAAATCTTTGGCAAAAAAGATATGAATGACCTCGGTTGAGTAGGCAATAGCCAGGTCAAGCGTGCCGGCGTAGGCCCATTGCTCGGCGGTATACCCCGTTTCTTCAAGCAGCTCGCGTTGCGCGCATGCCAACGGAGTCTCGTGAGGGTCGAGCTTGCCGGCGGGGAACTCGGTCATGACTTTGCCCACCGGATAACGATACTGGCGTTCGAGCAACACCTGTTCATCATCCAATAAAGGAATAATCACCACCGCACCGGGATGAATAATGTATTCGCGGCTGGCGGTATTGCCGTTAGGCAACCTGACCACGTCACGACGGGCCTTCAAAAAACTGCCCTCGTAAACAGCGGTACTTTGAAGGACGGTTTCAGTCAGATGTGCATCGGGATCGCCCGCTTCGAGGGGCGATAATGACGGCGACGCAGACGACGGTTTGAACATAAGGCTTAACACTACAAGTAAGACAATGGCCTTACTGTAACGCCAATCGGTTACCCCCGCCTGCTAAAGCGGCGGGTTGGGTATCATGCTCGCTGGAGCCTCCATACCGACCGTCATGCGCATCTACTGTAAAAAGAGCCATCACCTCGGCCAAGGTATCTGACTCGTGCGCCAGACGCTGGACCGATGTATCTGTTTTGCCCACCAACGCCATGTTCTCGTGAACGATGTTGTTGATCTGGCCAATTGCCTGGCCCACCTCAAGAATACGCTGCCCCTGGGCTTCGTTCGCGTCCATAATTTCTTTGAAGGTTTTTGCGACATTGACAATGCCTTCAGACAGGTCATTCATGACGTCGCCGGTGCGCTCGATGCGCGTCGTGCCTTCAGATACCTGATTGACCGACGCATCGATCAAGCCGCGGATTTCGCGGGCAGCATCTGCGCTACGCTGCGCCAGGCTGCGCACCTCGCCAGCCACCACCGCAAACCCCCTGCCTTCCGGGCCAGCCCGCGCGGCCTCGACGGCAGCGTTCAGGGCCAGAATATTGGTCTGGAAAGCAATGCTGTCGATGACTGAGGTGATGTCGGCAATTTTGGCCGATGTCTGACTGATACCCTGCATGGTTTTGACAGAGGCCTGCATGGCATCGCTGCCTTGTTCGGCAAGCGCCATGACATGATCAACCTTCTTCTCGGCCTCCAGGGCCTGCTGACGATCGTGTTTGACGGTGTCACCAATGGACTGAATGGTTGCTACCGCTTGCTCAACGGCCTGGGCCTGCAAATGCGCACCGGCTTGTACATCGCGATTTCCGGCTGCAATGGCATCGACAGCGCCATGAATGGATACCGCGCCGGTACGTACCTGACCGACAGCACCAGCCACTGAAGACAACGCCGCCCGAAGCGCCCCTGCCGCCGGACTTTGTGGCGTTTCGGCAGGCAGCGTCAGATCGATACCTTGGCCACCCTGAGCCAAACGGTTGACCATGTGACGCAACTCGGCGGCCTGCAAAGCATCGCGACGCAACCACACCGCAATAATGCACAAGGCGACGGACTCGGCCACCACATACGCAGCGTGCGCAAAGACACGGCCAAGACCGGGTTCGGTGAAGCAAATTGCGCCAAAGCCCAACTCTTGAAAATAATTGAAGCTTAAGTGATGAACCGCAATAACCGCAGCAGCCACAACAATGACCAGCCAGTCGCGGTAGCAAAGCAAAATGGCCAGCAGCACAAAAATGCCGAAGTGAAGCTCGGTAACACCCAGCGACTGCTGAATATGCAACGCGCAGAACATCATGACGGCCGCAGCAACCACCACGCGCGTCAGGCGTGAGCCCGGCATAAGGAAAATAAAGGCCGTCGGCAGGGCAGCTAACGGCAAGCCAACCCCAACCGCCATCCCCCAGGTGTCGTACCACGGGGCAAGCCCTAGCGCCATCACGAATAACAACCACAGAACGGGCAGCATGATGCGGTCAGCCTGACGATACTGCGTTGCCAATAAATCAGAAGAGGATGCCATAAGTTTGAGCTTTTGAAAGAGAGAGAAGTGGCAAAGACCCGACCACGCTGCGCCCGGTCTTCAACATCATCGTGCGCAACGTTGACATTATTATTGTTTCACTAATGTCTAGGACAAACAAAGTTTAAAATGAACTTTGTCTCACCTGGACAACTCCAAGTCAAATACCGGGTCAAGCATGAATCGGCATAGCCTCATAGGGAAAAACAGCCGGGTCAAGACAAAAATTAATGCCCTATTGACCCGAAACATAACAGATCGGGCTTGTCTAAGACAGAATGGATTAATATGATGACTCGGAAATCAACCAACCTAAGGGTCAGTTCCTGGTCATGACTACACATACACTTACCTCACAAGCCGCGCCATCCGGGTACCGCAGCGGCACCGCCGCCCGGCTGACAGGCGTACCTGTTGAAACCTTGCGCGTCTGGGAGCGTCGCTACAGCGTCGTCGGGCCCCGGATGAGTGAACGTGGGCAACGGTTGTACTCCAGCGATGACATTCAGCGCTTGACGCTGATCAAGCAACTGGTCGATGCGGGCTATCCGATTGGCTCGGTGGCCCGGTTACCCACGACCACCCTGCAAGACATGCGTACCCCGTCCGAACCGCCCAGCCGCAGCTTCAAGGTAGGGGTAGCCGGCACGTTTATGGCCAGCCCGACAGTGATTGACGCGTTAAAAAGCGGCCCCCTGGAGGTGGTGTGCCACAGCATGATGCCGCAACAAGCCGCCGATATTTTTGAAGACGCTCACGTCGATGCCGTGATTGTCGAACTGCCCACACTGACCGAGGCAACATCCACATTGATCACGAATATCCAGAAGTCGTGCGATGCGCGCCAGGCCATTGTGCTTTACCGGTTTGCACCCGGAAAAGTCATCCGTCGCCTGCGCCAATCGGGATTCAAGGTAGCTCGCGCCAGTTCCGACCCTCGAGAAATCGCCACGCTGTGTCAGACCTTGCTGCAAAGCCCGGTAAACCCCGACATCGCAACGCGCCTGCCCGTTAACAACGAAACACCACCGCGCCAACGTTTTAACGACGAACAACTGTCAGCCTTTCTGGCTTCTGCCAACAACCCTTACTGTGAATGCCCACGCCATTTGGTAGAGCTGATACTCAGCTTGAACAGCTTTGAAGCCTACAGTGCCGAATGCGTAACCCGCAGCCCCGAAGATGCCGGTTTGCACCGCGACCTTCAACGTACTGCCGGGCACGCCCGCGCCCTGCTTGAAAACGCACTTGAAAGAGTTGCCGAGGTCGAAGGCTGGCAGTAAGCCCCGCATAAAGACCACGATCTATCAGAGCTACATCGCAGTAATCTTTTAACCATCCCGACCTTGTCAGGATGGTTTTTTATTTCCCAATTCCCATTATTTGATAATTATGAAATAATAAGAATGCGGTTTTACCGATCAGCAATAAAGAGTATTTTATGCTGCGGCTATTTACCTCGTTAATCGATACTGTCTGACCTATTAGTCGCTGCTGCCCACCTGTTAACCGCTGCTGTCCACCCACATTAGCCATTGCTGTCCGCCTCTATTTGCCGGAGCCCTTATGTCTGCATTTACCGCTCATCTCGACCACTTATGTATTGAGTCGGCCAACCCACAGGCGCTGGCGGCCTTTTACGGCCAGGCCATGCAAATGCAGGTGTTACCCCAGGCCGACGACAGCTACGCATGCGAGGGACGCGAAAGACGTATGGTGTTCTGCTCCGGCACGGCCAAGGCATTGCGCTACTTTGCCTGGAATTTGCCCAGCCCCGAAGCCCTGGAGGCGACGCGCAATAATGTGGTTGCAGCCGGCCTTGATATTGCGGCATCCCCGTCGCCCTTTTTTGATGACACCGCTTTTGCAGTACGCGACCCCGACGGCAACCTGCTGGTGCTGGGTCACGACCCCGCCGACCGCACAACCCGCAAGGGCCTGCCTGCACGGTTGCAACACCACGCGTTCGGCACCACACATATCCAGCCCATGCTCGACTTTTACACCGGCGTGCTGGGCATGACCGTCAGCGACAATGTTTACGCCGACGACGGCAGTCTTCGGTCTTCATTTTTGCGCGCGGGTACCGAACACCACATTTTGGCTATTTTTGTCGCGCCGCAATGCAGCTTCGACCACCATTGCTACGAAGCGGGCGAATGGAATCTGATCCGGGACTGGGCCGACCTGCTGTCAGAACAAGACATTTTGCTGGACTGGGGCCCCGGCCGGCACGGCCCGGGCAACAACCTGTTTTTCATGATTCGTGACCCGGACACCAATTGGCTTGAAATTTCCGCCGAACTCGAACTCTGTGATGCATCGCGCCCCACCGGAAGCTGGCAGCACCGGGAAAAAACCCTGAACAGTTGGGGCAAGGCTTACCTGCGTAGCTAACCCCACGCTTTCATCATTAACTCAAGGAAACCATATGCGTCTGTTATCTTTTGTCGGCCGCAACGGCCAATCGGGCTACGGCGCCCAAATCGACGAGACTCACGTCGCCAACCTTGGCGCCATTATGGGCCATCGCTATCCCGACCTACGCGCCCTGCTGGGCGGCAATGGCCTTGCCGAAGCCAAGGCCGCACTGGCCATTGCCCCAGTGCTTTCCATTCACGAAATCAAGTTGTTGCCGGTCATTCCCAACCCCGACAAAATCATATGCGTAGGTTTGAACTACGAAACCCATCGTAAAGAAACCGGGCGTCCGGTTGAACAACACCCTTCAATTTTTACTCGCTTTGCCGCCAGCCAGATCGCCGCGGGTGACCCGATTCTGATTCCCCGCGTGTCTACCGCACTTGACTACGAAGGTGAACTGGCCCTGATCATTGGCCGCCCCGGCCGGTACATCAAGGCCGAAAACGCCTTTAATCACGTCGCCGGATACGCGTGCTACAACGACGGCTCCATTCGCGACTGGCAGCGCCACTCGCACCAGTTCACCCCTGGCAAAAACTTTGTGGGTACAGGCGCCTTCGGCCCTTACATGGTTACTGCCGACGACATCGACGACATCGAAGCGCAAACACTGACCACCCGCCTGAACGGTGAAGTCATGCAGCAAGCCAAGATTTCGGACATGATTTTTTCGATTGGCCAGATTATTGAATATGTGTCGTCGTTTACACCGCTAGAACCGGGCGACGTCATTGCCACGGGCACACCCGGCGGCGTCGGCTTCAAGCGCGATCCCCAGGTTTACATGAAACCGGGCGACATCTGCGAAATCGAAATCACCAAAGTAGGCCTGCTGCGCAACCCCATCGCGCAAGACCTGGCCTAACGCTGCAGCACAACACATGCCATCAGAACGCCAAAGCTCGGTCGATCGACTGCTGTCCATACCTCGACTTTTTACCGAAGAAAAGCCGCTATGGACAGTAGAGGAAGTGGCCGGCGCATTGCAGATTTCTCTTAGCAGCGCCTACCGGTACTTTCAAAGCCTGCTCAAGTTCGAGTATCTGGATGAAGTGCCGGGCCAAGGCTATTGCCTGGGCCCGGCTTTCATTGCGTTCGACCGCACTATCCGCATTACCGACCCGCTGGCCAAAGTGGCCGGCCCGGTGCTCGCTGGCCTGACGCGGGCGCTCGACGACGGCACCGACCTGATCATCTGTCAGGTTTACCGTAAAAACGTCATGTGCATCCACCACGAAAACATTGGCAAAGCCAGCGCCGGCACCAGCTACGAGCGCGGGCGACCCATGCCTTTTTATCGTGGCGCAACCTCAAAAGTAATTTTGGCTCATTTGCCATGGCGCCAGCAAAAGCGCGAATTCGAAAGTAACAGTGTCGCTATTGCCGAGTCCGGCATGGGCTATGACTGGAAATCTTTCAGCGCCGGATTGCGCGACATCCGGAAAAAAGGTTACTGCGTTTCGCATGGCGAGGTTGACCCCGGTCGCGTGGGGATAGCCGCCCCGATTTTCAGCCCCGACGGGCAAGTCAGGCACAGCCTGAGCATTGTTGTATTTGACACCACCACCGATAGCGCCCGGGAAGACCGCCTGACCATGAGTATTGTCGCTGCTGCAGCTCTTATCTCCGAACGCCTGGCCCTGCCAAACTGATTTTTACCTGGCCACACGCTATGACCACAGAAACCATGACTCCCGTTACGATTGTTGGCGCCGGCCCTGTTGGCCTGATGCTGGCCAACCTGCTCAGCGCTTACAACATCCCCGTAGTGGTCATCGAAAAGAACGCCACCACAGTTCAGGCGCCCCGCGCGGTGTCTATCGACGACGAGTCGCTGCGCGCCCTGCAAATTGCCGGCCTGGCCGACCCACTAAAGGCGAAATGCGCAATGGATTACGGGTCGGTTTACTTGGGCCCGGGTCGTCGCCCATTTGCGCGTGTATCGCCCACATCGGCCGAATACGGGCACCCCCGCCGCAGCGCATTCGCCCAGCCCGAACTCGAGGCCTTACTGGCCGATGGGCTAAAACGGTTTGCCCGCGCCGAAGTCCGATTCGAGCAAGAGGTGGTGGGCCTTACCCAAAACGACAACCACGTGACGCTTGAAGTTAAACGAAGCGACGGCAGCACCTATATGCATACCAGTCGTTATGTGGCAGCATGCGACGGCGGCCGTAGCCCGCTGCGCCATATGATCAACGTTGGCATGCAGGGCTACACTTACGAAAAGAAGTGGCTGATTATCGACCTGAAAGGCACACGCGATAACTTTCGCGAAACCCGGGTTTACTGCGACCCGCGCAGGCCCGGCATCAACCTGCCAGGCCCAAACCGCACCCGACGGTTTGAGTTTATGCTGCTTGAAGGCGAGACCGATGAACAGGTCACCCACCCCGACTTCATCAGCAAACTGTTACGCGACCACGGCCCCGACGAAGGCATTGAAATTGTTCGTAAGCAGGTTTACACCTTCCATGCCCGTATGGCCACCGACTGGAAAAAGGGCAATGTTTTCTTGCTGGGCGACGCCGCCCACCTGACGCCGCCATTTGCCGGCCAGGGCCTTAATAGCGGCCTGCGCGACGCCGCCAACCTGTCATGGAAGCTGGCTGCCGTACTAAACGGCCAAATGGCGCCGGCAGTGCTTGAAAGCTACCAGCAAGAACGCCCCGAGCATGCCTGGCAATTGATAGAAATGGCGGTCAAACTTGGGCGCGTCATGATGCCCGAAACCATGTTCAAGGCGCATCTGCTCGAAGCGGGCTTTCGGGCGCTGCAACTTATACCGCCGGCCCACGAATACATTACCCAAATGCGCTACAAGCCCAAGCCAAGGTTTTCGAAGGGTTTTTTTGTGCGCGATGGGGCCGACCTTAAAAAAACACGCGTAGGCCGCATGCTGCCGCAACCGTGGGTTGAAACCGAGCACGATCGCAAAACACACCGGCTTGACGACATTCTGGGCCACGGCTTTACATTGATTGCGCTGACCGAAACCCCTGAAACTGCGTTTGAAGGCCTGCCACCGCTGCCATTTGAAGAGAAGCTGGGCCTGAAACGGGTCTGCATCGCCCCGCGCTACTACAACGCGTTTCCTGCCGCGCCAAGCGCTGCCACCACCGTACGCGACGTGTACGGCGATTTCGAAAAACACACCAATGCACACGATGTGTGGCTACTGGTTCGGCCCGACCGCTATGTGATGGCGTGCATCCCCCGCCAAAGCCCGCAAGCTGCCGTGGCCGAGCTAACCCGATTGCTGGAAAGCTGAATCAGGCCCAGCGGCCACTGCGGGCCATGCCGCAGCACGGCTACAACGCTTTGAACTGTTCGCGCAAAACATTTTTTTGTACTTTACCCATGGTGTTGCGAGGCAGCTCGGTAACCACGTGCACCTTTTTAGGCACCTTGAAGTTGGCAATGCCGGCTTTCAAAGCGGCCTGAATCTGGCCGGCATCCAGGGTAGCACCCTCACGCGGCACAACCACGGCCACAACCGCCTCGCCAAAATCGGCATGCGGCACACCCACGACGGCCGATTCGGCCACACCGGGCATATCGTCGATGATGCTTTCGATTTCTTTGGGGTAAATATTGAAGCCACCAGAGATAATCAGGTCTTTACTGCGCCCCACAATCACCAAATAGCCGTGCTCGTCCCAGCGCCCCATATCGCCGGTCCGAAACCAGCCGTCGGGGGTGAATTCTTCTTTGGTTTTTTCGGGCATGCGCCAATAGCCCGAAAACACGTTGTCGCCACGCACCTGGATATGACTAATATCGCCTTGCGCCACCGGCAGCAGCTGGTCATCGACCACACGCACCGATACACCGGGCAAGGGCTTGCCAACGGTACCGCCCAGTCGCGGACCTTCGGCAGCCAGATACGGATTGGAGGTCAGCATGACGGTTTCACTCATGCCGTAGCGCTCGAGAATGGTGTGCCCCGTGCGCGTTTGAAACGACTCGAAGGTGTCGGTCAGCAACGGTGCCGAGCCAGAGATGAACAACCGCATCGACCTGCATATGTCGCGACTGAAGCGCGCATCGGCCAACAGGCGCACATAAAACGTGGGCACGCCCATCATGACGGTTGAGCGCGGCAAATAATGCAAGGCCTGTTCAAGATCGAACTTGGGTAACCAGATGGTACGGGCGCCGGCCAGCAAGGCACCATGAGCCGCCACAAACAAACCATGCACATGAAATATGGGCAGCATGTGCAGTAATACGTCGTCAGACTGCCAGCCCCAATAAGTATTCAGCACCTGGGCATTGGCAATCATGTTTTTGTGCGACAGCATGGCCCCCTTGCTGCGCCCCGTCGTACCCGAGGTGTACAAAATGACGGCCAACGTATCGGGCGAACATTGCACCGTTTCAAACTCGGAAGACAAACCGGCGATGGCGTCGGTCAGACTACCCGAGCCGTCTTCTTCAAGTGTCAGCACCCGGCATCCATGCTGCTTTTGGGCCAGTTGTGCGACCCAACTGTAATTCTTGCCCGAGCACACGACGACCGCCGGCTCGGCGTCGCCCAGGAAATAGGCCACTTCTGTTTCGCGATACGCCGTATTCAACGGCAAATACACCAGGCCTGCGCGTAGCGTACCCAAATACAGCATCAAGGCTTCGGGCGATTTTTCGACCTGAACCGCAACGCGGGCGCCCGGGGGTAACTGCAACGAGGTCAGGTAATTTGCCACCCGCGCCGAGCCGGCCTCCAGGTCTTGAAACGAATAGCTTCGCTGGGGCGTTTCGAGGGCCACGCGGGACAAGTCATAAGAAAACCCGGTACGCAGAACACTGTAAAGGTTGGTTTGGGACACGTTTTAATTCCTGGCAAGGCCTAAAGCCTGAAAAATTAGCAAAAGCGAAGGTATTGGGCAACCGGCGTGCGCACGCAAGCAAGGACTATGAATAACCCGAAGGCCGGGTCATTTCGCTTCTGTTAAGCGCCCGAAGACCTGTAATATAAAAACAATAACGCCCCGCAGGCCCACCACAACCTACTCGAGGCACCGCGTGCAACAAGTCACACACATCAGGCGCCTGTTGTTCGCCCAGGCCGTTATCGTCGTTGCCATTATTGCCGGCATCGTCTACGAAATGGCGGGCGCCTATTACAACGCTATTGACGACACCTACGCACAGGCTACGCGTACGCGCAATGCAATTATGGCGCACAGCATCCAAACCTTTACGATGGTTGACCAGGCCTTGTCGAATATTGCCGAGCATTCGGGGGTCATCGTGGCTGACGGGCCCGACATCCTTAACCACTACCTGCTGGTCAGGCGCAACGACCTACCCTATGTCGAGGTACTGCAAATCACCGACAACAACGGCACCGTCATTGCTACCACCCGCCAACGGCTCGACAACCTGGGGTACCGCGACTTTTTTGCCGAACACCGCAACGACCAGCATCGGCAATTGCGTATTTCAAGGCCCTACATTGGCCAGCACGACGTCGTCAGCGGTAAATGGGTCGTTGACCTGACGCGACCGATTTTTGACAACGACGGCAACTTCAGCGGTGTGGCGGTCGCTACGCTATCTCTGGAAGACGTATCAAATACCTACGACGGCCTGCGGCATACCGAACAAGACATTATTGGTCTGGCGCGCGACGACGGTCTGTTGCTGGCACGCAGCCCGTTTGCAGTGTCAAGCATCGGGCGACGGCTGTTTGCCGACGAAGCTACCGACCAGATTATTTTGCAAACGCTGCAAGGCGACTACCGCCGCACCTCGCCGGTCGATGGTGAAGAACGCGTTGTGGCCTACGGCCAGATCAAGCACTACCCGCTTTTTGTTTATGCCGGGGTATCGGTTGATGAAGCCCTTGGGCTCTGGAAACGCCGCGCCATTCTGGATGGGTCACTTGGCATTTTGCTGGGCGCCATGGTGATTGCATTTTCTTATTTGCTGTACCGTCAAATTCACAAAAACTACGCGGCCGATGCGGCCAGACAGCAGGCCCAAGAAGAAACCGACCGCATTTTCCGCTCGATTTCCGATGCGGTTTACCGCGTTGACAACGGGTGGCGGTTCACCTTTTTAAACCGTCAGGCCGAAGAGCTCTTTGGGCAGAGCACCCAAAGCATCAAAGGCAAGCTGTTGTGGGATGTTTTCCCGGCGCTACTTGAAACACAGACCAAAGACGAATTCGAACATGCCATCCAGCACCACGAAATGGCTGACTTCGAACAGTACTATTCGCCAACACACACTTGGTTCAACGTCAGGGCGTACCCTGGCCTCGACGGGCTGACCGTCTACCTTCAAGACATCACCGCAAAGAAAATTCGCGAGGAGCAAAAGCACGAAGCCCAGCGCATGGACACCCTGGGGCAGCTGACCGGTGGCGTCGCACACGACTTCAACAACTTGCTTACCGTCATTATCGGCAATACCGAGCTGATCGCCGAGCATGTTCAACACGACCAAGCCCTGCGCGGCATGGCCGACACCTCATTAAAGGCCGCCGAGCGCGGCGCCACGCTGGTGTCACAATTATTGTCGTATGCGCGCCGCCAACCGCTGAACCCCAGTGCCATCACTATCCCCACGCTGCTCGACAGCATGAAGCACTTGCTCGACACTGCCGTCGGCAACGGCATCCGTGTCCGTTGCCTGCACGCACCCGACGTCTGGCCAGCCCTTGCCGACGAAGGTCGGCTGCAAGACGCCCTGATCAACCTGTGCATAAACGGCCGCGACGCCATGCCCGACGGCGGCACCATTACCATCAGCACCAGCAACCTGCATGTCACCCCCGATCTGGTCGGGCTGGGCGATGCGCTGGCCACAGGCGACTACGTAGCCATTTCGGTGCGTGATACTGGCATTGGCATGGATAAGAACACGCTTGAACGTGTCTTCAACCCCTTCTTTACCACCAAAGACGTAGGCAAAGGCAGCGGCCTGGGGCTGCCCATGGTGCAAGGGTTTGCACGACAATCGAACGGGTCTGTCGGCATTGAGTCCACCCTTGGTAAGGGTACAACCATTGTGCTTTACCTGCCACGCGCGGCAGGCATCGACACCGCTTCAACCGACACCCCAAAAGCCCCTTTGCCCACCGGCAAAGAAAAAATTCTGTTGGTCGAAGATGAACCGCTGGTGAAAGACCATGTCTGCGGTTTACTGAAGTCTTTGGGGTACGATTTGCTGTGCGCAGAAAACGGCGCCCAGGCATTACAGTTACTTATGGCGCATAACGATATCGACCTGCTTTTCACCGACGTGGCTATGCCCGGCGGCATGTCGGGGCCCGAACTGGCCCGTGAAGCCCGTTTGATATACCCCGAACTGCCAGTACTGTTTACATCGGGCTATCACGGCCAACTTGCCACCGAAAACTACGGCGACCTTAATGGCTTGTTGCTCGAAAAGCCCTATAACCGCGAACAACTGGCCGGTAAAATCCGCGAGGCCCTTGGCGCCGGCCCGCACACGCCAACACAAACATGAATGCTGCACATGAAGCGCGCCATGCCGGTCGCCGGGCCTGGCTTCGCGACCACACCCAGGCGCTACACACCCAGCTGGATTCGTTGGCACCACTACGCGCCCTTTTACAACCCGGCCTGACGTCACGGGCGTACCTGGGCATTATGGCGGCCATGTATACGGCCCACGCGCAACTAGAACCCGTACTTTTGGCGCTTGACAGCGCGCGGCCAACCGCACTGCCCGCTTACGCGTCACGCCTGGCACTGATTACCCGGGAAGTCGCCCGGCACCATAACGATGACACGGCAACGCCCCCCAGCCATATTGGCGCTGCACAAGGTTCGGGTTCGGACACCGTGTCGGGGTCGTCATCGACATCGGCATCAACGTTTGCATTGGCGCACATGCTTGCAGCCGTCGCTGGCGAGTGCCCTGCACCCAACACCGCCACCCTCACAAAACTGCAATCACGTTACCTGGGTTTGCGTTATGTACTGGAAGGGGCAACTCAGGGCAGTCGCTTTATTCAAAAAAGCCTGCAACAGCATAACCCCGGACTGCGCATTGGACCCGACAGTTACTGGGCGACTTTAGCCGCAAACTCGGGCGGCTGGTCTTGCCTATGCGACATCATCGACAATAAAAACACCGTTATAGATGACACCGAACTGCTGGCAGGGGCTACACTCGGATTCGAGACATTCATCAACACCTTCTACAACGCCGCGACATGACAACACACCCGCCGGTCTTTGACGATTGCCTGACTGCCCAATTGCAGTTCATGGGAAAGATCCAGACCCATGGCGCGCTGTTAATTGCCGACCAAAATGATGTCATTGTGGCGGCGTCATCTAACGTTGCCGACTGGTTGGGGTTGAGCACCCACGACGTATTGGGCCGCCCCTGGATGGCCCTGTTCCCCGAGCTCCATCCACCGTCCAGCTTGGCCGACTTCCCCATCCATGGGGTGTCCAGTGTGCACCTGCATACTGTCAATATCCGCGGGCAACGCCTGGTCATGGCGCGACACCGTGCGCGCAACCATGTCATTATCGAATTCGAAAACCCGTCCGACACCGAGCTGATCAGCAGCAATCGCGGCGCCATTCTGGCTGCCTGCTTTGGCCAGTTGGCGCGCGTGGAAACCGAACAGCAAGCGGCCGAAAGCCTGCTGCAATTTATTGCCCTGGTTACCGGCTACGACCGTGTCATGCTGTTGCAATTCATGCCCGACTGGCACGGCAAGGTTACCGCCCAAATTACCAAGCCCGGCATACAAGGGTATTTGCACCAGCACTTTCCGGCCAACGATATCCCCGAAAACGCGCGCATGCTTTACCGCAAAAAGCTGCAGCGCCTGATTGCCGACGCACAAGCGACGACGGCCGACATACTTTGCACCCGATCCGACCCCATCGACCTGACATTTGCCGAATTACGTGCCGTGCACCCGGCGCATATCCAGTACATGCACAATATGGGCATTCGCTCGGCATTCAGTGTGTCCATCATTGTCGGGGGTGACTTGTGGGGGTTGGTCACATGCCACAGCCTTGAACCCAAAGGGCTGTCGTTTGCCGACCGCCAGCTTTGCGAACACCTGGCCAGCGCCACCGGGCTTCACATGAGCGGGCTTAAACGCCTGGGCCGGGCCAACGAGCGGCACGAACACTTGCTGATGCGCCGGCAGCTTAAGCAAGACATTATGGCCAACGGCGTAACCACCGGGCTGATCCAGCGCCAAATGACCGAAGCCCGTCGGGTATTCGAGGCTGACAGTGCCTGGGTCTGTTACAAGCACGAGCATTACACCGACGGCGATGCGCCTGCAGTCGCCAACCGACGTGCGCTGCTCGACTGGCTGGTCAGCCAGCAAACCAGCCCGATTTTTTCGTGCAACCAAATAGCCGGGGCGCTCAGCGCAAACCCAGACCTCGTCAAACTGGCATCCGGCGTCTTGTATATCGAAATTTCCGACCAAGACTTCATTGTGCTTTTCCGCAAAGAAATCAGTGAAACCATAGAATGGGCCGGCTCGCCTGCCGACAAAATCGGCACCGACACCAATGCCGGGCTGTCGCCGCGCACCTCGTTTGCTGCGTGGGTAGAACAAACCCGCGGGCAGGCCAAGCCCTGGTCGCAGGTCGACCTTGAAGCGGCCGACCAGTTGCGCAAAATCATGCTTGAACTGACTGACTACATTGCACTCGAGCACCAGACACTTACCGACCCGCTAACCGGCCTGGGTAACCGGAACATGCTGAACCGGGCACTAGAGCAATCGCTGGGCGCCGGCACGGCCTCCAACGCGCATGTCGGCATGCTGCTGATCGACATGGACCATTTCAAGCCGGTTAACGACAAATATGGCCATGCCACCGGCGACAAGGTGCTGGTTGAACTGGCTCACCGAATGAAGTCTTTGCTGCGCGAAGCCGACGTCTTGGTGCGCCTGGGCGGCGACGAATTCGCCATTGTGATGCCCAACATTAAACGGCCGGAAGATACCGAAACGCTGGGGCACCGGCTGCTGAATGCCCTGACGGCGCCACTGACGCTGGAAAATGGCACCCTCATCCAGCTAACCGCCAGCATTGGCGCCGCGGTTTACCCCTTGCACGCCAAAGACGCCAAAGCACTCATGCACCATGCCGACATGGCCATGTACGCCGTAAAACACGAAAGCCGCAACGGCTTCAAGCTGTACACGGCGTCGGCCTAGCGCAACCTTTTTATTTTTTAACCGGGCAGCTGGAAAACCCGAACAGCTTGTAGGCCGGGCACGTGCCCAACAAGCCCGTGGCCAAGGGGACGACACCGATCCAGCCCCAGACACCGATGTAGCCCATCAACGTGGCCACAATCAGCGCCACGCCAACAATTACGCGCAATGCGCGGTCAATTCCGCCTACGTTTCTCATAACCCACCTCGATCAAGTTGGTAAAAAAGCCAAATAAACTGCACCTGTCTGCTAAAACAACAATGTGCTTGCAACCTGACCCCAACGGGGTAAGCGGGCCGCAAACGCCTACAACATATTGACCGGGATCTTTAAATAGCTGACCCCGTTGTCTTCAGTGGGTGGCATATGGCCGGCCCGGATATTGACCTGCACCGACGGCAAAATAAGCGTCGGCATATCGAGTGTGGCATCGCGTTTGGTACGCATGGCCACAAACGCTTCTTCAGAGACGCCGTCGTGGATGTGGATATTGTGGGCCCGCTGTTCGGCCACGGTGGTTTCGAACTGCACTTCGCGGCCCTCGGGCGGGTAGTCGTGACACATGAACATGCGTGTTTCGGGCGGCAGGCTAAGCAACTTGCGCACCGAACGGTACAAGGCGTGCGCATCGCCGCCGGGGAAGTCGCAGCGCGCGGTGCCAACGTCGGGCATGAACAGCGTGTCGCCCACAAACACGGCGTTACCGATTTTGTAGGCCATGCACGCCGGCGTATGACCTGGCACATACATGGCCTCGCCTACCAGACGGCCAATATTGAAAGGCTCGCCCTCGTGGATCAGGGCGTCGAACTGGCTGCCATCGAGCTGGAAGTCGGGTTCCAGATTGAAGATTTTTTTAAATACCCCCTGGACCTGGGTGATATTGGCGCCGATGGCGATTTTCCCGCCCAACTGTTTGCGCAGGTAAGGCGCGGCCGAGAGGTGATCGGCATGCGCATGGGTTTCGAGGATCCATTGCACGCGCAGATTGTGCTGTTTAACAAACGCGATTACCTGGTCGGCCGCATTTGTGTGCGTACGGCCGGACTTCGGGTCGTAATCGAGGACTGAATCAATGATGGCGCATTCTGAGCCTGGCTTTTCGTAGACCACATAGGTCACTGTCCAGGTTGCCGGGTCGAAGAATCCTTTAACAATGGGGTTCATGAGACACCTTTTGTGCATAAGCAGAAGAGAATGCGTTCATTATATTGATTTATATAATATTTGTAAATATAATATATACGACTTCACCACATTCTGGTTTGATCACCGTCAACACATCATGGAACAAGCCACACTAGATTTACAAGCAATACGTGCAGCGGCCAACGAGGCCTGCCGCCTTATGAAGATATTGTCGAACCCCGACCGCCTGTTGCTGCTGTGCCAGCTTACCGAGGGCGAGCGCTGCGTGAGCGAACTGGAAGATCTGGTGGGCATTGCACAACCCACGCTGTCGCAGCAGCTGGGCGTATTACGCACCGAAGGCCTGGTCACTACCCGTCGTGTCGGCAAAAACATTTACTACCAAATTGCCAGCCCGCAAACGTTGGCCATCATGCAAGTCCTGTACGAACAATTCTGTCACGACCCGGAGCCACACCATGACCATTGACTGGACAAACTTCACCCCCTGGACATCACTGTCGGGCGGCCTGCTTATCGGCCTGGCGGCCGCGCTGTTTATTTTGTTTTTTGGCCGGGTGCTGGGTATTAGCGGCATTGTCGGCGGGCTGTTACGCCCTGCCGCCGGCGATATCGGCTGGCGCGTTGCCTTTATTTTTGGCATTTTTGCCGCCCCGTGGGTATGGCTGTTGTTGGCTGATCCCGTCAGCGTCACCATTGAAGCCAATACCCCAACGCTGATTATTGCCGGGCTGCTGGTGGGCCTGGGCACCCGATTCGGCTCGGGGTGCACCAGCGGCCACGGGGTTTGCGGTCTGTCGCGGTTGTCACCGCGCTCGCTGGTGGCCACGCTGGGTTTCATGGCTGCGGGCTTTATTACCGTTTATATAGTGCGTCATGCCCTGGGCTAAAACCGCTAGCGCCCTGGTCGGGGCCAAGGCCCGCGTCCAGGCGTCAAAAATGTCGGCTGCCGCACTAAAAATATTCATCGCTCCACACCCCAGAAGGACGCCATCATGTTACGTATTTTCGAATTTACAATCGGCCTGATCTTTGGACTGGGCTTGATACTTTCAGGCATGAGCAACCCCGCCAAGGTACTGGGCTTTCTTGACCTCGCCGGCACCTGGGACCCTTCCCTCGCCTTCGTCATGGGCGGCGCCATTATCGTGGGGCTGGTGGCATTCCAGGTCGCCCGCAAGCGCACCCAAACATTTCTGGGCGGCGCACTTAAACTGCCCACCGCAAAAGACATCGACAAGCGCCTGGTGTTGGGCAGCCTTGCATTTGGCGCAGGCTGGGGCCTGGCGGGTTTTTGCCCTGGTCCGGCATTGGTGTCGCTGGGCTCCGGCGAAATCAAGGCCTTTATTTTTGTCGCAGCCATGCTGGTCGGCATGGGCCTGTTCGAGCTTATCAACCGCCCGGCCAAATAAGCCGAAAACCCCAAAACCATGAAACGACTGCTACCCGACTGGCTGAAACACTACCGGGCCGACAAGCTTTCGGGCGACCTGACCGCGGGGCTGATTGTCACGGTCATGCTTATACCGCAGAGCCTGGCCTATGCCATGCTGGCGGGCCTGCCGCCCGAAATCGGGCTATACGCCAGTGTGCTACCGCTAATCGCGTACGCTTTGTTTGGCAGCAGCATGACGCTCGCGGTAGGGCCGGTCGCCGTTGCCTCGCTCATGACAGCCAGCGCCCTTGCCCCACTGGCCGAACAGGGCAGCGCCCAGTACATTGCACTGGCGGCGCAGTTGTCGCTACTGTCAGGGGTCATGTTATTGGCCTTTGGCATGCTGCGCCTGGGCTTTCTGGCTTACTTCCTCAGCCACCCGGTCATCAGCGGGTTTATTTCGGGTTCGGCCATACTCATCACCGTCAGCCAAATCAAACACTTGTTTGGCATCAGCAGCGCGTCGCCCGATGTTGTGGGCACCTTGCGCGACCTGATTACCGGCTTGCCTCAGGCCAACCCGGCAACCACCGTCATCGGGCTGGGCACACTGGTGTTTTTGGTGATGGCCCGAAAATGGCTGGCCCTGTGGCTACAAAAACTCGGCTTGTCGGCTTCGCTGGCGGGGCTCTTGGGGCGACTGGCCCCCATGGCGGCCGTGATCGCGTCTATTGCTATTGTTAGCGGCTTTAACCTTGCCCAAGACGCCGGCGTGCGTATTGTGGGCAACGTGCCGCGGGGCCTGCCCGCCCTGCAACTAATTATGCCCACCTCAGAGGGCATGGCAGCGCTATGGCTGCCCGCCTTGCTGATTTCTTTGGTCGGCTTTGTCGAAAGTGTCTCGGTCGCGCAGTCGCTGGCGCTTAAACGTCAGCAAAAAATCGTGCCCGACCGCGAACTTTTGGGGTTGGGCGCGGCAAACGTCGCCAGCGCCCTGTCGGGCGGTTACCCCGTCACAGGCGGTTTCGCCCGGTCGGTGGTCAATTTTGCAGCCGGCGCGAACACCCCGCTGGCAGGGGTGGTTTCGGCCTTGTTAATGGCCGTGGTCATCGCCGCGTTTACCGACCTGTTCTACAACCTGCCGCAAGCGGTATTGTCGGCCACCATTATTGTGGCGGTCACCTCGCTTATCGACGTAAGCACACTTAAAGAAACCTGGCACTACGACCGCGCCGATGCGTTCTCTTTATTGGCCACCTTGCTCGGTGTGGTGCTCTTGGGGGTCGAAGCCGGTGTCATTCTGGGCGTGGCGTTATCGCTGGCGGCCTTGGTCTGGCGCAGCAGCCACCCACACATTGCCGTGGTTGGCCGTGTGCCAGGCACCGAACACTTCCGCAACATCGAACGCCACAAAGTAGATACTTTGCCCAACTTGCTGGCGTTACGCGTCGACGAAAGCCTGTTCTTTGCCAACGCCGCGCTGGTGCAAAGCAAAATAGAAACGCTCGTGGCCCGCGACCCGAACATCCGGTTCGTTTTGCTGCTTTGTCCGGCCGTGAATCAAATAGACTCTACTGCTCTCGAGGCGCTAACCCAGTTGCAAAGCAGCCTTCAGGCAAAAGACATTAAATTTATGCTGGCTGAAGTAAAAGGGCCGGTCATGGACCGCCTGCAGGGCACGACACTGGGGCAACGGCTGGAAGGGTTGATTTTTTTAAGCGCCCACGATGCGTTTTGTTATGTCGGGCGCCAGTCACCGGCCTAAAAATAAATGCTGTCACCGCCGCTATCCAACGAACGCTTCATGGCGAAGTAGGTTTCAAGCACCGATGACTTGTACACCACGCCCAGCAGTTTGGGCTGGTCGCCTCGGGTAACCACCGGCAAGCGCTCCCCCGAAAAGTTCACGAATATTTCCTGAGCCTCATCCAGGCTCATGTCGGGATGCACAGGTTTGACAAAATCAAGCCGCAACACGTCGCCCGCAGTGGTTTCGCTAATGTCACCCTGGTTGCGCAGCAAACTGGTCAGGTCTTGCTGGGCAATAACACCCTGAAACACGCTGTCTTCATCGACGACATAAACGTACCGCACCGGGTAGTCGTTAAACATTTGCAGCGCTACCGATACGGGTGTGGGCGTTGACACTACCGTTACCGCGGGTTTGACCAAATCGCCCAGCAAGGTATTGCGCAAGCGATTGCGCAGCAGCACGTCGCGCTCGCGCGTCAGGGTCACTTCGTAAATAGCGACTTCGGCAATAGCACGCGCCACAAAATACGCCAACACGCTGGCCAGCATTAGCGGCAACACCAAGGTAAAGCTATGCGTCATTTCGAAGATCATGAGGACGGCCATGAGCGGCGCCCCGGTACCTGCCGACAAAAACGCCCCCATGCCCACCGCCGTATACAAGTATGGCGACAGCGCCAGCGACGGCGCCACCCAGGCCAATACCTGGCCAAACAAGGTGCCAAAGGCTGCGCCAACAAAAATGGTGGGCGTAAACACCCCCCCAACAGCGCCGGACCCTACCGTAAAGGCCGTAGCCAGCAACTTGAACAGGATGATGAACAATACGGCATACCAGGGCCATGGCGTATTGAGCAGCGACGATACAACGCTGTACCCGTTGCCGGACACCGAGGGCAAGAACACCAGCAATACCCCTAGCAAGGCACCGCCCAGGGCCAGGCGCAAAGGTAAAGCCAGGCCGGTACGCTTGAACAACGAGCGCGAAAAATCCAGGCCTTTTAAAAAGTAAGGCGCCGCCACCCCCGACAGCACCCCAAGCAACAACAGGGGTAACACTGTCACGGCATCGACCATGGGTAAATCGGGCACCATATAACTGACCTGATGGTCGGCCAGCGTAGATACCGTCAGGCTAGACACCCCGGCAGCAATCAGCAACGGGCCAACTGTTTGAATAGCCATGGTACCCAGAACAATTTCGGCAACGAAAAGCGCGCCGGCAATAGGCGCGCCATAGGCCGCGGCAACCCCGGCGGCCGCGCCGCAGGCAACAATAAGGCGCAAACGAGAGCGGTTGAAGGAAAATAACCGGCCCAGAATGGAAGCGCCCATCGCCCCCAGGTGCACCATCGCCCCTTCGCGACCAATCGAGCCGCCGGACGCCACCGAAAACAGTGAAGAAACTGAACGCAGCAAGCCTTCCCGGACAGACAACTGCCCATCGCCAATAGCGACGGACTCCATGTAATCGGAAGGTTTGTTATTGCCGTAACGACCGGCCCAGACCAGCAAAATACCGGCAACCAGGCCGCCAAACACGGGGGCCAGCAAGCGGGCCCACCAGGGCAACGCGTGGATCACGTCTTCGACAGCACCCTGTTGACCGAAGAACGTACGCTGAAAAAGGTGAATGCCTTCGTAGAAAGCCATGGTGGCCAGTGCCCCAAGGACACCGGCCACCATGGCCCAAACCAGCATCGCCGGCTGTTGAGACAACCAGCGATAGCCTTGCAACCGGCGCTGTGACGCCACGGGCAAGGCAGCCAGGCCCGCCCAGAAGCGACGAAACACGCCCATTGACGCCGCTTAAGCCTGCAAACGGATCGTCAGTTGACTGTGGTGCCGGGGCAGTGCCTCGGGCAGACCGTGACTGAGTTTTTCGAAAAGCTCGGCATGCAGTTCGAGCTCTTTTTTCCAGGCCGCATGATCGACAGCAGTAATACGCTCGAACAGGTCGGCCGCAAACTCAAGGCCTTCCCAGTTAAGGTCGTCGTAGCGAGGGGTGATGCCCAACAGGTGTTCTTGCCCCTCGGCCTGGCCCTGGATACGTTCGAGCATCCATTTAAGAACACGCATGTTCTCGCCGAAACCTGGCCAGATGAACTTGCCGTTGTCGTCGGTCTGGAACCAGTTGACGCAGAAAATACGGGGCAAAGTTGCGTTGGCCTGTTCAAGGCGCTCGCCCATATTTAACCAGTGCTCGAAGTAGGCGCTCATGTTGTAGCCGCAGAACGGCAACATGGCGAACGGATCGCGACGTACAACGCCTTGCTGACCCACAGCGGCTGCGGTGGTTTCGGAACCAAGCGTAGCCGCCATGTAAACGCCTTCAAGCCAGTTGCGCGCCTCGGTGACCAAAGGCACCGTGTCGGAGCGACGGCCGCCAAAGATAAAGGCATCGATGGGCACACCGGCGGGGTTGTCCCAATCGGGGTCGATGACCGGGTTTTGGTCGGCAGCCACTGTAAACCGGGCATTGGGGTGGGCAGCCTTGCGGCCGCAGTCGGGGGTCCAGTCTTTACCTTGCCAGTCGATAAGGTGGCTGGGTGCCGGGCCCATGCCCTCCCACCAGACGTCGCCGTCGTCGGTTAATGCCACATTGGTGAACAGCACGTTTTCGCGCAGCGTGGCCATACAGTTGTAGTTGGTTTTTTCGTTGGTGCCGGGTGCAACACCAAAATAACCGGCCTCGGGGTTGATGGCATACAAGCGGCCATCGGCACCGGGTTTAATCCAGGCGATGTCGTCGCCAATAGTGGTGACCTTCCAGCCGGGCAGCGCCGCGGGCGGGATAAGCATGGCGAAATTAGTTTTACCGCAGGCCGACGGGAATGCCGCGGCAACGTGCATTTTTTTGCCTTCGGGCGACGTAACGCCCAGAATCAGCATGTGCTCGGCCATCCAGCCCTGGTCGTTGCCCATGGCCGATGCAATACGCAAGGCCAGGCATTTTTTACCCAGTAGCGCATTACCGCCGTAACCCGAGCCAAACGACCAGATTTCGCGGGTTTCGGGGTAGTGAACAATGTACTTGGTGCTGTTGCAGGGCCAGGCGACATCGGCCTGCCCCTGGGCCAGCGGCATGCCTACCGAATGCACGCAAGGCACATAACTGCCGTTGGTACCCAGAACGTCGTAAACCTTGCGCCCCATGCGCGTCATGATGCGCATGTTGACAACAACGTAGGGCGAGTCGGAGAGCTCGACACCGATATGAGCAATGGGCGAACCCAGCGGGCCCATAGAAAACGGAATGACATACATGGTACGACCACGCATGCAGCCCTCGAAAAGGCCATTAAGTGTTTGCCGCATTTGGGCCGGGTCCATCCAGTTGTTGGTAGGGCCGGCATCTTCTTGTTTTTGCGAACAGATAAACGTACGGTCTTCAACACGGGCCACATCGGACGGGTCGGACCAGGCCAGATACGAATTGGGGCGCTTTTCGGGGTTGAGACGGCGCAGGGTGCCGCCCTCGACCATCATGTTGCACAGGCGGTCGTACTCTTCTTGTGAACCATCGCACCACTCGATGCGATCGGGTTGTGTCAGTGCTGCGACTTCAGCAACCCATGCTTTCAGGCGCTCGTGGCGCACCCATTCGGGTGCGTTGATGTCAGTAGTAAGTTTGCCGTCGGTAGCAGCGCTCATAAGCCAGGGTCTCCGGGAAAACAGGGCACACCAATGCCCTCAAATAATTGTGGTCAATAAATAGACCGGGCCATTTTATTACCATTTCGCGACAGCGCATACCCGCCATAAACTTGACACCTTAGTAAGGCATATTTACTATCAGTGCACACAAAAACACAACCACCGGAGGCTTTCCATGCAGATGACCAAATTCCTTAAACGCAGTCTTGTTGCGCTATCCATCGCCTCGATGGGCACCGTGGCCCACGCCGCTGAAGACCTGAAAATCGGCTTCATCCTGCCCATGTCCGGCCCCTTCTCTTCCTATGGCCAGCAAATTCTTAACGGCGCCAAAGTGTATATGGCGCAGCACGGCGACACCGTTGCAGGCCGTAAGGTCGTCATCGAGGTTAAAGACGATACCGGCGTTGCGCCCGAAGTCAGCAAACGCGCCGCCCAAGAATTCGTCGTACAAGACAAGGTCGACATTCTGGCCGGCTTTGGTCTGACACCGTCGGCATTTGCCGTGGCGCCCATCGCAAGCCAGTCAAAAACCCCAATGATCGTTCTTAATGCTGCGACATCGTCTATTACAGAACGCTCCCCTTATATCGTGCGTACATCGATGACGCTGCCCCAAACCACAGCGCCCATGGCTCAGTGGGCGGCCAAAAACGGCATCAAAAAGGTCTACACGGTAGTGGCCGACTTCGGCCCGGGTCACGATGCTGAAAAGCAGTTCACCAAAACATTTACCGAGAACGGCGGTGAAATCGTCGGTCAGGTCCGCACCCCGCTGGCCAACCCCGACTTTTCCCCCTTCCTGGCGCGCGTCAAAGACAGCGGCGCTGACGCGGTCTTCCTGTTTGTCCCCGCCGGCGAACAGGGCGTGTCTTTCCTTAAGGGCTACAAGCAGCGCGGCCTAGACACGGCCGGCATCAAACTTATTGCCCCGGGCGACCTGACCGACGAAGACGTCCTCGACGCCATGGGCGACGAATCCATCGGTGTCATCACCTCGATGCATTACGCCGAAGCCCACGACTCTGACCTGAACCGCAAATATACGCAAGACTATTACAAGGCCAACCCCAACAAGCGCCCCAACTTCATGTCGGTTGCCGGTTACGACGGCATGAAGCTTATTTACAGCGTGCTTGAAAAGACCAAAGGCGACGCAAGCGGTGACGCTTTCGTTGCAGCGGCTAAAGGCATGAGCTGGGAAAGCCCGCGCGGCCCCATCACTATCGACCCCGAAACCCGCGACATCATCCAGAACGTTTACATTCGCGAAGTTAAAAAGGTCGATGGCAAGCTGCAAAACGTAGAGTTCGACGTGGTCGAGCAACTTAAAGACCCTGGCAAGGCCGCTGCCGCAGCAGCCAAGTAACCATGTCTGAAGGCGATTTGCACAACGATCTGTGGCGTCATCACAATGTAGGTCGCCTGCTCAACAATGCCATTACCCGGCTTGAACACCGCGTACTGGACGAAATGCGAAAGGCCGGCCACGGCGGCCTTTCGCTCAGCCACATCACCATTACCCGAAACCTCGACCTTACCGGCACCCGGGCCACCGAGCTGGCCCGCCGCGCCGACATTACCAAACAATCGGCCGGAGAACTGATTGCCCAGCTAGAAACACTGGGCCTGGTCGAACGTCTGCCCGACCCCGAAGACCGTCGGGCAAAAATTGTTTGCTTCACGCCTGCCGGCCTGGCCTGGTTAACAGCCTTCAAGCACGCACTTGAAATTGCCGAACAAGAAATGGCCCAAGAGGTAGGGGCCACACCATTTGCACAATTACGCAAGGCCTTGATTCGGTACACCCAGGGCCACTAAACCCCGACTCCCGGCGTTTACGCTTCAAGAGAGCGCCTGCAATTGCAAGCCCCCGACGACGTCTTCGACGGCATCAGAGCAGCACAACATTACCGCGTCCATCCAGCCACACCACCGCCAGCCTTTTTCTGTTGACAAAATAGTAAGGTAAACTTACCATATTGCAATCACGTGCCTGGGCTTGACCCTGTGGCACACCCAAAACCGAACAATTTACTGATGAGCGCGATATGACTTTACCCAGCAAAACTTCTGTCATGATTGTGGGTGGCGGCCCGTGCGGCCTGATGCTGGCCAATGAACTGGGCCGCCGCGGTATTAGCGCCGTACTGATCGACGAAAAAGCCAGTACCGCCTTCAACCCCCAAGCCAACGCCACACAGGCGCGCACCATGGAACATTACCGTCGGCTGGGTTTCGCGCACGAAATTCGCGACCTGGGCTTGCCGTCAGACTTCCCCACCGATATTGCTTATTTCACGCGTTACGCCACCCACGAACTGGCCCGCTTTCAATTGCCCTCGGCGGCCGAAGCAAAAAAGAAAATCCACTCACTATCGGGGTCGTGGAGTGCGGCCGAGCTACCCCACCGTATTTCTCAAAAGTATGTAGAGCAGGTCCTGCGTCAACACGCCGAAAAACTACCCGGCATATCGATTAACTTCGGCTGGCGCATGCTGGCGTTTCGCGACCAGGGCGACCGGGTCGAAGTGGATATTGAGTGTGTGGCCGACGGCCGGCAACAAACCATTACCGCCGACTACATGCTGGGCGCCGACGGCCCCCGCAGCAAAACGCGCGAAACTCTGGGCTACCGCTACAGCGGCGAAACCGGCGTGGTACGCGACTTCATGGGCGGACGCATGTATGCCGTTTACGCACGCTGCCCTGGTTTCTACGATACAGTCCCCCACCCGCCTGCCTGGATGAATGTCTGCTTCAATGGCGAACGTCGCGCCTTCATGGCCGCTGTCGACGGCAAGGGCGAGTTCGCATTCCACACCCAGCTCAAACCGCACGAATCAGAAGACAACATCACCGAAGCCGACGCACGGCGCATGTTCCAGATGGCGGTAGGCAAACCAGTTGACGTCGAAATTTTGTCGCACGGCGCCTGGACGGCCGGTCATGCTTTGGTGGCCGACCACATGCAAAAGGGCCGTGTGTTTATTGGCGGCGATGCAGCACACCTGTTCACACCTACCGGGGGTCTGGGCTACAACACGGCCGTCGAAGATGCTGTCAACCTGGCCTGGAAGCTGGCTGCCGTATTGAAAGGGCTGGCATCGCCTGCCTTGCTTGACACCTACGAAACCGAGCGCCGACCACTTGCTGTGCGCAACACAGGCTATGCCCGCACCTTTGCCGACTCGTTAGGGCTATACAAACCTGTCCCGGAAATTGAAGACGACAGCGACGCAGGCCAAAAGGCACGCGAAACCGCAGGTGCGTATCTGGCCGGGCACGGCAGGGCCGAGTTCAATATTCCGGGTATTACCTTTGGCGGTCGTTACGACGGGTCGGCCGCAATTGTGTCAGACGGTACGCAACCGCCGCCCGACGCCGCCAACGAGTACACGGCCACGGCCTGCCCCGGCGGCCGCCCGCCCCATTGCTGGCTTTCTGAAACCACCTCGCTGTACGATACCTTCGGGTTTGAGTGGACCTTGCTGTGCATGAACCCTGACCAGGCCAGCACCCATGAGATCGAGCAACATGCGCAGAAACGCGGTCTTGACCTTAAAATTGTAAGTGCGCCACAAGCCCGCCCGTTATACGAAGCCGATTTTGCCCTGATCCGGCCCGACCAGATCGTAGCCTGGCGGGGCAACAGTGCCGATCAGGCCGGCGAAGCACTGGCTCAAATACTGGGTTACAACATTCAATAAAAACCACACTTGCCGGGGACACCAGCACATGCAAACCGACTTTATCTACGAAGCCCTGCCCACCCGCGTCATTTTTGGCGAAGGCAAACTCGACCAACTGCTGCCGGAAATAGAGCGACTGGGTGCAAAACGCGCGTTGGTATTGTCGACCCCGCAGCAAGAAGCCTGGGCGCAGCAAATTGCCGAACAACTGGGCACGGCCAGTGCCGGCGTATTTGCCGGCGCAACCATGCATACACCGGTAACGGTAACCCTGAAGGCCATGGAACACGTTAAAGCCAGTGGCGCTGACTGCCTGGTCGCGCTGGGGGGTGGCTCTACCATTGGCCTGGCCAAGGCTATTGCCGTGCGCACCGGGCTGCCGCAAATTGCCGTCCCCACCACCTACGCCGGCTCCGAAATGACGCCCATTTTGGGGCAAACCGAAAACGGCATCAAAACAACCATTCGCCAGCCAGTCATACAACCCAAGGCCGTTATTTACGACGTCAACCTGACACTGACGCTGCCGGTGGGCATGTCAGCGACCAGCGGGCTAAACGCTATGGCGCATGCGGTCGAAGGCCTGTATGCCCAAGACCGCAACCCGATTATTTCGCTAATCGCAGAAGACGGCATCCGGGCCATGGCGTACGCCCTGCCCATCATTGCCCAATCACCCCAAGACAAAGAAGCTCGGCTGCAGGCCCAGTACGGTGCCTGGTTGTGCGGCATTTGCCTGGGCTCTGCCGGCATGGCGCTGCACCACAAGCTGTGCCATGTATTGGGGGGGTCATTCGACCTGCCGCACGCCGAAACCCACGCCATTATGCTGCCGCATACCGCCGCCTACAACACACCAAACGCAGGCGAGGCCATGTCTCGCGCCGCACGAGCGCTGGGTACCGACGACGCCGGCCACGGGCTCTGGCAACTGGCTAAAAACATTAATGCACCCATGGCGCTTAAAGACATCGGCATGACTCAGGCCGATATCGAGAAAGCGCTGGATATTGCCCTGAAAAACCCCTACTGGAACCCCCGTCCCCTTGAAGCCGAGGGGTTGCGCGGCCTGCTAGAGCGCGCGTGGGCGGGCGAACCGCCCCGCCCATAAAGACATCGCGCCCGGGCCAGCGCTCAGGCAAGCACATCGCACTTGGCCTGGCACACCACGCGTGATCCGACCGCATTAAGCGTCCGTCCCGAACCGGTGTCGACCACCGCTTTAGCGGGACCAGGCCAATCAGGCACCAGCCGTTTTATCGGCCTCGGGCGGCGCTACCAGCAGCTCAAGCTTTTCGATATTGATGTCGGTATGCAGCGGCTCGATGGCGGGCATGGTTTTATTGGCTTTGGCCGATAACTCGTTAAAGCGCGAAACTTTGCCGTACAGCCCCTGGCGGCCCGCCAGCGACGTAACGGCACGGTTGTAGTGGTTATTGGCCGTACCCAGCGTATCGCCCAGTTTTTTAAGGTTTTCGGCCACCACAACCACCTGGTTATAAATTTCGCCGGCTCTGGCGCTAAGCTCTTGTGCCTGTGCATTGCTGCGCGACACCATCCAGAGGTTCGCCACCGTTTTAAGTATGGGCATCAGCGTCGTGTGCGAGACCATGACTACGTTGCGCTGATAACCGTAATTGAACAGATCTTTATTGAACTTGAGTGCTTCGATGTAAGCCGACTCGATAGGCATGAACATCAGCACGAAACTGGGGCTGCGCATGCCGATAAGGTTGCTGTAGTCTTTGCGTGACAGGTCGTCTATATGATTGCGCACGGCCTTGACGTGCGCCTCAAGTGCAGCGTCGCGCTCGGCATCGGTAGCCGCCGACAGCGCCCGGTCGTAATCGACCAGCGACACTTTGCTGTCGATTACCATGTGTTTGTCGTCTGGCAGCTTGATAACAAAGTCGGGGTGACGATACTGGCCGTCGGTATCCTGGAAGCGCAGTTGCGCATCGTAGTGGTCGCCTTTAACCAGCCCAGCCAGTTCAAGCGTACGTTCAAGCTGGATTTCACCCCAATTACCCGTGGTTTTCTTGTCGCCCTTAAGGGCCAGCGCCAGGCTGTTGGCCTCGCTGCTCATACGCAAGCCCACTTCCAGCACCTGCTTGATTTCGGCCCCCAACGAGGCCTGACCCCGAACCGACGCATCGTGCACCTGGTTGATGCGCTGCTGAAATGCCGCAATTTGCTCGCGAAACGGCTTGAGCAAGGTGTCGAGCGATGACTGGCTGTTCTGGGCAAACGTCTTGCCCTTTTCTTCCAGGATCTGGTTGGCCAGATTCTGGAACTCGTTTTTAAGCTGTTCGCGCGACTGATCGAACGATTGGCGCAAGGTGTCGAAGCTGGCCTGCTTTTCGTCATACTCGGCCTGCAGCCGGGTAAGTTGCCTGTCGATATCAGCGAACCGGCCTTGCAACGACGTCAGTTCACGCTCTTTGTCGACGACGCTGTCGCGCGCCTCGTCGAGGCGCTCGCGCAAGTTTCGGGTTTCGGATTCGAGCCCGGCCACTTTACGATCGAGCTGCTGCTTGTCGTCGTCAAGCTCGGCGACGCGCAACATGTGCTGCTGGCGTTGCGTGTCGGCGTCGGCCAGCCTGGCTTCAAGCTGGCGGGCTCGCCCTTCGGACTCGGACAAACGAAAATCAGCCTGCTGGCGGTCAAGTTCGGCCTGCCTGCGCACCGCCGCCAACACCCCCCGAAAGTAGAGCGCCGACACGAGCACACCCAACACCACGCCGGCCAGCACCCAACCCGCAAGGGCGATTTCGTTTCCCTGGAAATTCACCGTTTACCTTTACTTTTCATTTGCGGAACCTGATCGTTGCCCCAATGGCGTAACGCCAGCCCCGCTATCACCATGCTGCTGTACAGACACGCAACATTAACCAACCGACGGGGCGCGCAAGCGCGCCCCCGCACACAGCTTCAAGACGCCTTAGCCGACATTTTTTTTAACGCCGAAGCAGTGGTCGAGCGTGGGGAAGCTGCCATCGCGTACGCTGTCGGCATATTGCGCCGCCGCGTCGCGAATAACCGTGGCGGCATCGCCAAACTGTTTTGCAAACTTGGGAATCCGATCGCCGCTTAAGCCCAGAATGTCTTCGGTGACCAGAATTTGACCATCGCATGCCGGCGAGGCGCCGATGCCGATCGTTGGAATGGACAAGGCCTCGGTGATGCGGCGTGCCAGCCCCTCGGCCACACCTTCAAGCACGACCCCGAAAGCACCTGCCTTTTCGTGCGCCAGAGCGTCCTGGAAAATACGCTCGGCTGCCGCGTCGTTAAGCCCTTGCGCCTTGAAGCCCCCCATGGTGTTGACATGCTGCGGCATCAGGCCCACATGCGCCAGTACCGGCACGCCGCGTTCGACCAGAAACTGCGTGGTGGGCGCCATGACCGCGCCGCCCTCGAGCTTGACCCCCGCCACCCCGCTCAGCGACATCATGCGGGCTGCGCTGCGAAAAGCCTGCTCGGGCGATTCTTGGTAACTGCCAAATGGCATGTCGACAATAATGCAGGCCCGGCGGGTCGCCCGCACCACCGCCGCCGCATGCGCAGCCATTTGATCGATGGTGATGGACAGGGTGTCGGGCAAGGCATAGCCCACCATGGCGGTAGAGTCGCCGATCAGGATCATGTCCTGGCTTTCGTCAAGCAGGCGTGCAATGGGCGCAATGTACGCCGTCAGGGACGCAATTTTCTTTTGACCCTTGTAGGCCATTAACTGGGGAACGGTAAGCCGCTTAACCTCGGTATGTATACTCACAGATTGCTCCTGGATGACTGCGCATTATTGGCCGTAGCATCAAAAAAGGGGCACGCCCTGTTTCAAGCTTTACGGAGATACGCATGTCCTCTATTGTAAATAGCGTCAAGTTCCACGACGGTAACACAGCGCCCCGCGTAGGTTTTGGTGTGTGGCAAATTGAAAACGACGTGGTCACGCAAGCGGTTCAGACCGCTATCGAATCGGGCTATCGCCTGATCGACACTGCAGCCATTTACGGTAATGAAGAAGGCGTTGGCCGCGCCATTAAAGCCTGCGGCCTCGATCGCAAAGACCTGTTCATCACCACAAAACTCTGGAACGACCGCCACGGGTACGACGAGACCATGGCCGCATTCAATGAAAGTATGGACAAACTTGGCCTGGACTACGTCGACCTGTACCTGATCCATTGGCCCGCACCAAAAATCGGCCTTTATGTTAAGTCGTGGGAGGCCCTGATACAACTGCGCGATGAGGGTCGGATCAGGTCGATAGGGGTATCGAACTTTAACCAGAACCACCTTGAGACGCTGCTGGATGAAACCGGCGTGCTGCCGGTGGTGAACCAGATCGAACTAAACCCCCGCTTCCAGCAGCCCGAATTACGTCAATTTCATGCGCAACACAATATTGTGACCGAATCATGGAGCCCGTTAGGCCATGGGTTGCTGTGGGACAACCCGGTGCTGAACAAAATAGCCCAGAAGCACAAGCGGTCGTTGGCTCAGGTGGTCTTGCGCTGGCATATGCAACTAAACTGCATGGTGATCCCGAAATCGGTCAACCCCGAACGCATGCGCGAAAACCTGGCCCTGTTCGACTTTAACCTTGACGAACAGGACATGGCCGATATTGCTACGCTGCACGATTCCGAGGCCCGTCATGGCCCCGATCCGGAGCGATTCAGGTTGCCCAAGGCGGTCTGATCAGGCCCGGGGGTGGCCACGAGCCGCGTCGCTTTGACGTTTGGCGGCCACCACCCGCGCCATGGCCCAAAATGCCAGTGCCGGTGCCAGCGCAAACAACAAGAACAAGGCTTGCGACGCCTGCACGGCACCCACTACGCCGCCCGGGTCTGTCATGCCGGCGGCGTTTACGATCATGCCGCCCAACGTTGACCCCAGCGCCAGCGCGTACAACTGAACGGTAATCATGCCGGACGACGCAATGCTTTCTTGCCCCGACGGTGCGCTGCGAAAAACCTGAGCCAGCAAATGTGGCCAGCACATGCCAATACCCAGCCCCACACCCAGCAAGGCCAGGCTAAGCACCCAAACCCAGCCCGTGTCGAAGGCATCGAGCCACGGCACCAGCACCAGCAGCCCCAGCAACGACAATGTGGTCACCGCAGGGCCGCTGCGCATTAAAAAGCGGGCAACTACCGGACCACGGCCCGAGCTGGAAATAGAGCCTATCGTCCAGCCCATGGACATGATTGCCGTCATGTAGCCCGCGGCCAGGGGCTCGAGGCCGTGAATGGTTTGCAGAAAATACGGCACAAAAATTTCGACGGTAATGGCCGCACTCATGAGCGCAACGCAGGCGTAAATGCTGCCCATAGGCTCGCGCACCGAGTAGGCGCCTTCGGGCAACCAGCGGATCGTGCCCGGGCGTTGCTCTAGCCGGACCACGTAAAGGGCAATCAGCACGCCCGCCAAAATGCCCAACGCGTTCCAGGTGACCGCAGTCGACAAACTGCCGGCCGAAACAGCCAGAACCGACAACACAATAAGCGCGACCTTGCCCACAGGCACATTCACGCGCTGACGCGGTGCGTCGGCATTACTGACCGTGTTTTCGTTGATTTCGCGGATAACCAGCCATGCCAGGCCGGCTGCCACGGGCAATATGGCGCCAAACGCCCACCGCCAATGGCCCGACTGGGCGAACATGCCGCCAATGGCCGGGCCGCTAAGCGTAGCCACCCCCCACATGCTCGACGTCAACCCCATGGCGCGCGTCCAGAGGCGCTCTTCGAAAACCACACGAATGGACGAATAGCAAAGCCCTAAAAGCAGACCGCCCCCAAGGCCTTGAATGGTGCGCCCAAACAGCATGAGCGCCATGGAGGGTGCCAGTGCACACAGCGTTGTGCCCACCGAGAACACCGCAATAGCCACCAGAAAGGCCTTTTTTAACCCCAAGGTGTCGAACGCCTTGGCAGACAGCGCCGATGCCATGATTGATGCGGCGACGAACAACGTCATGTTCCAGGCGTAGTACTCGAGACCGCCAATGTCGCGCACCACCGAGGGCAAAATGGTGGTGGCAATATAAACATTAACCGCATGCAACGCTACGCCACCCGCCACGGCCAGCGAGCGCAACCCGTTGCGCCCCGAAAGCAACTCACCCCACGAGGCTTGCTGCCCCGACCCTGCATGCTGACTCATATAACCCCTTTGGGTGGAAGGCGACAGTCGTCGCAATCTGGATAAAACCGCTCGAGAATGGCCACAACTTCGTCGGCCGTTTCGACCACACTGACCAGTTCGCGATCTTGCGGTGAAATCATGCCTTCTTCGACCAGAAAGTCCAGGTCGACCAGGCGTGACCAGAAGGACTTGCCCACCAACACAATAGGCATGCGTGCCATTTTTTCGGTCTGCACCAGCGTAAGCGCTTCGAAGAGCTCGTCGAGCGTGCCAAACCCCCCGGGAAAAGCCACCAATGCCCGCGCCCGCATCATGAAATGCATTTTGCGCAAGGCAAAATAGTTGAAGTGAAAGCACACCGACGGGCTGATATACGGATTGGGTTCTTGCTCGTGGGGCAAGGTGATATTAAGCCCGACGCTCAAGGCGTCGGCCTCGAAAGCCCCGCGATTACCGGCCTCCATGATGCCGGGGCCCCCGCCGGTAACCACCACAAACTGGCACGGGCTGTTGACCTGAAAGCGCTTGGACACAATATGCGCGAACCGGCGCGCTTCTTCGTAGTACCGCGAATAATGCACCTGCTTCGAGGCTTTGGCCAGCGCCTGCTGTGCCTGGGGGTCTTCGGGGTGGCGCGCGGCGTGTTCGGTAGCTTGGCCAAGCGCATGCTGGGCCTGCTCGGCCGGCAAAACGCGCGCGCTGCCAAACACCACAATGGTGGACTCGATATGATTTTTGCGCAGGTAATACTCGGGCTTGAGCAGCTCGAGCTGCAGACGCACCGGCCGCAGGTCTTCGGCCTCCATGAAGTCGGCGTCTTTGTAGGCCACCCGGTACGACGGGCTATCGATAAGGTTTTGCTTTAACGCTGCGACTTGTTCGGGGGTAAGTTTGTGACTGGACATTATTGTTCTTCATTAAAGGGGCCAAGGCGTTGGACTCAGGCCAGGCTGCGTTCAAGGCGATCAAGCGTTTCGTAGGCCGACAGCACACTCGCCACGCCCGATCGCGGTTCGCGCCCGGATTGAATCGCCTCGAAAAATTCGCGGTCTTGCAACTCAATGCCGTTCAGCGATACATCCACTCCGGACAAATCCACCGGGCGGCCGTGTCCATCGAGCAGCTCATCGTAGCGCGCAATATACGTGCCGTTGTCGCAGATGTACCGGAAAAATGTCCCCTGCGGCCCGTCGTTATTGAACGAAAGCGTTAACGAACACAGCGCCCCCGAGGGCACCTGCAACTGAATCGACATATCCATGGCAATGCCCAGGTCGGGGTGCGGCGGCCCCTGCATGGCATGTACGCGCGAGGCCGTCTGGCCCGTTTGGTACTGAAACAGGTCAACGGTATGGCACGCATGATGCCAAAGCAGGTGGTCTGTCCAGCTACGTGGCTCGCCGGCCGCGTTGATATTGCTGCGGCGAAAAAAGAACGTCTGGACATCGAGATGCTGCAAAGTAAGCTCGCCCGACAAAATACGACGACGTATCCACTGGTGCCCCGGGTTGTAGCGACGCGTATGGCCGGCCATGGCCACCACGCCGGCGTGTTGCTGCAATGCCACGATTTCGCGGGCGTCGCGCAAGTTATCGGCCATGGGGATTTCGATTTGAACCGGTTTTTTTGCCCTTAAACACGCCATGGCCTGCACGGCGTGCACCTGGGTCGGGCTGCACAAAATAACCGCGTCAACATCGCTGCGCGCAAGGCTTTCGTTCAGGTCGAGCGTGACGTGCGGCACGCCGAAACGCACGGCAACATCTTGCGCCTGCGCCAGGCTGCGTCCACCCACCACCGAACTGACGGCAACCCCATCGATGGCAGCGATCGCTTCCAGATGTTTCTGGCCAAAAGCGCCAAGTCCTGCAATACATACCTTCATTTCAGACCTTTACAGTTTGAAAAGCTTAACTAAAATGATTTCAGCTGTTTGTAAAAGTAACGCCGTCGTTTCGTTACAAAAGCACTTTTTATTTCTATTGCGCAGGCGGCATCTGCTGCGCCAGCCTTCAGGTTTTCACCATGAACAATCTAAAAATCGGCACGCGCCTCATTGTAAGCTTTGCCATCATGCTTCTCTTCATTGCCTTGCTGGCAGGCATCGGCATCTGGCGGGTACAAGGCTCCGACGCCATGGCATCAGACCTGACCGAAACTCGCCTGGCCAGCGAACGCATGATCAATGAATGGAGCAAGCTGACCGCTCTGAACGCCACCCGTACCATTGCCAACGCCCGGCTTACCGACGCCGACACCATCAAGTACTTCGAAGACCAAATGAAGGTGACCAGCGCCGAGATCAGCAAAATCCAGAGCGCGCTGAAAGAAAAACTCACCAACCCCGAGGCCCTGCGCCTTTACGACGTTATCCAGCAACGCCGCAGCGAATATGTCGGCAAGCGTAACGATGCGCTTGAGCAACGTCGTCAGGGCAACCTGCAGGCCGCGCAAAACTTTTACGACAACGAGCTCGAGGGCTTGCTGGACCGGTACAACGGCAGTATCAGCGATCTGCTCAAGTTCCAGCAGAATCTTATCAACACTAATGCGACAGCCTTGCATGCCAACAACACAGTGGCACTGAACCTGCTTGTCGGGCTAACAGCCGTGTCTTTGCTTATCGGGCTGCTGCTGGCCATTTCCATTACCCGCTCTATTACCCGCCCGCTCACCAACGCGGTTAATTTTGCCGAGAAAGTCTCTAACCGCGACCTGACCAGTCGTATCAACGTCAAGGGCAGCGACGAACTGGCCACCCTTATGGCCGCCCTGCAGCGCATGAACGCCAACCTGCTTAATGTCGTGCGCGAGGTCAAAGACGGCGCCGACTCTATCGCCACTGCCGCCGGGCAAATCGCCGCCGGCAATATGGATCTCTCTTCCCGTACCGAGCAACAAGCCAGCTCGCTGGCCGAAACCGCCGCCACCATGGAAGAGCTCACCACCACCGTCAAGCAAAATGCCGACAACGCCCGTCAGGCCAATGGCCTGGCCGAGTCGGCCGCCAGCGTAGCCACCAAAAGCGGCCAGGTCGTCGCCCAGGTGGTGGACACCATGGGCGCCATCAACGAATCGTCAAAACAGGTGGTTGACATCATCAGTGTCATCGACTCCATCGCCTTTCAAACCAATATCCTCGCCCTGAACGCGGCCGTTGAAGCGGCCCGCGCCGGCGAACAGGGTAAAGGCTTTGCCGTCGTGGCCTCCGAGGTACGCTCGCTGGCCCAGCGCAGCGCCCAGGCCGCCAAAGAAATCAAAGATCTCATCGACAAGTCGGTCAGCATCACCGAAACCGGCAACCGCCTGGTCGCCGAAGCCGGCACCACCATGCAGGAAACCGTCGCCAGCATTAAACGCGTCACCGACATCATGGGCGAAATCACCGCCGCCAGCCAAGAGCAAAGCATCGGCATCGACCAGGTCAACCAGGCTGTCTCGCAAATGGATCAGGTCACCCAGCAAAACGCCGCCCTCGTCCAGGAAGCCTCGGCTGCGTCCGACAGCCTGCAAGACCAGGCCGGCACCCTGGCCAAGCTGGTCTCTACCTTCCGGGTCGACAGCAACAACCGCGAAATCGATGTCACCCCGCGCGGCACCTCACCCGAAGCCCCGGCCATCGGCGGGTCGCGTCAGTTGCTGGCATAACCGTGCACCGGTTTTAAGCCACAAAAAACGACGGGCCAACACAACAGTGTTGGCCCGAATACATTCAGTAGTAGACAACGCGCAAAAATACGACTACATTCATCGAGAGATTTTTCAAGTTCGTTGTATTTAAGTTCAAACAGTACGTCTTTTTGCTCGAGTCGCCGTTCCTTGAATAAGTCTTGCCCAGGGCATATTGGCCCATATTTTTTTAAGGAATTGTCACATGACTACGCAAACCGGTATTGTTAAATGGTTCAACAACGAAAAAGGCTTCGGCTTCATCACTCCCGACGCTGGCGGTAAAGACCTGTTCGCCCACCACACCGACATCGTTGGTACAGGCTACAAGTCGCTGAACGAAAACCAGCGCGTTTCTTTCGAAACAGCTGACAGCCCCAAAGGCCCCCAGGCTAAAAACATCCAGGCCGCCTAAGCACACGATTACCGTGTCTTAAGCTAAAAACGCCCCGCAAGGGGCGTTTTTTATTGGGCAGTCACAACAACAAGCCCGTGGGTCGATAGTGCTGGCCTGGCCATGATTTGGGCAATACACGCACCTTATTGCAACGACATCGGTTACCGGGTTATGGGCGTCGCCAACTTGCGTTTTAAATATCGCATCAGGCCACCCAGCACCGGCAATTTTGCGTAGAGCTCTTCAGCGGCGTCCCAGTAGTCGCGATGCAGCACAATGCGGCCGTCTCGGCCCCACTGCACATGGCTGCCCCCTTTAATTTCCCACGCACGGGCGGTGCGGCCACCGGCCGAATAAAAGTGAAACGACCAAACCAGAAACCCCTTGTCGCCCTGGACAATGGTGTCGTGCACGACAAAACGCGGCTGCTGCACGGTGTCGAACATATGCCGAAAAACAGCCTGAATGGCCGCCACACCCACCACGTCGTTAAACGGGTCTTTAAAACGGGCCTGCTCGTCGTAAAGACGCCCCAAATGCTCAAGGCTGGCCGGCGACAGCTGCTCGTAGTAGGCCGCCAGCTCGGCCATGCGCCGGGCCGGGCCCAGCAAATGCGTTTGCCCGTTGGCGTTGGGCGACAAGGTTTGCGTCATAGTCCAGTTCCTTTGTGAACCAGCTTGAAGTACAGGCCATAAGGCAGCCAGCGCAGCGCTTTAAGAATGAAAGAAAAACGTTTCGGGAAGTCAATCTCGAAATGGCCTCGCATCCAGCCCTTTTCAATGGCGTCGGCCGCCTGCTCGGGTGTTTGCAGAAACGGCATGGGAAATTCGTTCTGGCGCGTCAAAGGCGTTTCGACAAACCCCGGGTGAACCACCGACACCCCGATACCTTGCGGGCGCAAATCCAGAAAAAGCGTTTCGGCCAGGTGCGTAAGTGCGGCCTTGGTGGGGCCATAGGCCAAACCTTGCGGCAGCCCGCTAAAGCCGGCCACGCTTGAAACCAGGCTGATATGCCCGGTGCCTTGCTGCAAGAACAGCGGTATAACCGGCGCCAGGACATTCAGGGCGCCAATATAGTTAACCTGCTGATGTTGGATCATTTGACTCAGGTCGAACCGCTGGGCGCGCATGGCCTTGTAGACGCCGGCGCAATACAAGACCCGGTCTAAACGCCCATAGCGCTGCACAATGGCATTACACGCCGAACGCACCGCGGCAGCATCGGTGACATCAAGCGCCAGCGCCAGACACCCGTTGAACCGGGCCTCGAAGGTATGGAGCGCCGACGCATCGCGGGCCGACACCACCACTTTAACGCCCTTCGAGGCCAGCCGTTCGGCAACGGCACGCCCGATGCCCGTTGACGCACCGACAACCCAGACAACCTGATCTGCGGAGTAATCGAAACGGGGATTCAGCGCCATAATTTGCCCTTAACGTTTATGGAACGACAACGTGACATCGCCCAGACGGATGCCAAACTTGCTCATGACCGCCTTGTTCAGCATGACCTTGTCATCCATCAGGTACATCCAGTCGTTGAACGAAACATCGTAGGTCCGGTCGCCAACCGGCAGCCGCAGCACATAGCGCCACTGGAAGGCATTACCTGCCACCTCGCCAGACGCTTCGCCGACTACATCTTCGGCAGTACCGGTGTAGCGCCCGTCACCCTCATAGGTCAGGTACCAGACGCGGCGTTGCTTCTCGCCATCGCTATAGATAAAGTCTTCTTCCAGCACCCCTTTGTTGCCTTCCCAGCTGGCTTTGATTTTGACGGTAAAGCGTCTGACCACCTTGCCGCTGCGGTCGGTAAACAAACCATAGGCGTCAATGTCACCGACAAAATACTCGCGCAAGTCAAGCACAGGCCGCTCTGCCGCATAATCGGCGGGTTTGGGCGATGCACAGGCAATCAGCCCCATACACGCGACCGATAGCGTGGCCCAGCGCACGCCCCGTTTCCAGGCTGTAAATACAGGCATATCAATGCTCCTTATCCCAACGGCGACGCCATAGCCACAAGGCGTAAAGCGCCACCAGTTTCAAACCACAAGGCAGGACCGCGTAAGCCAGACTAAGCGACCACAACCCGTGTTCATCGGTTTGGCCAGGCGTATACCCCAGCCACTGCAACATCGGCAACACCAGCCCTGCAGCCAGGGCCAGATTCAGTTTCGACGCACTGTTCCACCAGCCAAAGTAAGCCCCTTCGGAATCGGGGCTGACCGCCTCGGTGCGAATAACACGGGCCAGCAACGGTGTGGGCAGTGCGAGGTCGGCGCCCAGCGCCAACCCGCTGGCCGCGCAAATTAGAAGAAACAACGTCGTGTCACCGGCCCCCAGAAACGCCGCCCCAAAAAAACTGACGACGGCCAGCGCCATGCCCACTGCCCAGCCCGCCCCCAGGCCAACGCGGGCAACCACTTTGACCCACAGCGGCAAAGACACTGCCGCACATGCAAAGTAAATGGCCAAAAAAGCGCCTTCCCAGCCCGCAGCCTGCAAGCGATCGTTGACAAAGAAGAGCAGCAAGGTCGCCGGGATGGCACTGGCTATGCCATTGACCAGGAACACCGCCATCAGCCCGCGAAACGCGGGGCCACGCCAGGGCAACGCAAAGTAATGCAAAGAAAGCCTGGGCGCGACGGCAGGCCCCGCAAGACTGACGTTAGGGGCGACAGGGGCAGGCGCACGCCCTAACGCCAGCCAGCCCAGCCACAGCGCCACGCCCAAGACCACGGCGGTAGCCGGCATACCCGCCACAGTGGGCAAGACACTGGCCAGCATCACGCCGACCAGGGTGGCAGCTTCGCGCCAGGAGACCCACCGGCTTTGGGCGTCGTCACTGCCTTTAAGACGCGCGGCCCAGGCCTGATGCGTGATGGTCAGCGCGCTGTAGGCCAGGTAGGTCAGCATCAGCGCAAGCGCGCACCAGGCCAGCAAAGCCGTTTGCGGTTCACGCAAGGCCTGCGGCGGAAAAAAAAGCCCGATAAAGCCGGCCAGCAAAGCCACGCACCCCAGCCCCACGGCAAGCTGCAAGCTGCAAGCTGCGTCTGGATACCGAAAACAGGCGATCGGCCACATAACCCATGACCGGGTCGGTTACGGCGTCGAAGATACGGACAAACAAGAGCACCGCCCCCAATGCCGCCAAGGAGGCACCGAACTGTTCGGCGTAATAGGCGGGCATGTACACGTACAGCGGCAGCGCCACGAATGCCAGGGGCAACCCCAAGGCCCCGTAATTAAAGCCCGCCGCAGGCGCGGGGTGCACCTCGCGGGCCGTCATTACAATTGCCCCAGCAAAGCCGACCGCATCGCCGGTTCGGAGGTCTTCTCGGACAACCAGATCCCGAAGAACAGACGCCCAAACCTCGCGTTTTCTACCGACGCGGTTTGTTTACCATTAAAGAAAAACTCCACAGTGCCACCAGGCCGCCAAACGCCGGTCAGGCGGTCGCCCTCGGCAACGTCGGGAAAGGCGCGCGTCATCAGCGCCAGCCAGTCGGCTTGCTCATCGGGGCTGATGGTATCGAGATTGCTCATTTCTTCAATTGAACGCTGCGCAATCGCCTCGCCCTTCAGGCTGCGCGCATAATCAAGCTCGAGCGCAAAAGGCGCGTTGAACAACGCATCGGGCGTAGCGCCAGGCGACAGCCAAAGCCGAATGTCATACACCGAAAACGCAAACCAGCGAAACCGTTTTTGGCCCTGCAACGACGGTTGCCCCAACGCTGCAACGACCTCGGTCGGCGCCTTGACTGCAGCAGGGCCAGCGGCAGACGACCCCGACGCCGTAGGCTGCACAGGGGTTTCTTGCAACCGGTTTGACGATACCGAAGGCGCCTGGCCTACGCCTTGCCCCCCGTTGGGTTGAGTTTGCGCGCCCGCCATAGCAGCCAGCCCCATCAGGGCCAGCACCACAGGCAGGCCAGACAACACACGACGAATGACGTTGACCCCTGACATGGCTTATTCCTCCGGCTTGTACAACGTGAATTGAATAACGTCGGTGTTACCGGTATCGAAAGCCGCTTCGCAATACGACAGATAGAAGTCCCAGGTGCGCATAAAGCGGGTATCAAAGCCCAACGCGCGAATCGCTTGCTCGTTGGCCTGGAAAGGCGTGCGCCAGCGGCGCAAGGTTTCGGCGTAGTCGGGGCCAAAAGCAAATGAGCGTTCTACTTTCAGGCCTGCCGCCTGCGCATGCTGAATGAAGACGTCACGGCTGGGCAGCATGCCACCCGGGAAGATGTACTGCTGGATGAAGTCGGTAGAGCGCGCATAGCGCTCGAACAGGTCGTCGCGAATCGTGATGCTTTGAATGCAGGCGCGACCCCCGGGTTTAAGGTTGCGGGCCAGCACATTGAAGTACTCGGGCCAGTAGGCCTGCCCCACCGCTTCAAACATCTCGATCGACACAATGGCGTCATACGGGCCGTCGTCGATGTCGCGATAATCTTGAAGACGCAGGTCGGTGAGTTGCGCCAGCCCGGCATCGCGTAAACGCTGCTGGCCAAATACCAGTTGTTCGGTCGACAAGGTCACCCCGGTAAGACTGGCGCGACGCTCGGCGGCAACGGTTTCGGCAACAGCGCCCCAGCCACAGCCAATTTCCAGTACGCGCTGGCCCGGCTGCACCCGCACCTCGTCGAGGGCACGACGAATTTTGGCGCGCTGGGCGTCGGCCAGCGACTGCTGGGTGTTGCCATTGAACCAGGCCGACGAGTAGTTCATGGTGGCATCAAGCCAATGGCAGTAAAACGCATTGCCCAGGTCGTAATGCGCATGAATATTGCGACGACTGCCGCTACGACTATTGCGGTTAAACAGGTGACGGAAACGGTAAAGCAAACTGCCCCACCACGAGCCATACATGACGCGCTCCATGTGGTCGCGATTCAGGATGAACAGCCGGATAAGGCCCGGCAGATCGTGGGTACTCCAGTCACCGTTGATGAACGTTTCGGCAAAACCAATGTCACCCGACTTAAGCGCCGCAGAAAAAACCGCCCAATTATTTAACCGGACCGCGGCATGAGGCTGCTTGCCGTTACCAAAGCGCCGCTGGCTGCCGTCGGGCAAGGTCAGTTCCAGGGTGCCATGGGCCAGGTTGTTGAGCATGCGCAAAATAGTACGGGCAGCCGCGGGGCCGCGTGTTTTATCCACGGGCGTTTGCGACAACCCGGGCGTACGGGGGTTCAGGGTGTCAGTCATGAGGGGCACTCTTCAGGGGTTTGGTCGAGAACGGCACACGTTTCCAGAATAGCTTGGCAGCCTGCCAATGAATACGGGCAATGATGGCCAAAGTCAGCAACGGCATGGACATCACCGTGCGCCACAGGCTGTTTGGCGTCAGCGGCGTCAGTACGCCGCTGACACTCGTTTGCAGTAAAGGGCCGGCGTCATCGTCGTAATCGATGCGCGCCACCGTACGGGGCGCTTGTGACGGGCCACCTGTGGTTTGCATAAAGCGAAACCGGTAGCCGCCATTGACCTGACAAAACGGCGACACATGAAAGGTTTTTTTGGCGTGAAGCTCTTGCCCCCAGCGCAAATCGGGGCCGGTAAGCAAGTAACAGTGGCGCTGCCCGAATGTGTTGTTGACCTCGGCAACAATGGCCTTAAGGGTACCGTCGGCATCGTGGGCATACCAGAAGCTGACCGGGTTGAATACGTAACCCAGGACCCTGGGATACGTGTGCAGCCAGACTTCGCCATCGGCCTGTATTCCGACTTGCAACAGCACATCTTCCAGCCAGGCCAGGGCATCGGGGCCACCGTCACCATGATCGGTGTCGTAGAAACTTACCCACCCGCGCTGGTTGCGCTTTAACCCGGCCACCGGCGTGTGGCGCCAGCTGCGCATGGGCAGCATCAAGAACCAGGTTTTGTAAGCAAACGCGTTGCGCGCGGGCCGCAAGCGGGTATGACGCACCACGCCTTTACCGATTTTTGCCACCGACGGCGGTATCGCGGCCGCTGCCATGGCGGCGGTGCCGGGGGACACCGATTGAAGGGGCGAGGTCGCGGCGCGCACGATGTTAAGCCGCCTGCAAAAGGTTGGCAGCGGCCCGCCAGCGCGCCTGCAGGGCCTGCGCTACGGCCAACCCCGATTTCAGGCCGTCTTCGTGAAAGCCATAGCCTGTCCAGGCGCCGCAGAACCAGGTGTGGTTCTCACCCTGAATGCCTGGCAGCTTTTCTTGGGCGTCGCGCGCAGCCAGGTCAAACGCGGGATGCGCATAGTTAATGTGGGCAATAACCTTGGCCGGATCGGGTTGACGAATCGGGTTAAGCGACACAATAACGTCTTGCGCAAACGGCAACGGCTGCAGCCGGTTAAGCAAATAGTGCAAACAAACCCCGCCCTGACCCTCGCCGTCGGCGGTATCCCGATGTTCGTAGTTCCAGGCAGCCCAGGCCAAACGCCGCTTGGGCAACAAGGCCGTATCGGTGTGCAGCACCGCATGGTTATCTTGGTACGGGATCGCCGACAAAACGGCTTGCTCTGAAGCACGCGCGTCTTGACCCAGGATGCGCAACGCCTGGTCAGAGTGACAGGCAAAAATCACTTCGTCGAAATGCTCGGCATGTGCCGGGCTGAAAACCGTTACCCCGGCGCCCGGACCATTACGACGCACCGCCGTCACCGGCGTATTAAGCCGAACATCGGGAATCGACGTCAGCATGCGCTGCACATACTGACGCGCGCCCCCGCTAACGGTGTACCACTGCGGGCGATCGTTAACCTGAAGCAGACCGTGATTGTGGCAAAAGCGAATCAAGGTAGACACCGGAAATTGCAGCATTTGCCCGGCCGGGCACGACCAGATGCTGCTGATCATGGGCAGCAAATACCAGCGACGGAATGATTCGGTGTAACCCCGATTGTCCAGAAAGTGCCCGATGCTCTGGGTGAGCTCGACCTCGTTGCCGGTTTCGGCCAGTCGCGTAGCTTCTTTATTAAAGCGCAAAATTTCGCGCAGCATAAGCCAGAACGATGGCTTGAATATATTGCTTCGTTGGGCGAACACGCCGTTAAGGTCAGTTCCGCACCACTCCAGCCCGCCCTGCTCGGCCTGAACCGAAAACGACATGTCAGACGGCGCCGTTGGCACATCGAGCGTTTTGAAGAGTTCGACAAGCTGCGGGTACGTCCGGTGATTAAAAACCAGAAACCCGGTGTCGACCCCGTGCGTGACAGGCTTGCCGTTGGCATCGTTAAGCGTGACATCAACAGTATGTGTATGCCCGCCGGCATAGTCGGCGGCCTCAAACAGGGTGACGCGGGCGCCCTCGCCGGCCTGGGCAAGCGACCAGGCGGCACTTAGGCCGGATATGCCGGAACCAATGACGGCAACATGCTTCATACAAGACTCCTGTCCCTGGACAAAACCATAAATGTCCTAGTCAAAGTTAAATGTCTTCACTATATTAACGATAAAATTCGCTTTTAACAATATTTTGTCCAAGACAATATTAATTGATATCATATATGTCCAAGACAAACCTGCGCACAGACCCGAATCCGCCATGAGCCCACCAGACAACACCAATCAGTTGATGCTTAACATCACCGCCGTCGAACGCGACACCCGCATCGGCAAAGACGCTTTGCGGGTCTGGGAAAAGCGCTACGGCTTCCCGACGCCCAAGCGCGATATCAATGGCGAGCGCCTGTACCCGCCCGATCAGGTTGAGAAGCTTCGGGTCATCAAACGACTGCTCGACGCCGGGCATCGCCCCGGGCGCATCGTTTCATTAACGCTGGAAGACCTGCATCGCCTGGGTGAAGAACTGCGGGAAAGCGACGTTGCAAAGCCCGCCGCGGCCAACGTCGCCCCCGAACAGCAGAACGAAATCCAGGACATCATCACGCTGCTCAAATCGCACGACCCGGCACAAATCCGGCGTCGGTTCTCTCAAACCATCATGCGGACCGGGCTGTCGCAGTTTGTGCTCAAGGTGGCGATCCCCCTTATGCACGAAATCGGGGAGGCCTGGGCCAGCGGCGAGCTGCACATTTTTGAAGAGCACCTATGTAGCGAAATGCTGGAAACCAGCTTGCGTACAGCCATGGCCTCGGCCCCCGAGGCTAACCAGCACAGCCGCCCTCGCGTATTGCTGTCTACATTCCCCGGAGAGAGCCACAGCCTGGGCCTGCTGATGGCCGAAGCCATCTTCCAGGTCGAGGGCTGCGCCTGCATGAGTCTGGGTGCGCAGACCCCACTGCACGACCTGGTCAACGCAGCACGCGCACACCGTGCAGACATCATCGCCATCAGTTTTTCAGCCGCCAGCAATCCTGGTCATGCCACCGACGGGCTAACTGAACTGCGCACCATGCTGCCGGCCAACATCGAGCTATGGGCCGGCAGCCCCCACCCTGTCTTGCATCGTCGCGGGGTGCCCGGTGTGCAACTGCTTGCCGATCTGGAACACATCCCCGTGCAACTACAACGCTGGCGCGCCCAAGACCCAATCCGGCCCGATATACTGTCAGACTGACATGACTCGGGTTTCGCACGGTGGCTAAACATTCTTCACGCTGGAAGTTGTTCCTGGGGCTTGGCCTGGTCACAGCCGTTGGGCTATGGGGCTGGCGGGCATGGCAAGGCCCCGTGGTCAATGGCTATCAGGTCGAAGCCGCCCCGTTGGTACAACAGGTTGTGGCCACCGGGCGTGTCGTGGCCAACTCGCGAGCACAGGTAGGCAGCGAAATAACCGCCGTTGTTGTCGAACGCCGGGTGCGCGAAGGCGACCGCGTGGGTCGCGGTGATGTCTTGCTGGTGCTGCGTGCCGACGCCCTGAAGGCCCGCGCCGAAGAGGCCCGGGCTGCGCTGGACTTGCTGCGCACCGCACAACGTCCGCAGGCCCAGGCCAGCCTGGCGCGCACCGAATCTCAGCTTGCCCAGGCAAAACGCGAACTCGACCGCCGCAAAAAACTGCTCGATACACGCGCCGTCACCAAAGAAGATGTTGAACAGGCCGAGAACGCCGTGGCCATTGCGCTTGCGGCGGCGCGCCAGGCGCGCATCGACGCCCAGGCGCTTGCACCTGATGGCCTGCAAGAATCTATTTTGCAAGAACGCCTGCGGGCTGCCGAAGCCGACCTGGCTAAAACCATTGTGCGCGCGCAATTCGACGGCACCGTACTGACACGCAACGTCGAACCCGGAGACCTCGTCCAGCCAGGTAAAACCTTGCTGGAAATCGGTACCGACACCAACGCAGAATTGCTGGTCCCCATCGACGAGCGCAATCTGGGTGTTTTAAAGGTCGGCCAGCCGGCCACCGTGATTGCCGACGCCTACCCGGATAACCCCTTCCCTGCACGCATCAGCACCATTGCACCCGCGGTCGACCCCGAACGCGGTACCGTCGATGTCCGCCTGCAGGCCACACCAGAGCCTGACTTCTTGCGCCAGGACATGACCATCACGGTCACCATTACCACCGGCGAACGCGACGCTGCCATTGTCGTGCCCAACGATGCGCTGTTCCGGTCGGTCAATGGCACGACGGCGGTATGGCGTTATGAAGACGGAAAGCTGGCACCAGTTGACGTAACAACAGGCTTGCGGGGGCAGTCGTTAACCGAAGTTACCGAAGGCCTGGCGCCCAAAGACTTGATTGCCCGGGCCGGGGCCGCCTTTGAACCGGGCCAACGTGTGCGCCTGAACATCACACCGCTACCCGACACAGCATCGACCCGGCCGGCGTCTACGGCAGGCGAAACCCCCATGAAATTCAACTAGGCGCCGACATGCACTGGCTGGAAACCACGGTCGCCATCAAGTTCCTGCGTCAGAACATGACTCAGACCTTGCTGATCCTGGTGGGCATTGCCGTTGGGGTCTCGGTCATTGTGTTCATCACCACCCTCATCAATGGCTTGCAAGAAAACATCATCGATCGCACATTGGGTACCCAGTCACATATCAGGGTCGAGCCGCCCGACGAGCGCAACCTGATTGCACCGCTGGGCAACAACACACGCCGTCTGCTGCTCGAAGACCCTCGCGCCCAGCGGCTGCGCTCTGTCAATAACTGGCTGGCCGTCCAGCAAACCCTCGACACCCTGCCCGAAGTCACAGCCGTCTCCCCCGTCATTTCCGGGCCCGCCTTTGCGCGACGCGGCAACGTACTGAAGTCGGTTTCACTGGTCGGTATCGACCCGCAGCGCTATCAAAAAATCATTCCGGTACAAGACGACATCATCGACGGCGAATTTCGGGTGGGTGCCGGTGACGCCGTCATTGGCGCGTTACTGGCCCGCGACCTGGGCATGCGAACCGGCGGGAAATTGCGCATCGAATCGGGAGACGGCCGCACGGCGACCGTCACCATTGCAGGTATTTTCGAACTGGGCGTACGCGAACTCGATCTGCGCTACGTCTATCTCGACCTTAAACAAACGCAATCGCTGCTCGACCTGCCCGGCGCCGTCACCGTTATTGATGTGACCGTCAACGACCTGTTCCAGGCCGACCAAATTGCCGTGCGTATCGGCCGCCTGACCGGGTTAAAAGCAGAAAGCTGGATCGAAACCAATGCCCAGCTCATGAACGCCCTAAGCTCGCAACGGTTGTCGACCACCATGATCAGTTTCTTTGTGGCCATGTCGGTTGCATTCGGCATTGCCAGCGTTCTGGCCATCAGTGTGACGCAGCGCACGCGCGAAATCGGTATTTTGCGAGCCATGGGCATGCAGCGCGGCCAGATGCTGCAGGTATTTTTGGTGCAAGGTGCCGTGCTGGGGTTGGCCGGCTCTGCCGCCGGGTCGGCCGCAGGCTACGCGCTGGTGTGGTCATTCAACACCTTCGGCCCCAAGCTGTTTTATATCCCGCTCATGCCCAGCCTGATTCCAACCACCATGCTGGCGGCCATGGTTACCGGCGTACTGGCAGCCATGGTGCCGGCGTGGCGGGCCGCGCGACTAGACCCCGTCGAGGCGATACGGTATGTCTGACATGGCCCAACCCGTACTGGCCCTTGAGGCCCTGAAAAAGTCGTACAACATTGGCAAACCCAACGAGCTCGAGGTATTGCACGGCATCGACCTGAGCATCAAGCGAGGCGAGTTTACTGCGCTGGTTGGCCCGTCCGGGTCGGGTAAAAGCACACTGCTTAACCTGCTGGGCCTGCTCGACCAGCCCACCGCGGGCGAGCTGTACCTGATGGGCCAACCCACGCGCACCATGGACGACGAAACCCTGACTGCCATGCGCAGCCGCCATATCGGGTTTGTTTTTCAGTTTCACCATTTAATACCCGCGTTTAATGTGCTGGATAACGTGCTGATGCCGATGATGATCCGGCATGGTCGACCGAATGCCGAGATGCGCGAGCGCGCCTTACAACTGCTTGACCAGGTAGGCTTGCTTAAGTTTACCGACCGCAAGCCGGGCGATTTATCCGGCGGTCAGCAACAGCGCGTGGCCATTGCGCGTGCCCTGATGACACGCCCCGACTTGATTTTGGCTGACGAGCCCACCGGCAACCTCGATACGCAAACCGCGGCCGGCGTGTTTGACGTCTTCAGGCAATTTAACGAAGCCTATGGGTGCGCGGTACTGATCGTCACGCACGACCCGCGGTTATCGGCCACTTGCGACCGAACCATTACGCTCATTGACGGAAACATCGCTTCGGATGTACACGAGCCAGGAAACACCGCCCAGACTAGCAAACCAGGTTAACCCGACGGGGTTAAGCCACAGGCCACTGAACGCCGTTGCGCTGAGCGCAAGACTCGAACAAAGGCTTGCTGAACAAGTAACCCTGCATCAAGTTAATGCCTAAATCGCGCAGACATTTGTACTCGTCAACAACCTCAACCCCTTCGGCCACCAGCGCAATATCGAGTTCGGCGGCAATGTCGGCAATGCCCCGCACAATGGCGCGACGCGCCTTGCTTTCGTGAATATTACGCACCAGGCCCATGTCGAGCTTGATGATATCGGGGTGGAAATCGGCCAACAAGTTAAGGCCCGCATAACCCGCACCGAAGTCATCAATAGCCGTTTTAAACCCAATGCGTTGGTATTCGGACAACACCTGGGCAAGCCACTTGCCATCGTTCACCTGTTCGCCCTCGACCGTTTCGAAAATAATGCGGTCGATGGGAAAATTGAACTGCCGCGCAGCCTCGAGTGTAGTGCGTATGCACAGTTCGGGCTTGTAGATGGCATTGGGCATGAAGTTGATAGACAGCTTTGACGGCAAACCAATACTGGCAGCTGTTTTAATGGCCTTGACCCGGCAGGCCTGGTCGAACTGATAGCGGTTGTCTTCGTTGACCTTGGACAACACCGAAAACGCCGACTCGCCCGCCGCCCCGCGCACCAGGGCTTCGTGTGCATAAACGTCTTGTTTACCAACGTCGAGAATGGGCTGATAGGCGTAACTGAACTCGAAGTCTAGGGGTTTGCCATCTCGGCAGGCGGAACAGGGGCGTACGGTCATGGGCGCGGTGCTTCCTTAAGCGGGCAATATTATGAAACCGATGATAACAAAAGACCGCGTCCCGTCACGACTGTTACACCGGTTGATATGTAACCATAGCGGGCCCTTGACGCCCGCCCAGGTTAAACACCCCCATCACATCCAGCAAATGCCCGGCCTGGTGGCTCAGGCCGCCGGCAGCCGCCGCCGATGCTTCAACCAGTGTGGCATTTTGCTGCGTCAATTGCGTCAGGCCCGCCACGGCCACATTCACCTGGGCAATACCGTCGGTTTGCTCTTGCGTCGCACGGCTGATCTCCTGGATCAGGTCAGCCACCTGGCTAACCTCGTGAACGATGTCCGACATGGCGCGGCCGGCCTGCTCGACCATATGACTGCCTTCATCGACTTTTTGTCTGCTGTCCAGAATAAGCTGCTTGATATCGCGGGCCGCCGCCGCGCTTTTCTGGGCCAACCCGCGCACCTCGCTGGCCACTACAGCAAAACCACGTCCTTGTTCGCCGGCACGGGCGGCTTCGACCGCCGCATTCAAGGCCAAAATATTCGTCTGAAAAGCAATCGTGTCGATCACCCCGATGATATCGACTACCCGGCGTGAGGCCTGGCTGATGTCGCTCATGGTTTGCACCACTGCATTGACCACCTCACCGCCATGCTGTGCCGACTGCCGCGCCGTGAGCGCCATATTGGCGGCCTGCTGAGCCACGCCGGCATTGCTGGCCACCGTACTGGCCAGTTGCTCCATGGCGGCGGCCGTTTGTGTCAGGCTGGCGACTTGCTCGTCGGTGCGCCGTGCCAAATCGGTGTTGCCACCAGCAATTTGGTGGGCCCCCTGGGCAATACTGTTGCTACTGGCATGCACCTGCCCCACAGCCGCGCTTAGCGCCAAACGCATGCGTTCCATGGCCAGCATCACGCTGCCCGACCGGGCCCGCCGCACATCCACCTCGGTGGCCAGGTCGCCATGGGCCACGGCGTTAACAACGCGCACGACGTCGGCGGGTTCGCCCCCCAACTGCCGCACCAGACCGCGCGTCAGCAACATCCCCAAAACAATCGCCAGCAAAGCACCCAGGGCCGTCAGCGCACCCAATCGCACAACCGCATCGTCGTACACGACCGTTGTTTGGTCGGCCAGAGCGGCAGACGTATTCTGCTTGTTCATGACCACCATGTTGACCATCATTTCGGCTATTTCGCCTTGCATGACGGCATTCGCCATTGCCGCCTCGTAGGCCGCCACCGACGACACGTCCATTTCCGCCGCCTCAAGCTGACGGGCAAAGGCCTCGAGTGCGTCGGCATAACCGGCGACGGCTTTCGTCGCATCTACCACCGTGGTCTGCTCGTCGGGCGTACGCGCCAGCTCGGCCAGCTTCTCTATTTCTACAGCGGCGCCCTGCAGGTGGTCGCGCATAGCGTACACCTGACCAATACGCGCCCCTTTGTCGGATGCCAGCAACGCCGCGCGTGCGGCACTGCCCGCCGCCACCAGACGCAACTGGGTTTGCGACGCATGACGAATACCCGCAACTTCTTGCGAATACATGAGCATGGCCATTTGATTGACCTGACTGGTGGCCTGCAAACCCAACGCGCCGATAAGCGCAGCGATAGCCGCCACGGCCAGAAAACCTGCAATTAACTTGACGCCAACGCGCCAACCTCGAAACCAACGCATAAAAAGCCCGTACGCCTTTGAACTAAAACGGGCTTGATACTAGCGGGCCTAGGTTGCAGGAATTTGACGGCCGGACAAAGAACCGGCCAACAGGGCAAAATTGGACAAAAAAAGGCCGACGGGGCAAAGACGGCTAACGCAGCACCAGCATGGACACCGGGCTGGTGCGCAACAGCGTAGACGTAGTGCTGCCCATAATGAGGTGACGGATACGCGAATGACCATAGGCACCCATGACCAACACATCGGCCTGACACTCAACGACATAATCGCGGATGACCTGCTCGGCCTCGCCTGGCCGAACGGCTTCGGTGACGGCAAAGCCTTCGCTTTCAAGGGTTTCGCGGGCCAAGGCCAGGCTGTCACGCACCGACGCGCCCGGGTCACCGGCAACCAGCAAATGGCAGTCCAGCCCTTTAAGCAACGGGCTGCCCGCCACCATTTGCACCATCTTCGTGGCGGTCGCGCTTGCGTCGAAAGCAATTACAAAGCGTTCTGGCGCCTTGTAGGCCCCGTTAACGACCATCACCGGACGTTGCAGGCTGCGCACCACCCGCTCGGCATTCTGGTCAAGGTACCAACGCGACACCCCTGCATGTTCGTGCTGGCCCATCACGACCAGACGGGTTTCGGGCTCCAGGTCGAGCAAGGTTTCGGCCAGCGCCCCGTGACGCTGCAAGGTATCGACTGCCGACACGCCCGCACTTTCGGCGCGCTGACGCGCCGCCTGCAAAATCTGGCGGCCATGCTCCTGGGCCAATTTGCTGCGCTCTTCATCGAGTGCGCTAAGCTGTTCCAGCAGGCTTTCGTGGCTGTCAATGCCAATGGCGCCGCTGTAATCACTCACGCTGGCGCGCTCGGGGTGGCGGTCAAGCACATGCAGAAACTCGAGCTTGACGTCCAGCAAGCGCGACGCCCAGATCGCAAAATCGCAAACCACCGCCGCACGGGGCGAATCATCAATACACGCTACAACTTTGTTCATGGTGTTCTCCTTAGTGCCCCATCAGGCGATCTATGGCGCCGGGCTTGTCGTGAATGGCAAACTGGTCGACCAGCGTTGCCGAGGCCGCGTCAAGCCCGATGACCCCGACGTCGGCCCCCTCGCGGCGAAACTTCAGGACAACGGCATCGAGAGCGCTGACAGCAGTGATATCCCAGAAACAGGCCCGACTGACGTCGATACGCACGCTTTCGATGGCCTCTTTAAAATCGAACGACTTGCCGAAAGTATCGGCTGACGCAAAAAACACCTGCCCGACCACCTGATAAACACGAGTACGGCCTTCGTTTTCGGTACGGGACTCGACCCGTAAGACACGGCCCACTTTGTGCGCAAAGAATATGCCGCTAAGCAACACCCCGACAAAAACGCCTTTGGCCAGATCGTGCGTTGCCACCACGACCGCAACCGTTGCCACCATCACGATACTGGACGTTTTAGGATGCGTAAACAGTTCGCGTAACGACGACCACTTAAAGGTACCGATAGAGACCATGATCATCACGGCCACCAGCGCCGCCATGGGAATCTGGCTGACCCACTCGTCGAGAAACACCACCAGAATCAGCAAGACCACACCTGCGACAAACGCCGACAGGCGCCCACGCCCGCCGGACTTTACGTTAATGACAGACTGACCAATCATGGCGCAGCCGGCCATACCCCCCATCAACCCCGACGCGATATTGGCAAGGCCTTGCCCCGTACACTCGCGATTCTTGTTGCTGGCAGTATCGGTCAGTTCGTCAACAATCGACGCCGTCATCATGGACTCGAGCAAACCGACAACGGCCAGCGTCAGCGCATACGGGAAAATAATCTGCAAGGTTTCCAGCGTTAGCGGCACATCCGGCAGCAGGAACACCGGCAAACTATCGGGTAGCTCGCCCATATCGCCCACGGTTCGAATGTCGAAACCAAAATACATTGACACGGCCGTCAGCAGCACAATGCACACCAAGGGCGATGGCACCGCCCGCGTCAACAAGGGGAACAGATAAATAATGGCCAGGCCAGCCGCCACCATGGGGTAGACCATCCAGTTCACATTGATCAGTTCCGGCAACTGGGCCATAAATATCAGTATGGCCAAGGCGTTAACAAACCCCGTCACCACCGACTTCGACACAAAGCGCATGAGCGCCCCCAGGCGCAACCACCCGGCAAAAATTTGTAATACGCCGGTTAATAACGTGGCCGCCAGCAAATACTCCAACCCATGCGATTTGACCAGCGTCACCATCACCAGCGCCATCGCGCCCGTCGCCGCCGAGATCATGCCCGGGCGACCGCCAGCAAACGCAATAACCACCGCAATACAGAACGAAGCGTACAAACCGACCTTGGGGTCGACACCGGCAATAATAGAAAACGCAATAGCTTCGGGAATAAGCGCCAGTGCAACAACCAGCCCGGACAGCACATCACCACGAATGTTCGAGAACCATTCGTCTCGCATTTTTTGGAACGACATTGGAAACAGCCTGAAAAAGCAGCACGCCGCGGCGCACACGCGCCATGCGGTCGGCAAAGAAAATGGGAATATGCCCACAAAAAGCAGGGGCCTGAAGCTGGAAGAAAAGCGCCGTAAAAATGACGGCGGAGTCGTGCGTTACATGGGTAGACGACGTGACTGGAAGTTATGCAGAGCAAAAATTGTACACGACGCAGCTTTGGGGCTTCCCACGCGCAGCTTTCCCAACCTAGCGCTGCGTATCGTCGGTTTCGTAGTCGGGCAATGCATGACCGCAGCTTTTGCAAAACTTTGCATCAGCATCAAGCCCACTGGCCAGGCACTCGGGGCAGGTACGTGTGTTGACGTGCGGCCAGAAACGCTGCGCAGTCAGTTCCGACGAAATAATGCCGGTAGGTACGGCCAAAATGCTCCAGCCAATAAGCATGGTAAACGACGTAATAGCGCGGCCCACATCGGTTTGCGGCGTAATGTCGCCAAAACCAACCGTTGTCAGGGTTGTAATGGCGAAGTAGATAGACGTAGGAATGCTGCTGAAGGGGGTGCCCGGGCCGCCCTCAATAACATAAAGCAGCGTACCGTTCACGGTAACCACAATGGCCACCACCGACAAAAAAATAATGATTTTCCGGCGGCTGGCCAACAACGCCTGCCCCAACAACGAATACTCGCGCACATAAGACGCCAGTTTCAAGAGCCGGAAAATGCGTAACAGCCTGAGCAGGCGCAGGTCGAACAAGGCGTGCAACTCGGGCACAAACACGGCGGCATAACTGGGCAAAATGGCCAGCAAGTCGACCACGCCATAAAAACTGCGCGCGTAGCGCACGGGCTGTTTAACACAGGCCAGACGCGCCACATACTCAATCGTAAACAGCGCCGTAAAGAGCCACTCGATTGTGGTCAGCGCCCCGCCGTATTTCAGCCGCACGGCTTCGATGCTGTCGAGCATGACCACAGCAACACTTAACAAAATGGCCGCAATCAGTAAAAAATCGAACCAGCGCCCGAGCCGGGTATCAGCCTCGAAAATAACGATAAACAATCGATGACGAAAGCCATCTTCATACCCCTCGAACTGCGGGGCCAGATGTGAACGCGACGACGTGTTTTGGGAAACTGGAGTGTGTTTAGTCATGAGTCATGCAGCAAAACAGGGTCGGCAAACAGGCCGCACTTTATTGCGGTTGCAACGTCAGTTTGCGCTGAACGTCTAGCGCCTGTTTGGGCCAGTATGTTTTGATATAAGCCAGACTGGCACGGATTTCGTCATCGGACAAAATACCTGCATAAGCGGGCATATCGCTTTCGTAGCGCGGCGGCGCGGTAACACCGGGCACGAGCCCGTTTTTGACAATATCGAACAGCACGGCGTCGGGGTGATGCCAGGTATGGCCGGAGATATCGTGCGGCGGCGCGGGCAGGCGGCCATTGGCCAGGCGCGTACGCCAATTGGGCTGGCCTTCGAGTTTTGCCCCATGGCAGGCGGCGCACTGCGCATGGTAAACGCGTCGGCCCAGGTCGACCATCGCGTCGTCAGACGGGTCGATATAGCCGGCAGACGCCGGCTTGAGCCACACGCCATACGCCCACACAGCCGCCAGCACCATTAAGGCCAAAACAACCAGCCCGGCCCCCATTTTCCTGATAGACACCCACACCCCCTACGATTTTGAACCGACCACACCAAAGCGCTCGGCAATGACTTGCAGGCTTTCAGCCACATCATCTTCAACCTGGATGGCAGCCTTGATGAATGACTCGATAAAGTCGAAAGCACGCTGCCGCCCGGCATTATCGACGCCCGCCAGTAGATCGGGCAAGGTGTCCAGCGCCTGCGGGGTATCGATGAGCACCAGAAAGCCCTGCTTGCGCACCATGCGTTTAAAGTCGGGCAACGGCATGTCGGACAGCGCGTGCGCGCGGCGCAAGCGGCGCGCCATATTGAAACTGCGCTCGTCGAAACTGCCCACATGGCGGCTGATATAGACGATGGAACGCACGATGGCCTCGTTGACGCCCCCTTCGGACATTTGCCGGCACAAGGATTCGACCTGTTCGCGAACCATGCGACGATGCTCTGCCGAGGTGCCCGGATGCGGCCGGGGGTGCGCATCGCGCGCCACACCCTGACCAAACACGGCCTGCATCCAGGGCGAGCCATACACTTGCATGAAGGTCTGCTCTATGGCCTGATCGCGCACGTCGCGCCACGTATCCAGGGCGGACTCAATCGCCGCAGAGGCGGCTTCTTGCCACTGCCAGAACAGGTTATCGGCAGACACGGGCTTGCGCTCGGCGCGCACCCATTCGGCCTGACGCGCCACATCCCGGGCCCAAGGGTTTTCGTCGGAGGACATTTCGTAGGATACGCGCAGCGGGTGGCGCGCGGCCAGCGCACCAGCGCGCGCCGGCGTGGCCCAGGCCTTGACCCAGGGCTGCACAAAGCTGCGATACAAGCCCAGATTAAGACGCGACACGTTATCGACCGCCGCAAACTTCCAGTCATCTTCGGGGTTGTTGTCGACAATGCGCCGCACATCGTCGAGATGACGGCGCTGAAACGACAATACATAGTTGCCAAACGCCAGATCAGGGTTCAGTGTGTTGTCGTCTTTGTCATGAATGACCGCTTCATATATGCCCGACGGCAAGATATCGATAAGATCGACATTGGCAGCGAATTCTTGATGCTCTTTGGCGGCCACTTTACCCGAAACAAAAATGCCCAAATGCCCGATGCTGTCGTGCACGGCATAAATAATAGTCTGGTTGTGCGCGTAAATTTCTTCGTCGGCCTGGTACAGGTCGGGGATCCAGCCCAAGGCTTGCGGCGGTGGGGTAATGTTGTCGCCGCGCGAGCAAAACACCACAATCGGCGAACGGATATTACGCAGATCGATGCGAACGCCTTCGTCGGTCACGATACCTGCGGTGGCCAGCCGGTTGCCCACAAACAGGTTGTCGACAATAAACTGGATTTCTTCCTCGGTCAGGTAAACATACCCGCCCCAGTACTTTTCAAAGCCCAGATAGCGTTTAACCTCGGTGTCGATTTGAGCATACAAATGGTGCTGCTTGCTCCATAACGTGTTGGCCGGGTTCAGGTTTTCGAAGTTTTGCACCAGCCAGGCGCCGTCGAACTTGCCCGCGCCCAGGTCGCTGGTTAATGCGGCCAGCCACGTACCCCCCAACATGCCGCCGGTATAGCGCATGGGGTTTTGCCCGCGCCAGCCTGCCCAGTACGACACGGGTGCGCCAGCCACAATAATAGGGCCAAAAAGTTCGGGGTATAACGCCGCCGTCATGAGCACCTGCCAGCCCGCCTGGCAGTTGCCAATGACTACCGGCCTGCCTTCGGCCTGGGGCTGCAGCGCGATAACTTTGCGTAAAAAAGCCGCTTCGGCACGCACCACATCGAACACAGTTTGGCCTGGCACCGGGTCGGGCAGGAAACCAATGAAGTAGCACGGATGCCCTGCCCGCATGGCCACGCCAATTTCACTTTCGGCCTTGAAACCACCAATGCCCGGGCCATGCCCGGCGCGCGGATCGACCACCACGAACGGCCTTTTTTTAGGGTCGATGACCATGCCGGGCTCGGGCAAAATGCGGCACAAGCCGTAATTGACCGGGTCGGGCAAGTCGCGCCCGTCCATCACGAACTCGAAGGGCACACTAAGCACATGTGGTGTTTTTTCTTGCATGTGGGCGCGATACTGGTTGCCGCGCTGACGCATGACATCGGCGTACAACACCGAACGCTGCCAGGCGTCGGTAAAGTAATCGGTGGCTTGCTGGAACAGATCGTTGGCTAGCATATGAACAGGTCTCCGGCCTTTTGGGCGAGTAAGGGTGTCATGCCATCTGGCTTAGGGTACGCCGGAATCGGCCCAGGGCAATGACAAAGAACAGTGTACCAATGGCGGCCAGGGCCAGAAACTGTGGCCAGACCACATCGAGCCCTGCGCCACGAAACAAAATAGCCTGGCCCAACTGCACAAAATGGGTGGTGGGCGCCGCCAGCATGATGTCCTGCACCAACACGGGCATGCTTTCGCGGGGTGTCGTGCCGCCCGACAACATTTCAAGCGGCAACAACACCAGCACAAATAGCAAGCCGAACTGCGGCATGCTGCGGGCTAACGTCGCCATGAAAATGCCCATAGACGTCATGGCAAACAAGTGCAGTGCCGAACCGGCCAGAAATAGCGCAACTGAACCGCCCACCGGCACCTGCAACGCCCCTTGCACCACAAACACCAGCGACAGCGCCGACGCCACCAACACAACCAGGCCCATGGACCATATTTTGGACAGCATAATCTGCGCCGGTGTCACCGGCATGACAAGCAAATGCTCAATCGTGCCGTGTTCGCGCTCGCGTATTAGGGCCGCGCCGGTCAAAATAATCGACAGCATCGTAATAATGTTGATGATCTCGTTCAGGGCGCCAAACCAAGCCCGCTCCAGCGTGGGGTTGAACCGCATGCGCAAGGCCAGGTCAACAGGCAACGTCGATACCGTGCGATAACGCTGTACGAATGCGTTCACTTCGTCTGACACGATTTGCTGAATATAGCCGCTACCGGTAAAGGCCTGCGACATGCGGGTCGCATCAACGTTAAGCTGCACAACCGGCTGACGGCCGGCCAGCACATCGCGCTGAAAGTCGGGCGGAATATTCAGGACAAAGGTGTACCGGCCCGCATCCAGCCCGGGGTCAACTTCATTGATGTCGATCCGCTGGGGCGGCGCAAACTGCGGGGGGTAAAACGCGGCAAAAAGTCGCCCCGACAAGGGGGACTGGTCTTCATCGACAATGGCAACAGGCGCATTGTGCAAGGTGTCGGGCATGGCCGTAGCCGCGGTATAAATAGAAAAAGTAAACGTGTAGACGATTAAAACCAGCATGACCGGGTCACGCCAAAGACTCCACAATTCTTTAACGCCCAGCCGGTAGATCGTCTTTATGCCGTTCATGCCCGGCGCCCCTTGTACACACACCCGCCCGAATAACAGTGCCTCATGTCAACGCTCCTGCTTGCGCAACAAGGCAATAGCCAGCAACAAAATAACGGGCACCGACAACGCCAATGGCCACAAGGCATACCAAACGTCGACAAACCCCAACCCCTTGCTGAAAACACCCCGGCTGATCAGCAGAAAATGGGTGGCCGGGTAGACCTGGCCAATCAGGGCGCCCGGCCCCTCGAGTGAAGACACCGGATTCAGCAACCCGGCAAACTGGATGGCGGGCAGTATGGTGCCAATCATGGTTAAAAACATGGCGGCTATTTGCGAGCGCGTAAAGCTCGAGGCAAACAGCCCGAACCCGGTCGCAAACGTCACATACACCAGCGCCGCCAGGGCCAGCACCCAGAAGCTGCCGGTCACCGGCACACCAAACAGTGTCACAGCCAGCGCGACCATCAGTAGAAAATTAAACATCCCCAACACAATGTAGGGCAGTTGCTTTCCCAGCAAAAATTCGCTGCGTCGAACGGGCGTAACGTAAAAATTAATCATCGAACCCAGCTCTTTTTCACGCACCACCGCCAGCGCCGTCAACATGGCCGGAATCATCAGCAGCAAAAGCGGGATAATGGCCGGCACCATGGCCGGCAAGCTTTTAACGTCGGGGTTATAGCGAAAGCGGGTCTCGATGGAAAACGGTGCCAGGGAGGCAGCACTTTGCCCCATTTGCTGACGCGCCTGCTCAACCAGCCAGCCTTGATGCAACCCCTGGACATAGCCGCGCACGGTTTCGGCCCGCTGAGGGTTGGCGCCATCTACCCACGCGCCAATATCCACTGTATCGCCGCGCTTCAGGTCTCGTGCAAAGCCGGTGGGGATTTCGACCGCCAGGGCCAGCTCGCCGCTGCGCATTCGACGGTCGAGCTCGTCATAATCGGTAATGGGGGGCCGTTCGATAAAGTATCTCGAACCGGCCATATTCAGATGATAGTCGCGACTTAACGAGGTCTGGTCGCGGTCAAGCACCGCAAAGGTCAGGTCTTCGACATCCATACTGATGCCGTAACCCATGATCAGCATCAGTATCAAAGTACCTGCCAGGGCCAGCAACCGCCGCACGGGGTCGCGCTGCAATTGCAATGACTCCAGGCGTGCATACGTGAGCAGGCGCGACATACTGAAGCCCGGCGCCCCGGCCTGGTCTTGCGACTGCAGCGGCTGATTTGCCGCGGCGCTGCCCATAGCGGCATCGGCGGCCGGCACCGCTTCGGCCGAGGGCGCCGAAGCCTTTTCAAGCGAGGACTCACTGCGCTTTACGGGTGAAACAGGCGAATCCGGCACTGGACTTTTTGCCGCCGCCTCGGCCTGAACCGCCGCCTCAAGGTAATGAATAAAGGCCCCTTCCAGCGACGCCGTCCCGCTGCGCTCAACCAACACCGCCGGCGTGTCACTGACCAGCACCTTACCGGCATGCATGAATGACATACGATCGCAGCGCACGGCCTCATTCATGAAGTGTGTAGAAATAAACAACGTGACGCCGTCGTCTCTGGCCAGGTCAATCATCAGCTGCCAGAACATGTCGCGGGCGATGGGGTCGACGCCAGATGTGGGCTCGTCGAGAATCAACAATTCGGGGCCATGCACCACCGCCACGGCCAACGACAACCGCTGACGCACCCCCAGCGGCAATGACGCCGGCAACGCATGCAGCACGTCATTAAGCCCGAATCGGTCGGCCATGACTTGCACGCGCCCGGCTATATCGGCCTCGGGCACGCTGAACAAGCGCGCGTGCAGTACCAGGTTCTGGGCAACCGTCAGTTCGCTGTACAGCGAAAACGACTGCGACATATACCCCACCCGACGACGCGTGGCGACATCGTTTGAGTCGATTTCACGCCCAAACAACCAGGCCTGGCCTTCAGTGGCCGGCAGTAGCCCCGTCAGCATTTTCATGGTGGTCGACTTGCCGCAGCCGTTGGACCCCAGAAACCCGAAGATCTCACCGCGACGAATGGTAAAACTGACATGGTCAACAGCGACGAAGTCACCAAATTTCATGGTCAGGTCGCGGGCTTCGATGGCGACCTGGGTCGGCTGGCCCTGCGCGGCCGGCCGCAATACAACGGGGGCATAACCCCGGCGGCGATCTTCAGGCAACAACGCAACAAATGCTGCCTCAAGCGCGTCTGTCGATGTCATTCTTTTAATCTCGGCCGGCGCACCCGTGGCCAGAATGCGCCCGCCATCCATCGCTACCAGCCAGTCAAATCGCTCGGCCTCTTCCATATAGGCCGTGGCCACCACCACGCTCATGCCGGGGCGGTCGTTGCGAATCCGATCGATCAGATCCCAAAACTGGCGTCGCGCCAGCGGGTCTACGCCGGTGGTGGGTTCGTCAAGCACCAGCAGGTCGGGGTCGTGAATCAGGGCGCAGCATAACCCCAGCTTTTGTTTCATGCCGCCCGACAGCTTGCCCGCCGGACGCGTCAAGAAAGGAAACAGCCCGGTGTCGCGCGTCAGCGCATCGATGCGGCGGCGACGCTCGGCCGCATCGTGACCAAAAAGACGGCCAAAGAATTGAAGATTCTCTTCGACCGACAACGTGGGATACAGGTTTTTGCCCAGACCCTGCGGCATATAAGCAATGCGCGGGCAGACTTGATCGCGATGGGCAGCATTGGCCATATTGCCGCCCAATACCATCACGTCGCCGGTCTGGATAATGCGGGCGCCAGCCAAAAGCGCCAGCAAACTGGATTTTCCAACGCCATCCGGGCCGATCAGCCCCACCATCTTCCCGGCCGGAATGTCGAGCTGGATATTATCGAGCGCCACCACTTTGGCATAGCGCAAAGAAACGCCTTGCAGCCGGGCCAGCGTCATGATGTCGGCCTTACTGAACGTTAACCGTCAGCGCCTCAGGCCAAGGCGTGTCGGCATCAATTTTGAGCCATGCAACGCCCGGCAAACCTGTTTTGACTTGCTCGAGATGGCGACGCAACAGCCCCGGATCGATCTGGGCCTTGACCCGGAACATCAGTTTTTGCCGCTCGCTGGCCGTTTCGACGGTTTTGGGGGTGAACTGCGCGACGCTGGATACATACGACACTTTGGCCGGAATGACATAGTCCGGCGCGGCGTCGAGCACCAGGCGAACGTCGGCGCCAAGCGCCACGCGGCCGGCAACGGTTTCGGGCAGAAAAAAGGTCATATAGACGTCGGCCAGGTCAACCAGGTTAAGCACCTTGCCCCCTGCCGCCAAAACTTCGCCGGGCTGGGCAATGCGGTACTGAACGCGGCCATCGCGAGGGGCCTTCAACACACTGTCGTCGATATCGGCCTGGATGCGTTTGATGGTGGCTTGCGCCGCCGCAACCGCCGAACCCGAACTGATGACCTGTGATTGCGCCGCATGTACAGCGGCTTGTGCTGCCGCGACCTGGGCGCGCGCGGCTTCGAGGACCGCCTGTGCGCCCACAACGGCGGCGCGATGTTCGTCGAGGGTTTGACGCGAAGTGGCGCCGCCTGCCACCAGTTTTTCGGTACGCGCCAGGCTTTGTCGGGCAAGGCCAAGCTCGCTCTCGCGTTGGGCCACCAGCGCCAATGCTGCCGTGCGGTCGCTTTCGCGCGCCGCCACTTGCGCCTGCGCCGTTTGCACATTATTGACGGCTTGGTCGTGCAAAGCCTGCGCTTCGGCACGCTGGGCCAGCAAGGTGTCAGTTTGCATATGGGCCAGCGCATCGCCCGCCTGCACAAAACTGCCTTCGTTCACCAGAATATCAACCACGCGGCCGGGCTGCCGGGTGGCAACGTCGACCTCGGTGGCTTCGATGCGACCATTGCCACTGACGAAAGCCTCGCCATAACCTGCCGCCTGCAATGAGCGCCAGTAATATGCGCCTGCGACTGCCACGAGCAGAGCGGCCATCACCCACGCCCACAATTTGTTGAGCAAACCTCGAAGCGCCATATACGTTTCCCCATGTGTTAGCGCGTAGTATGGCGCAAGGTGCGCAGACAAAACAATCGATCAAATCACCCCGATGTGATGCACGTCAAACAACACAACATTGGGTGCCTGCCGCAGCTATGCAAAGGTAGCAAATGTCTGCTGTCGAAGACCATATAAAAACCCCCGGGGCGTGCCCGGGGGTTTTTATTGACTGGCTAAGCGCAGCATTTAAAACAGCTTAAAACTGATGGCTTAACAATACCTGGAAGACATCTAGGCCGGGATTGGGACGTTTAATGCCGGCGTTTGAAAAGTGCGAATAACGCAGACCCAAACGGGTGTTGTCGCCCAAATAGGCGCCAAACCCGACGTGTTCGCCAAACTGGAACTTGGTTGACATGTCTTTATCGGCAAAACGGCTACGCGAGAATAGGTTGGCGCTTACGCCGGCTTCGATATAAAACGCGTTGTTGACGCTCCAACGCACAAACGGCGCGGCGCCCAACTGCCACATGCTTGAAGGCTCGCGTGAACCGCTGGCGCGCCATAACGAACCGCTGACTTCGGCCAACAGATCTAGACGACTATTATTGCCTTCGAACTGATAGGTATAAAACGAGGGAGATTCCCAAGCCACTTCGTACCGCTGGTAATGGTTGCCTGCGCCGGCGCGCACACTAATACCGTTACCCGACATTGGCTCGGCAACCGCCGGCAAACACAATACAGAAGTAGCAACCCCGGCCAGCAGGGCTTTGGCACCATGGCGCACGAATTTACGCATGAGCTATCCTTGAAAGCATACACAAAACAGAAATCGGGCCGAAGCACGGCCGCAGACTGGAACGGCCGATCTTAGCATGCACAACAAGAAAAACGGGGTGTAAGCAGGGGTTACAGACCTGATCCCGGGCTTTCCCTAGGGATAGGTGTCGGGAAAATCTGACGGTTTCATGACCCGGTCGAGGAGCGCGTCGGGCGCCATGGGACGCCCGAGCAAATAGCCCTGCAGGTAATCGCACCCCAACTGCGAGAGCACCTCGAATTGGGTTTGGGTTTCGACGCCTTCGGCCACCACTTCGAGGCCCAGCGTTTGAGCCAAAGCCGCAACCGCACCCACAATGGCGCGATCTTCAGTTTCGGGCGCCAGGTCGCGCACAAACCCCCGATCAATTTTGAGCTCGTCAACGGGCAAACGCTTTAAGTACAGCAGGCTTGAATAGCCCGTACCGAAATCGTCGATGGCAATACGTACGCCCAAGTCGCATAAACGCTGCAAAATCACGATACTGGATTCGGTATCGTGCATGGCCGTGGACTCGGTGATTTCGAGGGTGAGCGACTGCGGTTTAAGCCCGTAACGATTCAGTAAGGTACGAACCGTTGCCACCAGACCGCTATGACGAAACTGCATGGGTGACAAATTGACCGCCACCGAGGCCTCGACCCAGCCGTCGTCTTGCCATTCGCGCACCTGACGGCAGGCGCGGTCGAGCACCCATTCGCCAATGGGCACAATAAGGCCAGTGCGCTCGGCTAACGGAATGAACCGGTCGGGCGCCACCTGGCCGTGTTCGTCGTGCCACCAGCGCAGCAAAGCCTCGGCCCCGGATATTTTTCCGGACGCCACATGCAACTTGGGTTGATACGCCAGACTGAGTTCGTTGTTTTCGAGGGCCTTGCGAAAATCTTGCAACAGGCTAAGCTGCTGCTGCACATTGGCATGCATGGACGCTTCGAAGAAACTGTAGGTATTACGCCCTGCGTTTTTGGCATGATGGCGCGCGGCATCGGCCTGCGCAAGCAGGTCGTGACGTTCGTTGCCATCGTCGGGGCACAAGGTAATACCTACGCTAGCCGACACATGGATTTCCTGGCCGGCCACATGAAACGGCTTTTTAATGAAAGACAGTACCTTGTGCGCCTGGGTGGCGGCATCGGCCGGCTCGACAATTTCCATCAGCAAAACGAACTCGTCGCCGGCCAGGCGTGCCAGGGTATCTTGCCCCCGAATATGCGACTGCACCCGGCGCGCGACCTCGAGCAGCAGGCGATCGCCCACATGATGACCATAAGCGTCGTTCACCACCCGGAAGCCGTCGAGGTCCATCATGAGCAAGGCAAAGCGCCCGCCGTCGCGCCGCACATTAACCAGTGCACGGTCTATGCGGTCTTCGAGCAAGGTGCGGTTGGGCAAACCGGTAAGGCTGTCGTGAAGCGCCAGATATTTAAGTTCGCGCGTGGCCTGGCTAAGAGAGTGCGTTTGCGACTGCGCGCGCATGTCGAACAACGACACCAGCAATGCGCCCCCCAGCACAATGACCGTGATGACGATTGTCATGCCGGCCAAACCTTGCGTATTAAAGCCCGACACCCCTGCGGCAGACTGGACATGGGCCGGAAACTGCGCCGCCGCCATACCGACGTAATGCATACCGGCAATAGCCATGCCCATGATGGCAGCCGCACCAACGCGTTGCAGCCAGACTTTCCGGCCGTCGCCTCGCAATTTGAAGGCCGCCCACAGTGCGGCGACCGACGCCCCGTAGGCAATAAGCAACGACGCAACGAACCATCCTGGGTGATACTGAATAGCCGGGTGCATGTGCATGGCCGCCATACCCAGGTAGTGCATACCGGCAATACCTGCCCCCAAAAACAACCCGCCCACCAACAGACGCGGTAGTGGCAACGACGGGCGGCAGACGATCCAGAGCGCAAAACCCGACGCCACGATGGCCAACAGCAAAGACAGGGCGGTAAGCAAAGGGTCGTAGCCCACCGGGATAGGCAAACTGAACGCCAGCATGCCCACAAAATGCATGGCCCAAATACCCAGCCCCATAGCCAGCGCACCACCCACCAGCCAGCCCCCCGCCTGGGCACCACGCGCAGAGGCGACCCGCGCCGCCATATCGAGCGCGGTATAAGCCGCCAATACGGCGACAAACAACGACCAGAGCACCAATGAAAAGTTATAACTACTTACGAGCATGGGACCTGCACTTGGGTAGATGCCCTGCATAAGCGCAGGAGCAAATAACTTGTTTACGGATTGGGCTGCAAAAACTTAAGACAAAACGCGTTGCCCGTTACAATATTTTGATAGATTCTGACAAGATACGGGCCCGGGTCGCCCATACGTGCCCTTAAATGCATACGCCCCAGAAGAGGCTGTTTAACCTGTTCTGGGGCGTAAAAAATTTGGTGCCAAGCGTGTGCCAGCTGCCTATAAGCAAAGGCAAAATATTTTCATACGGGGTAACTACTACCTGGGTGTGGGTAGCGACTACCTAATTGGCCAAATGCCGCGATTAGGCAACTGCGTGCAAACGCGTACCCACCGCACCCGACGTAGCCAGCTTGGGCTCGAGCGGCGCCATAATTTGCTGCATGACCTGGGTTTGCGATTCGAGTGTTTTACGCAGCAACAACATTTGCTGGTTTTGCTGGGCTGTAGCGCCTTCGAGGGCCAACGCCGTATTTACGACGGCTTCAACAGACAGATCCATTACCGGTATCCTTTAGGAGGTATTTGGAACCCATTGTAGGTAAAACGGCCTATAAGGTAAAGCCATAACCGGACAAACATCCAAACTTCATGAACATTTCTACCCAACAGGTACTGGCCGGCCCTATCCTCAGGCGCGTTGAAACACAACGCCTTGTGTTCTGGATGGCCACCCAGGCATCGTGCCGGCTTCGCCTGCAGCTGCATAGCCCCCAAAACAAAACACTGACCCTTGAGCCGCAACGCCAGCAGAACGAAGTGCAAGTGGGCACCCATTGCTTCATACAACTGCTTGATATTGAACTGGATACGCCGCTTGCCGAAGACCAGTTCATTGCCTACGACATTGAATGGTGCCGTGCCGACGACGACCACTGGCACAGTACAGTCGCCGAAGACCCGGAACTCTGCATGCCGGGGGAACCCTTCCCGAAGTTTGTACTACGCAGCCGACTGGACCGCATTTTGCACGGGTCGTGCCGCAAGCCGCACCACCCCGTAGACGACGGGCTGCTGGCGGCCGAAAGCTGGTTGCGCGAACGCGGCGACACACCCGAGCGCTGGCCCGCAGCACTCATGATGACCGGCGACCAGGTGTATGTGGACGACGTTGCCGGCCCGATGCTGACAGCTATTCATCAATTAATTGACACACTGGGGCTTTTTCACGAGACCATCGAAGGGGCTCTGGTTTCCGACAGCGAAGCCCTTTTCGCCAGCCAATACAACTACTACCACCGCAACGACCTGCTGCCCGACGTCCGCAGTAACGAACCGCTTCAGAAGCACTTCTTCGAGGGCGCCAGAAAGCCGGTGTTTACGACCAGCAATGCCGATAATCACCTGGTTACCCTGGCCGAAGTCATTGCCATGTATTTGCTGGTGTGGTCGCCCGAAACCTGGAAACCGCTGGCCCACGGCGCACCCGAAGGGCTGACCCCCGAAGAAGCCGAACGTTACCAGCGCGAGCGTGAACCCCTGGCCAGATTCGTGGCCGGCCTGCCCAAGGTCAGACGCCTGCTGGCGCACGTCCCTACGCTCATGATCTTTGACGATCACGACATTACTGACGACTGGAACCTGACCGCAGACTGGGAGCAAACAGCTTACGGGCACCCGTTTTCGAAGCGCATTATTGGCAACGCCCTGATCGGCTACCTGCTGTGCCAGGGCTGGGGCAACAACCCCGACGCTTTCGAAGGCCTGACGCTAAAGCGCGTAAAGCAATGGTCTGCAGCCCCCGAGGCAGCACAACAAGACGCACTGATTGACCACTTGCTGCATTTGCACCGATGGGACTACACCCTGCCTACCAGCCCGAAGCTTGTCGTGATGGACACACGCACGCGACGCTGGCGCTCGGAACGCGACCTGCGCCGGCCTTCGGGCCTGATGGATTGGGAGGCGTTGTCGGAACTGCAAAACGAACTGCTGCACCACGATGCTGTCGTCATGGTGTCGCCGGCCCCCGTGTTTGGCGTCAAGCTGATCGAAGTCATACAAAAAGTATTTACCTGGATTCGCAAGCCGTTGCTGGTCGACGCCGAAAACTGGATGGCCCATCGGGGGACGGCCAACGCGATTTTGAATATTTTCGGGCATACCCGCACACCCGCCAACTTTGTGATTTTGTCGGGCGATGTGCACTATTCGTTCGTGTACGGCGTAAAGCTGCGTTCGCAACGCGGCGAGCCGCATTTATGGCAAGTGACCAGCAGCGGCATTAAAAACGAGTTTCCGCGTAAATTGCTCGATACGCTCGACCGCTTAAGTCGCTGGCTCTATTCGCCCAGGTCCCCGTTAAACTGGTTTACCAAACGCCGTCGCATGAAGGTTTCGCCCTTCAAGCCGAAGACGGCATCGCACGGCGAGCGATTGCTGAACCAGGCCGGCATCGGGTATGTGCGCTTCGACGAAGCGGGCCGCCCGACCAAAGTGGTTCAGATCAGCCACGACAAGCGCACACCATTTTGTCTTGACCCCGGTGATTGAGAGACGCACCATCCGTAGGACAGACGACTCAAAGCAAAAAGGCAACGCAAATTAGGAACTTTCGACAGCACCAGTCCCAATCGCCGCGTCAGTCACAGTCGCAGTCGCAGTCGCAGTCGCAGTCGCAGTCGCAGTCGCAGTCGCAGTCGCAGTCGCAGTCGCAGTCGCAGTCGCAGTCGGCATTGATATTGTCACGCTTTTTAACAGGGCAAAGCTTACAAACACCTTTATTATTCAAAACTGTTTGACGTGCTTCATAGACCTTTTCCTTGCGGAGACCTGCATGAACCGTATTCCAGACGCCGACCTGAACAGCCTGCTGCCGCCACTGACGCTCAACCGTCGCGGTTTTATTGCCACCGCCCTGGCCACGGGCTTTACCCTGGCCGCCGGCCCGATTATGGCCAAGACCGCGATTACCACCGATACCAACGGCCTGACCGCAGGCGAGATCAGCATTCCGGTCAGCGATGGCAACATGCCCGCCTACCGTGCGATGCCGGCCAATGCACAAAATGCTCCAGTCATTCTGGTGGTCCAGGAAATTTTCGGGGTTCACGAATACATTAAAGATGTGTGCCGCAGGCTTGCCAAAGCGGGCTACATGGCCATTGCACCAGAACTGTACGCCCGCCAGGGCGACCCCTCAACGTACACCGAAGTCCCCAAACTGTTTGCCGAAATTGTCAGCAAGGTTCCCGATGCCCAGGTCATGAGCGACCTCGACGCCGCGGCGGCGTGGGCGGGTAAAAATGGCGGCAACACGCAAGCCCTGGGCATTACCGGTTTTTGCTGGGGTGGGCGCATTGTGTGGCTGTACAGCGCGCACAGCCCGTCGGTGAAAGCCGGCGTGGCATGGTACGGCCGCCTGGTCGGCGATAAAACCAACCTCACGCCCAGCCACCCCACCGACGTTGCGGCCAAACTGAATGGCCCCGTGCTTGGGTTGTACGGCGGCGCAGACGCCGGCATCCCGCAGGACACGGTAGACGCCATGAAAGCAGCCCTTGCCCAGGGAGATGCTGCCGCCAAGGCCTCGAAATTTATTGTGTACCCCGATGCCCCGCACGCGTTTCACGCCGACTACCGCCCCAGCTACCGCGAGGCGGCGGCCAAAGATGGCTGGCAACAGGCCCTGGCCTGGTTCGATCAGCAGCTTAAATAGCAACCGCAGCACACCCATTGCCGCAGCACCGCCCCTGACACAAGGGGCGGCCTGCCCCCGAGTGCCATGCCGGCAAACGCCAGGCGCTTGTTATATCGATAGCCGCAACGCCAATGTCGCCAGGGTAACCAGCAATACCGGCACGGTTAGCACGGCCCCTACCCTGAAATAATAGCCCCAGCTGATCAGCACCCCGCGACGCGCCAGCACATGCAACCACAGCAACGTGGCCAGGCTGCCAATTGGCGTCATTTTCGGGCCCAGGTCACTTCCCACCACATTGGCAAACACCATGGCCTCGCGAATGGCGCCCTGTGCCTGACTGGCGTCGATAAACAACGCACCAATCAAGACCGTGGGCAGGTTGTTCATCAGGGCCGACAACACAGCACTCAATAACCCCGTACCCAGCGTGGCCACCCACAACCCTTGCCCCGCCAGGATATTCTGGACGTCGGTGACCCATTGCGTCAGGCCGGCATTACGCAGCCCATAAACAACCAGATACATCCCCATGGAAAACACCACAATGTGCCACGGTGCCGTGCGTAATATGTGGCGGGTGCTGATGACCCGGCTGCGCCCCGCCACCAGCAATAACAGAAAAGCGCCCACCGCCGCCACGGCACTGACCGGTACGCCCAAGGGCTCAAGCCAGAAAAACCCCACCAGCAGAAACACCAGCACGAGCCAACCTGCCATGAACACCGGCCGGTCGCGTACCGCTGAAGCGGGCGAGTGCAGATGCGTCAGATCGTATTGCCGGGGGATATCTTTGCGAAACACCAGCATCAGAACAAGCAGGGATACCGCGACAGACACCACATTGACCGGCACCATGACAGAAGCATAGCGTCCGAAGCCGATATTGAAATAATCGGCTGAAACAATATTGACCAGATTTGAAACCACCAAGGGCAAACTGGCGGCATCGGCAATAAAGCCCGCAGCCATGACGTACGCCAGCGTTGCAGCAGGCGAAAACCCCAACGCCATCAGCATGGCCACGACGATGGGGGTAAGAATCAAGGCAGCGCCATCGTTGTTGAAAAAAGCGGTAACGACGGCGCCCAGCAACACTATCAGCACAAAAAGGTAGCGGCCGTTGCCGCGCCCCCGGCGCGCCATATGCAGCGCAGCCCACTCGAAGAACCCGGCGGCGTCGAGCAACAGGCTGATAATGACCACAGCAATAAAACTACCCGTAGCGTTCCAGACAATGGCCCAGACGGTGACGATGTCGTTCAGCGACACCACGCCAGCCAGCAGCGCCAGGACAGCCCCCAGGCTTGCCCCCCAACCAATCCCCAGCCCACGTGGTTGCCAGATAACGAGCACCAGCGTCACAACAAAAATAAGTGCGGCGGGCCACATGGCTCAGGCGTAATGCCCACGCAAATACTCGACCACATCGACCTGGGAGCCGCTGAACACAATACGTGCGCTTTTGCGTTCGCGTTGCGAGGCATACATAGGGTCGTAGTAGTCGTGCAGCAACCCGGCGATCCAGACCCGGTGCAAGTCAATCGTGCCCCGGGCGTGCTGGGCGGCCAGGGCCTCATCCATTTGCCCGGCCAGCCGCTGATAGCGCTCGTGCCCCAGCCGCTTGACGATATTGCCCAGACTTTGGCGCATGCGCTGCGAAAACGCCTCAAACCCATGCTCGGGGCCATGCGCAGCAATAAATTCGTCCGCCAGGCTCACCACGTAATCGCGCAAAATGCGTTCAACCCGCGACTCAAAAGTGTCTTCCAGCCACACCACCGGAAACGCCTGCATGGCCTGATGCAACGGCAGCGGCAACGCACAACTGCCGATCAGCCTGCTTTCGTCTTCAAGCACAAACGTATGCTGCCCGCGCGCCTGACGCTTTAACAGGTCAATTGACAGGGCATTTTCGAAACTGATTTGCGCCGGTTGTGGCGCCACCCGTTTGCCAAAGCTCGACCCCCGATGATTGGCCAGGCCTTCGAGGTCGACCGCGTTATCCAACTGACAGAGGACATCGGTTTTGCCCGACCCCGTCATGCCGCCCACCACAACAAAACGACACTGAGCAATGGCTTGTTCCAGCACGCCCATAAGATAGGCGCGCATGGCCTTATAACCCCCCACAACGCGAGGGTAATTAATGCCGGCCTCGGTCGCCAGCCATTCTTGGCTGATACGCGAGCGCAACCCGCCCCGAAAACAATACAAGTAACCGTCGGGATTGGCCCTGGCAAACGCCGCCCATTGTTCAATGCGCTGCGCCTTGACCTTGCCTGACACCAGTTGATGACCTAGCTTGATAGCCTCATCTTGACCTTTAAGCTTGTAGCAGGTGCCTACTTTCTGGCGCTCGATGTCATTCATGAGCGGCAGGTTAACGGCTCCGGGGAAGGCACCACGCCCGAACTCCACCGGTGCGCGTACGTCCATCAGGGGGACGCCACTTAGGAATAACGCCCTGAAATCATCGATATTGGCGCGCGTCACTTAAGCACTACCCCATGACTGGCCCGCGCGACGAAACGGCCCAAAGGGGATAGCGACAAACCCAGCCCGGCGGCGACATCAAGAAAGGCCGCATTGGCATCTGGCGAGACTGCCACCAATAGGCCGCCGCTGGTTTGCGGGTCGCACAACAAATGCTTTTGATCGTCGGTAAGCGCCGCCACACCATGGCCATAGCTGTCGAAGTTGCGCAGCGTACCGCCTGGCACGCAGCCCTGCCCAAGATAGTGGTCAATGCCTTCGATACGAGGTACGAGAGTGGCGTCAATTTCTGCGGTCAGCCCACTGCCATCGGCCATTTCAAGCAAGTGCCCCAACAGCCCGAAACCGGTCACGTCGGTCATTGCCTTGACGCCGTCGAGCTGGCCAAAGTAGTAACCGGCGCTGTTCAACGTACACATCAGGTCGCGCGCACGGCCCACGTCTTGCGGGCGCAACTTGCCTTGTTTTTCGGCCGTGGTCAAAATGCCAATACCCAGCGGCTTGGTCAGATAAAGCAGACAACCTTCGGTAGCGGTGTCGTTACGCTTAAGCTGAAGCTTGTTGACCAGCCCGGTCACCGCAAGCCCGAATATCGGTTCGGGCGCGTCGATGGAGTGACCACCCGCCAGCGGGATACCCGCGTCGTCGCACACCGCGCGCCCACCGCGCACCACTTCGCGCGCCACTTCGGGGGGCAACACATTAACCGGCCAACCCAAAATAGCAATGGCCATAATGGGCTTGCCGCCCATGGCATAAATATCGCTGATGGCATTGGTGGCCGCGACGCGGCCAAAGTCGAACGGGTCATCGACAATAGGCATAAAAAAGTCGGTCGTCGACACTACCCCTTGCTCGTCGTCTATGCCATACACGGCTGCATCATCGCGCGATGCATTACCCACCCATAGGCGCGGGTCGAGGTTTTGCGCACCACTACCCGCCAGAATGACGTCGAGAACTTTAGGTGAAATTTTGCAGCCGCAACCAGCACCATGGCTGTATTGGGTAAGACGAACGGGATTTGACATGGCACACCTGAGCAGTAAAACCGGGGCTATTTAGCCGAAGCCCCGATTTTACAAGCTTGGATATGCAAGCGGGTGTCGTCTGCCGACGCGAACGCAGCGCCGGCAGACCAGGTTGGCACAAGCCTTGCCTGATAACGCGCTTGCTAGTGCGACCCCAGGTATGCCCGTTGCACCGCCGGGTCATCGCGTAGCTGTTCGGCCGTGCCCTCGCCTACGATGCGACCGGTTTCGATCAGGTAACCCCGGTCGGCAATTTCGAGACTGAGCTTGGCATTTTGCTCGACCATCAAAATACCCACACCCAGCTCTCGAACGCGGTCGATAGCCCGGAAAAGCTCTTGGCACATGAGCGGTGACAAACCCAACGAGGGTTCGTCGAGCAACAACACCTTTGGCGCAGACATGAGTGCGCGCCCCACGGCCACCATTTGCTGCTCGCCGCCGCTCATGGTGCCCACGCGCTGCGCCAGGCGCTCGGCCAGGCGCGGAAACAATTCGAGCACGCGTTGCAAGTTCTGGGCCTCGGCCGATCGGGCTCGACGCGTCAGCGCCCCCAGTTGCAGATTTTCGCGAACGGTCAGGTCGACAAACACACCGCGCCCTTCGGGCACAAGGGCCAGACCGTGTTCGACAATATGATGGGCAGGCACCGACAGCAGCTCGGTGCCATCGAGCCTGGCGCTGGCGCCGGGCAAGGGCTTGAGCATGCCGCCCAAGGCCCGCAACATAGAAGATTTGCCGGCGCCATTGGCGCCCAAAATGACGACCAGCTCGCCCGCGTTGACCGTAATGGCTGCGTTATCGAGGGCCTGATGCTTGCCGTAACGCACCGACAACTGACTGACTTCAAACATGAGGCGCTCCGAGGTAGGCGGTAATGACTTCTTCTTGCGCAAGCACGGTTGCCGTTTCGCCTTCGGCCAGCTTGCTGCCCGCAAACATAACCACGCAGCGATCGCACAAAGCACGAACGGCATCCATCACGTGCTCGACCAGAATAATGGTGAGCCCCTTGGCGCGCAGGTCGCGAATAAGCTGAATGCCTACCTGAAGTTCGGTGGGGTTCAAGCCCGCCAGCCACTCGTCAAGCAACAACAACCTGGGCTTGAGGGCCAGCGCACGCGCCAGCTCGAGCCGCTTCTGGTCGATGTAAGTCAGGTCGCCTGCGGGCGTTTCGGCAAACTCGCGCAGGCCGACGGTGTCTAGCAAGGCCATGGCCTCGTCGTAGGCTGCGGCCCCAAACTTGTGGTCGGGCCGGAACGCCATGCCGGCCTCGACGTTCTCGCGACAGCTCATGCCGCCCAGCACCCGCACCAGCTGAAAGGTGCGCGCCACGCCCAGCCGGGCAATTTGATGCGGCGCCATACCAACCAGCTCGTCGGAGCCCAGCAAAATACTGCCGGAATCGGCCCGGAGCGCGCCGGAGATGAGGTTCATGGCAGTAGTTTTGCCCGAACCGTTAGGGCCCAGCAACCCCAGAACTTCGCCTTGTTGAACGTCAAAGCTCAACCCGTCGACGGCTTTCAGCCCGCCAAATGATTTTCTTAAATCGCGAATTTTCAGCAAGGTCATGCCTGCCCCCCTTTTCCGCCCCGGCGCGACGCGCGCAACCAGCCGCGAACCAGTTCAAGTAAGCCATTGGGCACCAGGTAAACAATGACCAGGAACGTGACCCCAAGCAAGACTGCGAAGTGATTGGGGAACTTGGCGGACAAGACCTCGAACAAGGCAGTAAGCGGTATGACACCGGCCAATGGCCCCAGCAGATGCCCCACGCCCCCGAGCAGCGACATAATGAGCACCTGGAACGACACAATGGGGTTAAACACAATGGCGGGGTCGATGTATGTCCAGCGTGGCGACATGACGGCACCGACAAGGGTCATGAAGGTGGCGCTGATCACAAACAGCAAAACCTTGGCCCGCGTGGTGTTGATGCCCAGATGCCGCGCAACGTGCTCGTCTTCGCCGATAACGCGCAGCGCCAGGCCCAGGCGCGAACGGCGAATCAGCCAGCCGGCAAACAACGCCAGCGACAGCAACGCCAGCAACTGCCAGTAAATTTGCTCTTGGGTGATGTCGAGAAAGATATACCGGCCGATAGACTTGGTGATGTTGACCTCGTACCAGGTGACCAACTGGCGGATCAGCTCGGACAAACCGAAGGTGAAAATCACAAAGTGCACGCCCGACAGGCGCAACGTAGACAGCCCGACAATAAGCGCCAGCACAATGCCCACCAGCGCAGCGACCAATAGCACGCCGCCCCAGGGCAGGACTTCGGACAACACGGCGACGGTATAGGCGCCAATACCAAAGAAGGCTGTGGTGGCCAATGAAATATAACGCGTGGGGCCCGAGAACAGCGTCCAGGCCGTGGCCAATGCACCGTACTGCAGCACATTGATGGTGTACGACAAGAAATACCCGCTTTCTACAAACAGCGGCAATGCGGCGACCACCAGCAGCACCAGTGCCACCGCCACAAACCCGGGCGAAAAGACTGTGGGTGCGCGACTCATTTACCGGCCCTCCCGAAAATACCCTGGGGACGCAGCAACAGCACCAACAGGAAAATACCAAAGGTTGCGGCCATGGTCAGCCCCGGATCGACGAAGCGAGAGACCAGGGTTTCGACAAACCCCAGCAAAAAGCCGGCCAGCAGGCAGCCCAGCAAATTGCCAACGCCACCCATAATGACAATAACCAGCGCTTTCATGGTGAACGCTACACCCATGGACGCACTGAACGGCAAGAACATACTGACCAGCACACCAGCCCCGACCACCAGCGCGCCGCCCAGCGCAAATGCAAAAGCCGCCATGGCGCGCGGGTCGATGCCGACCAAATGCGCGAACCGTGGCGCATTGGCCATGGCACGCAACGCCGTACCCCAGCGCGACCGCACCAGCACGGTATACACCAGCAACCCGATAACGACGGCCGCACACGCAGCCAGCAAACGGTTAGCCGCCACGGCCGTGCCCAGCACATTGACCGGCATGGCCAGATATTCGTAGCTGTAATAGCTGCCGCCAAAAAGAATAAGCACAATGCCCTGCATCACGAACAAAATGCCAAACGTGGCCAGAATGCTGTCGACCTCGAGTGCGTCGGCATTGGGCGCCCGCTTGACCAGCGGCGTCAGCAAAATTTGGTACACCAGCCACTGCACCACGAAACCAGCCGGCACCACCATGGCCAGCGCGTATAACGGATTGACGCCCAGGCTGGTCACAAACCAGTAAGCCAGAAACGCAGCGCCGATCATGAATTCGCCATGCGACAAATTCATGATGCGCGCAACGCCGTACTGTAGCGTCAGCCCCATCGCGATGAGCGCATACAGCCCACCCAGCATCAGCGATGTGAGAACGATTTCAACAAACAACATAGGATTCACCTGTAAAACAGCCGGGCCAGGCCGGCCCCGCTGTTTTTATGGAATGACAGGAAACATAGGCACCGGGCCACGCCCGATGCCTATGACCGCACTACCCGATTACTTCTTCCATTCGGGTTTGGGGATGATGACCGGCTTGGCGCCAGGCAAGTTTGCAGGACCAACACCCTGGAAAACGCCGTTTTGCCATTGGCCCACTGTAAAGATGCCGCGCAGTTGGTTGTTTTCGAGTTTGATGGGCCCGAGAATGGTATCGAACGTGCCGGTTTTCAGCTCTTTCTGGATGGCCGCGCGGTCGATTTTGCCGGTACGCTCGATGGCTTGCTGCAGCATTTGCAAGCTGGCGTAGGTAACCTGGCTACCCCAGTAGTCGGCGTCTTTGCCCTGCATTTCTTTGTGGCGGGCACGGTAGTCCATAACGGCTTTCGAGTCGCCGTTGATGCCGCCCACGCTCATTTGGCCCTCAATGGCTTCGGCGCCATACTTGCCCTTGAAGAACGGGAACTGTGTACCCACGCCGGTGTAGAACACTTTAGGGTTCAGACCAACAACACGTGCCTGGTCGCTGATCAGGACGGTATCGGGCGGGTAAGAATGGGCAATAAAGCTATCGGCGCCGCTGGACTTCACCTCGTTCAGGAGCGATGAGAGGTCGGAGCTGCCGACAGGGTAGGTTTTATCGAGCACGATCTCGAAGCCATGTTTGGCCGCAGCCTTGCGGGTCGCAGCAGCCGAGTCGACGCCAAAGCCGTCGGCAACGCTGATCATGGCGATTTTCTTGCCGATTTTGCCATCTTTGTTGGCATTGGCCAGAACATCGAGGAGCGCGTCAGCATACATGCTGGCCGAGCCCAACAGGAAGAAGTGACCGGGCCAGCGCTTGGCGAACTGATCGGCCTTGTCGGTAAGGTTGGTCGTACCCACCTGCGGATAGCCGTGCTTGTCGAACAATGGCGCAACCGCCAGGTTGACTGCCGTACCCCACGGCGGCAGCAACAAGTCAACCTTGTCTTGCGTAATTAAGCGTTCGATGCGCGCACGGCCTCTTCGGTGCTGGAGCGATCATCGTATTCGACGACTTCAATAGGTACTTTTTTGCCATAGGCGCTAAGCATGATGCCGCCATTGGCATTGACCTCTTTGACCCACATTTCGTAGTTGGGGCGCACGGTGGTGTCGCCGCCGGGGGCATTGGGGCCGCTTTTAGCCAGCGAATACCCGATACGAATGGATTTGGGCGCTTCTTCGGCGAATGACGGTGCCGCCATGCCGACCATTGAAAGGCTGGCCGCAAGGGCCAACCGGGTTGTCCATTTTCTTACTGTCATTGTTGTCTCCGGGTTGTGGGCATAGTTGTAACCTGACGCCTGGCGCTGCCCCTGGCTGGCCCAGGCGTTGAAACCACAAAGCTTAAGCAGCAGCCGTGTGAGACTGACCGACAAGGCGCAAAACCTCGTTGACCACCGCATCGGCAAATTGCTCGTCGTTAAGATGGCAGTCGAGCTTTTCGACGGTGACATTTGACGGCATTGCCGCTTTGACCGCGTCATAAAAGACAGGACATAAAGAAGTGTCATGCAGGTATCCCTCGGGACTGTCATGATGGGAAAAACCCTGTAAAGGCACCAGTACAGACACTGGACCTTTGGCTTCGGTTTTGACCAGGCCGGCCAAGTGATTGGCGAGTTTTTGCAACTCTTCGGCTTCGGTTCGTACTGCCGTCAGTGCACGGTTGTGAATGTGATAGCGCTTGCCCGGAAACTGGCGCTCGGCCATGTCGATAGGGCCGGACACCATGAAGTCGGCATTACCGGGGGCAAAGACCACCGGCACCCCTTTGCGCAACCCTGCCTTCGAACGCTCTGGGCCGGCACTGCACAAGCCATTGTTCAGGAAGTCGTTATGTTCAACCACCGAGGTTTCAAGTACGGCCACGATGTCGCGCTCGGCCGCCAGTTTATCGAGCGCCTGACCGCCGGTGCCCAAGGTGTGAAACACCAGAACTTCGTAGCCTTTGTCTTCAAGCTGCTTGCGGATGCGTACCGTACAACGGTCGATCGTGCCCAAAGTACCCATCAGCACCACAGGCTTGTCGGACGCGGCCTTGGGCGTGTAAGCCTTGGCCATGGCGGCCACTGAAATGGCGGCATTGCGGAAGACTTCGCGGGTGATGCTGTTGAGCCCGGCAATGTCGCACACCGGGTTGAACATATTGATGTCCATAGCGCCCACAAACGGCTGTGTAAAGCCCGAGGCCATGGTGGACACCAGCACTTTGGGCAAGCCGTAGGGCAGCGCTTGCATGACCGCGCTACCCAGCGTCGAGCCCATGGAACCGCCAATGGCAATGACGCCACTGATAGGCGTGGCCGCGTGCAGGGCGAGTGTCGACTTGATAGCCCCTTCGATCATCACTGCCTGGCACCTGCCTTCGTGTTTCACGTCGCGCACTTCCTGTATGGTTTTACCGGCGGCACCGGCAACCTGCTCGGGGGTGATTTCGGCGCCCGGCGTGACCGAGCGACGAATACTGGCGTCGAGGTGAATGACGTCAACACCCTGCGACTCGAGTGTTTGACGTACAAATTGCGCTTCGGTCGCCTTGGTGTCGAGGGTGGCGATCAAAAGGACTTTCGGTTTCGTGGTCATCGTTGTCTCCTGTTCCACATTTACCTGAATGGCCGCCCTGGCTGTTTTTATGCTCTTGGGCCGCCACGTTTGAACTATTCCGTATTTAACGTTTTGGCTAATTCAATAAAGAACCCCATGCTTTGCGGGTTGGCCATGGCATCTGGATGCGCCACTTTTTCGGCCGGCGACCCCAGCAGCAAGCGGCGTACCGGAACTTCCATTTTTTTACCTGTCAGGGTGCGCGGGATATCGCTGACCTGATAGATTTTGTTGGGCACGTGACGCGGCGACGCCTTGGTACGAATTTGCTCGGCAATGCGCGCACTCAGTTCATCGGTCAGGGTCTCGCCGTCGTGAAGCACCACAAATAGCGGCATGAACGATGGGCGCCCCAGGTATTCGAGGTCGACGACCAGGCTGTCGCGCACTTCGGGAACCGCCTCGACCACACGGTAAATTTCGGCCGTCCCCATACGGATGCCAAACCGGTTGATGGTGGAGTCGGACCGGCCGTAAATAATGCTGGTGCCGCGCGGCGTAAAACGAATCCAGTCGCCGTGCCGCCACTTGCCGGGGAACACGTCGAAATAGCTGTCGAGGTAACGGGTGTTGCCCGGGTCATTCCAAAAGTACACCGGCATCGAGGGCATGGGCTGGGTGATGACCAGCTCGCCGACCTCATCAACAACAGGCTCGCCCTGCTCATTAAAGGCATAGGCTGCTACGCCAAGTTCGCGGCATTGAATTTCGCCCGAATACACCGGCAGGGTTGGCGCACAAGCCACAAAGCCGGAAGCAATATCGGTACCGCCGCTGATGGACGCCAGCCATAGGTCGGACTTGATGTTGGCATAAGCCCACTCGAACGCATCGGTGGGCAACGGCGAGCCGGTGGCGTTAATTGACCGCAGGGCAGCAAGACGGGCAAACGTATTGGGCTGCAGGTTGTCTTTCATGCAGTTGATCAAATACGCCGCACCACAACCAAACAAAGTAACGCCGTAATCGTCGATAAACCGCCACAACGACGGGTTGTCGGGCCATGCCGGGTTGCCGTCATACAAAATCACGGTCGCGCCCACCAGCAAACCACCCACCTGCAGATTCCAGACAATCCACCCCGTGCCGCCCAAAAACAGCAAGCGGTCGCCTTCGCGCAGGTCGTGCTGCAACGCCATGGTTTTATGGTGGGTCAGGATAATGCCGCCATGACTGTGCACGATGGCTTTGGGCAGACCCGTGGTGCCCGACGAATACACAATCCATAGCGGATGCGAAAACGGCACGCGCTCGAACTGCAATGGCGCAGGTTGGGCGACCATATCGGCCCAACTAATGCGGCCGGGCCACGAAACACCGCCTTCGCGATCAGCCATAGGGCCGGGCACATGCACCACTTGCTTGACAGTGGGCAATGACTCAAGCAACTCGGACACCAACGCCGCGCGGTCGTGCTGCTTGCCGTTGTAGCTGTAGCTGTCGATCACAAAAATCAGCTTGGGCTCAATTTGCTGAAAGCGGTCGGTGACAACACGTACACCCATATCGGGCGCGCAGCTGGACCAGACGGCGCCAATGCTGGCACACGCCAGGAACGCCGTCACGGTCTCGGGGCGATTGGGCATGTAAGACACCACGCGGTCGCCCTTGCCAATGCCCAGGCGACGCAAACTGGCGGCCAATGCGCCAACGTCGCGCGTCAGTTGCGCCCAACTGACTTCTTCGACACCGGTTTCTTCGCGACGCGAAATCAGCGCCGGACGTTGGTCGGTCGCGCGACGAAACACATGTTCGGCATAGTTCAGCGACGTGTTGGGAAACCATTGCGCGCCCGGCATGGCGCGATCGCCCAGCACGGGTTGCACGGTACCGTCGGCCTGAACATCAAAGTATTGCCAGATTGACAACCAGAAATCGTCGAGGTGATCGACGGACCATCGCCACAGGGCCTCGTATTCGCCCTTGGGCACGGCAAATGTCTTTTCGAGCCACGTTTGGTAATGATCAAGGCGCGACGCCTGGATTTGTTGGACACTGGGCTGCCAAAGCAACCGGGGGGTCTGGGTAATTTCACTCATCGAATCATCTCCAGCAAGTCGTTGACGCCGGCGATAGAAAAATGCGGCTGCTGCCCGGGGGGCAAACGATCGATATCTTCGGGCGTTGCCAGCCCGGTATGCACGGCCACCGATACGGCACCGCCTTGCTGGGCCATCGCGTTCTCGAGCGAGAGGTCGTCTCCGACAATGGCGATGCGCGAGGCCTCGACACCCAGAATGCCGCGGGCGACGTCGAACGCGATTGACGCCGGCTTGCCCACGATAACGGCTTCTTTGCCCGTCACGCTGCTGATGGCGGCGGTCAGTGCGCCAGAAATACCCAACGTACGGCCTTCACGGCTGGCCAGATAGGGGGCCGTGGATACCGTGTACAGATTCGCACCGGCCCAGATCGCGCGGCAGGCCGCATCGAGGTCGTCGAGACGGAACTCGGGATGCCAGCCCACCAGCACGGCATCGGCATCGTCGGCGCGCTCGGGCGAAACGACAATGTCGAACCCGGCCTCTTCGAACGGACGCCATACGCCCTCGACACCCAGCACCAGCAAACGCTTGTACTGACGGCTTTTGAACAGCGACACGGCCACTGCAGGCGGCGTGAGTGTGCGCTCGGGCTTGACCAGAATGCCCGCGCTGGTTAAGGCCTTGGCCAACTGTGCCGGCGTTTTGGTTGAACCATTGGTAAACGCCACATACGGGGTTTGACGCTGATTCAGCAAGTTGATGAGCTCGATGGCCCCGGGCAAGGGTTGATACCCCGACAACATGCGGTCGGCCAGTGCCAACGTGCCGTCTATATCAAAAATAAAACCTTCTACCGCACTCAAGTCGTGTAACAACGACTGCGTCATGACATGTCTCCTGCAACGCTGTGGCTGCGCAATTCCATCAGGAAGCCCGCTCGTTCGATACGGGCATGGGTAACGTCCGGTCGCCGGGCCAGTTCGGCCAACAGTTTTTCGACCGGGGTTACCGAAGGATTGTACGTTTGCCGGCTGGGGCCGGCCGCGACCATGGCATCGACCTGATCGGCCGGCATGACAGCGCGCAACAGGAACTCTTCGTCGGACAGGTGTTTGCCAAAACGCTGTCGCAGCTCGGCAACGCCGGGCATGGGCGGTTGAGACAACAATTCTTTGGCGCGCGGCATGTTTTCGATACGATCGCGCACATTAGGATCGACCTCGCCGGGCGGCGTACCAAAGCGCCCCACCACATAGCGAATGACTTCGTCGGGGACGTTGGCGTAGCGCTCGGGCGCCAGTACATTCATGACCGCCATGGTGCCCACGACCTGGGAAAACGGCGTCACCATAATGGGATAACCCAGTTCGGCCCGCACACGTACGACTTCTTCGTAGACTTCGGGCAAGCGATGTTCTTGACGGATTTCGCGCAACTGGCGACGCATCGTGCCAATCATGCCGCCGGGCAGCTGATGCGAAAAGTAACGCTCGTCGTACTCTTGCGGCACCCCGACGGGCAGGCCTTCGGCTTTGGTGAGGCGCGAAAAGTATTCGCTGACTTCGGCCATGGCGTCGAGGTCGAGATTATGCGACACACCGCGGGCTTGCAGATTGTTGACGACATTTTCTACAGCAGGCTGGCTGGTGCCGTTGGCTGCCGGGCGAGCCGCCGTGTGCAAGGTATCGACCCCCAGCGACGGGGCTTCCGGGTAAGTAAACGGCGCCAGACCTATGGTGCAATGCGAGTGCAGTTCGAAGGGCTTGTCACCCAGTGCCGCCTTGATGGCGGGCAGCAAGGTGCGTGCGCGCTCGGGCGTGAGCAAACCGCTGGGGTCTTTAAGGTACACCCGGTTGATGAAAGGCTGGGCGGCCAGTTGGGCCGCCATGTGCGCAAAAAAAGCGTCGTCGTGAATGGGGCTGACGGTATACACCAACGCCCCGACAATTTCGGAGGCCCCTGCCTTGGCAATGGCCTGACAGTTGTCGATGACCGCCTGCGTGGTGTTCATCGGGTCCATCACCATGAACCGCTCGATGCCGTTATTGACCAGCAACTGGTACGACAACGCCATCACCTCGGGGTGAGCGGTTTCCCATGAGATGAACCGCATGCCGGTAGACAAAAAGGTCAGCGGGGTGCGTTTTAAACGTGACTTGAGCAAACGCAGGCGTTCCCAGGGGTCTTCTTTGTGGAAACGCACCGTGACCGCCATGTGCGTACTGGTGCTGAAGTCGAGGGCGTGATAGCCAACGCGGTCGAGCACAGGTGCGATTTGCAGCATCATGGCGGTGGTCAGGCCGGTCGCCCCCCACAGGCTTTGGTTGCCATCGCGCAGGGTGGTGTCAATAAACTGGACGTGATCTTGTTTCATGGTGTTTAACCTTCTTGTGCCATAGCGGCCCGGTCGGCCAGGTAGCGGCCCAAAAAGCCGGTATCGACACCGCCCTCGGTAAATTCGGGTGTATTCAACACATCGAGGTGCAAGGCAATATTGGTTTTAACGCCCGCAATTGCCGTGTCGTTCAGGGCTGCGGCCAGCGCACGTCGCGCCTCGTCACGGGTAGCGCCATAAGCAATTACCTTGGCAATCATCGAGTCGTAAAACGGCGGAATCATTGCGCCTGCCTGCATGTGAGTATCGACGCGAATGCCCGCACGCTGCGGGAACTGTGCGGTGTTGACGCGCCCCGGCGAGGGCTGGAAATCGCGGTCGCTGTCTTCGGCGTTGACACGGCATTCGATGGCATGACCATTTACGCGAACATCGGACTGCACCCAGGGCAGCGCATGCCCCTGCGCCACCGCCAGCTGCGCCTGTACCAAATCGATACCCGTAACCAGCTCGGTGACGGGGTGCTCGACCTGAATACGTGCATTCATTTCGAGGAAATAGAACTGGTCGCGCTGCACATCGACCAGAAACTCGATGGTGCCCGCACTGCGATAACCAATGTATTCGGCAAAGCGCACGGCAGCCGCGTGCAGCCCGGCACGCATGGCGTCTGGCAAGTTGGGCGCCGGCGCTTCTTCGACCAGCTTCTGGTAGCGACGCTGGACGGAGCAATCGCGATCGCCCAGGTGAATGACCGATTGGCCATCGCCCAGCACCTGCACTTCGACATGACGACCTTGGGTGACGAAGCATTCAATATAGACCCGGCCATCACCGAAGGCGGCCAACGCCTCGGCACTGGCCAGCTCGAACAAGCGGACGAGTGCATCGCGATCGTCGGCGCGCTTTAACCCCCGGCCGCCGCCACCGCCCACCGCTTTAATCAGTACGGGGTAACCGATAGTGTCGGCAACGGCCAACGCCTCGTCGAGCGAGGCGACCGGGCCGCCGGGCGTGATGGGGACATTGGCCTTCTCGGCAATCAGCCGGGCCTCGAGCTTGTTGCCCACCCGCTCGATTTGCTCGGCCGTGGGCCCGATGAACACCAGGTTGTTGTCTTCGCAGGCCTGCGCAAACTCGGCACGCTCTGACAAAAAACCATAGCCGGGATGAATAGCCTGGGCGCCGGTAGACAGGGCCGCCTGAATGATCGTGTCGATTTTCAGGTAGCTGTCGGTAGCGCGGCCCGGGCCAATACACACGGTGCGGTCGGCCAGTTGCGCGCCCATGCTGTCGCGATCGGCAGTTGACGCCACCAGTACGCTTTCAAGACCTAAACGCTTGAGCGTGCGCAACACGCGCACGGCGATCTCGCCCCGGTTGGCCACCAGCACCCGACGAATCGGCCCCTGAACGGCGGCTTGATCTGCCTGCATCATGACTTAACCCTGCGTTGCGCGAACGCGCATCAAGACCTGGTCGTACTCGACCAGGTCGCCATCTTTGGCCAACACCTCGACTACCTCGCCGCTGACTTCGGCAGCCACCGAGTTCATGAGCTTCATGACCTCGATGATGCCAATGACCGTATCGGGCTGGACCTTGGCACCGGGTGCGACGAAAGGATCGGCGCCCGGCTTGGGCGCCCGGTAAAAAACACCCAGCATGGGCGCACGCACGTCGATCAGGCCTGCTGCTGACGACGTCGCGGCGCCGGATGCCGCAGGGGCGTTGGACGAGGCAGTTGCGGCCGGCGCGTTATTGCCAGCTGCCGGGGCGGCTGACGCGCCCACTGCAGCCACAGGCGCAGCATCGCTGGCGGACCGAACCGGCGCAGGACTTGCCGATGCCACCGGCTGCGCAGCACCTGCACCGTTGCGACGCAAATCGAGCTTGATGCCGTCGGCCTCGAGGTGGAGTTCATCGAAATGCGAGGTGTTGAGCAACTGAATAATGCGTTGCACATCGTCGTGCGTAAAACTCATGACGGATACTCCGTGGGCACTACGTGCCGGTTAGAACCTGACCCACCCGGAGAACGACGTAAAGTTTTCACAAACCATGGCCTGCCGGCAAAATGCCACAGCATAAGCACAGTACAAGAAACTAGGTAAAAACCCTTAATATCCTTGTATGAAGCGTGTCTCCGAGCGTTTTATGTTTTTTTCAATGTTGCCCATGCCCGGCGCAAGGTGCTAGCATCGCCGAACAAGTTTTCAACAGGTGAAAAGCAGCGCGATGCGAGAGTACAAAGTCAAAACCATTCGGGCGCTTGACCGGGGGCTGGAGGTACTGGATTACCTGCACCGTTCACGCAACGCCAGCCTGCACGACCTGCACCTGGCCACGGGGCTGCCCAAAGCCACATTAACGCGCGTTATTGCTACGCTGGAAGCCCGCGGACTGATCTGGCAGCGGCTGGCCGACGGCGCCTTCATGGCCAGCCACACCTACCAGCCCCGCCCGCCACAGGTCAACGACGAGAACTTTTTGGTTGAGGTAGCCTCCCCTATTCTGGAACGACTCTGTCAAAAGGTGAATTGGCCTTCCATTTTGGCCGTACCCCGGCTTGACCACATGGAAGTGATAGAAACCAACAGCCCGCGCTCGTATTTTTCGCATATTCCACTGGGCCCCATCGGGTTTCGCGTCAATATGCTGCGCTCGGCCACCGGCCGCGCGTATCTGGCCTTTTGCGGCGCAGCAGAACGTGAGGCCGTACTACAGCGTTTGCGCACCAGCAACGAGCCAGGCAACTATTTGGCGCAACGCCCGGAAGCAGTTGCAACCCTGCTGGAAGAAACCCGCAACCGGGGCTATGGCATTCGTACGGAAGATTTTGGCGGGCACTACGACAAAACCCGCCGGGAGTTCAACGACGGACGCGATTCGATTGCTGTCCCGGTTTGGGCGGGCGAAGAAGTCGTGGCGGTGGTCAACCTGACCTGGATGGACAAAGTGGCCAGCGTTGAGCAAATGGTGAAGAAACATCTGGCCCAGCTATCGCAAGCCACCCGGGAAATTTCAGTCAGGCTGATGTCGCACGAGCAGTAAGCACGACCCGCCATTACGGCAAGCGCGTCTGCAACGCAGGCAGGTCGCCGCCATAAAACCTGCAGCAACCGCCCACGACACTGCGTATTCAGCTATGCGCAATGTCTACAACAACCGTCCCCAGCTTCGCGCCCGACTCGACCATTTGATGCGCCTTGACGATGTCATCGAGCGCAAAGCGGGCGGCGACCGAATGGCGCAGCGCCCCAGACTGCAACAGCCCATTGACAATGCCCAGGCAGGCCGCGCGGTCGGCAGCCGGCAAGTCGTAAACCAAAAAACAATGCAGGCTGTTCGAATGCCACAACAAGGTGCGTAAATCGATGGGCAACACGCCTGTTGTGTTCGACCCGTAACACACGTAGCGCCCGTGACGCTTCAGAACGTTTTCAGACAACAACGCTGCCGTTGACGAGAAATCCATGTCGATGATGACGTCGATCCCCTGCCCATCGGTGAGATCGAGCACTCGCCCGCCAACCGCGTCTGTTTTGTAATTGATAATCGCGTCTGCACCGGCCTGTTGTGCGTGAGTAGCCTTTTCGGGGGAACCTGCCGTGCCCAGTACCCGAGCACCCGCCTGAACCGCCAGCTGGGTGACGTAATGCCCCACGGCGTTGCCCGCCCCCGTCACCAGCACCGTTCGACCGGTAAGGTCTTGGGCCAACCGAATCGCCTGAACAGCCGTCAGCAACGGAATACCAAAGCCGGCGGCCGCGGCAAAATCGATGGCGTCAGGCAACGGTACAGCTTGCACGTCGGGCAGCACGACATACTCGGCAGCTGTGCCCCAGGCGCGCGCCCATTGCGCATTCCAGAGCCAAACCCGCTGCCCGAGGCGCGCCGGATCAACGCCCGCCCCGACCTGGTCGATTACGCCCGCACCATCGCTATGCGGCACGATGCGGTCAAAATCAAGCGGACGACGCTGACGAAACTTGACATCGGACGGGTTAACCCCTGACGTATGGACCCGCACCCGGACTTCGCCGGGGCCGGCCACAGGCTGGGGCAAGTCGCTTACCGACAACACATCGGTGGCCGCACCATTTTGCGTATACCAGGCAGCTTTCAAAACGTTTCCCTTATCGTTGCAAAACGATCAGGCCGCTTCAGCCACCCTGCGGGCAATATGCGCCAGCGCCTCTTCGACCTGATCAATCAGTATCAGACATAAGTCACCTGCCCGCAAACGCTGCAAGGCCAGATCGATGGCCACAAACTCGCCATGGATTTCGTCAATCTGACGCGCACGCTTGGCACCGACCAACCCCTGACGCAGCAAGGCCACCACTTCGCCTTCGGCACGGCCGCGCTGACACATGTCTTCGTAAAGAATAACCTCATCAAAGGCGTCACCCAGAATTTCGGTTTGGCGGGTGATGTCTTCGTCGCGGCGATCGCCGGCACCGCTGATGACAACACTGCGATGCGTTGCAGGCAATTGGTCAACGGCCTGCACCAGCGCCAGCATAGCGTCGGGGTTGTGCCCGTAATCGGCAATCACGGTCGCGCCGTTATAGCTGAACATATTGAAGCGGCCGGGCGCGGTTTGCGCATCGTTGACGAACGATGCCAAACCTTTTTGCATGTCTTCGAAGGACAAGCCCAGCGCCCAGGCGGCCGCCATCGCGGCCATGGCGTTTTCAACCTGAAAACCAATACGTCCGTTTTGCGTCAGCGGAATACCTGACAGCGCAAAGCTTTGCTCTGATGCACCCTCGGCCAGGATGATGCGGCCGGGCTCGACAAACACCACCCGTTGGCCTTGCGCACGATGCGTGGCCAGCACAGGGTGGGACGGGTCGGCCGAAAAGAAAATAACTTGGCCCGGGCAATTGGCGGCCATCCCGGCCACAATCGGGTCGGCGGCGTTCAGAACGGCCCTCCCCGTTGGCGCGACGTTCTCGACCACGACACGCTTTACAGCAGCCAGGTCTTCGACCGTTGTAATGTAGTTAAGCCCCAGATGATCGCCCACGCCGATGTTGGTGACCACCGCAACGTCACAGCGGTCAAAAGCCAACCCTTCACGCAGAATGCCGCCGCGCGCGGTTTCGAACACGGCTGCATCAACATAGGGGTGCAGTAATACATGCCGCGCACTGCGCGGCCCACTGCAATCGCCGGTATCTATGCACTGGTTACCCACATAAACGCCGTCAGAATTGGTCATGCCCACGCACTTGCCGGTAACCCCCAACAGGTGAGCGATTAAACGGGTTGTGGTGGTTTTACCGTTGGTGCCGGCCACCGCAGTTATCGGCACACGACCCGTTTCGCCCTCGGTGAACATGGCATCGATAATTGATTCGCCTACGGGGCGAGGCTTGCCAAAAGAAGGCGCCAGATGCATGCGCAACCCCGGTGCGGCATTGACTTCAACAATACAACCATTGTCTTGGGTCAGGGGCTCGAAGACGTTCTGCGCCACAAGGTCAATGCCACAGATATCCAGCCCCACCATACGCGCAGCCGCCACGGCCACTTCGGCCAGCTCGGGGTGCACCTGGTCGGTGACATCGGTAGCGCTGCCGCCCGTACTGAGGTTGGCGTTATTGCGCAGCGTAACCAATACGCCATTTTCGGGGATTGAGCCCGGCGTATAGCCCTGTCGGGCCAAGGTCGCAAGAGCGATTTCGTCATCGAGCCGGATACGCGTCAGCGACGTGCCATGGCCTTCGCCTCGCGCCGGGTCAGCATTAACGGCCTCAACCAGTTCGGCAATGGTGCGTACACCGTCGCCTATGACCTGCGGCGGATCGCGCCGGGCTGCGGCCACCAATTGGTTGCCGACCACCAGCAACCGAAAGTCGTGCCCGGGAAAATAACGTTCGACAATGACGTCATTGCAAATATCGGCGGCGACACTAAAGGCCTGCAACACCGCTTCGCGGCTTTGCAAATTAACAGCCACCCCTTTGCCCTGGTTGCCGTCGCGCGGCTTGACCACGACCGGCAAGCCGACTGCCTGTGCGGCCTCCCACGCCTGCTCGGCCTCTTGCACAATGCGGCCTTCGGGCACCGAAATCCCGGCAGACGCCAGCAAACGTTTCGTCAACGCCTTGTCTTGCGCAATGGCTTCTGCAATGGCGCTGGTGCGGTCGGTTTCGGCAGCCTGGATACGCCGCTGGCGACGCCCCCAGCCAAACTGCACAAGGCTGCCTTGCGTTAGGCGATGATAAGGAATACCCCGGCGGTGCGCCGCCTGGACAATGGCGCCGGTGCTGGGCCCAAGACGCACGTCTTCGTCCATCTCGCGCAAACGCGACAACACGGGCGCCAGCTCGAACGGCGTGTCGGCCAATGCGGCATCGCATAACTCACGAGCGTCATCCAACGCCTGACGCCCAACCTCTTCTTCGGTATATTCGACAATGACCTGGTAAACACCGGGCTCGAAGGTAGGCGCTACCCGGCAAAAAGAAACCGGGCAACCCGCCAACGCCTGTAATCGCAATGCGGCACTGGCCAGTACGTGCGCCATGGATAAGGGTTGCTCCTGCCCGGCGGGCTTCAGCATATCGATGTCCGGAAAGCGGGCACGGATGCGCACCTCGAAACCATCCATGGCCTCGATATCCTGCTCGTTCGAATCGCAGGCCACTACGGCTTCGATCGATGTCTGCCGACCCCAAAGATTCGGGCCACGCAGCGCCCTGATACGTGTAATTTCCATCGACTACAGACCTCGTCAAGGATGAACGGACGGCGAGACGGCCGACCCGCTTTGAACCATGCCTTCGGAAGCGGCATGCCCATAGGTTTGAATACCCGCGCGAATGACCTCGGTTTGCACGCCCAACGACCAGGCCGCTGCAACGGCGGCAAGCACGGACAGCGTCAGTGCTGCAGAGGTGCCGGCATCGGTCACGGGCACCATGGCCAGCTCGGTCAGCACCGACTGCTCGGCGCCGTCCAGCATGACGATCCAGCCGTCTTTGGTGACCACTGCCCGACCGCCATTGGCGCGATGCGCGGCGATGGCCTCGCTGCCTGCCGACATGCCAAAAAGAACGACGCTGCCGTCGCACAAATCAGCCATTTCAAGTACGGCCGGGTCGTCGGCATTCAGCACAGCGGCGCCCTGCTTCTGCACCACATCGACCTGGGTGCGATACACCTTGAACAACTGGTCGGCATCCTCAATGTAAAGATCAGGCAAGGTTTCATCGACGTCGATACCGGTCACTACACCCACACGGCAACGCTCGTAGGCCAGCCCCTCGGTCAGAATGGTTCGGGCACCGTTTTCTATGACAGCCGCCTGAACGGCTGAGTTCAGTAAGGTCCGGCGCGCGCAGTCCCAGCCATCGCAATCGGCTGCACTGACCAGTCGGCGATCAAACACGAGCCCGTCGCTGCAGGCCAGCCCGATGTAGTAGCCCTGCAACCGCAGCAAATGCGTCAAAATGCGCGACACCGTTGTTTTGCCACGGCTGCCCGTGATACCCACCACGGGGATCTGGCCGTTGGTATCGCCCGGAAACAGGTGGTTGATGATGGCCTCGCCAACCGGCTGGGCCTCGCCGGCCGAAGGCTTCAGGTGCATCAGCAACCCCGGCCCGGCATTGACTTCGACAATGGCGCCGCCCTGGGCAGACAACGGCAACGCAATATCGCTGACGACCAGGTCAATGCCCGCAATATCCAGGCCCACAGCCCGCGCCGCAAGCACGACCAGATCGCGGGTTGTGGGGTGTACCTTGTCGGTGACGTCGATCGAGACATTGCCGTTGCGCTGAATAAGGACACGCTTGCCGGCGACAGGCACCGATTGCGCGTCGTAGCCTTGACGGCCAATTTCAAGGCGGGCCGCCGAATCGAGGCGCACAACATTCAGGGGCTGGGTTTCATCGCTGCCCCGACGCGGGTCAGAATTGATCTGAAGCTCGATCAAGGCTTCGATGGTGTTAACCCCGTCGCCAACGACGCTTACCGCGTCGCCACGGGCGGCAGCCACCATCCGGTCGCCCACAACCAGCAAGCGGTGCTCGTCGCCCGGAATAAAACGCTCGACCAGCACGCCGCTGCCTTCATCAACCGCAACGGCATAGGCGGTTTCAATTTCTTCACGCGTGGTCAGGTTGGTAAAAACGCCACGACCGTGATTGCCGTCGGTGGGTTTGACTACCACCGGCAGCCCCAGATCGGTCGCCACCTCCCAGGCCTCATCCACCGAATCAACCTCTTGCCCTTCAGGCACCGGGACACCGCAACGACCCAGAATTCGGCGTGTGAGTTCTTTATTACCCGCAATGCCCTCGGCAATCGCGCTGGTCTGGTCGGTTTCTGCTGTCCAGATGCGACGCTGTGCGGCACCGTAACCTAGCTGTACCAGATTGTGCTCGTCGCTCAGACGGATCATGGGAATGTCGCGATCGTCGGCCGCATTGACGATGGCCTCGGTACTTGGCCCCAAGCGCAAATCGGTCGCAATATCGCGTAATTTTTCAACGATGGCATCGACGTCGTAGGGTTGGTCTTCTATGGCCGCCATGACCAGGTCGCGCGCAGCCAGTACGGCCTCGCGGGTCAGAGGTTCGCACCAGGCGCGAACCACCACCTTGTAGACGCCCCGCACCGATGTTTCGCGCGCACGGCCCAGGCCACCCGGGAAACCCGCCAGCGTTTGCAGCTCTAGAGCAACGTGTTCAAGAATATGCGCCGGCCAAGTGCCGTCGCGCAAACGTTGTAAAAAACCACCACGTTCGCCGACACTGCAGCGGTGCTCAACCAGGCCGGGCAACCAGACTGCCAGACGTTCGTTAAAACCAGGCAAGAGGTTGGAGGGGTAATCTTCGAGCTCGCCGATATCGACCCAGACTTCAAGCAAAGGTCTATACGCCCAGATACTGGGGCCGCGCAAAGAAAACATCCGAAGGATATTGATCTGTTTTCTGGACATGAGAGAAAGCCGGAGGACGGCAAAAGAGACACGCTGGAACCCAGAGAATTCTGGTGCACAAATTAGACTCCTGCCGCTGCAACTGTGCAACAAAATACTCGCGCGGGATCACGTCTGACGCGATAATGTCGCAAATCTGCATAAACCCGCCCTTTGCCCTGGTCTTCGCCGCCTCAAGCACCTTTCATGACTGCCCCCACCTCTATAACCTTGCCCGCAGCCGGGCAGTACACGCGCGAATGGCTCGACCAGATCCAGACGAAACTTCTGGCGGATGAACGCCTGATCGGCTGGATGCCCCTGGACCTGGACGCTGACATGACCTTCCGGGCCGGCATACTGGTACTTACCAACCTGCGCCTGCTGGCGCGGCACACCGGCCAGGATTGGGACGCGCATGCGCTGTCACCCGAGAGCCAACTGGACCACGTCGACCAGCATGGCGTGGGCCACCTCAGCCTGCACAACGGTCAAGCCACCATCGGCCGCTGGCACTACACGTTAAGCCACGGGCCCGCCGCAAGACAATTGCTTGACCTGTTCGCCGCCCGCAAGCAAGGTCTCGCGTCCGACCCCGTTACCGATGACGCGACGACCGCGCAGCCCGAGATCGCCGCACCGGTAAACCTTGTCAGCCCGCCATCAACCTGGGCGCTGTTCCGGCTTTGGCGCTTTGCCCGCCCCTACCAGTGGCCCTTGTTTATCGGGTTTGTGCTCACCATCACTTCAACGGCTGCGGCGCTGGTCCCTCCGTATCTGACGATGCCGCTGATGGACAAGGTACTCATCCCGTTCCAGAACGGCGTGCCTATTGACTGGGCCCTGGTCAAATACTACCTTGGGGGGTTGTTGCTGGCGTCGTTACTGGCCTGGGTACTGGGCTGGGGCCGCACCTACCTGCTGGCCAAAGTCAGCGAACGCATCGGCGCCGACCTGCGCACCACCGCCTACCAGCACCTGCAAACCCTGTCGCTGCAATACTTTGGCGGCAAGCGTACGGGCGACCTGATTTCCCGTATCGGGTCAGAGTCCGACCGGCTCTGCGTCTTTTTATCGTTGCACCTGCTCGATTTTTTAACCGACGTCCTGATGATCGTCATGACGGCCATCATTTTGTTCTCGATCAATCCGTGGCTGGCGGTTGTCACACTCATTCCACTGCCGTTCATCGCCTGGCTCATTCATCTTGTCCGCGACCGGCTTCGCCATGGTTTCGAACGTGCTGACCGGGTCTGGTCAGAACTGACCAACGTACTGACTGACACTATCCCCGGCATTCGTGTGGTCAAGGCCTTTGCCCAAGAAAAACGTGAAGTACAGCGCTTTCGCGATGCCAACGACCGCAATCTGGTCATTAACGACCGGGTCAACCGTTTATGGGCGCTGTTCTCGCCCACCGTTACGTTCTTGACCGAAATCGGATTGTTGGTGGTGTGGGGCTTTGGCATTTGGCTGGTTTCGGTCGAAGAAATCACGGTAGGGGTACTGACCGCCTTCCTGACTTACATCAGCCGGTTCTATATCCGGCTCGATGCCATGAGCCGGATCGTGTCGCACACCCAGCGTGCCGCGGCCGGCGCCAAACGTATTTTCGACATTCTCGACCATGTGTCCAGCGTCCCCGAACCCGTCAAGCCCAAACACCTGACGCGGGTTGAAGGTGGGCTGCAACTGAACCGTATTGGCTTTCGTTACGGCAGCCGGCAAGTCATTCATAACCTCAGCCTCGACATCCGGCCGGGTGAAATGATCGGGCTGGTGGGCCACAGCGGTTCGGGTAAAAGCACGCTGGTCAACCTGATCTGCCGCTTCTACGACGTCACCGAAGGTAGCGTCCGCATCGATGGCGTCGACATCCGCGACCTGCCCATCGCCGAATATCGCCGCCATATCGGGCTGGTGCTGCAAGAGCCCTTCTTGTTCTTCGGCACCATTGCCGAAAACATTGCCTACGGCAAACCCGAAGCCTCGCGTGAAGACATTATTGCGGCGGCCAAGGCGGCCCACGCCCACGAGTTCATTTTGCGGTTGCCCCATGGGTACGACTCGCTGGTGGGTGAGCGCGGGCAGGCGTTATCGGGCGGCGAGCGCCAGCGCATTTCCATTGCACGCGCGTTGCTTATCGATCCGCGCATCCTCATTCTTGACGAAGCAACGTCATCGGTCGACACCACCACCGAGAAGGAAATCCAGACAGCGCTGGACAACCTGGTCAAAGGCCGTACGACCATTTCTATTGCGCACCGGCTAAGCACGCTGCGCAAGGCCGACCGACTGGTCGTCATGGACAAGGGACAAGTGGTAGAAACCGGTCGCCACGACGACTTGCTGGCCAAGAACGGCGCCTATGCGCGCCTGTACCATGCGCAATCACAACTTAACGATCACCCACCGGCATCGGCCGGCAGCGAAAGCCATGACAACGACGAATAACCCGGACCTGGCACGCGATGCGATGGGCCATTTGCAACTGCGCCACGACGGTCAAACCTGTCGGGTATCGGCGGTACGCAACTTCCCCATTACTGCCCCTGCCGAAGCCATTTCGCTGGTCAGCCCCGAGGGCAAGGAGCTGGCGCAAATTGCCCGCCTGGATGCCCTTGATGCGGCCACCCGCGCCCTGATCGAGTCCGACCTGACCCAGCGCGAATTTACGCCGGCCATCCTGCGTATTTTGCGGATATCAAGTCGCGCAACGCCCAGCACCTGGGACATCGACACCGACCGCGGCCCCACCCGCCTGACCCTCAAAGGTGAAGAAGACATCCGGCGCCTGAACGCCTCTACCCTGCTGATCACCGACAACCACGGGGTGCAGTTCTTGCTGAAGTCGCTGTCATCGCTCGACCGGCATAGCCGACGACTGCTCGATCACTTTTTGTAAAAAAATCGGGCCGGTAATACTACCGGCCCGAAATGTTTGGACAACCGCAGAAACAGCTTACGCCGACAGCGCCGGACGCGCGGCCGGTAAAGCCTGACGGCGCTCTTCGTTGACCACGACAATCGCGTCAAGGTCAATCTTGAACGTGGCCACCAGCTGGGCCAGCGTTGCCGCTTGCTCGCGCATGCTGTCGGAAGCCGCCGATGCTTCTTCGACCAAGGCCGCATTTTGTTGCGTTACCTGGTCCATCTGGGCCACGGCTTCGTTCACCTGGCTGATGCCGGTGCTTTGCTCGTGACTGGACGAAGAGATTTCGGCAATGATGTCTGCCACGCGCTTGATGCTGTTAACGGTTTCTTCCATGCTGGTGCCGGCCTCGGCCACCAGACGGTTACCCTCTTCGGTAATCGACACAGCCGAGTCAATCAGGCCTTTGATTTCTTTGGCCGCCTGCGCGCTGCGCTGGGCCAATGAGCGCACCTCGGCAGCTACAACGGCAAAGCCTTTACCTTGCTCGCCGGCACGGGCAGCCTCAACCGCGGCATTCAGCGCCAAAATATTAGTCTGGAACGCAATGCCGTCAATCACACTGATGATGTCCACAATTTGCTTGGCTGATGCATTGATGGAACCCATCACGCCCACGACCTGAGACACCCGGTCGCCGCTTTGCTCGGCCACACGGGCCGCAGTGCCCGACAAACGATTGGCTTCGTTGGCATTGTCGGCGTTCTGTTTGACCGTGGTGGTCAACTCTTCCATGGTGGCGGCCGTTTCAGCCAACGACGAGGCCTGCTCTTCGGTTCGGGCCGACAAGTCGACGTTACCGGCAGCCACCTGGCCAGCGGCCGTCGCAATAGATTCGGCCCCGGAGCGGACTTCGGCCACGACGCCAAGCAGGTTGTCATTCATGCGCTTAAGGGCGCGCAACAAAGTGGCCACTTCGTCGTCACCGCGCACCTCGACGTGACTGGTCAGGTCGCGCTTGGCCACGGTTTCGGCAAAACCAACAGCGCGGCGCAGCGGCAACACGATAGAGCGCGTAATGAAGAGCGCCAGCAGAACTCCCAGCACCAGCGCGCCAATACCCACGCCGATAATCAATGTAATACCTGTCTGATTATCTTTGTTCAATTGCTCGCCGTTTGCCTTGATTCGATTTTGCTGGTTGACCTGCAATGCTTCAACAGCCCCCATATAACGGTCTCGCAAAATTTCCATGTCTTTCTGGAAGAACTGGTTGGCCTCGTCGAAGCGCCCTTCTTGCTGCGCCTTCAGGGCTTTCGCACGGGCATCGCGATACTCGGCACGACGCTGCTGGGCCGCTTCGAACAGGCGAATGCCTTCTTCGCTGGTCAATGCTTTACGCAATTCGGCCTGAATCTCTTCAGAACGTGCGGTAAGGCGCTCGATCTCTTTGGAAAATACCGTGTACTGTTCGGGTTCAACAATGAACGACAAAGCGGCCGTACGTACCGTATTCAGCTCAATCACGCGGTTCCAGTCGCGAATCAGGCGCTCGTTGTTGACACGGACATTAATAATGTCGTCAGCGGTTTCGGTGGCGGCCTGCATGCGCAACACGCCCACTACCGCCAGCACGGCGATCAACAACAGCATGACCAGGAACGCCAGCGACAGCCGGGTTCCGATTTTTAACTTGCTCAATTTATTTCTCCGTGGCGCGCGCCGGCGCCAGTGACAGTGTGTGTCGTAAACTGCTACGTGACGTAGGAGTAACGGCAGAACAGCGCAGATATTTAGATGTTTTTGTAAATAAATCGGCCGTGCGGCCTAGGATACGCCCTAGGCTATTAGGTTGTGCGGCGTACAATTCCCGCATAAACGCGTCGGCCGGCATGACATCACCCGCGCGCCGGCTCTGTTATTTTTTGCTGCAAGGACACAATCATGAGCCAGATGGCGGAACTGGGCACCCACCTGACCGGGCTGGAACAACTGAAAACCATGGCCGAACGCGACATTCGTTGCGGCCTTGGCGAAACACTGGATATTAAAATGACCGAGGCTCACGATGGCCGGGTCGTTTTTGAGGGCACACCCGACGTGCACCTGTACAACCCCAACGCGGTCGTACACGGCGGGTTTATTGCCAGCATGCTTGATTTTGCCTGTGGCTATGTCGCACTCAGCAAGGTAGACCCGGGCTACACCATCGCCACGGTAGAAATCAAAATCTCGTATCACCGGGCCATTACCAAAGACACGGGTCCCATCAGGGCGATCGGGTCGGTAGTAAGCGGCGGGCGGCGCATGATTTTTACCGAAGCAAAACTGGTCGATGCCAACAACAAGTTGCTGGCGTCGGCCACATCTAGTGTCATGGTATTACCTATTACCCAAGAGCCCGCCGCCGAAAAAACGTCATGAGGCCGCGCGGGCCCGGCGCACAAACAGTGCCAACAGCGCAACCCCCACCATCGCGGCAGGGACCAGCGAACCGATATTCAGCCAATACCAACCCTGGGTCGTCACCAGGGCGCCCGAGCTGAACGACGACAGTGCCATGACGATAAACACGGCAAAATTAATGGCCCCTTGTGCCTTGTCGCGCTCTTCGGGGGTATGGGCGCGGGTGGCCAAACTGGTCGACCCGGTAAACAGAAAGTTCCAGCCCACCCCCAGCAAAAACAACGACACCAGATAGTGTTCGAAGGTGACACCCGACAGCGCAATGAAAACACATGCAAAGTTAAGCACAACGCCGGCCGCCATCACCTCGAGCGCACCGTAACGCTTGATGAGCGCTCCGGTAAAGAAACCGGGAGCAAACATGCCAATAACATGCCATTGCAGCACCGTGGCCGTATCGGCAAACGCAAAGCCGTCAACTTCCATGGCCAGCGGCGTGGCAGCCATTAACAGGTTCATGATGCCGTAACCAAAGGCTGCCCCCAGCGCCGCCACAATAAAAATAGGTTGACGAACAATGTCAGACAGGTCACGCCCGGTAGCCTTGGGCGCCTGGGTGCGCTTGTCGTCGGGGAAACGGATAAAACGCATGAGCACCATGGCCAGCACAGCCAATACGGCCAGCGCCAGATACGCCCCCATAAACGGATAGGCCGCCACGTCTTTGGTATAGCGCGCCAGGTTGGGGCCAATAATGGCACCAATCAACCCCCCGGCCAGCACCCACGAAATGGCTTTGTCGCGCAGGCTTAAAGACACGACTTCGGCCGCCGCAAAACGATACAACTGCCCATTGGCGCTGTAATAACCCGCCACGACCGTTGCCGCCACCAACAGCCAGAACTGCCGGGTAAATACCGCCAGCGCGCAGAGCAAGGCCGACACCACAGCCACAAGCAAGCCCAGCTGAAACGACTTTTTGCGGCCAAACCGGCTTTGCGTACGAGCCACAGGCGCTGTCGACAAGGCGCCACCGACCACATACCCCATGATCGGCAGGGTCGCCATCCAGGGGACTGGCGTAAGGTCGAGCCCGACCAGACCATTGATGGCAATGAAGGTCACGTTATTGGTGAAAAAAAGGCCCTGGCAAATAATAAGCAAGACCAGGTCTTTATTGAAAAGACGCGATGAGGAGGTTTGAGACGACATGTAAACGCCTGGATGCGACCGGGCGCATGCATTTTGAACACACTACCCGGCCTTGAGTTAAGCCTTGATGACGCGGCTACGAATTACAAGGCTTTAAGCTGCGCTTCAAGCTGGCCTTTCAGCGAAGGGTCGAGCTTAAGCTGACGGGCCAGTTCGTCAAGGTAGGCCCGCTCCATAAAGCTTTCTTCGTCGACAACCAGCAAACTGGCCAGATAGACTTCGGCCGCCATTTCGGGGGTGGTGGCCATGGACGCCACAGCAGCCGGATCGGCCGGCTTTTGCAGTTCGGCTTCAAACCAGGCACGATCGGCCGGGCTGCCGGCAACGCGAACAACCTCGCCTTCAATCAGCTGGCGCTCTTGCGGGCCGATATGACCGTCGGCCTTGGCGGCAGCAATCATGGCCGCCAGCACCACACGGCTGTGTTGCTCGGTATCGGTGGCAGACCAGCCCAAGGCCGCGGGCGCCGCCGCAACGGGCGCGGCCCCATGCCCCTGAACCGGCGCCGGTGGCACCGGTGCTTGCCCGGCAGGCGCCTGCTTGCCCGACTGCCAGTCTTGATAGGCCTTTAACGCCACTGCACCCAATGCTGCGGCCGCACCGTAGGTGGCTACTTTGCCACCCATTTTTCGGAATTTTTTGTTACCCAGCAGCAAACCCAGCACGCCGCCGGCTACAGCGCCACCGCCAAAGCCGCCCATGCCCTTGCTTTTGGCCATGTCGCCCAACGCACCGCCTGCCGACTGGCCCAAGCCCTGACCGGACTGCAACACCTGCTTCAATAAGTCTTGTACCGACATTGCCCTACCTCTTTAAAAATCGTAGCGGGCGCCCACCAAAAATACGCGGCCACCGGTAATACCCGACACCGATTCGGCCAGACCGCCGCGCTTGGCCGTAATGGCCGCCGTGTTGCGCTCGTAGTAGAACTCGGCAAACAGCTTTAACTGGTCGTTGTATTGATGATCGAACCCAAGGTGCACAATCGTATCACCGTAGTCTTGGACATTGGCCACCATGGCCCGCACCGTATTGGCCCCAAAAGTGTAAGCAGCCATGACATTTACCGCCTGGTTGCCATCGTGCGAGAAGCTGCCCGGGGTCTGGTTGCCCGAGTCAAACCATTCGTACTTGGCCGCAAAATACCAGGGGCCTTCGGTGTGCGAAGCCGCCACGCCGTAAACGCGGTTTCGGCCAAACCCGGCCTGGCCGCGGTCGTCAACCCCTGCCGAAATACGCGTGCCCGCAAAAGGCGCATACGATGCGGTGGCCTGTACCCGGCGATCGTCGATACGCGCGGCTGACCGCCGGTTGCCCGACGGTGCCGAATACGAGCCGGCAAACGAAAGGCCAAGAATTTCGGGGCTGTAGTACGACACGGTATCAGCCACCCGGGACGAGGTATAGGTGGCAAACCCGCTGTAGTAACTATTGAACTGATCCAACGGCGCCGCAATGGCGTTGTAGTAAGGCATCCATTGCTGGCCGTACGTTAGCTTGCCCAGGCGCGTATCCAGGCCCACCTGGGCCAGTCGCAGACGCGCACCCTTGTCCCTGCCTGCCCCGCCCTGGTCGTAAGGATCGCGAAAACGCAGGTTGGCCGTATCGAAAGGCACCTCGACCTGCCCAAACACCGCGAAATTTTGGCTGAAGCGATAGCCCGCCTTAACGCCCAGCCGGGAATACGCATCGCGCAGCCCAACGTAATCGTCCATTGCGCCGCGGTCGTGCGGCCGAACGGCTTCGGCCTGCATGCGCACCGACCCATAAACCTCGGCACTGGCACCCAGCGCGTCGGTTTGGGCCACCGCCGCGCCGGCTGTAAAGCCCAACGCCACACATACACCCGCCGCCATTCCGGCACGAACACGGGCGTAGCAAGTCTTGCCTTTGTTAAAAGTTAATTGGCTCATTTTTTTACCCTTATCTGTATCGTCTAAGGTTTGTCGGCCAGTGCGCGCAAGCGGCGGCGCAGCTCGCGCTCCTGACGCTGCTCTTCGCGCCACTCGGCCCGAATGGCACGCCATAACGAATACACCGTCAAGACAATAACCACAGCAAAAGGCAATGCAAAAACAATGGTGGCGGTTTGCACGGCTTGCACGCCACCGGCCAGCAACAGGCTGGCGGCAATACCTGCAATAAGCAGCCCCCATACAATTTTTACCCGGGCGCTTGGGTCTTGCGTACCGCCCGTACTCATGATGCCCAGCACCAGCGTGGCCGAATCACCCGAGGTGACAAAAAACACCAGCACCAAAATAGTGGCTACCACCGACATCAGCAAGCCAAACGGCAAGGCCTCGAACATGGTGAACAGTGCCGTCGACACATCGGCTTTAACCGCTTCGGCCAAGGGCACCGACGCCCAGATCTCCATGTGCAGCGCCGTACCGCCAAACACCGAAAACCACACAAACCCGGCCAATGTGGGCGCGAACACCGTGCCCAAAATAAACTCGCGGATGGTGCGCCCTTTGGAAACCCGGGCAATAAAAAGACCTACAAAAGGCGACCAGGAAATCCACCAGGCCCAATAAAAGACTGTCCAGCCGCTCACCCAGCCACTGTCGCGAAACGGCGTGGTCCGCAGGCTCATGCGTACAAACTCGCTGGCGTAGGCGCCAAGCGTTGTGGTGAAGGTGTCGATAATGGCAACGGTGGGCCCCAACACAAACACCGCCAGCATAAGCAGCAACGCCAATACCAGGTTGGTATTGGACAACCATTTAATGCCGCGCGACACACCAGTCACCGCCGAAGTCAGGAACAGTACCGTGGTGACGGCAATAATGGCGACCTGAGTGCCCGCACTGACCTGCAAGCCAAATACGGCGTTAAGCCCGCTATTGATTTGCAAGGCGCCAATACCTAGCGACGCTGCCACACCAAACGCCGTGGCAATAACCGCCAGCACATTAACCAGGGCCGACAGCCGCGGTGCCCACGACCAAGGCAGGGCATCGGTAGCCGCGCTGACCAAGGCAGGCTTGCCACGACGGAACGAAAAAAACGCAATAGCCAAGGCCACCACGCTGTAGACCGCCCAAGGATGCAAGCCCCAATGAAAGAAGCTGTAGCGCATGGCGGCATTGGCCGCTTCAGGCGTTTGTGGAGCAATACCCGGCGGCGGCGCACCATAGTGTGAAATGGGCTCGGCCACACCCCAGAAGACCAGACCAATACCCATACCGGCAGCAAACAGCATGGCAAACCAGCTAACGAGGGAGAACTCGGGTTCGTCGTCTTCACTACCCAGTTTCAGGTCGCCATAGCGGCTGAACACCAGCAGCGCGGCAACAACCACCAAGCCCAGCACAACCCATAGGTAAAGCCAGCCAAAGTTAGTGCTGATAGTGCCCAGTAAGTAATTAAATACGCTGCCTAAAGACTCAGGGGCGGCGATGCCCCAGGCAACAAAAAGCAAAATCAAACCCGCCGAAAGCAATAATTGCATTTGGGGTCTCCAGTGTTAAATACTGGTCCATTTTACATTTCGAAGCAAATGGGGTCACCACAAGCAACCCGGGACAGCAATACGCCGGCGTTAGTCTTGTTTTGGCGCCAGCTGCGCAAACCAGGCGCGTGGCGAAATGCCGCGGTCGGGGCCAAGCATCGAGAAGCCACCGTCGACGGGTACGTCGGCTCCGGTCATCCAAGAGGCCTTGTCGGTAGCCAGGAACGATACGACATGGCCAATTTCTTCGCCGCGCCCGACCCGCCCCAAAGGGTGAAAGTGGGCGCCGACAGCGTCAGCAGTTTCGATAGAACCGCCACTCATCGACTCAGTCGAAGGCGACCATGTCCAGGCCGGAGACACCGACAACACCCGAATGCCTTTAGGCGCGAGGTCGACGGCAAAGTTGCGCGTAATTTGCAAAATGGCCGCCTTGGACGCCGGGTAAATGGCCCGGCCTGCCGCGCCAAATTTGCCACCCGTACTGCCCAGATTGATGACCACCGACCCGGGCGCCATGTGCGGCACAGCCTTCTGCGTAAAAATGGCTGCTGAAATCAGGTTGACGTTCAGGGTTTGAAACCATTGTTCGCGCGAGGACGCCAACCCCTGATCGGCGTAACTGCAGGCATTGTTGACCAGCATGTCGATGCGTCCGAACTGCTTGACGGCAAAGTCTACGCAACGGTCGATCGCCTCGTCGGAAGTCACGTCGGTTTCGAAGAAAACAGCACGTTCGCCAATGTCGGCGGCCACTTTATTGCCCGCCTCGGCGCCACGGCCAACCAGCACCACCTGGGCGCCATCGTCGGCCAACACCTTGGCAATATCGGCGCCCAGGCCCTGAGAGGCCCCGGTAACAATGGCGACCTTACCGGCCAATGGCAATTGCAGTGTCTGTGCTTGTGTCAAAGTTTTCTCCTGACGTTGATCTTCCAACAAGGCGTTGCCCGGTCAAATTACATATGCATGTCGAGCATGCCGAAGACGCCTTCGCAGTTGGTGAGGTTGACGCGCTTCAGATGAATCGCCCAACCGCCCGACTCGGTGGCCGCCAGCTTGTGATACACCGTAGCGCCCAACTGACGCGGCTCGGTGCGGTACTCGGTCAGCTGCAAGCTGGAGCGCACAATAATGCGGCCTTCTGCATCAGTGCCATCGATCATGACATTGCCCACCTGGCGGCTGCCGTAGGTAGGCGGATGCTGCGACCAGTTGCGGGCGTGGTTTACACGGCGCACACGCACTTCACGCAGCATGGCGTCTTCCCAGAACAGCGACACATGGTCGAACGGGTTTTCTTGCCCCTGTTTGCGAGGCACCCAGTAGCGCCCTTCCGGCGTCCAGAGCTTCAGCCAGTCGTCAAGCTTGCGATCGTCGAGCAACCGCGCTTCGTGAAACAGAAACTGCTGGATATTGTGGTAGGTCTCCAGCGAAGGAGAAATGCTGGAAACAGGTTCGACGGAAAAGTCAAAAGTACGATCAAGCAGCATGGTGATTACTCCTGTGACTGTGCGCTGTTACCGGACAGCATGTACTGCTTCCAGGCCGCAAACTGGTTACGCATGGGCAACTCGCTGGTGCCATTGACCGACACGGTGCCTTCGGGGGTTTCTTTATCGGTGCCGGCATAACGGTGATGACTGACCCACTCGCCGCCACGGGTCATATTGCCCTCCTGGCAACGGCGATACAGCTCGACGTCGTCGGGCATGACGTTGGACGATGGCGAATTAATGACGTTGGTGTACGTCAAGGCACGGTCGAATACCGAGTCAGGCGCGCCTTTCAGGCGGAACGTCTGGATTTCGATAAGCGTACGATTAACGCTGATGGGGCGAATGACGCGGAACTGCTGGAACACCGTATGGGGCGAGCCGCTGCCGTAGATAACGGTGTTGTGGCGGTTCATCCCCAAAATAGCACGCGCTTTTTCTTCGCCGTGCACCGCAGCCAACGACTCGAAGTGCGCGCGCGAAACCGGGTCGCGGGTTGCCGCAGCCGGGTCGAAAATGGCTTCCATGTAGCCGTGGCCGTTCTTGTAGGCGCGCAGCTCAAGCTTTTCCCAGAACTCGTAAGGCTCACCGTTGCCGTCCATAATCAGCAGTTCGAACGGCATTTCACCCAGATGCTGGGCTTCGTCGCGTGCAGCCATGAATGACGATTCATGCGTGATGGGCGCGTGCATGGTGTCGTGCAGGTTCTCGTAGAAAACCTTCCAGTTGGACAGCTGCATCACCTGGAACACACCACCCACAACCTCAACCTCGCCCTCGGGCGCGCGGTCGCACAGGTTATCAATAGAAGAAGCGGCGCCATCCAGGAAGGTCACCAGATCGGGGCCTTCGGCCGACTGGCTGGCAAACACAAAGCCGCGATAAGAATCGACGCGCGCCAGCGGTCGCATGGAAAAATCGGGGTGAGACTTGTCGAACGTCGTGCCTTCCATGCCATTGCGCAGCGGCACCGACAACAACGAACCGTCGAGCTTGAATGTCCAGGCATGGTAAGGGCAGCGGAAAAACTTCCCGGCACAGCCATCGCCCTGGGCAACCAGTTGCGCCCCTTTGTGCGGGCAACGGTTGTAAAGCACATTGATCTTGCCATCAGTGCCGCGCGTCATGATCACGTCTTGGTCACCGATGCGCGTGGTGTGGTAATCGCCGGGGTTCTTCACCTGGCTTTCATGACCAACGTAAATCCAGGCCTGGCCGTAAATGCGGTCCATTTCCAGCTGAAAAAGCTCGGGATCGGTGTATACCCGCTTATGTACGCTGTCTGAACGAACCAGACCCGCAATTTCCTCGTTGCTGATGCTCATGTTGTCCTCCAAACGGTTCAAGAGTCATTCCGTAGGAGGCAATTTATTACGCAGCGAAAATGCGCAATAGCCGTTACTTGCAGCCGTTGTCCGCTTATGGCAGTGTGGCCTGACCATACCGGGATTAACCCTGTTTTTTGCATGATTCGGATAAACCATTAGGGGCGCCTGCCTATTTCGGATAGTGACACCCGGCGAATTCAACAAGAATGGCCACCTTGCAGCTTTACCTTGCAGCGCACGTTCGCCTGCAGCAACAACCCCCTCAACATGAGCACATGCACACATGAGCACCCTATCCATTATTGAACAACTCATGAATGGCATCGGCCTGGGGCTGATTCTCTTCATGATGGCGGCGGGCCTGACCATTGTGTTCGGCGTGATGGACACCATGAATCTGGCCCACGGCTCGCTATTCATGTTTGGCGCCTATTTTGCCGCAACAGCCTATGGCGTCACCGATTCGTTCACGCTGTCCGTCCTTATCGCAGTGGCACTGACCATGCTGGTCGGCCTGCTGCTGGAAACCACCCTGATCCGCCGGCTGTATACCCGCAACCACATGAATCAGGTCGTGGCCACATTCGGTGTCATTCTTATTTGTAATGACCTGGTCAAGTACGTTTGGGGGCCTGCGCCTATCATGGCCGCCACACCACCCTCGCTGGCCGGCTCGGTCGAACTGATCGGCGGGCTTGAATACCCCGCCTTCCGGCTGCTGATTATTGCTGTCGGCATCGTGGCCGCCCTGGCGCTTTACTTCATGATGACGCATACGCGGCTAGGCATGCTGGTACGTGCCGGCGCCTCGAATCGCACCATGACCCAACTTATGGGCGTACCGGTGCGACGCGTGTTCTCGCTGATCTTCATCCTGGGCGCTGCCCTGGCCGGAATTGGCGGCGCCATGGTCGGCCCCGTCACGGCCGTACAGGTCGGCATGGGCGACTCGTTCATGATCCCCGCGCTGGTCGTTATTGTTATTGGCGGCATCGGGTCGATCCGCGGCGCATTTATCGCCGCCCTGCTGGTCGGCATCGTCGACACCGCCGGGCGAGCCTTCATTCCCGGCCTTATCGAGCTGGTGGCCTCGCCGGTTGTTGCCGCCGACGTGGGCCCGGCCCTGGCCAGCGTTCTGATGTATATCCTGATGATTGTTGTGCTTGGCTGCAAACCATCCGGACTTTTCCCCGCACGAGGATAATTCATGCCCAGTCACAACACCTCAAAGTCGTCCGCCTGGGTGCCGCTGCTCGGCATCGTTTTGCTGGCCGCCTTCCCTGTTTTCTCGCAGTACCTGGGGCTTGACTACTACACCGGGTTTGTCATGCGCCTGCTGATCTCGATGATCATCGTGACCAGCCTGAACTTCTTGCTGGGCTACGGCGGTATGGTCGCCCTGGGGCATGCCGGGTTTATTGGCGTTGGCTCTTACGCCATGGTCGCCCTGATCGAGGCCGGCATCACGTCGGTCTGGTTGCTGTGGTTCGGCGCTACCGTTATTACCGCGATTTGGGCGGCGCTAATCGGTCTTATCGTTTTACGCACACGTGGCATCTACTTCCTGATGATCACGCTGGCCTTTGCCGAAATGGTTTATTACATCGCGGTATCACTGCGCCAATACGGCGGCGACGACGGCTATATTTTGTCGACCCCGCTCAGCTTTGGCCTGGGCTTTGACCCAATGGACACCAACACCTTGTACGCCGTGGTATTGGTCATGTTCGTGTTGACCTTTGCGTTCTTCAACCGCATGGTCGACTCGCGCTTCGGCAAAGCCATTATGGGTATTCGCGACAATCCGGTACGCATGCAGGCACTGGGTTACCCCACGTTCAAGCTGCAACTGCAGGCGTTTGTCATTGGTTCGGCCGTTGCCGGGTTGGGCGGCGCCATGATGATGACGCAAAACGGCTTTATCAGCCCAACCACAATTCACTGGACACACTCCGCCGAGCTGATGGTAATTGTTGCCCTGGGTGGCATGGGCTACAAATGGGGCGCCATTCTGGGCGCTGGCTTGTGGGGTATCTTGAAAGAGTTCTTGCCACAGCTCACCGAATACTGGCACTGGCCCATGGGCTTGCTGGTCATCCTCATCATTCTGTATGCACCCAATGGCCTGTGGGCACTGTTCAGCCGCGAACAAGGCCAACAAAGCGGCGGGCTGTTTAAATTTATCCGGAGGCAGGCATGAGTCTTTTTTCTGCGACCGGTCTGGTCAAAAGTTTCCATAGTTTGCGGGCCACCGACAACGTCGACATCTCAGTCAACGCCAATGAAGTCCACGCGCTTATCGGCCCCAACGGGGCAGGCAAAAGCACCTTGGTCAACCTTATCTCGGGGCTGTTGCCCGTCGATGCCGGGCTCATCACGCTGGACGGACAAGACATTACCCGCTTGAAGGCTCACGAACGTGTGCACGCGGGTTTGTCTCGCTGTTTTCAGGTAACCAATCTGTTCAAAGAGATCAGCGTCATCGACAACCTGCGCCTGGCCATCCAGGCCCACGAAGGCAACAACTTCAAGGTGTTCGGCGTGCGTAACCACGAGGCGGCGCTGAACGAAAAAGCGCGGGCCTTGGGGGCCAAAGTCGGCATTGAAGGCGAAAGCGTGCTGAACAGCATGGCCGGCAGCTTGCCCCATGGCGCGCAACGACAGCTGGACATTGCCCTGGCACTGGCCGCCAACCCCAAGGTACTGCTGCTGGATGAGCCCATGGCCGGCATGGGCCCCGACGAATCGGCACGTGTGGTCGAACTCATCAAAGGCCTGCGTCAGCACATGGCAATTTTGCTGATCGAACACGACATGGAAGCCGTGTTTCAACTGGCAGACCGCATTTCAGTGTTGGTTTACGGCAAAGTCATCACCTCGGGGACAGTCGATCAAATCCGCAACGACCCGAAGGTTCAAGAAGTTTATTTAGGCTCGGAGACCGTCGCCCATGGCTGACAAACACTTGTTAACCTGTAAAAACCTGCACGCAGGCTACGGCGCCAGCCAGGTCTTGTTCGGCATGGATTTCACCATCGACGAAGGTGAGGTCATTGGGCTGCTGGGTCGCAACGGCATGGGTAAAAGCACCACACTAAAAAATATTGTTGGCTTGCTTAAACCCACACAGGGCGAAATCTGGTGGGAAGGCAAGGCGTTAAATACCATGGCGCCCGACGCCATTGCCCGCCTGGGTATTGCGATTGTGCCCGAGGGCCGACAGTGCTACCCAAACCTGACCGTGCGCGAACACCTTGTGGCGTTTGCCGGCAACCGGAACGGCAGCGCCAACCAATGGACGCTGGAGCGCATTTACGACCTGTTTCCCCGCCTGGCCGAACGCAGCCAGCATATGGGCGGACAATTGTCGGGTGGTGAGCAGCAAATGCTGGCTATTGGCCGGGCATTGTCCACCAACCCGCGCCTGTTGATTCTTGACGAAGCGACCGAAGGGCTTGCCCCGTTGATTCGTGAAGAAATCTGGCGCTGCCTGGACTTGCTGAAACAAGAAGGTCAAACCACGCTGGTGGTCGACAAGTATGTCGACAAGCTGGTGGGGCTGGCCGACCGCCACATTATTCTGGAACGCGGGAAAATCGTCTGGACGGGCTCGTCGGCCGAACTGGACGCCGACCGCAGCCTGTGGGTGCGCTACATGGGCGTTTAACCCGGCGGCCTAGTTGCGGTTTAGCATTGGCATCGCGCCGCCCGGCAAGGCTGCCGGAGGGCGCGATGGCTTGAACAGGCGCCTAAACCTGGCCCTGGTTCAGTTCGCTTACATTGGCTACCCTGGCGACAAACGCCAGGCTGCGCAACGCCGCCTCATGAAACTCGGGTGACCCGGCGGCGCAGGCATCGGCTGCAATGGTGACTTCGTAGCCCCGATCAGTGGCGTCGCGTACGGTGTGCTCAACGACTGAATGCGTTGCGACGCCCCCCACAATCAAATGCTGCACATCAAGCATGCGCAAAATATTGTCCAGGCACGTTCCGGCAAACGAGCTGATGCGCTGATGGGTGACCACAAACTCGCGCGCGTTGTTCAACGGCTGCAGGGGCGCCAGGAATTCAGCCCCCCACTCACCGTCCTTGACCGCGCCAAGCTCGATGGTTTTCTGAAAAATAGGCGTATTACGGGGGCAATCGGCATAGTCGGGACGAAAGGCAATGCGCACGTGCACCACCGGCAGTTGCTGCGCGCGCGCAAACGCCAGCAAACGTGTGGCGCCGTCAATCACGCGCTCGCGCACATTTTCGTCGTTCACGCCCACCCGGATTTTGCCATCCGGATGCAGCACTTCGTTCTGGTAATGCAAGGCCAACACAGCGGTTCGTTCATTCATGGTTTTCCCCAATAGGTCGAGAGCTCAATTGTGATGAAACCGAGTCTAGCGCCTTGAATCATGCGGCACTATCCGGAAAAAGAGCCTGAAACAGCCAAAAATGGCACTGCTAAAAACGGATAGCGCAACAAGGGCGTCTGCCGATTGTGGATATTGCGCCGTGCGCGCTTTGCCTAGACTTGAAGCGCTTCAACCACTCAACGCGCAAGGAAAATCATGAAAAAATCAGCTATAGCTCGTGCAATGGTGTTTTCCGCAGCCTTGCTGGCCGCTGCCGGCGCCCAGGCTGCCGACGAAATCAAAATCGGCTTCTTGACCACATTGTCCGGCCCCGGCGCCGGCACAGGCCAGGATATCCGCGACGCCTTCTTGCTGGCCATTAAAATGAACGGCGGCAAATTAGGCGGTCTGCCTGTCAACATCAGCGTCACCGACGACCAGAACAACCCGGTCGCCGCACGTCAAACCGTCGAGCGCTACATCAAGCGCGACAAAGTCGACGTGATCACCGGCCCCGTATTCTCCAGCGTTGTGCTGCCGATTCTGCCCACCATTTTGCAGAACGATACGGTTTTCCTGAGCACCAACACCGGCCCCGCAGACTATGCCGGCGAAAAGTGTGACCCCAACTTCTTTGCCGTATCGTGGCAAAACGAAGACGTGCCCCAGGCAATGGGCGCATTCGCTTCGTCTAAAGGCTACAAGCGCGTCGCCATGATCGCCCCCAACTATCCCGGCGGCCGCGAATCGCTGCAAGGCTTCAAGCGCAAGTACACCGGCGAAATCGTCGACGAGGTCTACACCAAAATGGGCCAGCTCGACTATTCGGCCGAAATCGCCAACCTGAAGAACGCGAAACCTGACGCCGTGTTCTACTTCCTGCCGGGCGGCATGGGCATTAACTTCGTCAAGCAATACAACGCGTCGGGCTTGCAAAAAGATGCCCCATTGTTGACCCCTGGCTTTACGGCCGACACCGAGAACATTGCCGCACTGGGCAAAGACCTGGTAGGTACATACAACTCGTCGCAGTGGGCCCACGACCTGCCCAACGAAGCCAACAAAAAGTTCGTTGAAGCCTACCAGAAAGAGTATGGTCGTCTGCCCAGTATGTACTCGTCACAAGGTTACGACGCTGCCATGCTGATCGACGGCGCTGTTCGCCAGATCAACGGCAAAATCGAAGACCATGATGCTTTCCTGAAAGCACTTAAAGACGCGAAGTTCGAGTCGGTGCGCGGCAAGTTCCGCTTCAACAACAACCAGTACCCCATTCACGACATCTACATGCGTCAGGTCGTAGAAGACGCCCAGGGCAATATCCAGAACAAACTGGTCAGCAAGGTCCTGGACAACCACCGCGACCCGTTCGCCAATCAGTGCCCCATGAAGTAACACGAAGGAATTTTCTGCAATGAGCATGTCCACAACCACCGAAGTACTGAAGTTACGCGTGTCCTCTGCGGACATGCTCACTGCCGATATTCGCCAGTTGTACCTTGAACCCGCGGTCAACGGGCAGGCCCTGCCTGCCTTTACCGCGGGGGCACACATCGCACTGCAAGTATCATTACCAGACGGCAAGACCGACTGGCGCGAGTACTCTCTGGTCGCCCTGAACGACACGGCCGCACAGGCCCCCGTTGGCTACCAAATAGCCGTTCGCCGCGAAACCAGCGGACGCGGCGGCTCGCAATTTGTACACGAAAGCATCAATGTGGGCGACGTGCTTGACGTACGCGCGCCCCGCAATCAGTTCCCGATGGAAAACGCCAACACGTCCCGCGCGGTATTGATCGCCGGCGGCATTGGCGTCACCCCTATTGCCAGCATGGCCGCACACTGCCGCCAGGTTGGCCGCCCCATTAGTGTTTATTACGCGGGCCGCAGTCGCAGCCTGATGGCCTATCTGCCCGAGCTGACCGAGCTGGCCGGCCCCGATTTGCACGTTCACGCCGACGACGAGCAAGGCAAGCCACTGGATGTCGCCGGTATTTTTGCGCGGCTGCAAGCCGAGGATCACGTTTATTTCTGTGGCCCCACGCCCATGATCGACGCCATTCTTGCGATGGCCGAAAAACAAGGCTGGCCACGCAACCAGATTCACTTCGAACTGTTCAGCGCACCACCGGCCGAAGACGGCGACCACCCGTTTGAGGTTGAACTTGCCCAAAGCGGCAAAACGCTGACCATCCCCACCGACAAGAGCATTCTTGACGTTCTTATCGATGAAGGCTTCGACCCGCTTTACGACTGCAAACGCGGCGAATGCGGCGTGTGCGCCACCGACGTCCTGTCGGGCGACATCGACCATCGCGACTACATCCTTACCGCCCGCGAGAAAGAGGCCGGCAACATCATGCACACCTGCGTGTCACGATGCAAAGGCAGCAAGCTGGTACTGGATATGTAACCCCAAGGCGACCAAGGGGGCAGCACTTGGCCGCCCGCACGTTTGTCAGGTTGCCTGACCAAGAAAGGCGAATAACCCTTTTAATATCATGGATATAGCGGATCAAAACCGCGGGAAGTCCCTGATAGCCGTACAGATACTTTATGTTTAAAGTGTCTAGTGTGGCAGAGTGGCGCCACCTTTCTTCAGCCGTCTCAAACCACCGGGCAAAACCGTGCAACACTTGGCAAACCTCAACCTTTCCAGGCTACACGATCATCTCGTCTTCCACTCCGACTGCCCGTCCGAAGTGCGAAGCACGCTGGGCAGCATTCTTAGCGAGCACGATCTTACCCTGGGCGAAGGCAAAGTCGACACCACGCTGTTTCAGCGCCGTCTTAATGACATCAGCGTCATGAAACTTACCTACGGTGCCGAAGTCAATGTCAAGGCCAGCCCCTTCAAAGGGTTTTCGCTGGTGCAAACGCCCCTGCGCGGCTCCTTCGAGGTCGAAATTGCCGGGCGACGCAAAACGTTTGGTCAGGGCGACGTTGCGGTCCTGTCACCCCAGCACGATCTGGGCATCCATTGGCAAGAAGGCAGCGAACAGCTCATTCTTAAAGTGCCGCACCACCTTATTAGCCGTCGCTTTAACTCCGCGTCCCAAACCTCGGCCAACAGTATGGGTACAGCGTTTGCGTCACCGGCATTCAAACTCGACGACAGCCTTAACCTGATCTGGCATTCGCTGGTTCAACAGGCCATAGACCTCCCCAACAGTAATATGGGGCTCAGCAATATGTGGCTCGAACACTTCGAGCAAACCATTGCCTTGTTTTTGCTTACGCACCAAACGGCCGAAGCGGGCAAACCCGAGGTCAGTCAATATGCGCCGGCGTCGGGTAGCGCCTGTAAAAACAGCCTGGCCCCGCTCGAACGCATGGAGGCCTATATCCGCCAGCGGCTGTGCGCTCCTATATCGTTGGTCGACCTGGCCAGCGCCGCCGGCCTAAGCCCAAGGTCGTTAAACGCACTGTGCCACCGGTATCATGGCGTCTCGCCCATGGTGTTGCTGCGCAATATGCGCCTTGATGCCGTGCGACACAAACTGCAAACCAGCCCCGGCGCCAACGTCACCAATATCGCCCTTGACCACGGCTTCGGTCACCTGGGCCGGTTCTCGGCCTACTACCGCGAACGCTTCGGCGAACTCCCCCGCGACACCACCATGCGGCAGTTTTTGCCCTGTATGTAAAGCCTTGCCAGCCGCCATTACGCCACGGCGGTGGGTAAACCAATTGTCGTCAAACCAAAACCAACCGTCACAAACCCGGAAAGCGGTCAATTCTCGACAACGGAATATTCGGGTCAAAGATCTTGAAACGCAGGCCGGTTACGCCCATAGCGGCCAAACGCGCCGCATGCATATCTTTGTAGGCGTTCAGGGTTTCCAGATTTTCAAAGCAGTAAATACCGCCGGCTTCGCCGGTTTCGGCGTTTTCGGTCCAGAGCTTCCAGACCAGACCCGGTTCGTTGGCAATACTCTCGGCCAGCCCTTTCAGCATCTCGCTCATCTGAGCACCAAACGGGCCCGTGGTAGGGAAGTCGACTTGCAGGATTTTCATGATGATCTCCGAAATACAGAATGTTGGCCGACGCGGCTACGCTTGGCTCACAACTGTTAAATGCCGAGCGTAAAACCACGTTCAAAAACATTACCAGAAATCAGCTTGCCGCAGCGAACTACAGGTGCCTCAATGCGGCAAAAAGTCAAAATACACCTCAGGGAAAGGCTCGTTTTCAAGCGTGAAGTGCCACCACTCTTTGGGGTAGGGCTTGAAGCCATGCTTTACCATTAACGCCTGCAACAACAGGCGGTTGGCCCGTTGCTGAGGCGTAAGCCCGGGGTGCTCGGGCCAGGACTCAACACCAAAAAAATCGAATGCCGATCCCATATCCAACACCTGGCCGCTATCGCGCGCAACCAGCGTCAGGTCGACCGTACTTCCACGGCTGTGCCCCGAACGCAGGGCAATGTAATCCTCTTTGAACAAGTTCTGTTTGTCGACTTTTGGATAAAAAGCTGGTTTGGTTCTAACGTCTGACAAATCTTCGGCCCATCGCACAAAGTCATCTACCGCCCGTTGGGGACGATACGCATCGAACACCAACAAGCATAAACCAAAGGGTTTAAGGTCGGCCTGAACGCGCGCCAACGCTTGCGCAGCCGACGTCGAAAGTACCGCCCGCGCGTTGTCATAGCCAGCGGCGGGACGCCCAAGAAAATTATTACCCCCGGTATAGCGCAAATCAATACGTATTTCGGGGATAGTGTCCTCGAGATAGACAAAACCTGCAGGCAGAGCCGCGTGGACCAAACCCGCAGACAACATACCCAGCATCAATGCAAAGCGTACCTTTATCGAACACAAAAATCTCAACATGGTCACCCTGTATGGCGCGGTTCAATCGCTCCAAATAACACCAATGTCACATCAGGCCGCACTAGCACCACTCGCATGCGTAGCCACACGGTTACGCCCGTTGGCTTTCGCCTCGTAGACCGCGTCATCGGCTTGTCGCAACAGGTAATGGTAGTCGGGGTGCCCGGTGTGCGAAGCCAACCCAATGCTTACCGTAACGGCAAGCACCGTGCCGTCGGGAATAAGAAACGGATGCTTTTGTACAGCTTGACGGACACGGTCGCACAATAAGCCGGCCTGCTGGATATCCAGGTCGACCAGTACCAGTAAAAACTCTTCGCCGCCCATCCGGAATAGAAAGTCGCCACCGCGACAATGCTCACTTAGCACAGCAGCAACCTGCTGAATAACCTGGTCACCCGCTTCGTGACCATAGTTATCGTTAATCCGTTTGAAATGATCAATGTCGATGACCGCCACCGCAAAGCCACTCCCAGACTTACGGCTATGCTCGATTTCGCGGGCCAGCACCGTCGGCAAAAATTTGCGGTTAAGCAAACGCGTCAAGACATCTTTGCCCGATTCCAGTTCAAGGCTACGGGCAAACAAGCTGCCAAGGTGCAGTTGAATATTTCGCGCATGATTGCGGATTTCACGGACGACATCACTGCGCCCCTGTGCATCGACCGCACCTTCAGTTTCGAGCGCCACCAAACAAACATTATCAATCGCATCAATGCTCTGAGCGATGACATCGGCCTCGGGAACGCCCTGAAATGCATGTATGCCTTTATGCCTGAACCACAAGCCAAACTCGGACTCTCGAACGCGCACCAAGCGGGTTGAGGCATTACCCAGTACAGTTTCATACATGACCTGGCTTTCCCAATCGAGAAGCGCAGCCTTTTGGCGCTCTTTCTCTGTCGCCAAGTTTTCGGTAATGGAAAACAACCGATATGCCTCGCTTGACCGCGCCTTTCGCGCGCTCGAGCTGGCGTAGGCCTGACTCATGACCTCCATCGCCAAATCGATCTTTGCCCCAAAAAAGCGACACGCCGATAACTTGAATGCATCGTCGTCAGGCGCAACACGATCAAGATAGGCATTGAATGCCCGCTTCAGAGAGCGCGCGCCCCTTAAAACAAGCGCAACAGGAATATCGACCCGCGCATGCACCTCGCCGATTTTGTGCTGATCGGCATATAAATCGTCGGCGGCTTCAGCGCTAACAGGCCCGAAAAGACGCGTCAACCACAGTATCAGTGATGCGCGCAATCGCGTTCTGACTTGCTCGTGATCAAGGAACTGCTGCGCCTGCGGATCCTTCAGCATGGTGTCATAGAACTGACTGGCGAGGCTGTCGGCCTGCTGCAGAACGATGTGCTCGACGCGTTCAGGAACGCCTGGCCCGGCAAACTCATTAAAAAGCGCCCACTCGCGCCGAAAAATATCCAACAACATAATGACAACCTATAAACTTTCGCCAACTGTAACGCACCTGGCGAGCCTTCCCGAAAATAACAAAAAATAAAGCACGAAAGCATCGCTACACTAACGAAAAACACACAAAACCTGGGAGCCCGATAAATATGCCCGACGCAAAACACGACGACACCAAGCCCAAAGGCAGCGCCCTTCGACAAGACATTCGCAAGCTGGGTAAAACCTTGGGCGACGTGATTCGCGAATCGGACGGCGTCGCCATCTACAACGTCGTCGAAAAGCTGCGCCGATCTGCCGTCACCTTCAGACGGGAAGGCAACGCGGCCGACAGCCGCGCACTGACCCAGGCCATTGGCAAACTCAGCCCCAAAGAAGCGTCGTCCGTCGCCCGCGCCTTCAGCTATTTCTTGCAGTTATCGAATATTGCCGAAGACCGCGACCAGAACCGACGCCACCGTCAGGCGGTTCTTGCCCCCGAAACGGCCGTTCGCGGCAGCCTGCAGCATGCACTGCAAACCCTGCAGGCGCGCGGGGTTGGACGACAGCGACTTGAAAAGTTCTTGCGCCAAACTTGCATTGTGCCTGTGCTTACCGCCCACCCCACCGAGGTACAACGAAAAAGCACACTGGACCTGCACCGCGAAATTGCCCGCCTGCTGGCCGCAGATGACGGCAATCTGTCGACCATTGAACGTCAGGTTACCGAACAACAGTTGCTGGGGCTGGTCGCCACGCTGTGGCAAACCCGTATGCTGCGCTGGCAAAAACTGACGGTAATTGACGAAATAGACAACGCACTCAGCTATTACAACAGCAGCTTCTTAACCGCGATTCCCGAGCTTTATCACGAGCTGAACCTGCGCCTGAACCCACCCGGAAAGTCAGCTTTCAATGCCCGGTTCCCAACGCTGCCCCCGTTCCTGAAAATGGGTAGCTGGATCGGCGGCGACCGCGATGGCAACCCCAACGTAAATGCCGACACGCTGGAGCAAGCATTGCTGCGCCAATCGGCCATTATTTTGCGCCACTACCTGCAAGAAGTGCACAGCCTGGGAAAAGAGCTTTCGATTTCGACATCTTTAGGCAGCGCCGACCCGGCTCTGATGGCGCTGGCCAATGCCAGCCAGGACACCTCGGAACACCGCCTGGACGAGCCCTACCGCCGGGCCCTGATTCATATTTATGCGCGCCTGGCGGCCACCTCGGTCGCCCTTACCGGGCGCCAGCAAGCCCAGCGGCCAACCTACCCCGCCCAGGCCTACGACAGCCCGCAGGCCTTGCAGGCCGACCTGACCCTTATCGCCGACTCCCTCGATAAGCACCATGGTCACGTTATTGCAACCTTGCGGCTTTCCGGGCTTATTCAAGCCATCAGCGTGTTTGGCTTTCATCTGGCCACGCTGGACCTTCGTCAAAGCTCTGATGTGCATGAGCGCGTGTTAACCGAGCTGTTTACGGCCGCTGGCGTTCACTGGAACGGGCGGCCCGTTAATTACGCCCAGCTCGACGAAACTGACAAACGCGCTTTGCTGCGGGCCGAACTGGCCCAAACCCGCCCGCTGGTCTCGCCCTGGGTCACCTATTCTGACGAAACCGAAAAAGAACTGGCCATCTTGCGCATGGCCGCCGTGTGCCGCAAAAAGTACGGGGCCGGCGCCATCCAGCAAGCCATCATTTCGCACACCGAATCGTTAAGCGACTTGCTGGAGGTGCTGGTACTGCAGCAAGAAACCGGACTGATTACGCCGCCTGCGCCAAACCAGCCGGCCCCCATCCCCGACGGCCTGATGGTCACACCGCTGTTTGAAACCATCCCCGACCTGCACATGGCGCCCGAGATCATGGCGCAATGGCTCGACTTGCCTGAAGTACGCACCCGCATCAACGGCGCACACGAAGGCATTCAAGAGGTCATGCTGGGCTACTCAGACAGCAACAAAGACGGCGGCTACCTGACCTCTAACTGGTCGCTGTATTGCGCCGAACGCCAACTGGTACAGGTATTCAAAAAACGCAAAGTCAGGCTGCGCCTGTTCCATGGCCGGGGCGGCTCGGTGGGCCGTGGCGGCGGCTCAAGTTACGAAGCGATCCTGGCCCAACCGCCCGGTACCGTCAACGGCCAGATCCGTCTGACAGAACAAGGCGAAGTCATCCAGGTCAAGTACAAAGACGCCAAGGTCGGCCGCTGGCACCTGGAAAACTTCGTCGCGGCGACACTCGAGTCCAGCTTAACGCCTACCACCTCGGCAGCCCAGGTCGAAGACCAGAACATGGCTCGTTTCGGTCATGTCCTGCAGTTTATGTCCGATGTGGCCGAGCGCACTTATCGCAGCCTGGTCTACCAAACGCCCGGCTTCGACACCTACTTTTTTGCCTCAACCCCCATACTGGAAATCGCCGGCCTCAATATCGGCTCACGCCCGGCCTCACGCAAAACAACGCAAACCATCCAGGACCTGCGCGCCATTCCGTGGGGGTTCTCGTGGGCGCAATGCCGGCTGATGATCACCGGCTGGTTCGGGTTTGGGTCGGCACTGTCGGCCTACATAGACCAAGGCTGCGAGGGCAGCCCCAAAAGCGCGTCGGCGCGTTTGGCGGTACTGCAAGACATGGCCCGTGACTGGCCCTTCTTCAAGACCCTGCTGTCCAACATGGAACAAGTCCTGGCCAAGACCGATCTGGACATCGCCCGGCATTACGCAACGCTGGTTCCCGACACCCAGCTTCGCGACACCGTCTTCGCGCGCATCGCTGCCGAGTTCAAGCTGACCTGCGACCGCTTTACGCAGGTTTGCGGCCACACACTGCTGGCCAACGATGAAATACTGCGCGATGCCTTAAGCGAACGGTTTGCCTACATCGACCCGCTCAACCACCTGCAGGTCGAACTACTGCGCCGCGACCGGCAACGCCGTCGTCGACCCGCCAAAGACGGCAAAGAAGACAGCAGCCAGCGTGCCATCCACATGACGATCAACGGCATCGCCGCCGGGCTGCGAAACTCAGGCTAACGACGGGGCAGATGAGTAGCAACGTCCGGCCAACAGCATGGGCAAAAGCAAGCTGTCGTGACATAATCAAACCGTTCGTGCCCTATTGCTTTTGCCTGCGCACGAACGGTCCCGCACACCGTACGGTGTCGGGTAGGTCAACTCCATCGAGACAACCATGATGCGCAAAACTACCTTGCTCATTGCCCTGGTCAGCCTGGGCGCACTGGCGGCATGCCAAAGCCCGTCGGGCTCGCACAGCCGTGGCGGTAATTCCGAATTTAACTGCATTGCCGGTACCGTAGGCGGCGCCGTCATCGGCGGCCTGTTGGGCAGCACCATTGGCGGGGGCCGCGGCCGTACCGCAGCAACTGCCGTTGGCATTGGCGCCGGGGGCTACATTGGCAACCAAATGGGGTGCAAATAATGAAAGCGTTAACACCACTTAAGCCGGCAGCTTTGCTGGTGGCCAGCCTGCTGGCGCTGGGCACCGCCCAGGCGCAAAACGCCGCCCGGCAATCGCCCCTGACACCAGAACACTTTGCCGCACTTGACCGCAACAACAGCGGCGGCGTCAGCAAAGAAGAATACGAAACCTTCATGCGTGAATCGTTTCAGAAAATGGACAAAAACGGTGACAACCGCCTGACACCGGCCGAAACCAGCGACGTACTGACCGCCGAACAATTTGCCGTGGTCGATGCCAACAAGGACGGCACCATTACACTGGACGAATTCATTGAACACGTGATGCGCGACTTTGATCGTTACGACTACGACAAAGACGGGCAGTTAAAGCCTTAAGACTATCCAGAAGCGCCTGCCAGGCGCCTGTCCGGCGCTCTGCTTACCTTAACGGAAACATCTGAATGCTCGACCCCCGCGCGGATAACGTCAAAACACGTACCCCACTCACACAGGCCTTGACGACCAAATTCTCAACCCTTGCGCTGATTGGCGTACTTGCGACCAGCGGGGTTGCAGGCGCAACCGAAACAGGTCGCATCAAAGTCACCGACATTAACACCACCACTCACCCATTCACCACCCTGCACTGCGCACGCCAGCCGCTTCAGGTGCGCTTCTTTGGCAACCTGGCCGAAGTGGTCATCAATAACCAAAGCCGCATCCTGGTTCAGGCCATATCGGCGTCGGGGGCACGCTATGTCGCCCCCAACGACGACACCACCGAGCTCTGGGGGAAGGGGCCCTTTGCTACCGTCACGTGGTCGGGGCAGACCCTGCCACTGTGCGCCCCGGCCGGCGCCATTATTCCGCCGTTCCGGGCATCGGGCAACGAACCATTTTGGGCCATCACCTATAACGGCTGGCAGGTTACGCTGACACGCCCCGGTCACCCCGACCAAACCCGTGATGCGCAAATCTCGGAAACCACAAGCCGAGGGCAAACACTTCAGGCGGGCCAAGGGCCGCACGCCTGGAAAATCACCGCCTCGGACAGCGTGTGTACCGACACCATGACAGGTATGCCTCACCCGCAAACGGTCACCTTAAACCAGGGCGATCAAACCTACACGGGCTGTGGCGGCGCCCCTGAACGCCTGTTGCAGGGCGCCACCTGGCGCGTCACCCACATCAACGACGCGCCCGTCAGTGCCACGTCATCGGCCGAAATTACGTTTTTGCCAAACAACCAACTTGCCGGCAACAGCGGCTGCAACCGGTTCTTTGGCAGCTACACGCTTACCGGCGAGTCGTTAACGGTCAAAGGCCTGGGCAGCACGCGCATGGCCTGCGCCCCGAACGATATGGCGCTAGAGGACCGCTTGTTGCAGAACTTAAGCCAACTAGAAGGCTTCACCCTCGACGAGCCTGATGTACTGACCCTGCGCACCGCCGGCGGGGCGATACGCGCCACCACGCGACCGCTATGAGCTATGCCTCTGCGCGCCAAAGACCCCATTTACTGAGTATCCGCTGCGACCCAAGGTCCTGACGCGCCCAAGCAGGGCCCTGGCCGAACCCAATTAAGCCTGCCGCCCTCAGGTTGCCGGGCCGCTCTCTTCGGGGACCACTCTAAGATAGTTATAGGCCGCGCAATAGTGCGGCCTTTGTCTTGCGGCTGACTTTGGCGGCTCGAAAATATGGATGGACAACACTGCGTTGTTTACATCGCGCACATCGTGGGTTTGAAACTGTGCATACAAATAGGTGTTGTCGTCGCCGCACAAGGGGTTGCCGTTACGCAAATATACCGGCCGCTTCAACCGCGACACCGGCACGCGCTTGTGATCGATTAAGCGCAGGCGGTAAAACGGCAAGCCGGTAATTTCAAGGCTGCCGCCTGGGCGGCCAATGTCTTTTGTGGGTTCTATCCGGTAACGTGTCGTACCGTCAAACACCAACACATTACCTTGCAAAGACACGTCGCCGGTAATGGCCACAGCCGTTTTACTTAACGCCGACCAGTCACCCAGCGCCGGTTCGGGCAACACGAGGTTACGCGGCGCCGACGCAGGCTTACCCCCGGCGACCTGCAACGTTTGCCGCTGCCCCGAGGCCGGCCCGGACGGTCGGGTATCGGTTGCCTGAGCGGCAGCCGCCCCCCATCCAAGCTGGGCCAAGCACATCGCTGTCAATAAAAAACTTCGCATTCTTCCACTCTTGTTAAGGGACATGTCTTGCGACAAATGCCGCATTGCCGGCATGACCACCGCCGCCGTACTTTGCCCAACCTGGCCCGCATTGGACAAGGGTTGTCTGAAACCGGATAGCCTCGGCCCATATGCCCCCGCTACTGTATCGACAAGGCGGCAAGCATCACTTTAATTGCCCCAACCCCTTACCGCACCACCCAGGGAGACCACAATGAACACCGTTGTTTACGACACATATTGCGAAGACGTTATAGGCCGCGCCAATGTTCGGGATACCCCCGAGCTGGTGTCGTACTACAAAGACCTTGAACGACTGGGCACCGCAGCACTTTGGACAGTAGCCAACAAAATCGAGCCCTGGGAACCAAAATCGGCGTCAGTCCCGATGCTTTGGCGCTACCGCGACTTACGCGAACATGTTCTCAAGTCGGTAGACCTGGTAACGCCGGAGCAGGCTGGCCGGCGCGTCATCTACTTCGAAAACCCCGGCCGTAAAGAAGAAGCGGCCGCCGTGGGCTGGCTGTATTCAGGCCTGCAAGTCATGCATCCCGGCGAAAACGCATCGGCCCACTGGCACTCGTCGTCGGCACTACGCTTCATTATGGAAGGTCGTGGCGCCTACACCATTGTAAACGGTCACAAAATGACACTCGGCGCCAACGACTTCGTCATTACCCCCAACGGGTGCTGGCACGAACACGGTGTAGAAGAAGGCGGCCTGCCTTGCATTTGGCAAGACGGGCTGGATATCCCGTTAGCCAATGCCATGGAAGCCGGGTTTTATGGCGTGCACCCGGACCTGCACCAGGCCATTGGTTACCCCGTCGACGATGCAGTCAGCATCTGGGGCGCACCCGGGCTTACGCCCAATGGTGTGAAATGGAATCAAAATTATTCGCCGCTGTTCAAGTACCAGTGGGAACCGACGTACGAAGCGTTGGCGCGTTACAGCAAGGCCGCCGACGGCAGCCCTTTTGACGGCCACCTGATGAACTACACCAACCCGTCAACCGGCGGGCCGGTCATGGCCACCATGGGGGCCAGCATGCAGTTGCTGCAACCCGGCTTCGTGGGCAAAGCTCACCGACATACCGGCAGCTTCTTGTACCAGGTCGCCAAAGGCAGTGGCTACTCCATCATCAACGGCCAACGCTTCGACTGGCAAGAGCACGATGTCTTCTGCGTACCTGCGTGGGCGTGGCACGAACATGTCAATGCATCGCAAACCGACGATGCCTGCCTGTTCTGTTTCAACGACTTGCCAGCGATCCAGAGCATGGGCTTTTACCGTGAGGAAGCACTGGCCGACAACAGCGGCCACCAACCTGTCATCACCTGAGGTTTTCGTGCCGCTCACGCAGCGCCCGCAGCCGTGATCGCGCTGCGGGCAGACCGCCCCGCCCGGCGCTATACTGAGACAAGGTCACCAGACGGCGTCGGAGGCGGACATGCCCACGAACATGACAAGTTGGACCCAGGCGTTACTGGGCAATCACATGCTACTGGCGTCGCACGACGCCGAAGAGGTACGCACGCGGGTGGCCGCCCTGCTCAATGACCATGTTCTGGAACCCGGCGGCGCCACCCTGGCCGCCAAGCTGCATGGCGTGCAGGCCGATGCCCTGAGCCTTTGGCGTCTGGAATACGGCGAGGCCGTATCCGTCAAAGAAACCCGGCCGGGCGGCGAGTTCCTGATCGTGCAGTTACCGCTTACCGGTACTGTCACCGTCCAGTGCGACGAAGGCCAATGGTCGGTCAGCCCAGGCACCGGGCTGATCATGCCTTCCAGCGTCCCGCACCAGCTATCCTGGGAGGCCGGTGCCGCACAGATCATTCTTAAAGTGCCGCTGCAACGCCTGCACGAACAATACCGTGGTCTGACGGGTACCACTGCACATAGCCCCTTGCGCTTCGACCGCAAAATAGCGCTGAAGGCGACCGACGGCGAGCAATGGAGCGCCTTGTTGCGTTATTTTTGTGAACAAGTCGCACAACCCCATGCCATGGGTTGGCTAAAAGTCAAAACCGCTGAAGAGGCCCTGATCCGCCATTTGTTATGTGCGCAATCGGCCACACTGCGCGAACACTTTCTGGGGGAAGACAGTATTCAGGTGCCCCAGCGCCTGCAGCGCGCCCGCGCCTACATCGAAGCTCACCTGAGCGACGACATCACGCTAGACGACATTGCCCGGCACAGCAACACCAGCCCACGCACACTGACACGCATGTGCCGCCTGCAGTATGGTGTCAGCCCCATGCAGCTGGTGCGCGACCTGCGCCTCGACCAAATCCGGCAAGCGCTCATCAATGCTACGGCCGACAACTCCGTCTCGGAAATTGCCCTGCGCTGGGGCTACACCCACCTGGGCCGTTTCGCAGCCGCCTACCGTCAACGTTTTGGCGAAGCGCCACACGACACCCTTCAAAAGAAACGGCGCGGCATGCAGCCGTTTGAGCGCAACGACGGGCCCGACGCCAACCAGAATCATCGGCACTAAACCAGCGTTAGAATGGCGGGCACTGCTTAACCCTACAGGACCCGGTAATGCCCAATATTCACCACATGCCCATCGAAATCGGCTTCAAGCACTGCGACCCCGCCGGTATTGTGTTTTACCCGCGCTACGCCGAAATGCTGCACGACACCGTTGAGCATTGGTTTAATCATGGGCTGAAAATAGGTTTTAACTACCTGCACACCACGCGCAACATGGGTATCCCCATGGTCAATTTGCAGGTTGATTTTCGTATCCCCAGCCGGCTTGGCGACGTCCTCGACAGCCAGTTGGTCGTAAAGAAACTGGGTCGCACGTCGATGCAGATGCTGGTGCGCATTTGCAGCCCCGACAACGACGTGCGTGTCGAAGGCCGCTTGACGGTTGTCTTTGCCAGCCTGGGCAAGATCAGCTCGGTAGAAATCCCGGAAGATTTCAAAGCCCTGATTTTGCCCTACGTACATGAAAGTGCCGAGGCTTAAGCGACTTTAGATAGGGCCAGCCTCACACACATCGCTTTGACCTTAACCAGGTAAACGAACAGTCACTTCAATTTCAATTAACAGCCCCGGTACGGCCAGGCCCGTGACGCCGATAATGGTCTGCGCCGGGTGCTCGGTGCTGCCCTGCACGGCTTCAATCGCAGCGGTAATCACCTCGTACTGGGTGGGGTGCAGCGTATAAATGGTGCGCCGAACCACATCGTTCCAGCCGGCATTAACGGCTTTTAAGGCGACTTCGATATTGCGCATGGCCGCCTGGGTTTGCGCACCCAGGTCATCGCCCCCGACGATTGAAAAATCGGGGGCCAAAGCCACCTGCCCGGCAATGTAGGCAACACGACCCGGCTCTGCAACCGTGATGTGGCTGAACCCTGGCGCAGGATGAAGTTCGGGGGGGTTAATAAGTTTGCGTGACACACTTGCCTCCTGAATATGACATGGCGCCCGTGAATCGGGCGCGCCAGGCCACTATTGCCTTGGAAGCAGGTTCTGTCAAGACGGAGGCGGTTTTAAAACAGGGCAATGCGCTGGCGCCGCCGGCCGCCAGCAAGTCATGCAATGATACTGACTGTCGCCCCAACTGCCCACATGCCGGCCCGGTACTGAGCAGACTAATGGCCTTTGCCAGCCAGACGATCCATGCCGGCGTAAAACAACCCCGAAAACAAGAATGTGACGTGGATACCGACCATCCAGGCCAAGTGCCGGTCAGACAGGTTGTCGACATTCATGAATGCCTTCAGCAGCTCAATACCCGAAATCGCGACGATTGAGCCGATGAGCTTCAACTTCAGGTCGGAGAACCCGATATGGCCCATCCACTCCGGGCGATCCTGGTGGCTGTGCAGGTCATCCATTTTCGAGACGAAGTTTTCATACCCGCTGAACATAATGATGATCAGCAAATTCATGATGAGCGCAATGTCTACCAGTGACAGCACGCCAATAATCAACTCGCCACCCGTCGCCGTCATGATGTCGGCGAACAGCACCCAGATTTCTTTGGCGAACTTGAACAGCAGGATGACCAGCGCCAACGCCAAGCCAAGGTAAACCGGCCCCATAACCCAGCGGCTGGTAAACAGAAGGTGTTCGAAGGATTTTTCCAGGCGTTTCATGATGGGAAAAGGGAAATGAAGGGCGCCTATTTTAGCGCGTTGCCCGCCGGCAAGCGTCGTTTGTCAGTAACCGGAAAAAGGCCTGGACGCGGTTATTTAACGCTGAAGATTGAAAATAAAATCTGGCCGAATTGTGCGCCATGGAACTCTCGACACGGGACGATAAAAGACTCCAGCGTCATCTCAAAGAATCTGACCTACCGCCAGGCAAAACATTGAGCAGCTTCCAGTTCGACGCCGTTACCGGCTTTCTGCCATCCCATTGGCAAACGCATTTGAAATTTGAGCCACTGGCTCATTATTACTTTGCGCGCGACACCATCTGCGTGGTCACATGAAACTGCGAAGCTCCTTCCCCCAGCGTGATGACATAAGGCAATGACACGAACCCACCAGTAGATCACACATCAGCTCGACTTCGGTCGATAGATGAGCTTACCTTGATCCTGCCGAACTGCTCCTTCAATGCGCGATGGCTCTCGTTGTAAAGTCTGCTCATGCTGGTCCTTTGTGATTTGTATAGAAAAAGGAGGCGAACGCGCATTGGCGCCCGCCTCCTCTTGCTTTCATGTGGCCGAACTGAACGAGCAGTCGGCTCAAAGCGAACGGTTATCAGCTCTCTTTGTGGCCGTTGACCCGCTCATGTTGAACCAGCGGCTTTTGTAAAGACAGACTGGGGGCTTCCAGGCTATACGTTAAGCCAGGTCCGGTAACCTGCGATACTGAGGAGAAGACTTCCTCCGACTCAATATGTTTTCCTATATCCTTCAAGCGTTTGACGGGGGACTGCGCCTGGTTGTTGAACTGCAATGAAAAAACATCGGGCCGGGAATAATGGCCCACAGGGTCTGCGGCCTGTTTAGCCATCGTGATTTGTGCCAGATCGATCTCGGCGTAGAGGATCCCCTCCCCATCCGCAGGCAGTCGCTCGGCTAATGGTCGACCGTCCGGTCCGAATATTTGAGCGAACCCTCCGCCATAGCCGATAAGCTTTTCGTGCATTTCGTTTTCGCAGAAAAACTCAAGTGCGGCTTTTCCCACAACCTGAGTCGAGCACAATACGAACGTTTGTCCTTCCATTGCGTACATTTGAGTGGCGACAAGCTGTGCTTCGGAACTGAAGGCGAACACTTCAGGCTGATATAAGGACATCCCAGGCCATGCCGCGATATGGATCTGTTCATGCATCGCGTACATTGCGTATTTGGTTGGGGTCTGGAAATGTTCCCAACAATTCAGAGCGCCGACCCTACCGAGAGGCATATCGTGAACTGCGATGTCCGATCCGTCACCTTCGCCATAGACAGTACGCTCTACATGAGTGGGTTTCAGTTTTCGTCTGTGAGAAACGATCTCCCCTTTTTCATCAATAATCAGTTGGCTCATGTAGAGACTGCCACCATCGCGCTCACTGAATCCGATCACCACACATATATTATTGTTCTCGGCAGCTTCCTGAATCCGGGTGATCAACGGGCTGTCAATTGGCAGGGATTGTTCATGATAGCGAGTGGCGAATTTGCCCATCCCCGCGAAGGGGCTGTCCAACCAGATGTGATATGGATATCCGGGAATAAAAACTTCAGGAAATGCGATGATCTGAGCGTTATTGTCGGCTGCTTCTTTTATCAGACCGATAGCCTTCTCGACGGTAGCCGCGGCATCAAACCAGACGGGCTCAGCTTGAACCGTAGCCGCTTTGAACTTATTGGTATAAGTCACCATAATGATTGTCTCCCTTGTATATACAGAAAGCTGATTTAACAAAACTGCCGCTTCAATTTAGACGGAACTGCCGAAGATCAGTTGTCGTTTTTTACAGGTAACATTGTCGGATCATGACAAGCAAAAACGATGTACTGGCTAACGCCTCGCCAACGGCTTTGGCGGACACACGCGCCAGCTAAATAGTCAGCCCTGAATAATCCGTAAAGCCAATGGCAGCGCGGGTTTCAAGGTAATTCTTGTGGTTTGGGTTTGCAGGATTTGAGATAATGTGGGCACGTTTTCCTACAAATTTTTCCGGTGTTTTTATGGGTCCTAAGCCGATTACTCCAGGATCAGGCGAGTTGTTCCGCCAGACGCTGCGCGAGCAGATCAACCTGAAGCATCCCTTGGTCAAGCTGGCCGATTTGATCGAATGGGAACGCATCGATGCGGTGTGTGCCAGTCGTTTCACGTCCGGACGTGGCCGCCCGGCCACCTCGCCGCGATTGATCGCCGGTCTGCTGTATCTGCAACACGCGTTTGACCTCTCGGATGACGATGTCGTGTGGGGCTGGGTCGAGAACCCGTATTGGCAAGTTTTCACCGGTGAAACGTACTTGCAAATTGAGCCGCCGATTGACCCAGAAGGCTTTGTCGTGGGGGCACGTTCCATGCCTGGCAACCCTTACGATGGTCACACATTGCCCGAGGCGTTGGAGCAGGCCAGCATTCTGGGCGACACGCCCATTCATACGGCCGTTGTTGACCGAGGCTATCGAGGAGTGGAGGGGTATCGGGCACCCGGATATTACGATCAGGCCAGCGCCGAGGCATCACCAAAGGCTTGAAAGCGATGATAAAACGCCGAAGTGCGATTGAACCGACGATCGGCCACATGAAATCGGACGGAAAACTGGACAGAAACTGGCTCAAGGGTCGGCTTGGTGACGCCATCCATGCCATTCTGTGTGGTGCCGGCCACAACATTCGCCTGCTGCTGCGCCGGCTGCGGCTTTTTTACGCCTTGATGCTGGTGTGGTTGGCGAGTGGATTGAATGAAAAAAACGGGATGGCGGCGTGATTACTGCCTTCGGTTGAGGAAAAAGCTGAGTTATTCAACTCCAACTAAATAAATGCCTGCAACGCAGTAGCACGCACAGAAGACCGGGCAGCAGACTCTGCCCGGCTCAAAAAATCATCGATTCACCCGAACATGTATCAGCTTTCCGTTGATAGAGGTCACAAATTCGGCGTGACCTGCCGCCGTAATTCCCGCGGCGTGGTTTTATAGTGACTTTTGAACACCCGATTAAAGTAGGGGATATCAAGAAAACCCCATTTACGGGCGATCGCAGCAATTGTTATATGACGCGACCTTGGGCTAATAATGTCTTCTTTAATACGCTCAAGGCGTTGGCGTCGAATCACATCGACAACTGTGCAGTGGTACTCCTTAAAAATTCTATAAAGTTGGCGCACTGACAGCCCATGCTCACCCGCTATGTTTGCTACACAAAGCTCAGGGTCCGCCAAGTTGGACGAAATATAGTTATTGATTCGCCGAAACAATACTTCGTCATAAGCAGGCGGTACGTTGCAACTGATTAACTGATCGTCGATGCACAAGTTCAACAAGCCCAAGGTATGGTCAAGCAGCGAGGCTCTATGCTCAAAAGAATGGTGACGCGCCTCGTTGGCGATACTCATCAGCAGCGCCGCCGCGATGTGCGTGACGCCGGTTCGTCCCATCAATGTCGTCGCCGTTATGGAATCGATTGCTCGATTAGTCAGCGTAAACATATCGCGCGGGAACTGGAAGACAGCCATTTCCCAATCATTGGGAAAGACGATGTCATAGGGCCGCCTGGTGTCCCAGAGTACAAAGTCACCACGGCGCAATAGCGCCTGCCGATCATGTTGCTCGATCACTGATGAGCCTTGTAGTTGCAGGCCAAGCATCAGGTAGTCGTCGTCATCTTGAGCGATGAGCTTGGGTGTGCGAGAAATGCGTTGGGGCCTAGAGCCCGACGTCACGATCCGTACGTTTCCAAGCTGGCTAAGCGCTACCCTACCGACAAAGTTATCGTGCGGAGCAATCTGTATGCTTAGTGGCACATAATTGCGCCACACCACGTCGTTCCATATCGAGATACGGTCGCGAGGGGCCAATTCTTTGGAACGGTAAAGGACATGTGTATCCATGAGGAATCTCCTCGCTCTGGAAGCCCGGCTTGGTTATGCGGGTTGGCATGGCGATGCGGTGTTTGCCGCTACAAGTAGCGCCCCGGCTTTGAGTGTGCCGAGACAATTCAGCATACGATACTACGCTTTTTCGCCACGCATCAAACGCAAAATTTATAGCAGCAGGGAATTGGCACGTCAGGATATCTTTGACTATATAGAAATGTTTTACAACCCGATTCGGCGGCATGGTTATGCAGCCAACCTTTCGCCGGTAAACTACGAACGGCAATATTTTTCTGAGGCAAAAAATAGTCTATAAAAGGCTGGCCGATTCAGCCTAAACACCCAAGTACCGAGCAAGAAGCTCGTTTTGGCTGGACAAGGCAGCGCTGTCTTTCTCTTCCACAACCACGCCTTTTTCCAATACGACACAGCGGTCGGTGTTAGCCAGGGTTGTTGCAAGACCAAGGCATTCAGGTTCGCAAAGGCACGATTGTGGACGCCACGATTATTGAAGCGCCCAGTTCGACCAAGAACGCCGCAGGCGCTCGTGACCCCGAGATGCATCAGACCAAAAGGGCAACCAATGGCACTTTGGGATGAAGGCGCACATTGGCGTGGACTTGCACAGCGGGCTGGTGCACACCGTGGTGGGGACGGCGGCCAACGAGCACGATGTCACCCAAGCGGCTGCATTGCTGCATGGGCAAGAGCAGCTGGTGCTGGGCGATGCCGGTTACCGAGGCGTCGAAAAGCGGTACGAACATCAGGGGCGCGGTGTTCAGTGGCACATTGCCATGCGCCCGGGCAAACGACGCGCGTTGGGTACCAGCGCATTGGATCGATTGGCCGACTCGTACGAGCGTTTCAAGGCCAGCCTTCGTGCCGGGGTCGAGCATCCGTTTCGCGTCATCAAATGTCAGTTCGGCTTTCGCAAGGTGCGTTATCGCGGATTGGCGGAAAACACGACCCACGTGAAGATGTTGTTTACGCTGTCCAACATCTGGATGGCACGCCGCCATTTGATGGCGGCGGCAGGATAGGTGCGCCCAAAAAGCGCCAACAGACCCGGTTACGGGCCTGTTCGGGGTAGAAACACCCCGAAAGTGGCGATTATTTGGGTAGCTTTTAACCATTTTTCGGATTTTTGCCGTCAGGTCGGTTTTGCCGCGTTCTGAACTGGCTTATTCAGACCTTACTTAGCTGGATTATGTAACTGCACAGGGTAGAAAGTGGATCCGCAGAGAAGTCTCTGGAACCGCTACGTTACTACCGCCTCCAAGACCTGCTAAGTACAACGACGGGTCTCAGCATTACATGGATCAACCAATGTCAGGATATGCGTGATCTAGCGATATGCAACATGAGAGTTTGGCGCAGCGCATTAACAAGAGGCGAGAATGGCAGGCTCACCCGGATTTTCAGCCTTTTACACAATAGCTGAGCGATGTCAATACGGCGGCACCACCAAAAAACAACAAAAGGGCGAAGATGGCTGAAATTTGATGTGTTTTGACTGACGTTAGCATCAATAAAAGATCGACAGACTTTATTCCCTTCCGACAGACTTTATTTTCAATCTTCAACGCGCCCGGCCAATTCGCATCCTTACTCCACCGTCACACTCTTAGCCAAATTCCGGGGCTTGTCTACGTCGGTGCCCCGGGCACACGCGGTGTGATACGCCAGCAACTGCAGCGGTATCGTGTGCAAAATCGGTGACAGCTTCCCGTAGTTTTCCGGCATACGAATCACATGCATGCCGGGGCTGCCGACAATTTTGGTGTCAGCGTCGGCAAAGACATACAACTCGCCGCCTCGGGCGCGTACTTCTTGCATATTCGACTTCAGCTTTTCAAGCAGCTCGTCGCGCGGGGCGATGGTAACGACCGGGATCTGATCGGTTACCAACGCCAGCGGGCCGTGCTTGAGTTCGCCCGCGGGGTAGGCTTCGGCGTGGATGTAGCTGATTTCCTTCAGCTTCAATGCGCCTTCAAGCGCAATGGGGTAATGCATGCCGCGCCCTAAAAACAGCGCGTTTTCTTTGCTGGCGAAACGATCGGCCCAGGCCATGATTTGGGGCTCGAGGGCCAATACTGCCGAAATGGCCACGGGCAGGTGACGCAGGGCTTTCAGGTAGTCGGCTTCCTGGGCGTCGGTCAGGCGGCCTTTTACCTGGGCCAGCGCCAGTGTTAACAAGAACAAACCGGCTAACTGGGTGGTAAACGCCTTGGTCGATGCGACGCCGATTTCGACACCCGCGCGGGTAATATAAGCCAGCTTGCACTCGCGCACCATGGCACTGGTCGACACGTTGCAAATGGTCAGGGTGTGCGTCATGCCCAGCCGCTGGGCATGCTTCAGGGCCGCCAGGGTGTCGGCGGTTTCGCCCGACTGGGTAATAGTAACGACCAATGTGCGCGGGTTCGGCACGCTGTCGCGGTAGCGGTATTCGCTGGCAATTTCGACGTTGACGGGGATTTTTGCAATGGACTCGATCCAGTAGCGCGCGGTCAGGCCGGCGTAGTAGCTGGTGCCGCAGGCCAGAATCAGTACGTTGTCGATGTCATTGAAAACTTTATACGCGCCGTCGCCAAACAGTTCAGGCGTGATGGTCTGAATGTCTTGCAAAGTATCGCCAACCGCGCGGGGTTGTTCGAAAATTTCTTTTTGCATGTAGTGGCGGTATGGGCCAAGTTCGGCCGCGCCGGTGTGAATGTGCACGGTGTGGACGGCACGGTCAACAGGCTGGCCCTGGGCGTCAATAATCCACACGCGCGACAACTGCAGGTCGACCACATCGCCGTCCTCCAGGTAAATGATCTGGTCGGTGGTGCCGGCCAGCGCCAGCGCGTCTGAAGCCAGAAAGTTTTCGTTTCGACCTACGCCAACCACCAGGGGCGAACCCTGACGGGCACCCACAACACGGTGGGGTTCGTCTTGGCAAAATACGGCAATGGCGTACGCACCCTCAAGACGCCGCGTCGCTTGCTGGACGGCGTCGAACAGATCGTCGGTATAGAGGTGATCGACCAAGTGGGCAATAACCTCGGTATCGGTCTGGCTTTCAAACACATAGCCGGCGGCCTCAAGCTCGGCGCGCAGTTCGTCGTGATTTTCGATAATGCCGTTATGCACCAGCGCAATGCGGGCGTTGCCGCGGCTTTGCCCGGAAAAGTGCGGGTGAGCATTATGGGTGGCTGGCGCACCATGTGTTGCCCAACGGGTATGGGCAATACCCGTAAACCCTTGTAACTGGTCGGCGGCAATTTCACGTTCGAGTTCGGCCACACGCGAAGTGCTGCGCGCGCGGCGCAACTGGCCATCGGCATGCACCGCAACCCCGCACGAATCGTACCCGCGGTATTCAAGCCGCTTCAAACCTTCGACCAAAACAGGGGTGACATCACGTTGCGCCACGGCGCCGACAATACCGCACATAAACTGAACTCCTTAATGAGATCCTGTATTGTGCGCAATACAACGAGAAATTAAATTTCTTATTAATCATTAATATGAAATAAAATTTCAAGATAACATCTACATGAAATTTTATTTCATAAATACGGTACAAAATATGTCTGGCACAAGCACCGAACTCGATGACCTGGATCTGCGCATACTAAATGTCCTGCAATCAGACGCCAGCCTGACCAACCAGGCCCTGGCCGAACGCGTACACGCATCACCCCCAACCTGTTTACGCCGGGTCAGGCGCCTGACGGCGGCAGGCGTTATTGAAAAGCACGTCGCGATTTTGAACACCGAGGCGTTGGGCACCGGCCTGACCGCCATTTGCGAAATCACGCTCGACATACAAACGGCAGACCACTACGCCGCGTTTGAGGCGCTGGTGATTCAAGAGGACGCGATACTGCAGTGCTACCGGGTATCGCCCGGGCCAGACTTTGTCGTGGTGGCGCAGGTCACCGACATGCCGGCCTACCACGCACTGGCGCATCGGGTGTTTACCTCGCAACGCAATGTGCGCAACGTGCGTACATTTTTTGCCACGCACCGGGCCAAATTCGACACCCGGGCCTTGCTGCCCCAGCCTGGCCCCAGGCGGCCCTGAAAGCCTTACGCCGTACCAGACGAATCGCGCACGCCATCCGGCGCACACACGCGCAAGTACAAGTCTGCATAGCGTTGCGCCATCTGGCCCACGTCGTGCTCAGCCCAGACATAGTCATAAGCACGCTGCGTAACACAGGCGCACAGCTCGGCATCGTCAAGCAGCTGCGCAATACCCGCCGCCATGGCGCGGTAGTCGGCGACATCGCACAGCACGCCCCGGCCGTCAGCCAAAACTTCTTTTAGGCCGCCCGCCCGCGTGGCCACCACAGGCACGCGCTGGTAAAAAGCGTCAAGCACACTGCTACCCAGGGCCTCGTGCGTGGAAGACAACGCAAAGACGTCGAACAAACCGTAAAGCGATTCAACGCCGGACACAAAACCGGCAAAGACATAATGAGAGCCCAGATTAAGCTCGGTGACCAACTGACGAGCCGCAAACGAAACGTCACCATCAGCCCCAAAATGAACAAACATGACGTCGGGGTGCGTTTTACGCAAGTGATGCGCCGCCCGAATCAGCGTCAGCGGATCTTTCTCGCGCGTTAAGGCGGCCGTGGTTCCCACCACGCGACGACCATGTAAACCATACCGTTCACGCAAGGCTTCGATATGCTCGGCATTGGCAACCGCGGGTTCGGCGGCGCTACGGATAATGGACACGTCCAGCCCCAAACGCCGGGGCTCGGCGGCGGCCGCTTCGCTAATCGCCGCAAACCCGTCAACGCGGCGCCACTTCCAGAGCGTTTTGCGCAGCTTTGACGAAGACACCGGAAACGCTGTGCGTCGCGTAAATACAATACGACCGCGCAATAACGGCTTTAACACGGCCAGCCAGGTCAGCGTATTGGCGGTCTGGGCATGCAAGACATCGAAATGCCGGCCACGAACCAGCAAAAATGCCAGCAATGCAGGCACGGCGCCCGCCCCATGCACCACAAAGCCGCCCTGGCGTGCGGCCTGGGCCAAGGGCTCACCTTCGCGGGCCAATAACTGCACGTCGTGCCCCAGCAGCCGCAATTGCTGAAGACAATACAGCGTTTGGCGTTCGCCACCGCGCCAGCCGCGCTCGAAGTTCAGCAACAAAATACGCATGACGGACCTGACCGCTACAAAGACAAGTCGGGCGCACGACTGAAATAACGCGCCACATTGATACCCACTGCGCCCAGCGCCAGCACAACCCCCACTGCCAACGCCACAGTAGCCCCCACCGGCCCGCCGAAGTGAAACGACAAGGCCGCCAGGGCCGTACCAACACTTTGGCCAAACACGCGTGTGGTGGCCTGCAAGCCACCCGCCGCACCGCTTCGGCGGCGCGGCGCACCAGACAGCAAGGCCCGATTATTGGGCGACTGGAAGAAGCCAAACCCCAAACCCCCGACCAGCATGGGCACCCAGCCCCAGAACAGGCTGGTACCAGACGGCAAAAGGACGATCCAGAACATACCAACGGCCGCCAGCCCGGCCCCGATGATACACAGTATGGCCACCTGGAAGCGGTCGGACAAATAACCGGCAACAGGCGCCATGATGGCCGACCCGATGGCCCAGCCCCCCATTAGCACGCCCACATGCGCATAGCTGTACTGCATGATGTTGATGAGATAAAACGGCAAGGCCACAAACGCCGCCATATGCGCGGCAAACAACGTTGCCGACGCCCCTACGGCAAACGCAACGGGCTTGATGCGTAACAAGTCCAGCGGCACGACAGGGGCCTCTTGCTCGCGCGAATGCCGGTACAACAACCAGGCAGACACTCCTGCCACAACAAGAAAAATGACGGCCCACAGCACAGACGACACCAGCATGTCGAGCCCGATGACGAACAGACCAAACGCCAGCGCGCTAAGCACGCACGCCAGCCAATCGAATGGGCGCACCGTACGCGGCACATCGGGCAAGAACCGGACGCCAAAATATGTGGCCAAACACAACGGCACATACATTAAAAACATCCAGTGCCACGAAGACCACTCGATGATGAATGCACCAATGGTCGGCCCAAGTACCGCCATAACGGAAACCATCAGGGCGTTCAGGCTGACGCCAAAGCCCAACTGACGACTGGGGTAAATATTGCGCACCAGCCCGCCAAACAGGCACATGAGCATTGAGGTACCAATAGCCTGAATGACCCGCGCCGTGAGCAACATCGTGAATGAGTTGGAAAACGCAACCGCCACGGCCCAAAACATGAACAGCGTAATACCCACCACAAACATACGCCGGAACCCAACCCGCTCGGCCAGCGCCGACAACGGCAGCAAGGTCACCAAAATGGTAACGCTGTAGGCAATCATCACCCACACAACCAGGCGCGGCGCGATGTTCAGGTCGGCCGCAATGGCCGGCAGGGCCACATTGGCCATGGTGACATCGAGCGAAGCAATGGCCAGGCTGACCATCAGGGTCATAATTGCCCACAACCGACGGGGCATGGGCAAACCGTCGGGTGTTGCGGCCGGCGATGCCGAGGTGTCGACCGGATCAGTTACAGACAATCGGACCTCAGGACTTTTTGACGGGGCGCTGCCACCCGGGCACCGACGCCTGCTTGCTACGCGACAAGGTTAACTGCCCGGCCGGCGCATCTTTGGTTAGGGTTGTACCTGCGCCCAACGTGGCGCCCTTACCCACCCGCACCGGCGCAACCAACTGCGTATCAGACCCGATAAAGGCATCGTCTTCGATGATGGTTTGAAACTTGTTGACGCCGTCATAATTGCAAGTAATGGTACCGGCACCGATATTGACGCGATCGCCCACCTGGGCGTCGCCAATATAGGCCAGATGATTGGCTTTCGAGCCTTGGCCCAGCCGGCTTTTCTTGATTTCGACAAAATTACCTACATGGGCGTCGTTGCCGATATCGGCCCCGGGGCGCAACCGCGCGTATGGGCCCACACGCGCCTGGCTGCCGACACGCGCGTCGTCGATGTGGCTAAAGGCATCGATACGGGTCCCTGCGGCAATATGGGCCTGGCGCACAACGCAGTGCGGGCCCACCTGTACCCCGTCTTCCAAAACAACATCGCCCTCGAACACACAGCCGACATCGATGAAAACATCGCGACCGCACTGAAGCGTACCGCGCACATCGAAGCGCGCCGGATCGGCCAACGTCACGCCTTGCTCGAGCAAGCGGCGCGCCTGCTCGGCCTGCCAGATACGTTCGAGCTGGGCCTGCTGCACGCGGCTGTTGACGCCGAGGGTTTCCCAGGCGGCTGACGGGTGTGCGGCACCCACCGGCACGTTGTCGGCCACCGAAAAGCCCACAATATCGGTTAAGTAGTATTCGCCCTGGGCGTTATCGTTTTTTAGCTGCGACAGCCAGCGCTTAAGTTGCACGGTCGGCGCCACCACAATACCGGTGTTTACTTCGGTAATGGCAAGCTCTTGGGGCGAGGCATCTTTATGTTCGACAATGCGCTGCACCTGACCGGCAGCGTCGCGCACAATACGGCCATAACCCGATGGGTCGGGCAGGTTTTCGGTCAGCACCGCCATGCCTTGGCCGCGCGCGGCCAACAACTTGTGCAGCGTATCGGCCTGCACCAGCGGCACATCGCCATAAAGTACCAGGGTGGCGCTTTGGGCATCGTCGTCTAGCAGCGGCACGGCCTGCATCACCGCATGGCCTGTACCCTGTTGCGGGCTTTGCAAGACAAAATCAAGGTCGGCCTGGTCGGCAAAGGCCGCCTTGACCGCGTCGGCGCCATGCCCGACCACCACAATAATACGCTTGGGGCCCAGCAACCGGGCCTGCCCAAGCACATGGGCCAACATCGGTTTACCGGCAATGGGATGCAGCACTTTAGGCAGGCTGGACTGCATGCGCTTGCCCAGGCCGGCCGCCAAAATAACAATATTCAGCATGTAACGTTACGAATAAGAGAGATCAGGATGAAGCCTTGGTGCGTGCTGCACGCTTGCGCGGCGCGGCACGACCAGAGGCGGTGGTTTTTTTTGCAGATGCGGATTTGCGGGCGGCACGCGGTTTGGGTGCGCCTGCAGCAGGCGAAGCCGCCGCCATGGCGGCCAAGCCGGAAGAAACGCTGGACGAGGTTGACGCCTTCGTCGCCGCATCGGTTGCCGCCTGGGTTGCGGCACTCACGGCACTTTCGGCATTTTTCATGCTGGCCGCCGTTGCCGAAGCCAGGGTGTCGAACTGCTGCTGAAGCATATTCCACCAGTTGTCGCCCGACCCGCTGGTTACCGGATCGGAGGACGCCGCACCGGCAGTGTCGGCACGCGGGGCCTCGGATGCCGGCTTGATTTTGGCTTGCCCGGAAGGTTTCAGCCCCAGTGCGACCTCGAGGGCCGAAGGGGCATCGTCGTTGCCGGCCGCCGCAGGCGACACAAACGACTTCAGGGTGGCGATGGTGGCGCGTTGCACTTCCATCCCCTGAATAGTGCTGCCCAGCATTGACAAGTTCATGCGCAGCCAGTTTTCGACCGTACGCAATTCGGTAATGCGGCGATCCAGCTCTTCGAGACTCATGGGCGGGGCGGCAACCGTACCCGCGCTCAGCGCGCCGGCCCCGGCACCCGCCAGGTTTTGCCAGGCCTGTCGCATCATTTCCATACTGGCCATCATGGGGTTTTGCGCCATGTCGCCCGATTGCCCAAAACCCGGCAATACAAAAGGATTGGTATTCGTCATGATGCCCCCTGCTATAAGTAGTGATGCCCGTGAGTTAAACCCGGTAAAACAACGCCTGTGGCGCCCAACTGAAACCATTTTACGCAGAATGCCGTACGGCAGGGCAAGAATGCCATAGCGTACAGCAACGCATCGCGGCCGCAAGCAAGAAAGCACCTTGTCACCCGTTATGTACGCAAACGCGCCATCAGGCTGTCGAGCACCACCAGCTCGGCCTCAAGGGTGAACTCATCGGCCAAAATGCGGGCCCAGACGTCTTCGATGTCGAGCGCCATGATTTCACTCACCTCGCCATCTTGGTTGACCGGTCTGACCTCAGCATCAAGCACGCACTCGCTGACCAGCGCGTCTTCGACCTGATATCCCTCGGGCAAATGACGGTTCATACGAGTAATGACGCGAACCGGCGTACGCCCGCCCAACACCTGAGGCGCCAGGCCCGCCTCTTCATAGCTTTCGCGCAGCAATGCCGTATCGAGCGACTCTCCGGCGCCTGCCAACCCGCCAACCAGCGTGTCAAGCATGTCGGGGTCTGTCGTTTTAGTGGCCGACCTGCGAGCCACCCATAACCGGCCGTCTGGCGTCCAGGCGTTAAGGTGAACGGCGCGCGTCAGCAACCCCAGCGGACGCAGGGCGGCGCGTTCTATAACCCCCAGCACCTGGCCTTCGCCCACCACATCGAGCAGCTCGTTACGCCAACCCCGTAAACAGCCCGCATCTTTTAAGGTATGTGCAACGGTTTCGAGCACCTGGTTCAGGGGCAAACCCCGCGCGGCCAAGGCATGTATGTGGACGGCTTCGGGGGTAATGGCCACACCCGGCAAGCCCGCCAGCGCAAGGGTTGCGCGCGCCGTAACCCAGCCAGAAACCCGGCCGGCGACGGTAAGGGGGCGCGCACCTGCAGGCGGCAGCTGCTGTATGCGTTGCTGCAGGGCCTGAAACCGGGTCGTCAGGGCTGCAAGAAATGACGATGACGGGGTAAGATTCATGACGCGATTGTAGTGTAAGCCGCCGCAATTACCCCACGACTTGCGCAGGTTCGTTATAATTCCGCGGTTTAAGAGCAATTCAATGGGGCAGGTGTTTTCATAGGCCGTGGTTCTACGCGCCTGCCATCTGATAATTGTGCACTCGCCGCAGGCCAATTAATTAACGGCCTATTAATTAAAGTTGCCAACGGGCGAACGCACACCGTATTTCGAGGTCAGCATGATGAAGTTGAGAGGGGTACTGGGCGCCGGGGCTTTGCTGTTCGCAGGCATTGCTGGTGCACAGGTTGCAGATATGCCCGGGGGGCCAAAGGTTAACCAGCTTAACCTCACCCCTGGGGTCACACAAATCGCCAACGACATTGCATGGCTGCACTGGATGATGCTCATCATCTGTACAGTCATTTTCATTGGTGTTTTCGGGGTCATGTTCTACTCCGTTTTCAAGCACCGCAAGGCGCGTGGCGCTGTACCGGCCAAGTTCCACGAACACGTGGGTGTCGAAGTTGCCTGGACAGTCGTCCCCTTCCTCATCGTTATCGGTATGGCCCTGCCTGCAACCCGCACGGTCGTCGCCATGAAAGACACTTCCAGCGCCGACGTCACCGTCAAGGTTACCGGTTACCAATGGAAGTGGGGCTACGAATACCTCGACGGCGCAGCCCAGGGCGTAGAGTTCATGTCGAACCTCACCACCCCCATGGCTCAGCGCATGGGCAAAGAAGCTCCCGGCGAGTTCTACCTGATGGAAGTCGATAACCCGCTGGTTGTGCCTGTAGGCAAAAAAGTGCGTATCGTGCTTACCGCCGGCGACGTCATTCACTCCTGGATGGTGCCCGAACTGGGCGTCAAGCAAGATGCGATCCCCGGCTTCCTGCGCGATACCTGGTTCCGTGCCGATAAAATCGGTACGTACCGCGGCCAATGCGCCGAACTTTGCGGTAAAGACCACGCCTACATGCCTATCGTTGTCGACGTCGTCTCTCAAGAAGACTTCGACAAATGGGCCGCCGAGCAGCAAAAAGCGCTGGCCAGCGCTGCCGACGACCCCACCAAAGAATGGACCAAAGAAGAGCTCATCGCTCGTGGCGAAAAAGTCTACACCGCCGCTTGCGTAGCGTGTCACCAGGCTACCGGCAAGGGCAACCCCCCGGCATTCCCTGCACTCGACGGCAGCGCTGTTGTCATGGGCCCGGCCAAAGCGCAAATTCTTACGGTATTGAACGGTGTCAACGGCACGGCCATGGCCGCTTTCCGCGACCAGTTCAACGACGTAGAAATCGCTGCAGTCAGCACCTACATCCGCAATGCCTGGGGCAACGCGGGTAAAGGCCAAGACCCTGTCGTCCAGCCTTCACAAGTTACGGCATTGCGCTAACCCTTGTTGGCACGTGTAATCAAGTTCACAAGTTTTTCTGCCGGGGTGGCCGCGCTGCCCCGGGAAAAGTAGGAAGGAGTCCATCATGAGCAGTGTTACTGCCGATCACGCCCACGGGCACGATGACCACGCCCACGGCGCCCCGCACGGGTGGCGTCGCTGGCTGTTCGCCACCAACCACAAAGACATCGGGACGATGTACCTCATCTTCTCGTTCATCATGCTGCTCGAGGGCGGCACGCTGGCCCTGTTGCTGCGTACCGAATTGTTCTCGCCCGGCCTGCAGTTCTTCCAGCCCGAGCTGTTCAATCAGTTCACCACCATGCACGGCATCATTATGGTGTTTGGTGCCATCATGCCGGCGTTCGTAGGCTTCGCCAACTGGATGATCCCGCTGCAAATCGGCGCATCCGACATGGCTTTCGCCCGCATGAACAACTTCAGCTTCTGGCTGTTGCCCGTCGGCGCCATTCTGTTTACGACATCGTTCTTCGTGCCTGGCGGCGCAATGGCGGCCGGCTGGACAATGTACGCACCGCTGACCCTGCAAATGGGTATGGGTATGGACCTTGCCATTTTCGGCGTCCACATTTTGGGTGCGTCGTCCATCATGGGCGCCATCAACATTGTGGTTACCATCCTGAACATGCGCGCACCTGGCATGACCCTGATGAAAATGCCGCTGTTCTGCTGGACATGGCTGATTACGGCTTACCTGCTTATCGCCGTAATGCCCGTACTGGCCGCTGCCGTCACCATGCTGCTCACCGACCGTCACTTCGGCACCGCGTTCTTCAACGCTGCCGCAGGTGGTGACCCCGTTCTGTACCAGCACGTGTTCTGGTTCTTCGGTCACCCCGAGGTCTACATCATGATCCTGCCGGCATTCGGTATTGTGTCGGCTATTGTGCCTGCCTTTGCCCGCAAGCCGCTGTTCGGTTATGCCTCAATGGTTTACGCTACGGCCGCTATTGCGATCCTGTCGTTCCTGGTCTGGGCACACCACATGTTCACCACAGGCATGCCTGTTACCGGCCAGTTGTACTTCATGTACGCCACCATGCTTATTTCGGTGCCTACCGGCGTCAAAATCTTCAACTGGGTGGCCACCATGTGGCGCGGCTCCATGACTTTCGAAACCCCCATGCTGTTCTCGGTGGGCTTCATCTTCGTGTTTACGTTGGGCGGCTTCACCGGTCTTATTCTTGCCGTAGCACCTATCGACATCGCCGTGCACGACACCTACTACGTTGTGGCTCACTTCCACTACGTGCTGGTTGCCGGTTCGCTGTTTGCCTTGTTCGGCGGCGCCTACTACTGGCTGCCCAAATGGACAGGCCGCATGTACGACGAGCGCCTGGGTAAATGGCACTTCTGGATGACAATGATTTCCTTCAACGTCACCTTCTTCCCCATGCACTTCCTGGGCTTGGCTGGTATGCCCCGCCGCTACGCCGACTACGCCGCGCAGTTCACCGATTTCCACCAAATCGCCACCATCGGCGCCTTCTGGTTCGGTCTGTCGCAGTTAATCTTCGTCTACGTTGTGCTCAAGGCTTACTCGGGCCGTGGCGAAGTCGCTTCTGCCAAGCCCTGGGATGGTGCCGAAGGCCTTGAATGGACAGTGCCTTCGCCTGCACCGTTCCACACCTTCGAAACTCCGCCTGTAGTCAAGTAATCAAAGGTTCGAAATGACACCAGAACAACGCCGCCGCAACCGTATTACCGGGCTGATCCTCGCCGCCATCGTCTTCGCGATCATGGGCTGGGTTATTGTCCGCGGCGGCATTGGCTAACATTTCAACTAAGGTATCGGCATGACCAACGACATCCGCGAACTTTCGCAACGCAAGCTTAATTTCTTCCAGACCCTCAAAGCGGTACTTTGGGGGTTCCTGGGCGTACGGAAGGGCAAGGGTTACACCGAAGACATCGCCAAACTCAACCCGGTCCACCTTATTATTGCGGCCGTTCTCGGCACAGTTTTGTTTGTGGTGGGCTTGGTTATGGTGGCACAATGGTTCGTCGCTCAGGCCGTTTAACGTATTTGTACAAAATCCAATAATTCGTAGGAGAACACCATGAGTGCAAGTCACTCGGCAACCGGCAACAAGGCGCCTTACTACTACGTGCCAGCCGATTCCGCACACCCGGTGCGTGCCAGTGTCGCCCTGCTGATCGTCCTGATCGGCGCGGCGTTGTGGGTTAACAGCATTTCCTTCGCCCCCTGGCTGGTTGGCGCGGGCTTGTTAATGCTGTTTGTTGTTTTGTGGGGCTGGTTCGGCGACGCTATCCGCGAATCCGAAGGCGGTCTTAACAGCCAGCGCGTCGACCACTCGTACCGCTGGAGCATGGCCTGGTTCATTTTCTCCGAGGTCATGTTCTTTGCCGCGTTCTTTGGTTCGCTGTGGTACACCCGCGAAATCACCACGCCTTGGCTGGCCAACATCGACCACCAAAACATGCTGTGGCCCAACTTTTCGGCCACCTGGCCTAACATGGGCCCTGCAGGCGTCGTAGAAGCCTTCCAAACGGTCGGCCCCTTCTGGCTGCCTACCATCAACACGGCATTGCTGCTTACCTCGGGCCTTACCCTCACTATCGCCCACCACGCCATCCGCGCCAATCATCGCGGCAAAACAGCGTTCTGGCTGGCAGCCACCATCATTCTGGGCTTCATCTTCGTGGGCGTTCAGGCTTACGAATACATGCACGCCTATGCCGACCTCAACCTGCGCTTCGACTCGGGCGCCTACGGTTCGCTGTTCTACATGCTCACCGGCTTCCACGGCTTCCACGTTATTCTGGGCGCTACGATGCTGCTGGTCATTTTCTTCCGCGTCATGAAAGGCCACTTCACGGCAGACCAGCACTTCGGCTTCGAAGGTGCGGCTTGGTACTGGCACTTTGTTGACGTTGTATGGCTGGGCTTGTACCTGTTCGTTTACTGGTTCTAAGTATGGCCATAGCCCGGGCTCAACGCCCGGGCACAAAAAAACCGGCAGCCTGCCTTGCAGTGCGCCGGTTTTTTTATGGCGGCAAACTTAAACACGCCTTTGCTGCAACTTACCCGCAACAAGCAACACGAAGCCGCCCCTGCAGCATACTGCCGCTTGTGCCACACATGGTTTACTGCGGCCGCAAACCAAAGCCCGTGCTTTGAATCCAGCCCATATAGTTGGCGAACAAAACAAACAAAAACAAGGCAATAGACAAGCCGATACGTACGGTAAGGGCGTTAACGGTACGATTGCTGCCGCCTTTGTCACGCATAAGATACAAAAAGGCCGACGCCAGGCTGGCAATAATGCCCAGAAACGCCAGAATCACAATAATGCGCATGCGCTGCCCCCTTTGAAGAAACTATAATTATCGCAGACATGGCCCAATCCCCCTTTTCTTTTCGTATCGTTTCCGCCCTGGTCGTACTCGCGGTGGTTGCCGTTGTGTGCGGCTCGCTGGGCCGTTGGCAACTGGGCCGTGCCGCCGAACGCGAAGCCCTATTGGCCAACATTACCGCTGGGCAGGCGCAACCGCCGCTGGCTCTGGGGGCCAACACGCCGGTGGCACAAATGGCCAACTGGCGCCCTGCCACGGCAACGGGGCAGTGGCTGAACCGCTACACCATACTGCTGGCCAATCGTAACCACGAAGGGCGTCCTGGTTATTGGGTGGCCACGCCGATGCTAATCGGCCAAGACGCCCATCTGCCTGAGCCAGGCGCAAAGGCACTGCTGGTGCTGCGAGGCTGGATTCCTCGTCCGCTGGGCGCCGGCAGCGCACTGCCACCGCTCGAAGCGCCCCCCGGCATCCACACCATTACCGGCAGCCTGCGCGACCGTGTCCCACGGATGTTCGAGCTGTCCGGCGCCGATAACAACGCCCTTACCGTATTGTCGTCGGGCACCACCGGGCCGGCCAAGCCACCCGAAGTCCAGAATCTCGACCTGGCCGACGTCGAAACCGTAACTGGCTTAAAATTGGTGCCGGCTGTACTGCAACAAACCTCCGCCGCTTCACTAGAAGACGGCACCCCTCTTATTCAGAACTGGCCCACCCCGTCGGTCGACGCCGACAAGAACCGGGGTTATGCCATTCAATGGTTTGCATTTGCCGCTATCGCACTTGGCGCCTGGCTGGTTATTGCCTGGCGTACTTTGCGCGCGTGGCGCCGGCACGTATAACGCTGCCCTAACGCATGACAAAAGGATTACCCCGTGGTTAGCACTACCCCCGAATCGTCACCCAAGGCTGCGCCCAAGCGCTCTATCCAGCCCCTGATCTGGATCGTTGTATTGTGCATGGCGCCCATCGTGTTTGCGCTGCTGGCTTACTACGTACCGGCACTGGGCCTGCGCCCAGGCGAAACCAGCAATTACGGGCAACTGGTTAACCCCCAGCGGCCCACACCACCGGCCGAACAGCTTGGCCTGACGACGCTCGACGGCAAGCCCTTCGACCTGGCCAGCCTGCACGGCAAATGGGTGCTGGCTACGGCCGACCAAGGCGCCTGCCCCGAATCCTGCGTCGAAAAGCTGTTTATCTTGCGCAACTCTCATGCCAGCCAGGGCAAAAACGTCGATCGCGTCACGCGCATCTGGTTCATCACCGACAACGCCGAGATCCCGCAAATTGTGCAAGACGCCTACGTCGGTACTGTGTTCGTGCGGGCAGACCCTGCAAAACTGGCCACCTACCTGCCCACCAACACCGTCACATCTGCCGGGGCATCGGTCGCCGAAACCCTGGCACAGCCCATGTGGGTGATCGACCCCCTGGGCAACCTTATGCTCGAGTTCCCGCCCGACGACGGTACCGCGCCGCAAGAACGAGGCCCTCGTGTACGTAAAGACATCAGCAAACTGATCTACAACTCGCGCATTGGTTAATCATGATCGACGCCATCAAAACCCGCTACCGCAAGCTGGTTTTCTTCACCTGGTTTTTAACCCTTGACCTGATCATGTTTGGCGCCTTCGTGCGCCTGACCGACTCTGGCTTGGGTTGCCCCGACTGGCCCGGCTGCTACGGCAAAGTCACGCCCATTGGCGCGTCCGACCACATTCGTGCAGCCGTCGAGGCTATGCCCTATGGCCCGGTCAGTTTTCCCAAAGCCTGGATCGAAATGATCCACCGTTACGTGGGCGCGCTGTTAGGCTTGCTGATCATTTTTATCGTGATCATGGCCTGGCGGCACCGCAAAGTGCTGGGCAACACACCGCGCCTGGCTATCGTCACCCTGGTTGCCGTGTGCATTCAAGGGGCGTTCGGCGCCTGGACGGTCACGCTCAAGCTCATGCCTATTATTGTTACCATCCATCTATTGGGCGGCATGACGCTTCTGGCACTGATGACCTGGCTGGCCGCGCGCGAAAAATCACATCCTCCGATCTCGTCAGCCGCGGCGCGCTGGCACCCCTGGATGGTCGCCGGCTTCATTTTGATATTCGCCCAGATTGCACTGGGCGGCTGGGTCAGCACCAATTATGCAGCGCTGGCGTGTATGGACTTCCCTACCTGCAATGGGCAATGGGTACCGCCTATGGACCTGCACGGCGGCTTCTCGCTCATTCGCGCATTGGGTGAGCTACCCTCGGGCGAGATGATTTCGCAACAGGCCCTGACCGCTATTCATTGGGTACACCGTAACTTTGCTTTTGTAGTGTTTGTTTATATGGGCCTGCTGGCGCTTAAATTACGCCAGGAACCCGGCCTGCGCACCCCGGCCACGGCCATTTTGCTATTGCTGCTGGCACAATTGTTTACCGGCCTGACCACTATTTTCTTCGAGTGGCCCTTGCTGATTGCCGTGCTGCACAACGGCGGCGCCGCCGGGCTGGTTCTGTTCAGCACAACCTTGCTGGTTCGTCTGGCGGCCACCCGTCAGACTACAATAGCGTCATGAGTACTGCATCATCCCTTCCTTCGTCCGGCCTGTGGCGGCAATACTGGGTATTAACCAAGCCCCGGGTTACGCAACTGGCGGTGTTTTGCGCCATTATCGGCATGTTCCTGGCCAGCCCGGGGTTGCCGCCCTGGCAACCCGTGGTCGCCGGCACCATCGGCATCTGGTTGCTGGCCGCTGCCGCCTTTGCCATCAACTGCCTTATCGAACAAGAAGTCGACGCCAAAATGCAACGCACGGCGCGGCGGGCAACGGCGCAGGGCACGATTACCAACCTGCAGGTGCTGGTGCTGTCGGGTATTTTGGGTGGTGTCGGCATGCTGGTGCTGTACCACTGGGTCAACCCGCTAACCATGTGGCTGACCTTTGCCACGTTTGTGGGCTATGCCATTATTTACACCATTATTCTTAAACCGCTCACGCCACAAAACATTGTCATTGGCGGGTTGTCGGGCGCCATGCCGCCCGCTCTGGGTTGGGCGGCAGTGGCCAATTCGGTGCCGGCCGAAGCCTGGGTGCTGGTGCTGATTATTTTTATCTGGACACCCCCGCACTTCTGGGCGCTGGCGCTTTACCGCAACACCGACTACGCCGAATCGGGCCTGCCCATGCTGCCCGTCACACACGGCCAGCAATTTACGTTGCTGCACATTTTCTTGTACAGCCTGGTTTTATTTGCAGCCACCATGTTGCCCTTCATGATCCGCATGAGCGGCCTCATTTATCTGGCCTGTGCCGCTGTGCTTAGCGGGCTGTTTGTCTGGTATGCATGGCAACTGTATCGCAACTATTCCGATACCCTGTCGCGCAAACTGTTTCGTTTCTCGATTTTGTACTTGTCGCTGTTGTTCCTGGCGCTGCTTATCGACCACTGGGTACTACTGCTGTAATGACGACCACCACATTCAATCGACGCTCGTTACTTAAGCTGGCAGGCGCCCTGGGGTTGACCACATTGCTGGCGGCCTGCGGCCCCGACCCGAAACCTCAGTTTCATGGGTCCGACATCTCGGGCACCGGCCTGGGCAGCGACCTGAACATGGTCGACCATACAGGCCAGCCTCGTACCCTGGCCGACTACAAAGGTAAAGCGCTCGTGGTGTTCTTCGGGTTTACGCATTGCCCCGATGTTTGTCCCACTGCGCTGGCACATATCTCACAATCGTTGTCGTTGCTGGGCGATCAGGCCAGCGACGTTCAGGTCATTATGGTCAGCGTCGACCCCGAGCGCGACACGCCCGAAATATTGGCCAACTACGTCAAAGCCTTCAACCCCGGCTTTGCCGGGCTGACCGGGACAGCAGATCAGCTAAAAGAAACGGCACGCTCGTTTAAAGCGTTTTATGCCAAAGTGCCCGACCGCAGCAACAACACCTACACCATGGACCACACGGCGTCTTTCTATTTGTTCGACAAAAGCGGTCAAGCACGTGTTCTGGTCAACGCCACAGCCCCGGCCGACCAACTGGCGGCCGACATAAAAGCATTGTTGTAATTCCCAGCGCCGCCTACCCGACTCATCCCCAAACAATCAAAACGCCCGTAACCACCGCCGAGGCGCGGGCATAAAAAAGGGGACGCCGAGGTTGGCGTCCCGCTAAAAACCCGCTTCAGAAGGGAGGGGATTGAGAGAAGCAGAAGCGGTCACAAGACACTGGACACAACGAGGTGAATGTCAACAATGTCTTATAAGGTTTAGGCCTTACGACCGGCATTTGGTTCAGTCAAACACCCGATGAAAATGTATTTTTTTGTATCTACGCAAAGGCAGCTACTTGGCCCATGTCGGGCACAGCACCCGGCCCTTAAACCGGCCGGGCAATGGCCTGCGCATTTAACCTGCCAATGCAGCGCGCATTTTTTTGAAGGCTGCCGCCTCGATCTGGCGGATACGCTCGGCTGAAACGCCGTATTCGGCCGCCAGTTCGTGCAGCGTTGCGCCGCCGTCGTCTTGCAGCCAGCGGGCCTCGACAATGCGTCGGGAACGGGCATCAAGCATTTCAAGGGCCTTGCCCAGCCCTGGGCCTTGCAGCGCATCGGCCGCACGGCGCTCTAGCACGTTAGAAGGTTCTTGCATGCCGTCGTCAGACAAGTACGAAACAGGGGCGAAAGCATCTTCGTCGTCTTGCGGCGCTTCGAGGGCCAGTTCGCGCCCCGTCAGACGGACTTCCATCTCGCTGACGTCTTCGGGACGCACATTAAGTTCGCGCGCAATGGCATCGACCTGGGCCGGATCGAGCGTTTGGCCGTCGGGGCGCATTCTGCGCAAATTAAAGAACAGCTTGCGCTGGGCCTTGGTGGTGGCGATTTTGACCATACGCCAGTTGCGCACGATGTATTCGTGGATTTCGGCTTTGATCCAGTGCACGGCAAACGACACCAGCCGCACGCCGCGGTCGGGGTCGAAACGTTTGACCGCCTTCATCAGGCCGATATTGCCTTCCTGGATGAGGTCGGCATGTGCAAGGCCATAGCCCAGGTACTGGCGCGAAATGGACACGACCAGACGCAGGTGCGACAAAATAAGCTCGCGCGCGGCGTCGAGGTCGGCCGCATCGCGCAAACGCTTGCCCAATTCAGTTTCTTGCTCGGCAGAAAGCACGGGCAAACGATTAACCGCTGCAATATAGGCCTCGATAGTGCCTAGTGCACCGGGGTTCGAGATGGCCGCTGTTAACGCTGTATTAGACAGTGCCAAAGATTGCGATGGGTTCGTCATTTTGGTGTGCAGTCCTGATCCTTGGAATAGGTAACTTTTATATTAGCACTCTGTGCGGCCGAGTGCTAACGCGGTTACCAATATGACCACCGGCCACAGAAAAAAGTTCAAAAAAAGCGCTCACACAACACGCCGAAGCGGCTGTGTGAGCGCGAGGCTCTCTCTCATTAGCCATACTACACACGAAGTTTGAAGACTTCGTGAAAGCTATTAAGCAATATCTGTGCCACATCGCTTGCCACAATAGCCTTACAGAGAGCAGACCACGCCCGAGCGCCAATTTGCCGGCCTGCAGCACTAAAACGCCCCAATCTGGGTCAGCCCCGCCCCACGATCTGCACCTCAAACCAACGCTCGACATCGATGCAGGCCTGCCACACGCGCCCATACGCCGGTTACAGGCGAAGTCACGCCGACAACATCCAGAAGATAACGATTGATGGCTCATCACACCCAATCTCAATAATAATAGTGATGATAACCATTCTTATTTAATATATAATCGGTGCCAGTTAATACAACAGGTAAAACGCAGGGCGCAACCTTATGTTGACGCGACTGCATTGCCGTTAAAAGCGGCTGCATTACATCACCCGAACCCACCTACTGCGCCTTGGGCGCCTGTTTTTGAATTAAATGAACGCCGTCGCCAGCAGCAAGCCCCGCAGCAAAAACGCCTGGATGAAAACCATGCACCAGTGGCACTGGGTCAGTGCCGCCATCAGCCTGGCCGGCCTGATCCTGTTTTCAATTACCGGGGTCACCCTGAACAACGCGGCTTTATTCGAAGGCAACGCCAAAACCACGCAGCGCGAACTGGTACTACCCACCGACATGCACAACGATTTGCAGTCGTGGGCAAATACCGTCGCTGAAGCACACGCGTCGGGCGCAACGTCGCCGCCTGTCGGCCACCCCGTTTTACCGGCCAACCTCGAAAACTGGCTTGACCAGGCGCTGGGCATTCGTATTGCCGGGCGACCGGCCGAAGTGTCGGCCGACGAAGTGTATGTGTCGCTGCCCGAGCCCGGCGGCGATGCCTGGCTGGCCATTGACCTGGCCACCGGAGACCTGGAATACGAACGGATACACCGCGGCGCGATTGCCTACCTGAACGACCTGCACAAAGGGCGCCATAGCGGGATAGCCTGGCGCTGGTTTATAGACATACTGGCCGTCGCCTGCCTGGTCTTTGCCATTACCGGACTGGTGCTGCTGAAGATCCATGGCAAGAACCGCCCCATGACCTGGCCCGTCACCAGCGCCGGTGTGGTCATTCCGGTACTGCTTATGCTGCTTCTGGTGCACTGACAGCAAGCCGCCTAATGCCCCATGCCCTACACAACACACCAACAACCAACAACCAACAACCCGGTTTTAACCGACCCAACGCAAACCCAAAGCCCCTGACCCAGAGACCCGTAATCATGGCACTTCCTGTTAAAACCGCCGCCACCACCGCTATTTTGCTGACCTCGCTGATGGGCGGGCACAGCGTAGCGGCCGACCTGGCACTGAATATCACCCTGCCCAAAATTGACACCGCCGAATACCACCGCCCTTATGTCGCGGTCTGGCTAGAGGGCGACAACCGCAAAGTCGTTCGCGACATTGCCGTTTGGTACGAAAACAAAAAGGCCGATGGTGAAGGCAAAAAATGGCTGAAAGACCTGCGCCAATGGTGGCGCATCAGCGGTCGCACCCAAGGCGAACCCGACGATGCCGTCACCGGCGCAACCCGCCCGGTGGGCGACCACACCATTAATGTGCCGGCCACAGCCGCCGCGCTCAAAGACCTGCCCCCTGGCCAGTACGAGGTCGTTGTCGAGGCCTCTCGCGAAAAAGGCGGCCGCGAGCTGATCCGGCTGCCGCTGGCCTGGCCACCCACAGTGGCACAGCATCAGGCCACTGAGGGCAAACACGAACTGGGCGCTGTCGCCTTGCACGCCAACCCTTAACGCAATTCACCCTTTGGAAGAGACCGTCTTATGAAGAAACTGCTCGCCCTGTCGCTGCTGGCGGCCACCCTGACCGCTCCTGCCGCAAACGCTCACGATTTCTGGCTGCTGCCCTCGTCTACCGTACTGTCAGGTGACAAGGCCTGGGTTACCGTTGACGCCGCCGTCAGCAACGACAAATTTCATGTTAACTACCGCCCCTTGCAACTGGGAAATTTGCACATTACCAGCCCCAGCGGCCAGTCGGTACAGGCCCAAAATACCTTTACGGGCCAGATGCGCAGCGGCTTTGATGTTGAACTGACCGAGCCCGGCACCTATCAGTTGGCCATTGTCAACGCCGGCCTGGCCGCCTTCTGGAAAGAAGACGGCAAAAACAAACGCTGGATGGGCAGCCCCGAGAAACTCGCAGCCGAAGTTCCGGCCAACGCCGAAGACCTGCGCGTCACGCAGCGCCATGGCCGCATCGAGACCTTTGTCACCCGCGACAAACCCACAACCATTAAAGCCGACGACAAGGGCCTGAGCCTGCGTCCGCTAACCCACCCCAACGACCTGTATGCCGGTGAAACCGCCAACTTTATTGTTTTGCTTGACGGCCAGCCTGCCCAAAATATTGATGTAGAAGTGGTGCGCGGCGCACAGCGCTACCGTAATCAGGTCGAAGAAATCCTCGTCAAAAGCAACGAAAGTGGCGAGATTGAAATCACCTGGCCGCAAGCCGGCCAATACTGGCTGCACATCGAGCACAGCGACGACAACACCAGCGTAAAACAAGCCAAGACCCGCAACCTGTCTTACACTGCCACCCTCGAGGTCTTGCCCCAGTAAAACCTGCCGGTTAACCATCAAACACGTTTTATGGCGTCAACCTTTGCCCGGTACAAGTCACCGGGCATACCGGCGCCACACCAACATTGGCGCCATATGAACGACTGGATACGCCTGCAAGGCAAGAGCATGGGAACGACCTGGGCGGTGGACATCGGCCCCCGTGCTGTCGTGCGCCGCCCGGCCAACACACCGCTTGGCAGCCCCAGCCCTGCCGGCACGAGCCTAACCGGGCCGCACCCCGCGTCGGCTATCCAGGGTAACTTGCAGGCGGCGCTAGACAACATCGTCGAGCAAATGAGCACCTGGGACGCCGGCAGCACCATCAGTTGCCTGAACCGTGCACAGCCGGGCTGGTATCAGATAGAACCCGAGTTTTACACAGTGATGGAAGCCGCCCTGCAGGTGGCAGAAATGACCGAAGGGGCCTATGACCCCACATTGCATGAACTGGTGAACCTGTGGGGCTTTGGGCCGGCGGGCCCCTGCGTTCGCCCCCCTGCGCCCGCAACCCTACGCAGCGCCCTGCTGCGCAGCGGGTGGCGCAAAACCGCACTGAGCCCTGAATACCGCGGCGTCTGGCAGCCCGGCCGCTTGCAATTTGACCTGTCGTCTATTGCCAAAGGCTACGGCGTTGACGCGATGGCGCAAACACTAGACACCCTGGGCTACACCCACTACCTGGTTGAACTGGGCGGCGAGCTGAAGGCGCGCGGCCACAATGCCGAAGGCAAACCCTGGCAAGTGGGTATCGACGAAATTCACCTGCCCATTACATTGACCAACCATGCGGTAGCCACATCGGGCGACTACCGGCGCCACTTCGAACACAATGGCAGGCGCTACGCCCACACGCTGGATGCGCGCACGGGCCAGCCCCTGCAGCACGCGCTGGCTGCCGTCACCGTTATACACAAACAATGCGTGTTGGCCGACGCCTGGGCCACCGCCCTGCTTTGCCTGGGGCCCGAAGCAGGGCCGATGATGGCCCAGGACTACGGGCTGGCGGCGTTATTCGTTGAGCGGGCAAAAACCGATTTCAAGGTCTGCTGGTCAACCGCGTTTGCCCAAAAAGCAGGGCTGCCAGAAGAAAACGACGTCGAAACGCAGTAGATTCTTTAAAGCTTAATTTGTAATTTTCGACCAAGCCTAATCAGTAATAATGGCCCGCAACAAACCAACCATGCGGTCGGCATAGTCGGGGCCCAGCTTGGCCAGCACACGCTGCTGATGCGCCATAGCCTTGTCGCACAAACCACTGATAAGTAGCGTACCCTTGGGGGTAATGCGCACCACCGTCTGGCGGCGGTCGACACGCGACGTTTCGAGGGTTACCAGCCCTTGGGCTTCCAGACGAGGCAGCACCTTGCTAAGCGTAGGTTGCTTGGTAATGGCCAAACGGGCCAAATCGCCCACCGTTTCGCCTTCGGCCTCAAACAAACTGCCCAAAATGCGCCATTCGGTTACCGTCAGCCCGGCTTTGCGTACTTCAACATGAAATTCGGCAGAAATATTATGGCTGGCCAACGCCAGCACCGAAGCCAGATATCGGTGCACGAAACGCACAGGCTCTTTAGGCCCGGCCTTTGGGGCGTTGACATCAGCCACCTGAGCACCTTTATTCATAAGAGACAACAATTCGGAAAAAGGGGAAAATCGTATGCCAGCGAAACCCCTACGTCAAGACGACTAATGGTTTACCCTGATACTCAAACGACTGATTTTTTTATTAAATATTGCCAATACATGAATTTTCATGTTTTTTTGAAGGCACGTCGCATCCGCGCAACCGTCTTCAAGTAAAGGACACCACCATGGCAGAACGTTCATTCAAGAAAGAAGTCCAGCAGCTTCGCATCGGCGCTGGCGAAGAATTCCGCGGCGAAGGCATTTTGGCCGTGACCAAGGGCCTGTTGCAATCGGGCGTAGGTTACGTCGGCGGTTACCAGGGCTCGCCTATTTCCCACCTTATGGATGTGCTTGCCGACGCGCAAGACATCCTGGAAGAACTGGGCGTGCACTTTGAAACCAGTGCCTCTGAAGCCACAGCCGCTGCAACGCTGGCCGCATCGGTCAACTACCCCATTCGGGGTGCGGTCACCTGGAAATCGACAGTTGGTACCAACGTCGCCTCTGACGCGCTGGCCAACCTGGCCTCGGGCGGTGTCACCGGCGGCGCTCTGGTCATTGTGGGCGAAGACTACGGCGAAGGCTCTTCGATCATGCAAGAGCGCACCCACGCGTTTGCCATGAAATCGCAGCTGTGGCTGCTCGACCCCCGCCCCAACCTCGACAGCATGGTCAACTTCGTCGAACACGGGTTCCAGTTGTCGGAAGCCAGCAACACGCCGGTCATTTTGCAATTGCGTATCCGTGGCTGTCACGTTCACGGCCGCTTCATTGCCAAAGACAACCAACGTCCCAAATTTACACTGGCCGAAGCGTTGGCCAACCCCAAACGCGACTTGTCGCGCATTGTGCTGCCACCGGCAGCCTACGTGCACGAGCACGAAAAAATCAAACAACGCTGGCCAGCGGCGGTCAAGTTCATTAAAGACAACAAGCTTAATGAACACTTCGACGGCGACGTCAAAGATCTGGGCATTATTTTGCAGGGCGGCCTGTACAACGGCGTGATTCGTGCCTTGCAACTGCTGGGCCTGGCCGACAACTTCGGCAACAGCCGCATCCCGCTGTACGTGATGAACGTCACGTACCCCATGATCGACGACGAAGTCACCGAGTTCTGTAAAGACAAAAAAGCTGTCTTGCTGTTTGAGGAAGGCCAGCCCAACTACATCGAGCAAGGCATGAACATGGTCTTGCGCCATGCCGGTATCGACACCATTTTGTCGGGTAAAGACGTACTGCAACTGGCCGGCGAATACACCACCGCCGTCATGCGCGACGGTCTGCAAAAGTTTCTGGCCGCCCAGCGCCCCGAACTGTTGCCCGTTATCGACGTCGAGCCCACCCCGGCGCCCGCTGCGGCCGCCAACGGCAATGGCGCCATGGAAGTGGCCGAAGTCACACGCCCCAAACCCGTGGTCAAAGAACAGCCCATCTCGTTCCAGCGCATGTCGAAAGACATGGCCGAAATCGTGCCGCTTCGCCCTGCCGGCTTCTGTACCGGCTGCCCCGAGCGCCCAATTTTTGCCGCGCTGTCGCTCACACAAGAAAAGCTGGGCGAACACCACATCGCCTGCGACATTGGCTGTCACCTGTTCTCTATTTTGCCGCCCTTCAACCTGGGTTCTACCACCATGGGTTACGGGCTGGGTACGGCCAGTACAGCAGCGTTCAACGTCAAATCCTCCAAACGCTCCATCTCGATGATGGGCGACGGCGGCTTCTGGCATAACGGCTTGTCGTCGGGTATTGGTAACGCCGTATTCAACAAATACGACGGCGTCATCATCCTGATCGACAACTACTACTCGGCCGCGACCGGCGGGCAAGACATCTTGTCGTCACGCGCCGAAAACCCCAACCGCGCCACCAACAACCCCATCATCGAAGCCGTCAAAGGCGTCGGCGTTAAATGGGTCAAGGTCATCGAACGCACCTACGACGTCGCGCGCGTTCGCGACACACTCGAAGAAGCGCTTACCACCGAAGTCACCGGCCCCAAAGTCCTTATTCTGCAGTCCGAGTGCATGCTGAACAAGCAGCGCCGCGTCAAGCCGCAGTTCAACAAGGCCGTCAAAGAAGGCAAGCGCATGGTCAAAGAGCGCTTCGGTGTCGATTCCGACGTCTGCACTGGCGACCACGCCTGCATCCGCTTGTCGGGCTGCCCGTCGCTTACCATCAAAGACAGCGGAGACCCGCTGAAAGAAGATCCGGTCGCCTACATCGACAACAGCTGCGTCGGTTGCGGTAACTGCGGCGAAGTCTCGCACGCCGCCGTACTGTGCCCGTCGTTCTATCGGGCCGACATTGTGCACAACCCCACCCAGTGGGATTTGTTCAAAGCCAAAGTCCGTCAACGCGTCATCGGCTTCCTGCAAGCCCGACGTAACCAGCGCCTGACCCAATACTCTTTGTAAGCCTCGACCATGACAACAACACAATTGCACGACGTAACCCCCATCAAGATCGCAATCCTGGCCATGGGTGGCCAGGGCGGCGGCGTGCTGGCCGACTGGATTGTCGACATGGCCGAGCACGCCGGCTGGTGGGCCCAGACCACATCGGTGCCCGGCGTTGCTCAACGTACTGGCGCCACAATTTACTACCTCGAACTGCTGCCCGAAGAGGCCGTCAAGGCAGCAGGCCGTCAGCCGGCGCTGGCGCTAATGCCCACCCCGGGCGATGTCGACCTGATCGTCGCCTCCGAACTGATGGAAGGCGGCCGCGCCATCCAGCGCGGCCTGGTCACCCCCGACCGCAGCACCCTTATTGCTTCGTCGCACCGCAGCTACGCCATTGGCGAAAAATCCGCCCCCGGCAACGGCATCGCCGACCCGAACAAGGTCATTGAAGCCGGCCGCACAGCCGCCAAACGCTTCATGTGCTTCGACCTGCAATCGCTGGCCGAGCAAGCCGGCAGCGTGATCAGCGCCAGCCTGTTCGGCGCCATCGCCGGCAGCGGCACGCTGCCCTTCAGCCGTGCCGACTACGAAGCCACCATCGAGCGCAGCGGCAAAGGGGTTAAGCCCAGTCTTAAAGCTTTCGCGCTGGGTTTCGACGCTGCCCAGGGCGCACCCGACTTCCCGGACTTCATCGACACCACTCGTCCGGTACCTGCCGTACCGCAAACTGCGGCCAACGCACGCGTCAAGCAATTGCTCGACGACATTCGCACAAACTTTGCACCTGCCGCACAACCCATGCTGGTGGCCGGCCTGCGCCGCACGCTCGAGTTTCAAGACCTGGCCTATGGCAAAGAGTATCTTGAGCATATGCGCGGCATTCACGCCCTCGACAAGCAATACGGCGGCGATGCCAAGCAGTGGGCGCTTACCAGCGCTGCAGCCCGCTACGTTGCCGTTGCCATGGCCTACGACGACGTCATTCGGGTTGCCGACCTGAAAACCCGCGAAGCCCGTTTCGAACGCGTACGCGAAGAGGTACTCGCAAAGCCCGACCAACTGGTCTACACGACCGAATACATGCACCCGCGGCTTGAAGAAATCTGCGGCACCATGCCGTCGTTTTTGGGGCAAGCCATCGAAAATTCGCCCAAACTTTGCAAGTGGCTCGAACCCATGTTCCGTAAAGGGCGGTTCTTGCAAAGCGGCACGCTGACCGGCTTTTTAATGCTTTACGGTTTGGCCGGCATGCGTCGTTTCCGTCGCAGCACCTTGCGCCACAAAATCGAAATGCGCGGGTTCCACGAATGGCTCAACCTGATCACCCAAGTGGCGCCGGGCAACTACGAACTGGCCGTTGAAATCGTCAACTGCCGTCGGTTGGTCAAGGGCTACAGCGACACGCACGCCCGTGGCACCAGCAAGTATCAAAAGCTCGTCCAGGCCGCACGCAACCTCATCGGTAAACCCGATGCCGCGTCACGCCTGAAGCAGCTGCGCGATGCCGCGCTGGCCGACGACAAAGGCACACAACTGAACAAGCTGCTTGCTCAGGGAGATGCTGCAGCCGCCTGACTTTTTGGTCAATAAAATGACTACCGGAGACTTGTCATGACCTACAAAAACAACCCGGAGGCGATCAAAGCATTAGTTCGCCCCACAGAGGTCCACAAAGATCTCTTCATCGACGAAGAGCTCTTTGAACTGGAAATGGAACACTTGTTTGCCAATACCTGGGTGTATGTAGGCCATGCAAGTCAGGTGCCCAACCCGGGCGACTACTTCACCACCACCGTCGGGACGGATGACGTCCTGATGGTGCGCGACGCCGACAACAGCGTCAAAGTGCTGTACAACCGCTGTCCGCACAAAGGTGTCATGCTGGTCAACGACACCTGCGGCAACGCGGGCCGCTTCTTCCGCTGCCCCTACCACGCGTGGTCGTTCAAGCTAAACGGCGACCTGCTGGCGCTGCCGCTCAAGCGCGGCTACGACCCCGACACCTTCAAAGAATGCGAAGCCGCCCAAGGCATGGCCAAGGTCGAAAACGTCAAGAACTATCGCGACTTCATTTTCTGCCGCCTTAACCCCGAAGGGCAAAGCTTCGAAGACTTCTTTGGTCAATCGCTGTCAACACTCGACAACATGATTGACCGCTCGCCCGAAGGCAAACTTGAAGTCGCCGGCGGGGTGCTGCGCTACATGCACAACTGCAACTGGAAGATGCTGGTCGACAACCAAAGCGATACGTGTCACCCCATGGTGGCGCACGAGTCGTCGGCGGGTACGGCCGTCAAAGTATGGGAACAAGCCCCCGAGGGCACACCCAAACCTATGGCCGTCGAACAGTTCGCCCCCTTCATGTCGCCCTACGAATTCTTCGAGGGCATGGGCATACGCGTCTGGGAAAACGGTCACGGCCATACCGGTGTATCGAATTCCATTCACGCCGCGTATTCAGCCGTGCCCGGCTACTTCGAGGCCATGACGGCCGCCTACGGCGAAGAACGCGCCAAAGCCATTTTGGACGACGTACGTCACAACACGACGTTCTTCCCGAACATCATGGTGAAAGGGCCCATTCAAACCCTGCGTATTTTCAAGCCCATCGCGGCCAATAAAACGCTGGTCGAGTCCTGGACGTTCCGCCTGGTGGGTGCGCCCGACAAACTGCTCGAACGCACCGTCATGTACAACCGGCTCATCAATGCCCCCACATCGGTCGTGGGCCACGACGACCTTGAAATGTACGAGCGCGCCCAGCGTGGGTTGGTATCGCGCGGCCGCGATTGGGTCAACGTTGCCCGCCTGTACGAACCCGGCGAAGAAGACCGCAAGAACGAAGTCACCAACGGCACCAACGAATGGCAAATGCGCAATCAGTATCGGGCCTGGGCACGCTACATGACCGCCACCATGAAGGAATCCACATGAGCCAGTTCACCGATCAGGACGTTATCGAATTCGTCTACACCGAAGCCCGTATCCTCGATGCACTGCAATTTGAAGACTGGCTCGACCTGTTCACCGAAGACTGCCACTACTGGATGCCGCTGGCTTACGCCCAGGAAGACCCGCGTCTGCACACTTCGCTGATGGACGAGGACAAGCTGCTGCTGCGCGTACGGGTTGAACGCCTGAAGGGTCAGCGCACGTTCTCGCAACAGCCGCGCAGCCGTTGCCACCACCTGCTTCAGCGCCCCGAGATCGACACCACGCACCCCTGGCACCAGCCTGCACAGGGGCAGTACGTGGTTCGTACCGCCTTTCATTACACCGAAGTGCGCGGCGACGAACAAAATATTTATGCCGGCTGGACCACCCACGAGCTGCGTGTTGAAGAAGGCAGTCTGCGCATTCGCCGCAAACGCGTCGATCTGCTGAACCGTGAATCGGCATTGGGCAATATTCAACTCTTCATGTAAGGACGCGGCCGTGGCCAACACCGTTTATCAAGCATTTACCGAGACTGCTGCGCAGTTTCCCGGCAACCCGTTTCTGTGCGTCATGCCCGAAACCGCCGACATCTACAACATTGCCGCCGGCGAAATCACCTACGGCGCCGCCCTGCAGCGCATTAACACGCTTAAAGACGCCTATGCCAAAGCCGGTTACGGCCATGGCCATCGCGTGGGCTTGCTGCTCGAGAACCGACCGGCATTTTTCATGCACTGGTTTGCGCTGAACGCGCTGGGTGTCTCGGTCGTCCCCATTAACGCCGACATGCGCGCGGCCGAACTGTCTTACCTTATCGGTCACTCCGAAATCTGCATGGCCGTGGCTTTGCCCGGCCGTCACGAATCGCTGGCGGCTGCCGCCCTCGACGCCAACGCCACGCTTGCCTTAATGGGCCCGGACGACAACATCCCGCCCGCGAATCGTCCCGCGCCGCTGGCGGGTCAGGCCATTGGCACGCACACCGAATGCGGCCTGATGTACACCTCGGGCACGACAGGTCGCCCCAAGGGCTGCATCTTGCCCAACGAATACTATTTGTATTGCGGCCAGTGGTACGCCAATATTGGCGGCCTGGCCACACTGCATAAAGGGGTCGAACGCATGCTGACCCCCCTGCCGCTAGTGCACATGAACGCCATGGCCTGCTCGACCATGGCCATGGTCACTACCGGCGGCTGCCTTATTGCCATCGACCGCTTCCACCCCAAAACCTGGTGGAGCACCGTGCGCGAATCGCGCGCCACCGTCATTCACTATCTGGGCGTCATGCCGGCCATTCTCATGAAGGCCACACCTGCACCCGAAGACACCCGGCACAGCGTGCGTTTTGGTTTTGGCGCCGGCATCGACCGCAGCCTGCACGAGCCCTTCGAAAAACGCTTCGGCTTCCCGTTGCTCGAAGCCTGGGCCATGACGGAAACCGGTTCAGGCGCTGTCGTCATTGCCAACCACGAGCCGCGTCATATTGGCACCAGCTGCTTTGGCAAAGAAGAACCCGTGGTCGAGGTTCGCCTGGTCAATGATGCCGGCAACGACGCCGGCGTCGACGAAAACGGCGAACTCCTGGTACGCCATGCCGGCGACAACCCCCGCTTTGGTTTTTTTGCAGGCTATCTGAAAGACGAAGCCGCCACCACAGAAGCCTGGGCAGACGGCTGGTTCCACACCGGCGACATTGTCTGCCGCGATGCCGACGGCTACTTGCACTTTATCGACCGCAAAAAGAACGTCATTCGTCGTAGCGGCGAAAACATTGCCGCCGTCGAGGTTGAAAGCGTATTGCTGCGCCACCCGGCCATCAAGGCCGCTGCAGTTGCCGCCGTACCCGACGCCGTACGTGGCGACGAAGTACTGGCTTGCCTGGTCTGCAACGAGCCGCCGGCCGACGCAAACGCCCGCGAAACCCTGGCGCACGACATTGTGAAATGGTCGCTGACGCAATTGGCCTACTACAAGGTGCCCGGCTTCGTGGCCTTTGTCGATGCCTTGCCGCTCACACCCACGAACAAGATTCAACGGGGCGAACTTAAAAAGCTGGCGCCAACCCTGGTGGGTACTGAGCAATGCGTAGACACCAATCACCTGAAAAAACGCCAGGAAATTTCCGCATGACGACCCGGCGCCAAGGCTACGAGGGCGTGGTCATCACCACGCCCATTACAGTTCCTTACGTGCGCTATGCCACCCAATCCGCCCATTGGTGGTTGGGTCAGGCCCTGCGCGATCTCATCAAAACATCAGGCATAGCCAAAGACAGTATCGACGGCATGTGCGTGTCCAGTTTCACCCTGGCACCCGACACCGCCGTCGGCTTAACCCAGCACCTGGGCATGAGCCCGCGCTGGCTCGACCATATCCCTATGGGCGGCGCCAGTGGCGTGGTGGGCCTGCGCAGGGCGGCACGCGCCGTACAGGCCGGTGATGCCGACGTTGTCGCCTGCCTGGCTGGCGACGCCAACCACGTCGACTCGTTTCGCAACACCGTCAGTCAGTTTTCGCGATTTGCACAAGACGGCACCTACCCCTACGGCGCGGGCGGGCCGAACGCCAGCTTCGCCTTGCTGACCCGCCACTACATGAATACCTATGGGGCCACGCGCGAAGACTTTGGCAAGCTGTGCGTCGACCAGCGCACCAACGCCCTGGGCAACCCCAATGCGCTCATGAAAAAACCCATGACGCTGCAGCAATACATGGACGCCCGCGTCATTACCGACCCCATCCACCTGTTCGACTGTGTCATGCCGTGTGCCGGCGCCGATGCTTTCCTGGTCATGCACGAAAGCCGGGCGCAAGACCTGGGGCTGCCGTATGTACGCATTTTATCGACCATCGAACGCCATAACGCCTGGACCGCCGATGCTATTCAGTATCGCGGCGGCTGGACCGTTGATTGTGACGACTTCTACGCCCATGCGGGCGTCGCGCCAAAAGATGTCGATGTCATGCAGGCATACGATGACTACCCGGTCATCAACTTCATGCAAATCGAAGACCTCGGGTTTTGCAACAAAGGCGAAGCGCCTCAGTTTGTGCGCGACCATACGTTTACCACCGACGGCAGCTTTCCATTCAACACCAATGGCGGCCAGTTATCTACCGGGCAAGCGGGTGCGGCAGGCGGCTATCTGGGGATGGTGGAAACCATCCGTCAGCTCACCGACACCGCCGGCAAATGTCAGGTGGCCAACGCCCGCATCGGGCTGGTCAGCGGCTTTGGCATGATTAACTACGACCGCGGCCTGTGTACGGCGGCGGCGCTTCTGGCCCGGAGTGACGCATGACCACGCCATTACAAAAGCCCACGCGCAAAAATCCGGTTGCGCGCACACGGCAACCTGCGCTGCCGCCCGGTATGCGCTCACGTCGCGCACTGGGTCTGACCGCCGCGGCAGCTGCCGGGCGCTTCGACATGCAGGTCTGCCAAGAATGCGCAGCCGTTCAGTATCCGCCGCGCGAGGTTTGTCACCAATGCCTTTCGGCCGACCTGAAATGGCAGGCCGTTAACCCCAAAGGCAAGCTGCTGGCCACGACCACACTCGACCACAGCAACGATGCGTATTTCCGCGAGCGCCTGCCCTGGCGCGTGGGTACTGTCGCCATGGAAGCCGGTCCCTCCGTGGTCGCGCACGTGCACGGCGACTGCAACGACGGCGATACCGTGCGCCTGACGCTCAAGCTCGATCGCAGCGGCCAGGCCGTACTTGTTGCCCTGCCCCAAAAACCGACGCCCCACATGGAAGACGACCCCGTGCTCCGAGAAACTGCCTGCGACCCCAAATTCCGTCGCGCCCTGGTCACAGACGGCAAAACTGCCGTGGGCCGGGCGGTTGTCAAAGCCCTGCTCGACGCCGGCGCCACCACCGTATTCGTGGGCGATCCAGAAATCTGGAAAAAAGACGCCGCATTCGACGCGCTGTGTGCCGACCCCCGGGTGCAGGTACAAGACCTCAATGTCAGCAACACCGACGCCATCGAGCGCGTGGCCAAGTCCATCGGCGGCAAGGTCGAAATTCTGGTCAATACCGCCAATTACGAACGCGATGGCGGCGTGCTGTTCAATCGCGACATCATGAAGGCCTACGACACGCTGAACACCAACTGCATGGGCCTGGTACGTTTAGCGCAACACTTCGGTCCAGCGATGTCGTCGCGGGCGGCCGATGGCGTTGCCAATGCCGTCGCCTGGGTCAATGTGCTGTCGGTATATGCCCACATCAACCTGCCCTCGCGCGGGCTGTGGTCGGCCTCGCAGGCCGCCGCACTGTCGGTCAGCCAGTGCCTGCGCAACGAGTTCCGCCCGTCGGGCGTACGCGTCGTCAACATCTTTACCGGCCCGGTCGACCACGAGTGGGAGCAACTGACCCCGCCACCGCGCGTGGCACCGTCAGCCATTGCCAAGGCCGTAGTTCAGGCACTTAAAGACGGCACCGAAGACGCCGTCGTAGGCGACGTTGCCAAAGAAGTCATCGAGCTGCTGCAAGAAAACCCCAAAGGGTTGGAACGCGAACTGGGCGGCCGCTAAGCCAGGGGCCCGAACGTGCATCACAAGGAAACACCATGAGCACAAATGTACTGACGCAATTTTTGGGTGAACTGCTAAGCGGCAAGATCAAGATGGTTGATCTGACCGAAACCCTGACCCCGGACTTCCCCACGATTCAGCTGCCGCCCGAATTCGGTCAGGCCTGGCCGTTTCGCATTGAAGAAATCTCGCGCTACGACGAGCGCGGGCCGGCCTGGTACTGGAACAACTTCTCAATGTCCGAGCACACCGGCACGCACTTCGATGCACCGGTGCATTGGGTCAGCGGCAAAGACCAGCCCAACAACTGCGTCGACACCATCCCGCTCGACGCCTTCATTGCCGAGGCCTGCGTCATCGACTGTTCGGCCCAGGCCGCGCAAGACCCCGACTTCCTGCTCACCATCGACTTCGTCGAGCAGTGGGAAAAGCAACACGGGCGCATCCCCGAGCGTGCATGGGTATTGATGCGTACCGATTGGTCGAAACGCGACAAGCCCACCGACTACCTGAACATGCAAGACGACGGCGGCCACTCGCCTGGCCCCGACGCCCAGGTTGTCCCGTGGCTGATCAAAGAACGCAATGTGCATGGTTTCGGCACCGAATCTGTGGGCACCGATGCAGGCCAAGCCGCCCATCTCGACCCACCCTACCCTTGCCACTACTACATGCACGGCAATAACCGCTATGGGCTGCAATGTCTGACCAATCTTGATCAGCTCCCGGCAAAAGGCGCACTGATTTTCTCCGCCCCGCTTAAAATCCGCAGCGGCTCCGGCAGCCCGCTACGGGTTCTGGCCCTGACGCCCAACACATAACGATAATTACGGAGCACAACCCCATGAGTACGCAATACACCGCCGTCGTCACCGGCGGCAGCGCCGGTATCGGCCTGGAAATCGTCCGCCAGATGCTCGACGCAGGCTACGAAGTCATTTCGATGGCACGCCGCGAGCCCGAGCTGTCTCACCCCAAGCTGAAAACCGTCAAGGTCGACCTGCTTGACGCCGACGCCACCATCCAGGCCAGCAACGACATCGCCAAAGACCATGGCGTGACGCATGTCATTCACAATGCTGGCGTCATCTGGCCCAACTTGCTGCCCGACGTGACACAAGACGAGCTGCACGGCCTGACGCAAATCCACCTGGGCGCAGCCATTGCGCTGGTGCAGGCCTGCCTGCCGCACATGGAGTCGATCAAATTCGGGCGTATTGTCATGATGTCTTCACGAGGCGCCTTGGGCCTGCCCACCCGCACAGCCTACTCGGCCACCAAAGCAGGCATGGTCGGCATGACGCGCACCTGGGCACTAGAGCTTGCCGCCAAAGGCATCACCGCCAACGTGGTCGCACCCGGCCCCATCCAAACCGATATGTTCTACGATGTGGTCGAAGCGGGCAGTGAACGCGAAGCCAACATCGCCAAGGGTATCCCGGTGCAACGCCTCGGTCGCGCCGACGACGTCGCGCGCGCCGTCATGTTCTTTTCAGATCCGGCCAACAGCTTTATAACCGGCCAGACACTTTATGTTTGCGGTGGCGCGAGCGTCAGCTCGATCACCATTTAACGGGCCTATGCCCACGTCCTTTCCGGACAAACCGTTTCACGGAGAATAAAAAACTATGATGATCAAGAAACTGGTAGCACTGGCCGTTTTGGCCGCCATGGGCACTGCCCCCGCATTCGCGCAGGTCAAGGTCGGCGTTGTGTCGTCGTCCACAGGCCCGACGGCCCTGATCGGCATCTCGCAAAAAAATTCTGTCCCCCTGTTGCCCACCAAAATGGGCGACCTGACCGTTGAATACATTTCGCTGGATGACGCCAGTGACCCCACCCAGTCGGTCACCAACTTCAAAAAACTCATTACCGAAGAAAAAGTCGATGCCCTGATCGGGCCGTCGGGTTCGCCCAACGCCATGAGCGTGATCCAGTTTGCCGCCGAAGCGCAAACACCCATGCTGGCTCCGGTAGGGACGGCATCGGTGGTGCTGCCCATGACGCCTGAAAAGAAATGGGTTTTCAAAACCACCCAGAACACCGACATTATCGCCAGCGCGCTGGTCGAACACATGGTCAAGACCGGCGTCAAAACCGTTGGCTTCATGGGCCTGAACGACGCCTACGGCGAAGACTGGCTGACCGTGTTCGGCAAAATGGCCAAAGACAAGGGCATCAAACTGGTGGCCACCGAACGCTACCAGCGCAACGACAGCTCGGTCACCGGCCAGGCACTTAAAATTTACGCAGCCAAACCCGATGCCGTCCTGATTGCCGGCACGGGCGCAGCCGCTGTACTGCCGCAAACCACTCTGGTCAAACAAGGCTACAAAGGCCAGTTCTACCAAACCCACGGCGCCGCCTTGCCCGCCTTCCTGAAACTGGGTGGCAAAGAAGTCGAGGGCACGATTCTGGCCGCCAGCCTGATGCTGGTACTGGACGAAATCCCGGCGACACACCCCTCCAAGGCCATTGCCGAAGACTACATCAAGCGCTACGAAGCCATGCATGGCCAGAAACCGGCGACGTTTGGCGCCAACGTGTACGATGCCGGCCTGTTGCTGGAAAAGGCAGTGCCTGTTGCAGCGGCCAAAGCCAAACCCGGCACACCCGAGTTCCGTATTGCCCTGCGCGATGCGCTTGAGCAAACGAAAGAGCTGGTGGCTACCCAGGGCGTCTACACCATGACCGCCGAAGACCACAGCGGCTTTGACGAGCGCGGCCGTGAGCTGATCACCGTTAAAGATGGCGAATGGCGTCTCGTGAAGTAATGCAGACAACGTCTGTCGGCCTGCGGGTCGAATGACGTCAACTCGGCTGCTCCCAAGGGGGCAGCCGATTTTTATGCGGTTACGCGGCAGGCCCCGGCCCCGCGCAAAAGCGCATTAAAGCGCCCAAGAACATGAGTATCACCCAAAGTCAAAAAACCAATGTCCTGCTGCTGGCCGGCGGGCAAGGCCTGTTCACTATCGTCACCATCACCATCATGACGCTCAGCAGCGTTATTGGTCGACAGCTTGCCCCATGGCCGGAATTGGCGACGCTGCCGGCGGCCATGATGATGTTCGCAACGGTGTTAACAACCTTGCCGGCGTCCCTGCTCATGAAACGCATCGGGCGGCGACGCGGCTTCATCATGGGCACCATCAATGGCGCCATTGGCGGGCTGGTTTGTTTTTTTGGCGTCGCCACCGAATCGTTTGCCCTGTTCTGCCTGGGCAACTTCTTTATTGGCCTGTACCAAAGCTTTGCCATGTACTATCGCTTCGCGGCAGCCGACGTTACGACGGCTGAATTCCGTAGCCGGGCCGTGTCGTATGTGATGACAGGCGGCATCATAGCCGCGGTTCTGGGCCCCATTAATGCCCGCATCACACTCGACTGGGTGCCTGCCGTACCTTATGGCGGCCCATTTTTGGTGATACTGGCGCTGTCGTTGCTGGCCGCTTTCCTGGTCAACCAGATCGACATGCCCGAACCCGATCTACAGGCGAACGCGGCGCCGCCTGCCGCAGCGCGCCCCCTGCGTGTCATCGCCACGCACCCAGGTTTTATTCCGGCCGTGCTTTGCAGCAGCATTTGTTTTTCGTTCATGGCGCTGTACATCACCGTCACACCGCTGGCCATGAAAGACCTGGGTTTCAGCATGACCGATATCGCCGTCGTGACGCAAACCCAGGTGCTGGCGATGTTCGGCCCGTCATTCATTACGGGGGCCCTGATCGCGCGCATCGGCTTAAACCGCATTCTGTTCAGTGGCGTTGTATTGATGACGCTCGCCGGGCTTATTGGCGCATTCAGCGATGCAGCACTGCCCGGCTACATCGCCTCGCGCCTGGCACTGGGCCTGGGCTGGAACTTTTTGTTCGTGGGTGGCGCCGTCTTGCTGTCGACCACGCACAACCCGGCCGAGCGCGGCAAGGTACAAGGGATCAACGACCAGGTGATGTTCATTCTGGTCACCATCGGTTGCCTGGGCGCAGCCACCTTTTTAAGCGCGCTGGGGTGGCGCAACCTGAACCTGGCCGCGATGGCACCCGTACTGCTGGTTGGCGCTGCGCTGACCAGAATGGTCATGCAGCAGCGCCGGCAGGCTTCAGGCCACTGACAGCCGCGCATACCTCTGGCGCAGCGATTAACAGGCGAACTTGGCCAAACGGCAAGCCCGCCTGTTGTCTTACACCTTAAGACATAGCCCCGAAACCGCCGCCGCCGGGGGTGGCGATTTCGAAGCAATCACCCGCATTCAACTGGGCGCTGTCGGCATGACGCAAAGTTTCGACCTGGCCGTTGGCCCGGATTACCCGGCTTTCACCGCAGGCTCCCGGCGCGCCGCCTTGGGCGCCGAACGCCGGATGCGTCCAGCCATTGGCCAGCAGTGACACCGTCATGGGCTCGAGGAAGCGCAACGTACGCAAACCGCCGTCGCCCCCGTGCCAGCGCCCCTGACCACCCGAACCGCGCCGGATTTCGTAGCGTTCGAGACGAACCGGGAACCGCAGTTCAAGCACTTCCGGGTCAGTCATGCGCGAGTTGGTCATTTGCGTCTGCACGACCGAGGTGCCATTAAAGCCGTCCACGAGGCGCCCGGCCTCGTCAAAGCGCCCGCCAGCACCCGAGCCACCCGACACCGTTTCGTAGTACTGGTAGCGGTCATTACCAAACGTCACGTTGTTCATGGTGGGCTGGCTACCCGCATTAACGCCCAACACGCCATACAACGCGTTGGTCACGCAGGTCGAGGTCTCGACGTTACCCGCCACCACCGCCGCCGGATACCCCGGGTTAAGCATGGAATTGGCCGGCACCACCAGCGTGAGCGGCTTCAGACCGCCCGCATTGATGGGGATGTCTTCGTCGATCATGGTGCGGAACACATACAGCACCGCCGCCGTCGTCACCGCTTGCGGTGCGTTGAAGTTATTGGGCAACTGCGGCGACGTACCGGTGAAGTCAACTATCGCGCTGTTTGTCGCGTGGTCGATCGTCAGCATCACATGAATGACAGCGCCGTTATCGAGCTGCTGCGTAAACTCGCCGTCGCGCAAGCGCGCAATGGCGCGGCGTACCGAAGCCTCGGCGTTGTCTTGAACGTGCTGCATGTAGGCATGCACAACATCAAGGCCAAACGCGTCAACCATCTTCAACAGTTCTTCGCGCCCTTTTTCGTTGGCCGCAATCTGGGCGCGCAAGTCGGCCAGGTTCTGGTCGATATTGCGGGCCGGGTAGCGTGCGCCCGCCAGCAGCTCGCGGAACTCGGCCTCGCGCAGACGACCGCCCTCGACCAGGCGGAAGTTGGTGATAAGCACACCTTCTTCTTCGATAGTCGTAGAGTTGGCCGGCATGGAGCCCGGCGTCAGGCCGCCGATATCGGCATGGTGCCCACGCGAACCAACGTAGAAGAGAATATCCCGGCCTTCGGCATCGAAAACCGGCGTCACCACCGTTACGTCTGGCAAATGGGTACCGCCCGCGTAGGGGTTGTTCAGTACGTAAACATCGCCGGGGCGCAACTGCCCTTCATTGGCCTGCATGACGGCCCGGATGCTGGCGCTCATCGAGCCCAAATGCACCGGAATATGCGGCGCATTAGCCACCAGATCGCCCCGGGCATCAAAAATCGCGCACGAAAAATCCAATCGCTCTTTGATGTTCACCGAGTAAGCCGTGTTCTGCAAGCGGTAGCCCATCTGCTCGGCAATCGACATAAACAGATTATTGAAAATCTCCAGCATGACCGGGTCGGCCTGCGTGCCAATGGCGTAACGTTTGGGGCGTGGCACCACACGCTCAAGCACAATATCGCCGCGCGTCGTCAAGCTGGCTTGCCAGCCGGGGTCGACCAAGGTGGTGGCATTAGCATCAGTAATGATTACCGGCCCATTCAGCACATCGCCCACACGCAAGTCTTCACTGCGATACAAGGGGCAATCGTGCAGGGCATCTTCAACGTGGATCTGCACCGTATCGAACGGCGCCAGCGGCGTCTGGGGGTCGCGGGGCGCACGCGCAAACACCCCGGACGCCTTGTCGGATTCATCGCCAATGGCCTCGGCCACCGCCGACTCGATCACCAGACGGCGGTCGGGCATCAAGAACGAAAACCGCATCGAATAGGCGCGTTCGAAAGCCTGTTTCATGGCCGACGCACTGTCGAGCACCACCGGCAGCGCCGTATCGGTACCCTCGTAACGCAGGTACAAGCGCCGTTCGATGCGAATGCAGTCGGCCGCCACACCCTGCGCCAGCAGGTCGTCGCGTGCTGCAGCCGCCAGGTCATTCAACACCAAACGCGCATCATCCTCGCCGGCTTCATCCCAGATCTTTTCTACAGAGCGCTCACGGATGGCGTTGGCCGCAGCCAGCCCCATGCCATAGGCCGACAGCACACCGGCCAGCGGGTGTACCAGCACCCGTGGCATAGCCAGCGCATCGGCCACGCGGCAGGCATGCTGTCCACCCGCACCGCCAAAGGTCGTCAAGGTATAACGCGTAATGTCATAGCCGCGTTGCACCGAAATTTGCTTGATGGCATTGGCCATGTTCGACACGGCGATGTTCAGGAAGCCTTCGGCTAATTGCTCAGGTGACGTCGCAGCACCCGTTTTTGCAGAGACTTCGGCCGCCATTGCAGCAAACTTGAGACGAACCACGTCGACGTCGAGCGGCTGATTGGCATTGGGGCCAAACACCGCCGGAAAATGTCGCGGCTGTATACGCCCCAACATGACGTTGGCGTCTGTGACCGTTAAAGGGCCGCCACGCCGATAGCATGCCGGCCCCGGGTTGGCGCCGGCCGATTCAGGCCCCACGCGTAAACGGGCGCCATCGAAATGCAGAATAGACCCGCCACCTGCCGCCACGGTATGGATGCTCATCATGGGCGCACGGATACGCACGCCCGCCACCAGCGTATCGAAAGCCCGCTCGTACTCGCCTGCATAGTGCGAGACATCGGTCGAGGTACCCCCCATGTCGAACCCAATGACGCGGTCGAACCCCGCCGCATGCGATATACCGGCCATACCCACAATACCGCCGGCCGGGCCCGACAATACAGAATCTTTACCTTGAAACGCGTGGGCATCGGTAAGGCCGCCGCTAGACTGCATGAACTGCAGGCGCACCCCAGGCAAAGCAGCCGCGACGCGGTCAACATAACGACGCAACACCGGCGACAAATAGGCGTCGACAACCGTGGTGTCGCCCCGCGCGACATAACGGATCAGCGGAGACACTTCGTGGGACACGGACACCTGCGTAAACCCGATAGTGCGGGCCAATTCAGCCAGACGCGTCTCGTGCATGGGGTTCTTGTACCCATGCATCAATGCAATCGCCACCGCACGTACGCCCTGGTCGTACACCTTGCGCAAAAATTGCTCGGCCTGATCATCATCAAGCGGCGTAGCCACCTCACCAGAAGCATCCAGACGCTCGTCAACTTCAATAACTGATTCGTACAACAATTCGGGCAGAATGATTTCACGATCGAACAGGCGCGGACGATTTTGGTAGGCAATGCGCAGCGCATCGCGAAACCCGCGTGTCACTACCAGCGCCACCCGCTCGCCCTTGCGCTCCAGCAAAGCGTTGGTGGCCACCGTGGTGCCCATTTTCACCACATCAATGCGGTCAGCCGGAACCGGCTCGCCGGGCGGCACGCCGAGCAAACGCCGAATCCCCTCAACAGCCGCATCGTCGTATTGCTCAGGGTTTTCGGACAACAACTTGGCGGTGATCAGTTCGCCGTCGGGGCGGCGCGCCACCACATCGGTAAACGTACCGCCACGATCAATCCAGAACTGCCAGCGCTCCTTGTCGGCCGGGGTCGGCCCTTGGGCGCTCATAGCGACGAGGCTGCACGGGCAGCCTGATCGTAAAGGCCCGACAAGGCGCGCAGGCGTTCGGCCATACGCGACAACTGGTCGGCATCGGCCAGTTCGCCTTCAACAGCCGGCAACAAACAGCCGGCACGCACATCGCGGAACCGGTCCAGCATGGCCGCCCCGTCGTCTGTCACGGTATAGAACATTTCTTTGCCTACCTTCTCGCCGGCCACCAGGCCGGCGTTCTGCAATTTTTTCAACGAATAGGTAATCACGTAGGTGTCTTCGTAGTTCAGCGTAAAACAAATATCGGCCAGCCGCTTGGCGCGTTGACGGTGATAAACATGATGCAACACCAGCACATCGGTGACGGCCAGGTCGTGTCCGCCTGCGGCGCGCATGCAGCGCACCACCCAACGCGAAAACGCATTGTGACAAACGATCAGGCCAAACTCGAATTCGGACAACGACGCGTGCGGCCCTTCGGCCAAATGAGCAGACGACAAGATACGCAACGGTGACACCACAGGGGAAACCTCCTCGAATTCGGCACTGGCGCGCACGGCAGCTTTGGCAGCAGCATCCTTAACCTTGACGGGGGCTTTGACTTTACCTGGCGCGTCTGACCTAACGCGCGCTCGCCCGTCATTCATCTTCCGCCTCCAGCCGCTCTTTTACAGGCGCAATCTCGGACACCAGGTCGCGAATACGCGCCTTATTGTGCAACGGAGCTACGTCGTGCTCCGAACCGGGTTCCATGCGAGCCAAGCAGGCGTACACGACCTTACCATCCAATTCCATCATGCACTCTTTGCAGGCGTTGGCGTTAATACAGGAATACCGAAACGCCAGCGTATCGTCCAAATGCTCACGCACCCAACGCAGGCCGTCAAGCAACGAACCCGTCGCGCCCTCGGGCAACTCGAAACGCTCAACGCGCGACTCGCCGCCGCCCACACCGCGTTGAATATTCAAAAACACCGATTGTTTAAGGGCTTCTGTCATGGTTATCTCGCTATGCAATTAATGATTGGCAACATCATGGACCGCATCACTGTTGACGCCATCTGCCCATACGTCGCGCATCTATTCACTTATCCCGCCACGCCTGCCGGAGCCGTTACGGCGTGCGTATCATCCAGGCGTTCGATCGGGCGCTGCGTCAGCACCCAGCGACCCTCACGCCAGACCAGCATCTGGTTCAGCACCCAGGCATCGTCCATCGCCGGGAAGTCTTCACGCTGATGCGCGCCACGGCTTTCGGTACGCGCCAACGCACATTGCGTTACGGCTTCTGCGACCATCAGCATATTGCGCAGATCAAGCGCGTCGATCTGCACGGGGTCTTGCGGGCCATCGCCCCCCGCAACCGCGTCGCCCACTTCGGCACGCATTTGTGCCAACGCCTGCAGGGCTCGCTCAAGGCCCTGCTTTGTACGAAACGGCCCGACATCACTTTGCATAATGGCTTGCAAACGGGCAATTTGCGCCGCAACGTTGGGGCGCGTCGTCATGGCGCTTCCTGCGCCCGATGACGTGGCCTCAGACGGCGTCAGCAATGCTTTAACAACGGGTTGCGCCAAAGCATCGACAACGTCGGCACCGACCCTGTCTTGGGTCGCGTTGTAGGCTGCTGCCGTGCGGCCCGCCTGCAAACCAAACGTAATGGCCTCGGTAATGGCATTGCCCGACAACCGATTGGCGCCGTTAGCGCCCCCAACAGCCTCACCAGCAGCCAGCAGCCCGGGCACGTCGGTTTGCATATCGACATCGACCTTGACGCCGCCCATGTGATAGTGAGCGATAGGCGCCACTTCGATGGGCCCTTTGGTCAGGTCAATGCCGTTGGCGGCAAGCTTGTCAATGATTGGGCCAAAAGCCTTGCGCAGCTCGGCCTCGGGCACGTGCTCGAAGCTTAAGTACGCACCACCGGCGGGCGACCCCCGCCCGGCCTCAACCTCTTTAAGAATGGCGTAGGTAGCCGCATCACGCGTGACGGTATAGCCCTCTTTTTCGGCCTGATGGCCGTATTTCTCGACGAACTCTTCACCCAACCCGTTCAGCAGGCGCCCGCCCAGCTTGTATCGGAACGGGTCCCACATGATGGGGTCGAACCCCACCAGGCGCGGCGCCAGATGCCCGATCGGGAAAAACTGAACGAACTCCATGTCGATTAATTGCGCGCCTGCGCGCGCCGCTAGCGCGTAGCCATCGCCCCCCATGTTCAGCGAAGCGCTATTGCGCTTGTACAGCCGCGTCAACCCACCGGTGGCGACAATGACCGCGCCGGCACGTATGACCAGCACGTCGCCGGTTGTCAGGTGCAAGGCCACCGCACCCACCACGCGCCCGGCATGTACCAGCAGGTCGACCACCAAAATGTCACCCAGGCGCTCAATCGCGTCGTTCTGGGCCACCTGGGTACGCAAGGTCTTGGCAACGGCCGGGCCGGTATTCAGGTAATCGACGTAAACACAGCGCGGACGGTCGTGGCCCGGCGCATGCGCCTGCACCATATGCCCGTCGGCACGCGCCCACCCCGTGCCCCAATCGTCCATCAGACGGATCGCATCGACGCCCTTTTCGCAGAGCAAGCGCGCCAACGGCTCGCTGCACAAGCCTCGCCCGGCCTTAAGCGTATCGGCATAGTGATAACGCCAGTCGTCGGGCACCTGTTCGCCCAGTGCAACGGCCACGGTCATTTGCGCCATGATGGTCGCGCCACCGCGACCAATAAGACTGCGATCGACCAGCATCACCCGCTGCCCGGCCTGCGCCGCAGAAATAGCGGCGCTCATCCCGGCGCCCCCCGCACCCACGATCAAAACGTCGGTACTCAGGTTCTTGATCTGTTTGCCACCCATATGCTGCCCTTGATCTTTATACGTTAGCAATTCATTAATAATTTATTAATGTAGTATAAATTTAACTAAAGAATCGGACGGCTATAAAAGCAACCTGTTGCTGCAGCTCGCAACACCCCCGCATCAATGCTTGCCCTTGCATACGAAGCCCAGGTTCTTAGGCACGACACAAAAAAACCACAGGCGGGAAAAGAGCCCAGCCTGTGGCGTGCTATTGGCCTTAGTGGCCTTTTTGCAATGCGGGTTACCGACACCTACCAGGCCTACTTGCCTGGCAACACCGCAACACCGCTACAACCGCTCGGCGTGAAACGCCATGTGGTCTTCCATGAAGGTAGAAATAAAGTAGTAACCGTGGTCGTAACCTTCGTGGCGGCGCAGCGTTAACGGCTGGCCCGCTTTAGCGCAGGCGGCTTCGAAGGCTTCGGGGTAAAGCTGTTCGGCCAGGAAGTTGTCGGCCAAGCCCTGGTCAACCAAAATACCCTTGGGGAACGGGCACGAGGACTTTTCCATAAGCAATGAAGCATCGTACTGCGCCCATGCCGCCCGATCGCTACCCAAATACCCGCCAAAAGCCTTATGGCCCCAGGGGCATTTTGTTGGTGAAGCGATAGGTGCAAAGGCCGACACCGACTTGAATTTTGGATGGTGGCGCTGCGCCAGCACCAGGGCGCCATGACCACCCATAGAGTGCCCGAAAATACCGGCACGGCTTGCATCGCCCGGCAGTTGCGTGGTGGCAATGGTGAACAGCTCATCAACCACATAGCTTTCCATGCGGTAATTTTTTGCCCAGGGCTCTTGGGTAGCGTTAAGGTAAAACCCCGCGCCAGTGCCAAAATCCCAGCCGTCGTCTTCACCCGGCACACCTGCACCGCGCGGGCTGGTATCGCAAGTGACCAGCATAATGCCGTGCTTGGCCGCCAAACGCTGGGCGCCACCTTTAATCATGAAGGTTTCTTCGGTGCAGGTTAAGCCGGCCAAATAAAACAATACGGGCACTTTGCCCGATTCGGCCTGCGACGGCACAAACACAGAAAAGCGCATGGGCAAGCCAATGGCGCTGGACGCATGCTTATAAAACCGCTGCACACCCCCAAAACAGCGGTGTTCGCTGACCAATTCAAGTTCGACAGACATTTTCTACCCTTTTTAACGAAACGGGCCCCATGGGCCCGGTTTTAACCACGTACATGCGGCACAACGATTAACACCAACGCTGTGCCGCAGTTACAGACGCTGCAGACGGGTTAATACACCACGACCGAACGAATGGACTCGCCTTTTTTCATCAAGTCGAAGCCATCGTTGATTTGCTCGAGGCTAAGCTTGTGTGTAATCAGGTCGTCGATGTTGATCTTGCCGTCCATGTACCAGTCAACAATTTTGGGGACGTCGGTACGACCGCGTGCACCGCCAAATGCCGAACCTTTCCATTCGCGACCGGTAACCAGCTGGAACGGACGTGTGGAGATTTCGGCGCCGGCTTCGGCCACACCAATAATGATCGACTGACCCCAGCCGCGATGGCAGCACTCGAGCGCCTGACGCATGACTTTGGTGTTGCCGATACATTCGAAGGAGTAGTCGGCGCCGCCATCGGTCAGCTGGATGATGTGATCAACCACGTTTTCGACGTCGTTGGGGTTAACGAAGTGGGTCATACCGAACTTGCGAGCCATGGCTTCGCGCTCGGGGTTCAGGTCGACACCAATGATTTTGTCGGCCCCGACCATTTTGGCGCCCTGAATGACGTTAAGACCAATGCCGCCCAGGCCGAACACCACAACGTTGGCGCCGGCTTCGACCTTGGCCGTGAACAGCACCGCGCCAATACCGGTAGTAACACCGCAACCGATATAGCAAACTTTGTCGAACGGTGCATCTTCGCGGATTTTGGCCAGCGCGATTTCGGGAACGACAATGTGGTTGGCGAAAGTAGACGTACCCATGTAGTGGTAAACAGGCTTACCGTCGATGGTGAAACGCGACGTGCCATCGGGCATGACGCCTTTGCCTTGCGTAGCGCGAATCGCCGTACACAGATTGGTTTTGCGCGACAAACACGACTTGCATTGACGGCACTCGGGGGTGTACAGGGGCACCACGTGGTCGCCCGCTTTAAGCGACTTGACGCCCGGGCCGACATCAACCACCACGCCTGCGCCTTCGTGGCCCAAAATGGCGGGGAACAGGCCTTCGGGGTCGGCGCCAGACAATGTGTAGTAGTCGGTGTGGCAAATACCCGTTGCCTTGATCTCGACTAAAACCTCGCCCTCTTTCGGGCCGGCCAGGTCTACGGTTTCAATGGTTAACGGCGCACCTGCTTTCCAGGCTACGGCTGCTCTTGTCTTCATACTGACTCCTGATGATGGCGGGATGCCTGGCACGAACCACCAATGCCTTCCCTGTTTGAATAAAAAATCTGACCGCGTCGCGCCATTTTATGTAGTAAACACTACAAAATAAAGCGCCGAACGAAATTAATTTGATTTTCTGGCATTGCCTTGCGGGCAGCGGCATTGCCGTTGCCCGTATTATGCAATAAGCTTGCGACGTCAAAAACAACACCCTTATATATTTCAGGTTATGGCACGACTGGCGCGGCTTTACGCCCCCGGCATCCCCCAACTGCTGCAAGTACATTTTGCCCAGCCACTGGCGGCCCCCGCCGACCCGACACCGGTCGAGCCTCTGGGGCAACTGGCCGCCTGGCTGCGCGAATGCGCCCACGAGCAACAGGTGACTGTGCATGGCTGGGCCCTGCTGAACGACCGCCTTGCCTTGCTGGCCACGCCGGCCTCGCAGCGGGGCATCTCGCGGCTGGTGCAATCAATAGGGCGCCGTTTTGCCACACGGCTGGCGCTGGGCCGTGTGTTTGACGGCCGTTACCGCAGCGCACTGATACAGCCCGGTGAATGGATTTTGCCCGTCATGGTGTGGCTAGATACCTTACCGGTTCAACTTGGCTACGTTGACCAGGCCGAATTCTGGCCCTGGTCGTCGGCAGTGCACCACACCGGGCTTAACTTAAAGCCCCATACCTGGGCCACCGACCACCCCGACTACTGGCAGCTGGGAAACACCCCCTTCGAACGCCAGGCACATTTTCGCCAGCAACTGGCCAATGGCCTAAACACCACACAACGCGAACACATCGAGTCGGCCCTGTTTGGCCAATGGGCCCTGGGCACCGAACCGTTTTTGCAATCGCTGGACACCACCCGTCGCGCCACCCCCGCGCCGCGCGGACGGCCCCGAAAGCATGTGGCGCCGCAAGAAAACGACGCCTGACGCCCACATACAACGACACCTGAGGCGCTCGTAGAGCCGCCCCTTGCCGCCTTCTGTCCCCCCACGCCTTATTACTTCGAAACAGCACTTGGCTGTTGCAAGAGCCCTATAAAACGCCGTAAATACGCACCCATTAACGCCCCAAAACGGGGCGTTTCAGATTGCTGACAAACCCTCGCGTAAAACCGAGGGTTTGTTCATAATGGGGCATGCTAAAAGAACCTACTGCCTATCAGCATGAGCTTGAGATGGTGACGCTGGAATCGCTGGTTCCTCGC